>CAWENP010000001.1:0-609999 GCA_963810495.1 uncultured delta proteobacterium
AGCTCTTTTTCGTTCTCAAACATAGGCGGATATCCGGATTGTCCGCAAAGTGTCCGCTTCTGTCAAGGTTCGAAGTCTGAAAATCCATAATTGCGACTCTGCGCGCCTCCGACGTGATAAGTCCGCGCTCAGCGCCGGTCCCGAGTTCCCCTGGTGTCCGGTCGAGCGCGATGGTTTTGGCAGACGCTTGCGGGATCTTCGAATGTTCGGCTCCGCTCACGCTAACCGTCCAACCGTCCGCATGCGTGCTGAGTCGCAGCCACAGGACCTCGTTATTTTGTTTTGATGCTAGTGGGCAGATATGCGACACAGCCGTTAAGTGTCGCCATTCGAGGATAATCCGCCTCGGGAATTTCCACTCCCGTCGCCTCGTGGATGGCGCCATGAGGTTCAGCAGATCCATCGAATCGAGGCAGATCTTATCGCGCAAATCGATTGCCGGATCGATCTGGCCCGCGTCGGCTTCGGGGGCGAGCTTTTTCAGTTCGCCCATGACCAGCGTTTTGATATCATAGTCTGTCAAGTTTCTCCGGCTCCTGTAGCAGGCGTTCGATGGCGGCGAGAAAGAGTCCGCCACGATGCCGGTCACTTGCCCGATGGTCGGCGGCAAGCGTCCCCACGATGACCGGCTTAGCTCCCACCATCCCATTGCTCGCCCATGGTCACTCGGCGATCTTGCCGAAGCCAACCAGCGCGACCTGCGACGGATAAATGATGCCAAAACGATTTCGACGCCCTGGTCGCCTAGGCTGGTGACGGTAATGGTGGCGTCGGCGATCTCCGAACTGCGCAGCACGCCGGCGCGCACCCGTTTCAACAGGTCGTACAGGTTGACCATGATTTCATCGAGGCGCTTTTTCTCGACGTCGTGGATCGCCGGCGCGATCAGCGCGCCCTGTTGCAGCGAGATTGCCACGCCGACGTGTACCGCGGCATTCGGCTTGAACGCGCCGTCGATCCAGAAACCGTTCATCTCCGGTATCTCGCGAACCGCCACCGCAACCGCGTTGAGCAGCAACACCGAATTCAGCAGCCGTTCGGTTACCGGCCGCTTCGTTTTCCGCCTGCAGCCGGGCCATCGCGCGGCTCACGTCGATCTGCGTGCCGAGGTAGTAATGCGGAATCTCGCGCTTCGAGCGCGCCGTCGCGGCCGCGATCACTTTGCGAATGGCGACCTGCGCTCCTCACCCGAGAGAGCGGCCCTTGGGAATGTTCGCAACGCCAGACGATGCTCTGTCGTCCTGACAAGCGGCCGGAATCCAACCTTCTCGTGCGTTCTTTTGCCGAGATAGGCAGCTATGTCATTCGTGGATAGAATCGCTCGGAACGTAGAATAAGCGCGGACCCAGAAATGAACTGGCGTGAGGCCTACAATGCATGAGTTGTCGCTCGCACGTGACCTGCTGGGCGCGATCGAACGAAAGCTCGATCGCAGCAACGCGCGGGTCGTGCGCGTCAGTGTGTGCATCGGGTCGGCGGCCGGTATCGTGCCAGGATCGCTACGCTTCGCATTCCGCGTTGTCTGCGAAGGAACCCGGGTAGATGGCGCCGAACTGTCGGTCACCACCATCGCCGCTCGCAGCCGCTGCGTCGACTGTGGCATAGTCTTCAAGTTCGACGGCTTGATCGGCCGATGCCCCGGCTGCGGACGGCTCGGCGGGGAGCTTCTGTCCGGCAATGAAATGATCCTTCGGGCAATCGAGGTGGCCGATGTGTGACACTTGCGGCTGCGGCATCTCATCGGTCCGCACTATCGACGTCGATGAGCGCCTGCTCGCATCGAACGCGGCGCAAGCCGAACACAACCGCGCTCATTTCGGCGAGCGGGAAATCTTCGCGATCAACCTGATGGGTACGCCGGGTGCGGGAAAGACCGCGCTTCTGGAAGCAACGATCGCGAAGTGGCGCGGATCCCGGCGTATCCTGGTGATCGAAGGCGACCAGGCGACCGATCGCGACAGCGCGC
The DNA here is from genome assembly GCA_963810495.1 of uncultured delta proteobacterium. Classification (GTDB taxonomy): domain Bacteria; phylum Desulfobacterota; class Binatia; order Binatales; family Binataceae; genus JAKAVN01. The sequence continues at coordinate 1,967 of CAWENP010000001.1, forward strand.
GCATCCGCGCCGCCGGTGCGATCGCCTGCCAGGTGGAGACCGGGCTCGGCTGTCATCTGGATGCGCATCAGATCCATGACGCGCTGCATCATCTCGATCTCCGCAACGGCGACCTGCTCTTCATCGAAAACGTCGGCAACCTGGTCTGTCCCGCGCTGTTCGATCTCGGCGAGCGGCTTCGCGTGGTGGTGACCAGTCCCACCGAAGGCACCGACAAGCCGCTCAAATATCCGCCGATGTTTCGCGCCGCGCACCTCGTCGTGTTGAACAAGTGCGATTTGATTCCGCACGTGCCGTTCAGTCTCGACGAATGGACCGAATACGTTCGTGCGATCAATCCGCACGCGCGGGTTATCAAAACGTCCGCACTCGAGCGGCGAGGGCATCGGCGAATTGCTCGCCGAAATCGACAATGTGCGACGGTCTCTTTCTCGCGGGCATTTTCGCATGAGTGAATCGCTGCACATGCCCAAGACCGCGCTCGAGGATCTCATCGCGATTCTGTGGCGCGAAGGGTTCAAGGTCCTGGGTCCGGTCGCGCGCGACGGCGCCGTTGGCATTCGACGAGGTGCGCAAGGTGTCCGACCTGGCGGTCGCGATGCGCGAGACGCAGGAGCCCGGCCGCTATCGGCTCGGCGCAGGGCGCTGCCGGAGAAATTTTCGGAGTGGTGAACGGAGCGGGCTCGCTCAAGCCGTTTTTTTTCGCGCCCGAGGAAACGCTGCTTGAAGTAAAGCGCGAACGGCGCGGCTTCAAGGTCAGCGAAGTAGCGCCGGCGGCGCCACGCCTCGCATTCATCGGCGTGCGCGCGTGCGACCTCGCGGCGCTCGCTGTGCAGGATCGGATTTTTCTGCACGACCGCTTTCACGACACGCACTACCAGGCGCGGCGCAAGGATGCGTTTCTGGTCGCCGTCAACTGCACCCGCTCCGCGCCGACATGCTTTTGCGTCTCGATGAAGACCGGCCCGGAAGCGACGACCGGTTTCGATCTTTCGCTGACCGAGTTGGAGCAAGGCTTCGTGATGCGAAGCGGCTCAGCCGCTGGCGAAGCGATTGCGGCGAAGCTCGGTTTGAGCGCCGCCGGGCACGACGAAGTTGTGTCGGCAAAAGACGCGGATCGACGCATGCGCCGCCGGCATGCAGCGCAGCCTGGATACCGCGGACCTGCCCCGCCTGCTCTACGATGAAGCCGAGAACCCGCACTGGAAAGACGTCGCATCGCGATGCCTTTCGTGCACGAACTGCACGATGGTCTGTCCGACCTGCTTCTGCCATACCGTGGTCGACCAGGAAGAGTTGGACGGCAACATGAGCCGGCGCGTGCGCAAGTGGGACTCGTGCTTCTCGCTCGAGCATGCGCATATCCACGGAATCAACTTCCGCCCGAAGATCGAGAACCGCTACCGCCAGTGGCTCACGCACAAACTGGCTTCGTGGATCGATCAGTTCGGCACGTCGGGATGCGTCGGATGCGGCCGGTGCATCACCTGGTGCCCGGTAGGGATCGATCTGACCGAGGAAGTCGCCGCGATTCGCGCTCATCCGGTGAAGCGGTGACACCTTACATGATATATCCGGCGCGCATTACCGCGCGCCGAACCGAAACCGCTGGCATCTACACCTTCACTATGCGCTTCGTAGACAGCGACGTGCGGCGCGCATACAGCTTCAAGGCGGGGCAGTTCAACATGCTCTACGCCTTCGGCGTCGGCGAGGTTCCGATTTCGATTGTCTCCGATCCAGGCGACTCCGAAAACCTGGAACATACGATCCGGATTGCCGGGCGCGTCACGGGCGTGATGGCCGGATGGAAGGTCGGTGACATGGTGGGAGTGCGCGGTCCGTATGGCAACGGATGGCCGGTCGAAGACGCCCGCGGCCGCGACGTTGTGATCATCACCGGAGGCCTCGGATGCGCCCCGGTCGTCGGCCTTATCAACTACATATTCCGTCGCCGCGACCAATACGGCGAACTGCACATCTTGCACGGCGTCAGGACACCGAATGATCTTCTCTACCGCGAGCGCTTCGACGAGTGGCGCCGTGCACCGCGCACGAAGGTTTACTTGACGGCAGATCAGCCCGACAAAAGCTGGCACTACAAAATCGGCGTAGTGACAGAACTCTTCGACGAGCTCACGGTGCCGCCGTCGTCGATCGTCATGATGTGCGGTCCGGAGGTGATGATGCGGTTCGCGGCTCATGCGCTACGGCAAAAGGGTATCGGCAATGACGCGATCCACCTTTCGATGGAGCGGCGGATGGAGTGCGCGGTAGGGCTCTGCGGCCACTGCCAATACCGCGAGCATTTTGTGTGCAAGGACGGGCCTATATTTTCATATCGCACGGTCCAGGAGCTGTTCGGTATATCGGGCATATGAAACCTCGCGTCGCAGTATTCAAGTTCGCCTCGTGCGACGGCTGCCAGTTGCAGTTCCTGAACGCCGAGGACGAACTCCTCAAGCTCGCCGGGCAGGTGGACTTCGTTTATTTTCCCGAGGCGCGGAGCCGCGCCCTCGAAGGTCCGTACGATATCGCGTTCGTCGAAGGCAGCATCACCACTCCCGACGATGCGCGCCGCATCATCAAGGTGCGCGAAGAAAGCCGCTACCTCGTCACGATCGGTGCGTGCGCGACGGCGGGCGGAATTCAGGCCCTGCGCAACTGGGCCGATGTCGAGCAATACAGGCGCGTCGTCTATCCGAGCCCGGAGTTCATCTCGACGCTTTCGACGTCGACTCCCATTTCGGAGCACGTCCGCGTCGATTTCGAGGTTTGGGGCTGCCCCGTGGACAAGCATCAGCTTCTCGCCGTGGTGCGATCGCTCTTGTCCAAAGCGCGGCCGGTTCTGCCGGCGCACAGTGTGTGCATGGAGTGCAAGAGGCGCGGCAACGTATGCGTGGTCGTGGCGCGCGGCGAGCCGTGCCTGGGTCCCGTGACGCGCACAGGATGTGGTGCACTGTGTCCTGCGTTCAATCGGGGATGCTATGGATGCTTCGGGCCGGCGGACGATCAGAATATGGAATCGTTCGCACGATTGCTGGCTGGCCTGGGGGTGATCGGCGACGACGCGGTGCGCCGCTTGCGCGGAATAAACGGCTACGTGCGGCCGTGGCGAGAGATCGCGGATGCCATCGCGGCGGGCAAAAAGTAGAACTATCCAGGTCAACTATCTGGCCCGCGCCGAGGGCGAAGCCGCTTTGCGCATCCACATGCGCGATGGCGAGTTGATCGAGCTTCGTCTGGAGATTTTCGAACCGCCGCGGTTCTTCGAATCCTTTCTGCGCGGACGTGACTCGCATGAAGCGCCGGACCTTACTGCGCGGATCTGCGGCATCTGTCCGGTCGCATATCAGATGAGTACGGTTCACGCTTTCGAACGCCTGTACGACATCACGATCGATCCGGCCGTTCGCGAACTGCGGCGTCTGTACCTCTGTGGCGAATGGATCGAAAGCCACGCGCTGCACATTCATATGCTGGCGGCGCCGGATTTCCTCGGATGCGACAGCATCATCACGCTGGCCGACAAGAATCGCGACGCGGTGGAACGCGGCCTTAGAATCAAGAAAGCCGGCAACGCAATTGTAGCAGCGCTCGGTGGCCGTTCGGTGCATCCAGTGGGTGCGTGCATCGGCGGCTTCACCCGCGTCCCCCGGCGCGATCAGCTCGTCGATCTGCGCGAGCAGCTTCTCCGCGTGCGCGACGACGCGGTCGAATGCGTGCGCTGGGTCTCGCACTTCGACTTGCCCGCCGTCGCCCCTGATATCGAATTCGTCTCGCTATCGCATCAGGACGAGTATCCCATGAACGACGGACGAATAACCTCGAGCAAAGGCATCGACGCGGCGCCCGACGACTTTGACGATTTCTTCGAAGAGCATCAGGTGCCCTACTCGAACGCGTTGCATTGCAAGGTGAAGGGCCGCGGACCCTATTTTCTGGGACCGCTCGCGCGCGTGAACCTGAATTTCGATCGGATGGGCCGGGACGTAACCTCGCTCGCGCGCGACACCAACATTCCCTGGCCCAATTCGAATCCATACACCAGCATCGTCGCGCGCGCGCTCGAAGTCCTGTATGCGTTCGACGAGGCGGTCAGAGTAATCGACGGTTATCAGCCGCCATCCGCGCCTGCCGCGTCGTTCGAAGTGCGCTCCGGTGTCGGGCGTGCGATCACCGAGGCGCCGCGTGGGTCGCTCTACCACGCCTTCGAAACTAACGAACGCGGCCTGATTCACTCGGCGTGTATCGTGCCGCCGACATCGCAGAACCAGGCGCAGATAGAAGCCGACCTGCGCGCGTTGGTACCCGATCTCATCCAACGCAGCCAGGCCGAGGCTACGCACATGAGCGAAGTGGCGATTCGCAACTACGATCCCTGCATCTCGTGTTCGACGCACTTTCTGAAGCTCGAGATCGAACGGCATTGATTCGGATCATCGGAATCGGCAGTCCTTTCGGCGACGACGCCGCGGGGCTGGAGATTGCGCGAATGCTCGCGGAAGCGCCGCCGCCGAATTGTGAAGTGATCGCGGCCGACCGTCCGGGTACAACGCTCGTGGATTTGCTGGAGGACGTCGACGCCGTGATTCTCATCGATGCGGTGCGTTCGGGTGCGCCGCCGGGAACGATCCATGAAATTTCGTTCGATGAACTTGCCCGCTCTGCTGCGCGCTTCGTTTCTTCGCACGATTTTGGCGTCGCCGCAGCAATTCAACTGGCTCGAAAGCTGGGGCGCGAGCCGTCTGTGGGCAGAGTGATCGGAATTGAAATCGCAGCTGGAAAGACGGCTCAGCTCAGCGGACTCAGCGCGGCAAGGCGCCAAGCGGTGTGCCGAGCCATTGAACGCGTGCGGTCGTTGGCCGCCGAATTCCACGATCGTGAGCGCGAGCGGCTGGTCATAATCGGTACCGTTCAAGGCGTCGGCTTGCGGCCGTTCGTGTGGCGGTTGGCGAAATCACTGGGGCTTGCAGGTTTCGTGCGTAATGTTCCCTCCGGAGTCGAGATCGAGATCGAAGGGAACCCCGCCGTGTTGGGCGAATTTCGCCGCCGCCTGCGGACCAAACTTCCAGCCGCAGCGGCGATCGAAAGCATCGAGGCCGAGCGTTTGCCGCTCCAGAGCGACACGGATTTCTACGTGCTGCCGAGTGAGCGCGGGCGCGCCGCGACGACCATTCCGCCGGACCTCGCCGCTTGCGCCGACTGCGTGCGCGAAATCCTCGATCCCGCCGACCGCCGCTATCGCTATCCTTTTACCAACTGCACGTCGTGTGGTCCGCGATTCACCGTGGTTTGCGCGCTGCCCTACGATCGCAAGAAGACGACGCTACGCGACTTTCCGTTGTGTGATCGATGCAAGCGAGAGTATCTGAATCCCTCGAATCGGCGTTTCAGAGCCGAACCGATCGCATGTCCCGAGTGCGGTCCGAAGGCGTGGCTCGAAGTGACTGCGCCAGGGAGGAAAAACGCGGGCGCGGGTCAAGATTGCATCGCGCGCGCGGCCGCAATTGTGCGCAACGGTGGTATTGTTGCCGTTCAGGGCATCGGCGGTGTGCATCTCGCCTGTGACGCGAGCAGTGAAGCAGCCGTCGCCCGGTTGCGCACTGTCAAACGGCGTTCACACAAACCCCTCGCCGTGATGGTCGATTCAGTCGAATCGGCACGACGCCTCGCGGAAGTCTCCGAAGACGAGGTCGCGCTGCTCATGTCGCCAAGCGCGCCGATCGTTCTGCTGCGCAGGCGCCAGGATGCTGAACTCGCGCGTGGGATCGCGCCGGGCAACGACCACGTCGGAATAATGATTGCCTATTCTCCCCTGCATCACTTGATCATGCGTGATGCCGCTCGGCCGCTCGTTATGACCAGCGCCAATCGGCCGGGAGAGCCGCTGGCTCGGAACGGCGATGAAGCGTGTGCCATATTCGCGGACCGCGTCGACGCGTTCCTGCTGCACAACCGGCCGATTCATCAGCGCTGCGATGACGGCGTCTGGATTGCCGGGCCGCGCGGTCCGGAGCCGGTTCGGCTAAGCCGCGGCCACACACCGCGCTCACTCAGCGTGCCGGTTGCGGTGTCTGTTCCGATTCTCGGCACGGGGGGCGACATCAAGAACAGCTTCTGCGTTTTAGCGAATGGCAACGCCCTGATGAGCCAGTATCTCGGCACGCTGGAGAGCATGGCGACCCAGGATCACTTTCGCGATTCGTTGGAGAAATGGATCGCCATGAGCGGTATTAGGCCGCAGGTCGCGGTTCACGATCTGCATCCGCAAGCGTTCGGGCGCGAATTAGCCGAGCGCCTTGGCGTGCGAACTATGGGCGTGCAGCACCATCATGCGCACATCGCCGCGTGCATGGCTGAAAACGGCCATAAGGGTCCCGTGATCGGTATCGCCTTTGATGGGACCGGCTATGGCCTCGATGGCGCAATCTGGGGCGGCGAGGCAATGATCGCCGGCTATCAGGACTTCCGCCGGGCTTCGCACCTCCAGTATCTGCCGCTTGCCGGAGGCGACACCGCGGTCCGCCACCCTGCGCGGATCGGCGCAGCATTCCTGCTCGCACTGTTCGGATCGAAGTGTGGCGATCGAATATCAGGGCTCGTAGGCGAAGAACATGCACGCATTCTCGCGACGATGGTCGGTCGCGGCATCAACACGGTTCAAACGTCGAGTTGCGGCCGGCTGTTCGATGCGGTCGCGGCGCTGCTTGGTGTGCGCAACGAAATCACCTACGAAGCACAGGCGGCGATCGAACTGGAAACGCTGGCGCGCAGTTCGCCTCCGGCGAATCACATCTATCCGTTTTCGATCCGCGACCAGGCTATCCAGACCCGAGACATACTGGCCGCGATCATCGGAGATCTGGAAAACGGAACGCCGAAGGCCAGGATCGCGCGGGCTTTTCACGACACGATGGCCGGGGTTGCGGTGCGAATGGCTCTGGACGCGCGCGTGAAAAGCGGCATCGAGGTCGTGGCGTTGAGCGGTGGATGTTTTCAAAATCGTTTGCTGCAAGCGGCGGCGATCGAGCGGATGGAGCGGGAAGGATTCAGCGTCCTGGTGCATCACCGGGTGCCGGCTAACGACGGCGGATTGGCTTTAGGGCAGGCCGTCGTCGCGGCCGCTCGCCTGAACTCTGACTCGTTGGAGGTTCGTCATGTGTCTGGGCATTCCCGGCAGGATAGTCAGGATCGTCGATGAGCAGGGTCTGCGGATGGGCGAAATCGACTTTGGCGGCGTCACGCGCAAGGTGTGCCTCGCCTATGTGCCGGAGGCGCTGATCGGGGATTATGCGATCGTGCACGCGGGTTTCGCGATTAGCAGGGTGGATGAGAAGGAAGCGGCGCGAACGCTGGAACTCGCCCGCGAAATCAAAACGCAACTCGCGGAGGAAGACGAGTGATGAAATTCCTCGACGAATTTCGCGATGCGGCCGTCGTCCATACGCTGATCGGGCAGATTCGTGGAACGATCACGCGACCCTGGACCATCATGGAGGTTTGCGGCGGGCAGACCCACACCATCGTCCGCTACGGGCTCGATGAATTGCTGCCGCGCGAAGTGGCGCTGGTTCACGGCCCCGGATGCCCCGTATGCGTGACGCCAATCGAGATGATCGACCTTGCGATCGAGCTGTCCAAACGCCCGGAGATCACACTATGTTCGTTCGGCGACATGCTCCGTGTGCCCGGTTCGACCTGCGATCTTTTCGACGCGCGCGCGGCCGGCGCGGATGTGCGCGTGGTTTATTCGCCGCTCGATGCGCTCGAACTTGCGCGCCGCGAGCCGATACGCGAGGTGGTGTTCTTTGCGGTGGGTTTCGAAACGACGGCGCCAACCACCGCGATGGTGGTGCATCAGGCCGCGCGCCTCAAGGTCCCCAACTTTTCCGTTATCGCGGCGCACGTGCGCGTTCCGCCAGCGATCGAGGCGATACTTTGTTCGGACGACAATCGCGTGCAGGGATTTCTGGCGGCAGGCCACGTATGCACGGTCATGGGAATCGACGAGTACCGGCCGCTGGTTGAGAAATTCAAAGTACCGATAATTGTCACCGGTTTTGAGCCCGTGGATCTGCTGCAAGGCGTGGCGATGTGTGTGGCGCAACTCGAAGAGGGCCGAGCCGAGGTCGAAAATCAATACGCGCGCTCAGTGAGGAACGAAGGCAACGTGACCGCGCGCAGTCTGATGGCGGAAGTGTTCACCTTCGCCGATCGCCGATGGCGCGGACTCGCCACACTGCCAAAAAGCGCGCTGGCCCTGAGCGATCGTTATGCGGCTTACGATGCGATTCGGCGGTTCGGCCTGACGCCGGCGCCCGCGAATGAGCCCATAGAATGTCGTGCCGGCGAGGTGCTGCGCGGACTGCTCAAACCTCCACAATGCCCGGCCTTTGGAAGCTCGTGCACGCCGGATCATCCGCTCGGCGCCCCGATGGTTTCCACGGAAGGCGCATGCGCCGCCTATTTTCGCGCCGGCCGGCTGGTGGCAGCGGCGACGGAGGCGAAATGAGCGATCCGGATAGGAACGGCTCTCCGGCCTCACCCGGCTGTCCTGTGTCGGCTCGCAAGGGCGAGGTCATCGTGCTTGGCCACGGAAGCGGCGGGCGACTGACGGCGGAACTGGTGAGCAAGGTTTTTCTGCCTGCGCTTTCAAATCCACTTCTGGACCGACTCAACGACAGTGCCGAATTGAAAATCGGTGCGAATCGCGTAGTGTTCACTACCGATTCGTTCGTGGTGAATCCGCTTCGATTTCCAGGCGGCGACATCGGTTCGCTCGCGGTCAACGGCACGGTCAATGATCTGGCGGTGACGGGTGGTCAGCCGATCGGATTGTCGGCCGCGTTCATCCTCGAAGAGGGGTTTCCGATCGCGGAACTCGAAGCGATTGTTCAATCGATGCGCACGGCAGCCGACCGTGCGGGCGTTACGGTAATCGCGGCGGACACGAAGGTCGTCGAGCACGGCAAGGCCGACGGCCTCTTCATCACGACCAGCGGCATCGGTGTGGTCGCAGGCAATATCGAGCTCGGACCCGAGCGAATCCAGGTTGGCGACGCAGTTTTAGTGAGCGGCCCGATCGGAGATCACGGAATCGCTGTGATGTCGGCACGCGAGGGGCTTGAATTGCAGACCACGATCGTCAGTGACAGCGCCCCGCTCAATGGCCTTGTTTCCCTGATGCTGGAAAGCGGTGGGGCGATTCGATGCATGCGCGATCCCACGCGCGGCGGCGTTGCCACGGTCGTCAACGAGCTGGCAAACAGCGCCGGCGTCGAAATACTCATCGAGGAAACGGCAGTGCCGGTGCGCGACGGCGTCCACGCAGCGTGCGAAATCCTCGGCCTCGATCCGTTATATGTGGCGTGCGAGGGCAGACTGGTTGCGATCGCCCATAGCGGAGCTTCGGACCAAGTGCTTGCTGCGATGCGCCGTCATCCGCTCGGCAGCGACTCCCGCCGCATCGGCGTCGTCACGCGAAGCGCGGCGCCGCGAGTGCTGCTACGAACTGCGTTCGGAACGACCCGCCTGCTCGACGTCCTCGCCGGGGCGCAACTTCCGCGGATCTGTTAAAAGGATTCTTAGCACAGTCGAGCTCGTTGAACTGCGCACCCGATGCGCAATGGTTAGCCGCGATGGGCGAGCGCGCTCTAGTGCGGCAAATCAGACATCATTTCCTCCGCTGCCAGCGCGGTCGCCGCGCGCGAAGCTCATCGACCCGAGCCAAACGCTGGCATTGTTCATCCTATCGAAAGATGTCGGGCGTCACCTGCCGGAATACGAAGACCATGAGAGCAACCGCGAGCATCCCGAATGCGCCCATGAACGATCTCGAAGTAGCTCACGATCGTCGTAGGGATAGTGCCGGCACTCATGGCGGTCATGATGTTGCCGCTATGCCCTCATGTCGCGCCAGTCGCCAGCACGGATAAGCACACGTTGGAACATTTGATGTTTATTCAGATGCGCTTTATGTGAAAAAGCAGTTAAATCAAAGGGTTACATAATGGAGGAGGAGCTCTGTCCGAGATTAGCCTATGGCGTTCAGGAGGTCGCGCATTCGATCCGCGTCAGCTCCACCAATAAAATCAAGCACTTTTCGGTTCTCGGACATCGGCGAATGTGCGGATTGTCCGCATTCTGTCCGCATTTGTCAAGCACAAGAGATTGGCGGGGGGCTCGCCGCTGGCGCCGACCAGCAGCACGTCCACCGCCTCGCGCAGACTTGGGAGCTCGCCCGCGTTATCCGCCAAAACACCAAAAAAAACGCCCGCGCTGCTTCGCCCGCGACCTCCTATCCCCGTGTTATATCCGGCGTTCTGTAAAGATCGAATAACGTCTTGAGTGCGGCGACTACCAGCGGGACGACGCCGACCACGATGAAGATGAGATCTCCGGGAAGCCGCGCCCATTCGAGGGCGTTCATCAGGACGCTGTGCCCGAATGCTGCGCTACGGGCGTGCCAGTATCCGTTTTGCAGCACGTCATAGAGCTGGAGAACGCCGCCCGGGAAAAGATTGCTCACGACCATCATCGCTAGGCCGACGTTCAGCCCCCAGAACGAGACGCGGATGTATTTTTCCGTATCACGCCATCGCTCATCGGGCGTCACCTGCCGGAATGCGAAGACCATGAGAGCAACCGCGAGCATCCCGAATACGCCCATGAACGCCGCGTGCGCATGATTGGGCGTGAGCATCGTCCCGATCTCGAAGTAGCTCACGATCGGCATATTGATGAGGAAGCCGAACACACCGGCGCCGACGAAATTCCAGACTCCCACCGCCATCAGGAAGTAAAACGTCCATCGATGCGGTACGGAAATATCCTCGCCGCAGATATCGCATCGCCCCCGCGTCAGCGCGACGAAATCCCACGCGTCGAGCGTAAGCAGCGTGAGCGGCACGACCTCCATCGCTGAGAAGACGGCGCTGAACGCCATCGTGATCTGCGCCTGGCCGGTGAAGTACCAATGATGTCCCGTGCCGATGATCCCGCTGCCGAGATAGAGCAGCGCGTCAAGATAGACGACGCGTGACGCCGTTGTGCTGGAGACGATTCCCAGCTGGTAGAAGATGATCGCCACCGCGCAGGTCACGAACAGCTCGAGAAAGTTCTCTACCCAGAGATGGATGACCCAGAATCGCCACAGGTCGACGACGGTGAAGTTCGACGCGGTGTTGTAAAAGAACGCGGGCACGTAAAATACCGGGATCGCGACCGCGGCGGCCATGAACAGCGCAGAGAGTTCGCTCGATTCGTGGCCGCGCAGCCGCGGTGCGATCGCGCGGTACAGGAGCACGACCCACAGCACCAGACTGGCCGCGAGCATCATCTGCCACGCGCGCCCGAGGTCCAGGTATTCCCATCCCTGGTCACCGAACCAGCTCCACAGCCGCCCCATCCACTGATGCACTCCGGCGAATTCGCCAAGCAGGCTGCCAACGACGACCAGCACGAGCGCGACAAACAGCACGTTTACCCACAGGATCTGCGCGCGCGGCTCGTTTTCTCCAATCGATGGCGCCAGGAATAGTCCGCCCGCTACGTACGATGCGGCGATCCAGAGAATTGCGAGCTGCAGATGCCACGTGCGCAGGATCTGGCTCGGCAGAATCGCGGAGAGATCGATTCCGTAAAAGCTGCCGGCGCTGGCGCGGTAATGCGCTGTGCCGCCACCGACAAGCGCCTGCGCGAGAAAGAGCAGCGTGACGATGGTGAAGTACTTGATCGTCGCCCGCTGGCTGGGCGTCGCCACGCCGGGGAGCATCTTCGGATGCACGTGCCCGCGCCGCCCGCGCCATCCAAGGAAGTCGAACCGCCCGAATGCGAACAGCACCGCCGCCGTCGCCCCGAGCAGCGTGATCAAGCTGAGTGCGCTCCATAGCACGGCGCCACTCGTCGGTACGTTGCCGACCGCGGGATCATAGGGAAAATTGTTCGTGTACGAGTAATTGCGCCCGGGCCGATCCGTGACCGAAGCCCACGCCGTCCATGCGAAGAATGACGTCAGTTCGCGAAGTTGCGCAGAGTCCTTGATGTAATTGTGCGGAAGGCCCCCATTCTTTTCAGGATCCTGGAAGTATTTCGTCCACAGGCCGATCTGCCGCTGGAAGGACGCGGCCTCGGCCTCCGTGAAGGTGAGAGTCTTCGAGGCCGGGTCGTAGCGATTCTGTTTGAGTAGTTGCGCGACTTCCGCGTTGACGATCAATCGCTGGCTGGGCCGCAGCGCCGCCTGCATGACGAAGCCGTGGCGCTCTGCGACGGCCTCTTCAGCGTCGAGCGCGAGCGTGTGCAGATAGTCAGCGGAGAAGTCGGGTCCGATATACGCGCCGTGTCCCCAGATCGTGCCGTTCTCCATCAGGCCGTAGCGGAGAAAGACCTGTTGGCCGGCCGCGATATCACGGTCGGTGAACAGTACAGCCCCGTCCGGGCCAACAACGTGTTCGGGAATCGGCGGCGCGCCGGAATAGGTCAGCTTCGCGAGCCATCCGAGTACACAAAAGCACACCACCATCGTAACAATCGCTGAACGCCGCCACCACGGCGAGAGAGTTTCGGCTTCGGCCATACGCAACTCCTTGGTCCTAGCGGCAACTCGCAGCGCGAGGGTATTGTATAGGCTCTGACCACGAATGGGCGCCCGACTTGCCACGGGCAACACAGAAATAAGCCGAGCGGCATCAGAGCACCGGGTACGGTTGAGCTGAATGGGAGCGTTTCAAATGACGAGCGAGCATAGTAGACAAGCCCTTCGTCCCTGTGCGGGCGGAATGATGACCGTCAAATTTGCTGACGAAATTGCGCGTCTCAAGAGCACGGAAAAATGGAAGTCCGCGGATCGTCACGCCGTAAGCCTCGTAAAGGATGATGCTCTGAATGTGCTGCTCATGGTGCTCAAAAAAGGCGCCCATCTGCATGAGCATCGCACAAAGGGTCCAATTACCGTCCAACTGGTATCCGGCTCCATTCGCTTCAGCGGCGGCCCGGACCAGCGCGTCATCTCAGCTGGAGAGATGGTGGGCTTAGACCGCGGCATCCCTCACAGTCTTGAGGCTTTGGAGGAAAGCGCGCTCATCCTCGTTACCGCAATCGATTAAGGTCCGTCAGGCCGCGGTACTACCGTCGTTGCGCATCAGGAATCGACCTCGAGACTGCGAACGCCTCGCTGGTCTCACCGAAGCACAGCTGAGCTAAAACCTTGTCATGCGAAGCGCAGTACGGGTTCACAGCCGGACAACGGAGCAGCCGCGAGATTTGGAGGAGCACCTTGGACCGTCTGATGTTTTCCGCGTTATCCAGCACAAACGCCCGGATCCCGGTGCGCTACGCGGCAAAGACGGAGCAGGCACGACTTGCCACCGCCTGAGTTGGCCTGAATGAGAAGCCCCCGCGCCGACTAGCGTGGGTAGATCTTCCCACCGCCGATGATTTCACCCACGATCATCGCCCGCGCCTATTCTTCCGCCTCACGAAGACTCGCCTTGGAATAAACGTCTCTCGAATCTCTTGCCGGCCGCTCCCGCTGAGGAGCGTTTCAACGCCGCCCGCAGCCGCCTGCGCCGCCGGGTCACCGTCTGCATGAACCCCGAATCGTACGGGGAAAATCCTGTCCATCAGAATCCCCGCAGTCTCATCGCCATGCGAGTTCAGGCGCTGATCGACGCGCCCGGTTATTGCACTATCGGCAAGTTTCCCCGCGATCGGCTCTATCCAGACTCCCTCCGCACGCGGCCGCGCCCGGCGGAGCTGCGGCTGCGTTCGCATTGGGCCGTCTTTCTATAGGGGTCGACGCGCCAGTGCTGGAGCTCAGCGCGAGTCGAGCCCATTCTCATTGCCCCCTGCCGCTTAATCGTGAAGCTGATTACCGGCGGCGGCGCCCAGCATCCCGCCTCCATCCTCCGCGCAAGCTTACCTGCGTGCACTCGCTCGGAACCGGACCCTGCAAACTCATGCCAGCAGCCGGCGAGCAGCTGGAGACGAGGCCGGCCTCGACGATTTTCCTGGCCGGAAGCACAAACAGCCGCTTCCTCACGAGGTCGATCGCCCTGCTCCCAGACGTGCGCGGCATCTCACCACTGCCGGCTGCTGAAGCTCAGTATGAGCGCCAGAAAAGCGTCATCGTCCGCTTCATGACTTGCCCCCCTCTTCGGAATCGCGTCGTTTCGCATTCCTCAGCTGGGCGCGAACACAATTCCTAACTCGACGGGTAGGCCACTTCCGACCGAAGATGCAGTTGCCGGTTTAGGCGGCTCCGCTTAGCCAGCAGATCGGCAAGAGTGTATCGGTCGAGCGTCGCTAAGAAATTATCGCAGGCCTCGCGGAGTATGCCGGTCAGCATACATGCGCCGGTTATCACGCATTGGTTCTCAGCTCCGCGGAAACATTCGGCCGGACGCAACGGTCCTTCGGTGTATCTAACGACATCGCCGATACCGATTTCTCGCGGCTCGCGCGCCAGCGCGATACCGCCGCCCTTGCCGCGGTAGCTTTGGATGAAGCCGCCGCGAGCCAGACCATGAACTACCTTAACCAGGTGGTTCCTCGAGATGTGGTAGCGCTGCGCAATGTCCGAGATGTTCGAACGAGTTTCGCCACGCACAGAGAGGTACATCAGCACGCGCAGCGCGTAATCTGTATAAAGCGTGAGTTCCATGATCGACGCGGCAATTAACGCAAAAGCTCAGACAGAACTGTGCCTTGCTCGTCAGGTCGGCCGGCAGAAAAACAATTTCACGGCACTTGCAAAGGCTTAAACATGTATTTAAAATACACATTAAGCGGAATGTTTGTCAAGCAGGGTGGGAAAACTTTGGCTGGAGAGGACACAAGTGGGGTAGGAGACGTGATCAAAAACGAAGACATCTTGCGAGTGCTGCGGCAGGTCAACGATCCTGAGGTCGGGGTGAATATCGTGGACCTGGGGCTTGTGTACAGCACGGAGCGCAAGGGCGACCGCGTGCGCATCGTGATGACCATGACCACGCCAGCATGCCCGATGCATTCCTACCTCGCCCAGGAGGTACGCGAGACGATCCTATGTCAGTTTGAGGACATCGAAGAGGTCGAGGTGAAACTGGTGTGGGACCCGCCGTGGTCACCGCAAATGATTTCGGAAAGAGGAAAGAAACAGCTCGGTTGGTCCTGAATCCATGGAGGCACGATAGTGGCTCAAGTTGGAGAAGCAATCCGCAAGCATCATCGGCAAATGGTCGCAACTTTGGAGACGCTGGTAGCGGACATCAAGAAGCACGAATTGCCCGCCGGGAGGAAGCTCGTCGAATTCCTTCGAGGCGACCTACTCCCGCATGCGCACGGCGAGGAGCGTCATCTGTACGGGCTCATCGATTCGCTGATCAAGGCTCACAACGCCAACTCCACGGCGACAATGTGCGTCGATCACACATTTCTCGAGGAACAGGTTGATCGCATCGAGAGTGCGGTTGGGCGTTTAGAGCGGTCATCCGGATCGGAACGGATTGCGGCCGCGGCCGAATTGGAGCGTCTGCTGATCGAACTCAGTGCCGTACTTCGGCTTCACCTGCGCAAGGAGGAAGATGTCTACTTCACTCTGATGGAACGGTACGCTCCGGAGCAGGAACAGAGCGACGCGCTCCGGCAGATGCATCGTGTTTACGAAGAAGAAAAGCAAAGGGCTGCGCAGCAGGCGGAGTCGCCGAATGTCTCTCTCGACGTGCGTGAAATCCCGCCACGCTCACGCCATCCTCTGATTCTCGAAACGTTCATCAAGCTCCGTCCCGGCGAGTCATTTCTCCTGATCAATGATCACGATCCCAAGCCCTTGTATTATCAGTTTCAGGCTGAGTTCACGGGCCAGTTCTCGTGGGACTACCTGGAGCGGGGACCCGAGGTTTGGCGTGTGCGGATCGGGCGCGCCGCTGGCGCACAGGTTCAAAGCCATGAACATCATTAAGGAGTGGTTTGAAGATTTACGCACGGCTTACTCTGACAAGTCGCAGATAATAGACGCACGAATCGGCGTATTTTATACAGCGGTCCAGCTATCGACCGCACACGCTGGCGTCGCTTTCACGCCCCGCGACCTGAACGACACCGTGTGCTGCCCGAAGACTGCTGCGGGAGCCCCGCCAGCGGGGCGACTGGTAGGTAAAGAGGCCTGGCGATTGGCGGAGTATGCATGGTCGCCAAGTCCGCTGCGACGGGCACTCGGCGTCGCCACTTTAAATGCTTTATCCGCTGCCGCAATCGATCGCCTTGGTCTCCCAGAAGGAGCACTTCGAATCGGCACAGACGCACTTGACGCGGCGGAGATCGTTCCTGGAGACCGTGTGGCGATGGTGGGTGCATTCGTACCATTTATCAAGGCGCTCAAGTCCCAGAAGATCGAGCTTGGGATAATCGACAAGCACCCCCAGGCGCTTAGGCCCGACGAGCGTCGATTTTGGGTCCCAACCGAGCGGGCGTCCCAGGAACTGGGACGTGCGAGCGTTGTGATTATCACTGGTTCCGCACTGGTGGAGGGTGGACTGGAGGATCTTCTGACCTGGGCGACCGCCGCGCGTCGCCGCGTTCTCGCCGGACCTACCGCTCCTCTATGGCCACAGCCGTTCTTTGAGCATGGCGTCCACGTGCTCGGAGGAATTCGGGTCCTCGATCCAGCGAAATTGCTCAACATCGTCGGGCAAGGCGGTTCCGGATACATGTTCGCGGAGGCGGCACAGAAAGCTTGCCTCGTTAGATCCGCGACCAAAGTCATCGCCACGGATGACTCGAGCCGCTCGGCGCTCGAGAACCGGCCAACGGATTCGACTCAGACGCAGATGCAACCGTCCCGGATGTGCGCGAGCAAAAGCATTTGATGAGGATCGCCGGACGCATTCACATCAGCCGCGTTCCTCAATGAACAAGACACTCGCGTGGCTAAGGATTCCACTGATTGCGCTGTCCGTGCTGTCGCTCTTGGCGGGGCTGTGGGCTGGGCTTCTGAGGCTCGGCTGGGTGCTGCCGCCGATTCAACCGGTTTTTCTAACGACGCATGGCCCGCTCATGGTCTGCGGCTTTCTCGGGACATTGATTAGCCTTGAGCGCGCAGTCGCGATTGGAAAGGGGTGGGCCTACGGCGCTCCCGCTCTCAGTGGCGTTGGCGCCCTCGCTCTGGTTGCAGGCTTACAGGGCCCAACGGGGCCACTGCTGATGACGCTCGGAAGTCTTGCCCTGGTGTGTAACCTCCTCACTCTCCTCTACCGCCAAACCACATGGTTTGTCGCGACGATGATGCTGGGGGCCGTAGCCTGGTTCATCGGCAACTGTTATTGGCTCGCCGGAATTCCGATTACCCTGATGTTCTTTTGGTGGGTGGCCTTCTTCGTCCTGACAATCGTTGGCGAGCGCCTCGAACTCAGCCGCTTCGGCGGAGCAGACCGCCGGAAAACGGCTTTGTTTCTTGTCGCCACCGGGGCGTTCGTGGGCGGGACCATTTGTGCGATGTTCGAGCGCAACCTGGGACTCAGATTGACAGGCCTCGCGATGGTGCTGATGGCGTTGTGGCTCTGGCGCTATGACCTCGCGCGACGCACGGTGCGACAGTCGGGACTAACGCGCTACATCGCCGCGAGTCTCCTCGCCGGCTATGTCTGGCTTGGCGTGAGCGGCCTCGCATGGCTCGGCTTCGGCGACGATCTTACGCTCGCACATTACGATGTGATGCTTCACGCCGTCTTTTTGGGGTTTGTTTTCTCGATGATCTTCGCCCACGCGCCGATTATCTTCCCCGCCGTTGCTGGGCGGCCACTGCTTTTCAGTCGAGTGTTCTACGCGCATGTCGTGCTTCTCCACCTCTCGCTCCTCGCGCGCATTGGCGGAGACCTCAGCGGGTCAATTGCGGCTTATAAATGGGGTGGAATGTTCAACGTGGTCGCGCTGTTTGCGTTCATGCTCAACACGGCCGCAGCGGTTTTGCGTACGGGACGCAAGGGCGGAATCGAAAGGAGACTCAGGGCTGTCAACGCGGGGCCATAACCATGAGTAAGCCAACAGACTCAGCCAGAGCGTCGAGCGGCCCTGAACATCCTCGTCGAATTTACGAAGTGATGGCGATGGAGCACCTGCGCCTCGAAGGCTTGCTCGATCTTATGCCTCGCAAGCAGGAAACGAATGCTGAGACCTATCAGATTTTCCGCGAAACATTGCTTAGGCACATTCGCATAGAGGAGAAAATCCTCCTGCCGATGGCCCAGGAGTGCAGCGATGGCAGCCCGCTTGCGCTCGCCGCGAGGCTACGACTCGATCATGGAGCGCTCGCCGCGATGATGATGCTACCCCCCGCGCCTAGAGTACTCGCTGCCGTGCGCGCAGTTCTCAAGGTACACAACCCGCTTGAAGATGGGCCTGGGGGAGTTTACGAACGATGCGACGAACTTGTGGGCCCCGACCGACCGGAGCTGTTGCTCAAAATTCAAAATGTGCCGAAAGTTCCTGTATCGCCGTACATAGACAGCCCCAGCGTTTTCTCCGCTGCCCGGCGCGTTTTGTCGCGCGCTGGTTACGATGAAGGATTACTCGACTAAAGATTTTCCTACGGTCAGCTTTCCGAGGCGTAACAGCGACTCTAAGTGATGCGATGATGGGCAATCGCCAACTCACGAAATCCGAAGCGTTTTTCCTACGATCAGCGCTTCTGGATTTGGTCGGCTTTCGTATGGTAGAGAGTCCTGCTGCTCGAAAAACAATTCATTTGAGGGGGAGGGGCGATGGACGAGCACCCTATCGAGAAGGTGACGGCGCATAGCAGCTACACCGCCGATTCGCGCTTCTGGAGAGCCGGAGCCATAGCTGCGACTTTGTTCATGAGCGCCGTCCTCGCCATCCTGACCGTGGACAGCCTCAAAGCAATTGGGCCCGGCGGCTCGCATGTACCTCGGTACGCCGTGATCAACCGTCATATTGGTTACGAGTACGACACAGATAAACACTGGTGCATGCCAGAAGTTGGCGGCGAAGAACTCCTGTTCGGCCATCGCTACGATGAGAACCAAGCGTCCCAACTCATAGCCAAAGGAAAGCTCGTCATCCAAAGTCGTGCGTGTATGGATTGCCACACTTTTTTCGGCAACGGCGCCTACTACGCGCCAGACCTCACAAAGGCGTGGCTCGATCCGCTGTGGATGACCTATCCAGCGCAAAAGCGCGGCGACGCGATCATCAATTTCCTCATGAATCCTTTTCATGTTGGATACCACTTGATGCCGAATTTGCATATCGACCACGGAGAGGCAGAGGCTATGGTTGCATACTTGAAGTGGATGTCGGCGGTCGATACGAACGGCTTTCCTGACTGCGCGGGCCGCAGTCCTGCGAAGTAGACGAAGCGGAGGGGCTATTCATGTACCGTTCACAGCGGCTTGCGCTCAAGTATCTGGCGGCGGCGATGGTTCTGTTCGGTGTGATGGTGCTGTTCGGAGTTCTTTCCGCAACCTACTACGTCAACCCTTCCTTTCTCTTGAATACCTTTAACTTCAACACTTCCAAAATACTCCATATAGATACCCTCATCCTTTGGCATCTGATGGGATTCTTCGGTGCCGTCTACTGGTTCCTGCCTGTGGACACCGGGCAAGAGGTCGAAGGGATTGCTCTGGGAGAGGTGATGTTTTGGATTTTCTGCGCGGTCATTGCCGTGGTCGCAGTGGTCCTGATCTTCGTACAGTACGGTCCCGCAACTGAGTTCACTCTGTGGTTCATCAATCAGGGCCGCAAGTACGTTGAAGCACCGCGGTGGGCGGCTGTCGCGGTGGTTATCGTCGGCGTCGTCTTCGCCTACAACGTCGTAGCTACCGCACTGAAGAGTTCGCGCCGAAGCGGCATATTGACGGTCCTGATACTGGACCTGATACCGCTGCTGGTGCTTTACCTCGATGCCTTTCCCGCGATGACCAATATGTCTCAGGACCTGTTCTGGTGGTGGTGGCTGGTGCACCTATGGGTTGAGGCAACCTGGGAGGTTCTGATTGGCTGCATCATGGCGTGGACGCTGATGGAACTGCTCGGAGCGTCGCGACGCGTAGTGGAAAGCTGGCTTTACGTGGAGGTAGCACTGGTGCTCGGCACTGGTATCCTCGGCCTGGGCCATCACTACTTTTGGATCGGCACGCCGCGTTACTGGTTGGGCGTTGGCGGATTTTTCTCGGCGCTCGAGCCGCTGCCTTTGTTGGGCATGGTCATCCACGCGATCTATGACGCCGGCACGCACCAGATGCAGACGGGCAACCGGCCGGCGTTTTACTGGATGCTCGCGGAGGCGTTCGGCAACTTTCTTGGTGCGGGTGTATGGGGTTTTATGATGACCCTGCCGCAGATCAACCTCTACTCACACGGCACTCAGTGGACGGCTTCGCATGCTCATTTCGCATTTTGGGGAGCGTATAGTTGCGGAATAATCGCGGTCATCTATCTGGCGCTGGAAAAGAGCCGCAGGAGCGCCAGATTGGACGGCTGGGCCTGGAAATGGTCGTTTGCTCTGCTCAACATCGGTTTGCTCGGAATGGTGGGAGGGCTGCTCATCGCCGGCATGGATCAGGCGTTCTTCGAGCGTGCCCTCGGGGGCTCCACGTGGAGCGCCTTTACCGCCTTGCAGCATCGGCCCTGGTACATCGAGGGGATGTGGTCGCGTTTTGGTTTCGGGCTGATCTTTACTGCCGGTTACGTAACCTTGATGTACGACATGCTCACCATCGGTAAAAGCAAACAAGCGCAAGCCACGATCGAACCCAGAGAGGCCGCGGCTTGACGCCTCACTCACTTGTCGCGACAGCGCTGCTGTTAGGCGCGTTTGTACTCCTGGCGGGAGTCTACGGGCTCCTCTATAGCCTTGCGGTTGTGCTTGAACGGCCGTCACTCAAATCCGCCGGTTACTTTTTCTACGTGGTTCACTTCTTGGTCATGCTGACGATCGTTTTTGCAACGCCGCTCGGTGCATGGTGGAAGCTCCTGATCGCCGCCAGCTCCGTAGCTTACCTGGCGATCCCACCGATTACCTGGCGTCACTTGAGCCGGATTCATCGAAACGAGGAGAAGCTCCATGGTTCCAAACCTGCTCGAAGGGCTGCTCGGACTCTGGCTGGTATGGGTCGCAGTGCTTGATCCGGCATTGGTGGACTCGCACGGTTGGGTCATTGCGTTGTCAGCGATTGTATTGGTGCTGCTGGGGCTTGCGGCTTTTCGTATTGATTACCTTAAGTGGCCCGCGGTCACTGACGTAGTGCTCGGCCTGGTCCTGCTCGTCCTGTATTTTGGGACAAGCATCGTCTCTTCGGGCACGCTTACCTTCTGGATGTTATTCTGGAGCGGATGCATAGCCGGGATCGTTTCACTGTGGTCCGTGTTCTATCGGCAGGGGCCTGAAGCAATGGCGAGCGGCGATACTCAGTCGAATCAGCCGGCCCAATAAGCGAGCAGCATTGCAATTTCCTATGCTGGTCCATCGGAGCTGTTCGGAGTCCCAGTTTCGCGCTGAATCCGCGACCGGGTGGCGGAGCGAGAATAGAGGAGCAGGAAAAATTGAAGAAAAAATTGCCCTACCTGTCCATGCTGCCTGTCATGTTTCTCACCGTCGTAACGATGTCGGTGCTTGCCAGCCTAGTCTCGCTAGTATCGGCCGCCGGGAATCCGGTCGTGGTCACGATGACCGACAAACCCGCGCGGTATGTTCCCCAAAAGATCACCGTGAAGGTTGGAACGACCGTGGAGTTCAGGAATACCGGGCAGGTGATCCACGATGTGACCACCGACGTGAGCATCGTTCAGGACAAGAGCGACGTTTCGCTCCCGCCGGATGCCAAACCCTTCGATTCGGGTTTCATACCGCCAGGTCAGAGTTGGAGCTACACGTTTACGGTGCCCGGACATTATCTCTACGCCTGTATTCCTCATGAAAAGGACCGAATGGTCGGCGAGGTTCTGGTTACCAAATAGCGCCAGTCAGATCGCTGCCCATGAGTCGCCGTGAACGACGAAACTCTACGGCTGCACCCAGAACGAACTCTTGCGCGTAGGTCGAGCAGCGGATCAGGATAGGTTGCGTACAGGCGGTTCCGGTGAGGCTCAGCCAGCTCGCGGCGCAACCGAGCCGAAGTCCGAAGCTGAATTTTTGGCGGCCGAGCGTGCTCGTTATCGCGCGGCGCGAAAGACCCCTTGAGTACTCATCGCGGATGGTGATTGTCGCTTACACGCCAAGAGCCTTCACCCGCGCAGTACCGGTAACTCGGTGACACGCTCTTGCTCTCTTCAGGTGCGCACAAGGCCGGTCAGAACTGTTGGCAGGAAACGGAAACAGACATGAGCATCACGGTCGAAGAGTGCGCTCGCCGCTTACGGCTGCCTGCAGTCCTCAGCTACGCGTTCCGACCGTTATTTCTAGCCGCCGGAAGCTGGGCCATCGTGGCCATCGCCCTCTGGCTCGCCATGTTCCTGCGATATGTGCGGTTGCCGACCCGCTTCGATCCTCTGACATGGCATATCCACGAAATGCTGTTCGGCTTCGTGATGGCGGCGGTCGGCGGATTCCTCCTGACTGCGATTGCGAACTGGACCAAGCGGCTGCCGGTGAGCGGCTACCCGCTGGCGCTGCTCACGGGCCTTTGGATGCTGGGGCGTATCGCCTGTTTGATTTCAGCCGAGTTTCCGGCGTGGATCGCGATCGGGGCAGACCTGTCGTTCCCGGTCGCGCTGCTCGCCGTCGCGGCCCGTGAAATCATCGCCGGCAGGAACTGGCGCAATCTGCTGATGACAGTGCCGCTCGCGGTTTTCGTAATCGGCGATCTGTTGATGCATCTTGAATCTCTAGGTTTCGCGGTACCCGGCGGATTGGGCTGGCGGCTCGGGCTTGCAGCCCCAATCATGCTGATCTCCGTCATCGGCGGGCGCATCATCCCGAACTTTACGCGCAACTGGCTACTCGAACGCCATCGCACGCGCCTGCCCGCGCCTCCCGGCGCGGCCGACCTCGCCGCGGTCGGCGTGCTTAACGTCGGGCTTATTCTCTGGGCGATACTTCCCGATCTCCGTCTGGCGGGCGTGATTCTGCTCATCGCCGCCGTGCTCAATGCGTGGCGGCTTGCCCGCTGGGCCGGGGGCGCAACCCTGGCCGAACCGCTCCTGTTCATCCTGCATATCGGCTATGGCTGGGTGGTGCTCGGCGCCGCCCTGCTCGGACTTTCGCTACTCGATACCGGGGTGCCGGTTGCCTCAGCGATTCACGCGCTCACCGCAGGGGCGATCGGCATCATGATTCTCGCCGTGATGCCTCGCGTCACGCTCGGACATACCGGGCGCGACCTGACGGCGAACCGGCCGACGGTCGTCATCTTTATTCTGATCAACGCCGCCGCCATCACGCGGGTCGCGGCATCCTGGAACATCGGCGGGATGCTGCTCCTACTCGCTTTATCGGCCATCTGCTGGATCGCGGCGTTCGGGCTGTTCGAGATTGTTTACGGCCCGATGCTGTTGACCCGGCGTCCTGCAAAGACATGAGATTTTCTCGTTGATACGTTGGGCAGCTTCGTCGAGTTCGTTCCTGTTTGTCCGGAAGTGGAGAAGCAGGCCTCTCTATGTTACCGGACTGCATTTTCTAAAGCAGGTCTAGGGTTCAATTTCGAGCGAAGGTCCGACTGCCAATGACCGGCCCCCAGAGTTTCCGCAAATTGCAGCCCTCGTGCTCTACTGACACGCTGCAGAACTTGGCTGAACGTGAGAGTTGCGGATCCGATTCGTACCTAAACAGCAGTGAGAACATCTGATGATTATTCAGACGGACTCCTAGCGAGAGGTATTTGAAAAGATTAGTTAATCGGGGAGCAAAGATCAGATTGTCCGAGAGGCGCCCATGGCATTCAGGAGGTCGCGCGTTCGATCCGCGTCAGCTCCACCAGTAAAATCAAGCTCTTTTTGGTTCTCAGACATAGGCGAATGAACGAATTGTCCGCAAACTGTCCGCTTTTGTCAAGCGACTGACAGAGCTGATTGAACGCAACATTGTCCCCACGGTCCTCACGAGCCGTAATCGAGCAATACCGCCGGCGGAAAGATGCGACGCCGCGCCTTAGAGCTGCAGCTTCGAGTTTCCGGAGGCTCTCGCCGACGGCTGGCAGCGGAGCGCGCGCTGGGCTTGAACAACGCGCTGAGGTTGGAGGTTTGCTCTTGCTTGTGCGCCGTTTAAGGAATTCAGCTTCGCATTCGACGTGATCTTG
The DNA here is from genome assembly GCA_963810495.1 of uncultured delta proteobacterium. Classification (GTDB taxonomy): domain Bacteria; phylum Desulfobacterota; class Binatia; order Binatales; family Binataceae; genus JAKAVN01. The sequence goes on from CAWENP010000001.1 coordinate 26,200, forward strand.
GAGCAACTCGAGCCGCTATGCGAAACTTCGCTTGACGGCTGCGGTCTGGTGCTGAGAACATACACTCCGTGATGGTGATGGGGTTCACCCGATAACCGCTCTCAACCCGTTGGAGCTGATGACCCCTACCGGCGAACCGCCTGTGGGGGTCTTTTTGTTTTTGGCGCTAAACGACAAATCCGGGGGAGTAAGATGCCACAGAATCTTCGCAGCAAGCTGATCACAGAGGGCGTTCAACGTTCGCCCAACCGGTCGATGCTACGCGCAGTTGGCTTCACCGACACTGATTTCCAGAAGCCGATCGTTGGTGTCGCGAACGCCTACAGTACGATCACCCCGTGCAACATGAGTCTGAACGTACTCGCCCAGCGTGCAGAGGCCGCGATCAAGGCGTCCGGCGCAATGCCGCAGGTGTTCGGCACGATCACCGTGAGCGACGGCATCGCGATGGGAACCGAGGGCATGAAGTATTCCCTGGTCTCGCGCGAGGTGATCGCCGACTCGGTCGAGACCGCATGCAGTGCACAGGCAATGGACGGTGTAGTCACGATCGGGGGATGCGACAAGAATATGCCGGGTGCGATGATGGCGATTGCGCGGATGAACATTCCGGCGATCTTCGTATACGGTGGAACGATCAAACCGGGGCATTACAACGGTCGGGATCTGACAATTGTGAGTGCGTTCGAGGCTGTCGGACAATGCAGCGCCCATAAGATCGACAACAAGGAATTGCTGGAAGTCGAGCGCCGTGCGTGTCCGGGTGCGGGTTCGTGCGGCGGGATGTATACCGCGAACACAATGTCCTCTGCGATCGAGGCCATGGGCATGAGCCTGCCCTAATCCTCGACGATGGCGGCAGTCGATGAGGAGAAAGCCGACAGTGCGGCAAAGTCGGGCGAGGCCTTAATGGCCGCAATTCGCCGCCAGCTTTTACCGCAAATCATGACACGGAAGGCGTTCGAAAATGCGATCTCGGTCGTGATGGCGGTTGGCGGATCAACCAACGCTGTGCTGCACCTGCTCGCGATGGCTCACGCAGCGGAAGTGCCGCTGACCATCGACGATTTCGAGACGATTCGAAAGCGTACCGGTGCTCTGTGACATGAAGCCGTCGGGACCATACGCCACGACGGATTTGCACCGTGTCGGCGGTATCCCGCAGGTCATGAAAATGCTCCTGAATCATGGCCTGTTGCATGGCGACGGGATCACGATTACCGGGAAGACTGTTGCGGAAAATCTGGCCGAAGTCCCCGACTCGCCCTGGATGGACCAAGCCGTTATCCATCAATGGGATAAGCCGGTCTATCAGCAGGGCCATCTGGCAATCATGCGGGGCAACCTAGCGACCGAAGGCGCGGTCGCGAAGATCACCGGAATTAAAAGCCATCACATTACGGGACCGGCGCGAGTATTCGAATGCGAGGAGGACTGTCTGAACTCGATCCTCGCTGGGAAGATCAATGCCGGGGACGTACTCGTCATACGTTACGAAGGGCCAAAGGGCGGACCGGGTATGCGTGAGATGCTGTCGCCGACGTCCGCTATCATCGGTGCGGGCCTCGGCGATGCGGTCGGCCTGATCACCGACGGCCGTTTCTCGGGCGGCACCTGCGGGTTGGTGGTCGGCCATGTAGCACCCGAGGCGCAAGTGGGAGGATTGATAGCGCTGGTGCACGAAGGTGATCCAATCACGATTGATGCGGACAAGCGCCTGCTCACGCTGAATGTGCCCGAAGCGGAGATCGCGCGTCGCCGTTCCGCATGGCGCGCGCCCGCGCCTCGGTACACGCGAGGTGTGCTCGCGAAGTATGCCGCTCAGGTATCATCGAGCAGCGTCGGGGCAGTGACGGACTAGCGACGCTCGGCAGGGTCGTCATCTAGTGGACTCTCAAGGGCGGATGCCGCGAGGATTCCTGTCAGACAATTGCTCGTATTCCGTATTCGGGTTTCGTCGGGATCCGTGAGCGCACCTTTGTTTCTAAGTATCGGGTTGTCGAATCTCAGGGATCGGTTCGACGCGATTATCCACCAACTGTTCCAGGCGACCGCAGAATAACGTAGGAGAGCCAATAGCCAGCGACGATTGAGAGAATGAAAAAGAAGAGAAATGCGGCGAGTCCTCCGATGAGGGATTTCTTCCATAACCGCCGATTGCCAAGCATGTGCTTTTGGTATTCGTCGTAAACGATCAGAAATGCCATCAGCGCAGCTACGAGGCCGAAGACCACACCCAATAACACTGACGTTTCAAGGTACATTGCCGAGGACAACTCGCCGCGTCGAATCAACTCTCCTTTGATGGAGGTGATTTTGAAGGATTTGCATCGCGATCTTCCAGGACAGCCTGTTTCATGTCGTCCCACCATCGCGCTGACGCTTCCGGTTTGTCTTCGCGGACCCGGCGCAGCATTTCGATTACCCAATCGACGTTCGACAGTATCGCCTGGCGGTCATGGAGGCATGGTTTCGACCGGAAGCGCGCGAACAGACGAGCCAGCAGCGCAGTGCGCACGGGCAGTAAAATGGCGCGGGCAGTCTCACCCTCGGAGTTTTTTGGAGTCGTGGTCACGGAGCTGAGGTGTCTCCAGAAGGTTTTACAGCTTGCTCCGATGCCAGCATGATCTTCGCCCGAAGATGCTGAAGGTGTTCGAGGCTCGACCTGACCGCCTCAGTTCCGGCGGCACGCGTGGCCTCGGCGCGGGCGAGAGTGCTCTCGGCAGTCGTGCGCAGCTCGTTGAGCATCCCCCTGATTTCGGCCTCGAGGCGGCGTCCACTCTCGCGAACTATAGCGTCGAAGTCGTTTAGGATTCGGGTGCTATTGAGGGACAGCAGCGTGACGAGATATCGCGCGACCTTTTTATCGACGGTTTCGAGCTGGCGGCGACGCGACATGAAGACGTTGACGATTCGCTCGGCCGCAGTCTGGCGCGGAAAACCGAAGTGCTCGCCGAAGTAGAGCTTGCCTTTCACGCGGAACCCGGACTCTTCGCTTACTGCTGAGGGCAAATCGGCGAGCCGAGGATCGCCCGACTCGGTAACCCGCTTCAGAAAATCATTAGCGAGCTGCACAAAGCGGTGCGCCGACTCGCGGTACATCGCTTCAGCGGCCGGACGCTCTTCTTTCAGCCAGTGATTGAGAAGCCGCCGCGAAGTGGATTGCGCGATTTCCGTAGCGCGGTCGTAAAGCGGCGTTCCCCGGCGCTCGGTCGCCCAAAGAATTGCGTCGTGGAACTCTTTGCGAGCGGCGGGAATTGTGCCGGCCAAGAAGGTATCTCGCCGTCCGGTGCAACGGCGACTGACACGTTCCTGTTCGGCTCTGAACAAATGACTCAGATCGCTCAGCGAGCCTTCGGCATCGGCAATTACCTCCCGCAGGCATGCTGCGACACGCTGCGACTCCTCGGCCGGCGCAATCAGCGCGTCGCGCAGGTTGTCGGTTTCGCGGAGCAGGTTGGCGGTGAGCCGTTGGATGCCGCGCCTGTCCGCGGCATCCACGAGCGCCGGGCCGGAATCGCGCGCAAGCCGTTCGAGCTCCGCTAACAGAGCCGGTGCTTCGCGGGTTGGACCTGCGCCATTGAGCCATTCGGGCGCGCTGACCTGGAACACGTGTCCCACATCGCACCCGATCCTTTGGACCAGAGTACGCCGCGCAAATCCAATCGATTCGTTACACTCTCTGACCGTGAGGCGGTCCGCCTTGCTGAGTACGAACATCATATCGTCCACGTGGGCGGCGAGCTCTTCGAGGAGCATCATTTCGTCCCCCGACATCGGCGGATCGGCTCCGAGCACGATAAGGGCGGCGTCGATGTGAGGAACGAATCCTCGGGTAACAGCTGTACTGCCCGCGAAGACCGAGCCGATACCGGGCGTGTCCACTAGGCACATGCCCGACGCAAGGAGCGCGGCGGGCACAAAGACTTCGACGGCTGCGACACCTCGAAAGTTTTCCGGATTGTGTTCTTCGGAGACGTAGTCGGAGATCGATTGGAACGGCATCTGCTGACGCGATCCATTTTCGAAATGGACCTCGGCGTGCGGAATTGGACCGTGCCTAAGAATGGTGACGATGGCGGTAACCGGCACGACGCCAGTGGGCAGCACAGATGTTTCAACCATTGCGTTCAGGAGGCTCGACTTTCCACGCTTGAATTGGCCGAGACAGGCGACGAAAAAGCGCTTGTCGGCGACGCGCTCAGCCAGCGCCCGCGCCTCGCGCTCGATGCGGCGGCTATCCAGCCCTCTCGCGACTTCGATTAACGAAAGGAGTGGACGATGGCGCGAGATTCATGTTTCACTCGTGGGGTTGTCGAATTTGTGTTGTCGAAGAGGTTCCACGTGCTCTTCCCAGTCCACTGAACAGAGACCGCGGAAATAAAAAACTCCCACAGCTCTGTCTGCCGTAGGAGTCATCGGCCGCTCGACGAGAGCGGCGATTTCGGTGGACTCCACCACCTTCAAGATCAACCTACCAGAGCGATCGGTGCGCGGCCAGCTTCCACTCACCCCAAAAGATCGGGAAAGACACCGCGACGAAAGGCCGTGGCGAAGTCATGAATGACGTCCGGCATGGTAACCGACATAAGAAGGGGATCGGCGAACGAGACGTGCCAGACCTTGGTAGCAGCGGAGGCATGCCACGGATAGCAAAACACTATGCGACGCTCTCTCGGAATTACGAGTGCGGTCATAGCCTTCGCGATCGGGCATCGGCGGTCGGCGTCTTCCAAAGAGCCTGTGGGTAATGACTCCAGTGGGGGCTCGCCGATTTCGCGTCTTACGGCGTTGATGAGACGCAGCGCCGTGGTAACCAGTTCCAGATATTCCATGACTCCGCGATCAATCGCGATTCAGGAGTCATTGGCTTAGCCAACTGGCGTAAGCGGGTTCGGCGAACTCCACCGCCGTCCACAATATTCTCAGCAGCGCCACAGCCGTTGCGACCGCTTCTCGATTAGTGGCGAGGAAATGATCCGGATCCCGCATAGACGGCTTTCTCGGCGAGATCTTCGGCGATCTTTAGTAAGCGATTGTACTTGGCCACACGCTCACCGCGGCAGGCGGACCCGGTTTTGATTTGTCCCGCGCCGGTCGCGACAGCGAAGTCCGCGATAGTGGTGTCCTCCGTCTCGCCGGATCGATGGGAGATCACGCACGTATATCCGGCATCGCGGGCGACACGCATGGCCTCAAGCGTTTCGGTGATGGTCCCGATTTGGTTGAGCTTGATGAGCACGGAGTTTGCCACATGTTGCGCGATCGCGCGGCGGATGATGGCCGGGTTGGTCACGAAAATGTCGTCGCCGACGATTTGGACGCGATGCCCGAGCTCACGCGTCTGAAGCTCCCAGCCGGCCCAGTCGTCCTCGGCCAGTCCGTCTTCCAGCGAAATGATTGGATAGCGGCTGATCCAATCGGAGTAAAGTCTGGTCATCGCTTCGGCATCGCGCGACTTTCCGTCGGAGCGCGCGAAGACGTATTTTCCGTTTTCGCAAAACTCGCTGGCCGCCGGATCAAGGGCGATCGAGGCGTCCTCGCCCGGACGATAACCCGCTTTCACGATCGCTTCCAGGATCAATTCAATCGGCTCCTCGTTGCTGCGCAGACTCGGGGCGAAACCGCCCTCGTCGCCGACCGTGGTGGAACAGCCGCACTTCTTGAGCACCGCAGCTAGGGCGTGAAACACCTCGGCCCCCATCCGCAACGCTTCGGCAAAGTTCGGGGCGCCGGCGGGCACCACCATGTATTCCTGAAAATCGACACCCGATTCCGCATGCCTGCCGCCGTTGAGAATATTCATCATCGGCACCGGCAAAAGATGTGCATCTGGCGCGAGATAGCGATACAGCGGAAGCCTGCGCGCTGCCGCCGCCGCGTGCGCTGTTGCGAGCGAGACACCGAGGATTGCGTTCGCGCCAAGCCGTGACTTGTTCTCCGTTCCGTCAAGATCAATCAATGCGCGATCGAGATTCGCCTGCGCGCTTGCGTCGAGGCCTCGAACGTGGGGTCCGATGATTTCACAGACGTTGGCGACTGCCTTGAGAACCCCCTTGCCACCGTAGCGGCGCGCATCGACGTCGCGGAGTTCGTGCGCTTCACGCGAGCCGGTCGAGGCTCCCGATGGCACAGCCGCGCGGCCCAACGAGCCGTCCTCCAGGCGAACTTCGACGGCAATAGTAGGATTCCCACGGGAGTCCAGAATCTCTCTGGCGTGAACGCGGGTGATGGTAGTTGACGTTTGCATCGCAGCCTCCGGACGCTTCAATTCTGCGAAAGTTACGGCGCCGTTCTTGACTAAGTGGCCTCGTCGATACTCTGATGTTAGGCGTAATCGGTGATGGGGTTCCACCGCGAACCGCTCCGTTAGCGAGCTGATGACCCCTACTGGTGGCAAACACGGGTAGGGGCTTTTCTTTGTGAAGGGCTCTACCGGAAAGGGCGGAGAGCCTTTTTTGATCGTGAGCATCCTGCATTTGGTAGACTCTCGGACGCTCCGCAGGCGCCTGCCTGCGCCTTCACCGTCGTTGGGAGGGCAATGATCATGTTCACCGGCAGGGGTAAGCAGCTCACCGTCTTCATCACCGAAACCGATCACTATCACCATCAGGCCTTGTACATGGCGATTATCGAGATGCTCCGGCGAGAAGGCTGCAGCGGTGCAACGGCCACTCGCGGCGTTGCCGGCTTCGGCGCCTCATCGCTGATTCACACAGACGCCATCCTTCGATTGTCGCTTGATCAGCCAGTGCTGATCACTGTCGTGGACAGGCCGGAGCGAATCGAGCGAGTACTTGGGCCTTTGCGGGAGATGGCTGCCGATGCGCTCATAGTCGTACACGATGTGGAAGTCGTTCAGTCGGGAGCCCCGTTCAAAGAAGGCCTCCCCGACGTGAAGGTCTCTGAGGTGATGCGTCGTGAAGTCGCCACGGTTCATCCCGATAGTCCGATCACGCAAGTTGTTGAGCTGCTCTTGGACAAGGACTATACCGCCGTTCCGGTGGTGGACAACGATGGGAGGGTGGTGGGTATGGTCAGCGACAACGACCTCCTCACGCGCGGGGGGATGAGGGTCACGATTAGCCTTAAGCGAGCGACCGACCTCGAATATGTTCGCGGACTTCATGAATCGCTGGAAAGCCCAAGCCGTACCGTGTCCGAAGTAATGACGACAGGTGTCGTAACAGTCCCACCAGACATGATCCTCGGCCGGGCGGCGCGATTGATGGTGGAGAAGCACCTCAAACGGCTGCCGGTTGTCGATGGCAACGGTAAGCTCGTGGGAATCCTGGGCCGTCTTGACGTTTTGAATACGATCGCTGCCGTGCACCTGCCCGAGTGGCACCCAGAGGCGCGCGCTTTCGGAGCTCAAGCTTCGGTTGGCGACGTGATGACGCGCGACGTTCCGAGCGTCCACGAATCGGCGACCATCGAAGAACTTTTCGAGTTGCTGGTCTCGTCGGCCCACAAGCGGGTTGTGGTGATAGATGATAAGCGACGCGTCGTAGGAATCATTGCGGACTCCGACTTGATTTCGAAAGTAAGTCGCGAGACTTGGCCGAGTGTAATAGAACTCCTGGTTTCTAAGGTCCCAATTGAGCGGATTGGCGGACCCGCGCGCAAACACATTCAGAGGCTTCACGCGCGGGTTGCCAGGGAACTGATGACGCGAGATGTGATCACGGTTCGAGAGGAAATGCCTGTCGCGAGTGCCCTTGCACTTTCCGCAGAAAAGCGCGTTAAGCGTCTGCCCGTGGTGGATGCCAAAGGCGAACTGGTTGGAATCGTAGGGCGGACCGAAATGATGCGTGCGCTGCTAGCTCGAAGCGAAGCGTCAGACGGTGCATAGGGTGCTGGGCGTTCTGCTGGTCGCGTTGGGTGGCGGCATCGGATCGGCAACGCGCTATTTGGTCGGCGGCTGGTTTGCCAACCGTTTTGGTCCTGCGTTTCCGTATGGGACCTTCGTGATCAACGTCACCGGAAGCTTCATCATCGGGGTTTTCCTCGCGTTCGCTCAAGAGCGGCCCTTACTGGCGCCTATTCTTCGCCGTCGGCTTTGTCGGTGGCTACACGACATTTTCGACCTTTGAGTACGAATCGGTTCGCTTGCTTCAGGACGGAGAGATGCTACTGGGCGCGCTCTACCTGGTTGGGAGCGTTGTGACGGGTGCGGTCGGCGCCGTTATGGGAATCGCGGTCGGCAGTTGGATTTGATTTCGGTGCCAAGCTTGAGTTGACTGTGATGAAACCGCTGCTACACTTCCGTCGATAGAGTTGGTGATGGGGTTCACCGCCGAAACCGCCCTTTCCTGAGCAGGGCTGATAACCCCTACCGAGGCGTAAGCTGGTAGGGGTTTGATTTGTTCAGGTTCCCTACCTGGTCATCTGAATTCTCTCGCGGGTTTGCGCCATGTCGGCGTCGGCGACGCGAGACATAACGTCGCACAGGAAGAGCATAGCGGACGATGGTGCGTTCGATCGGGTTCAACATGCTTCAGGTGCTATTCGTGCTGGCGCTCGCTCCGCTGGTGGCGGGGGTGTTGTCACGCCTGAAGGAGATCGTCCAATCGCGACGTGGACCCAGCATTTTTCAGCCGTATCGCGACCTTCGAAAACTGTTCCACAAAGATGAGGTAGTCTCGGAACAGGTCTCCTGGATTTTTCGGGTGACGCCACACGTAGTCTTTGTCGCACCGATCTTCGTGGCCACGCTGATTCCGGTGCTCACCAGTTACCCACTGTTCTTCGCGTTCATGGGCGACATGCTGGGCGGCGGTTTTGTGTTGGCGCTGGGTGGCTTCTTCGCGACGCTAGCGGCGGTAGACACCGCAAATCCTTACGGTCCGATGGGCGCGAGCCGCACGCGCATGGTCGGCTTCCTGGCTGAGCCGGTCTTCATGATTGTCTTTTTCACCGTCTCGTTCGTCGCCGGCTCTACCATTCCCTACATCGTTCAGCAGCACTGGGTGACGCCACTGTCGAACTTCTTCGCGCCCTCGCACGTGCTGCTGGTGATCGCTTTCGTGATGCTCATCCTCGCTGAAGCAGGGAGGATTCCGGTCGACAATCCCACCGGTCATTTCGAGCTCGCGATGATCGACGAATCGAAAAGCCTCGAGTACTCAGGCACCGGGATGGCGCTGATGAAGTGGGGCGGACAGATGAAGCTGCTGGTGCTGATGTGTATCCTGCTCAACGTATTGCTTACCCCGTGGGGACTGGCGAGCGGGAAGAGCGCCGCCGAGGTCCTTTTGGCGGTGCCGCTCGTGTTGTTCAAGGTCGGACTTTTCCTGCTGGTGCTGGTCGCGATTGAATCGTCGTTGGCGAAACTGCGGCTCTTTCGGGTCAGCGAGTTTCTGGGCGCCGCGTTCGTAACCTCGGTGGTCGCGATGATCACCGGGCTCCTGAAATTCTAGGTGCGTTGAGATGACGAACTCCTACGCGCTCCTGACCTCGCTGAACGGACTGGCCGCTGGACTGTTCCTGATGAGTTCGTTTGGGCTGGCGGCGACGCGGCAGATGCAGGGATGCCAGCGATTCTATATCACTCAGTCGATCTGCCTGGTTGTGTCCGCGCTACTGCTCGGACTTGGCTTGCGCGCACCCGACCTCTTGGCAGTAGCCGCTCTCGACTCTGTGATGAAGCCGATCGTGATTCCGTATCTGCTTAAGCGCACCGTGCCTGAGGAAATTTTCAGAAGACGCGAGATCGATCAGGTCTTGAATATTCCCAGTTCGCTTCTGATCGCGCTCGGATTGACCCTGTTGGCTTTTTTTCTGAGCGGATATCTGCCGCCGGCGGCAGGAAATATCGGTGCAATCAACCTTCCGATCGGGCTTGCGGGACTCCTGATCGGAGTCTACACGCTGACGGTGCGGCGGGAGGCTGTACCCCAACTCATTGGCATCTTCGGCATCGAGAACGGGGCACTTCTTTGCGGCTTCGCCATCGCGCCCACGCTGCCGTTGGTCATCGAGATGGCTTTCCCGTTCGACATGCTGATCATCGCGCTGGTGATCGGAATCCTGACGCGGATAACCCAGGAACGTGTAGGAACGACGGAAGTCGGCGCGTTCACGACGCTTAAGGAAGGCGCGAATAAATGATTCTGCTCGTCATCCTCGCCGTGCCGCTGGTTGCCGCGCTCGTTTCGTGTCTGCCGCTGGGACGCCGAACCTCGCCGGCGGTAACACTGGCGGCATGCGTGGCTGAGCTTGCGATGGCGATAGTCGCGGCAATGCGGGTGGTCGCCGGTAGCACGGTCGTCGCGATCGCGCACTGGGTCCTCATAGACGGACTCAGTGCGTTGATCTTGCTCCTGGTCGCAACGATCGGGAGTAGCGCGGCGCTTTTCTCGTGGGGTTATATGGCGCACGAACCGAGTGCTCGGCATTTGCGCCGCTACTATGCGAATTACAATCTGTTTGTCTTCGCGATGCTCTCGGTGCCGATGCTGGCCGAGCCCAACCTGGTCTGGACGGGCGTGGAACTGACCACGATTCTCTCCGTGTACCTGATTGCCTTTGAAAATACCCGCGAAGCACTTGAAGCTGCCTGGAAGTACTCAGTGCTGACGGTTATGGGAGGAGCGATAGCACTGCTCGGGTTTCTGGCATTGTTCGCGGCGACACGCGGCCAGTATCCCGGAGGCGCCTACACCTGGCAGACGTTGATCGAGTTGGCACCGCGCGTTTCACCGGCTGTGCTTGCGACCGCCTTTGTTCTAATCCTCGTGGGGTTCGGAGCGAAGGCCGGGTTGGTGCCGTTGCACACGTGGCTACCCGACGCGCACAGTCAGGCGCCGAGCCCGATATGTGCATTGCTCTCTGGCATCAAGACAACCGTTATCTTGTACGTGATATTGCGGCTGGTGCCGGTGCTGAAGGCCTCGGGAAAGGTCGATGTCGACGGATGGGCAATGATCGTAGGGTTGTTCTCGGTAGGTATCGCTGCGTTTCTGATCATCCAGGTGACCGATTACAAGCGCCTGTTCGCATTCTCCACGGTCGAACACATGGGCATCATCCTGACCGCCGCGGGAATTGGCGGCGCCGCCGGGCATTACGGCGCTGTGTATCAAATACTCAATCACGCGCTGACCAAATCGTTCTGTTTCTTCGCGGCAGGGGCAACTCTGCTCGCAGTGGACACACGACAGATAGCGGATGTGCGAGGTCTGATACGAATCTCACCGTCGGCCGGGGTCGCCCTGCTATTCGGAGGAATCGCGATCGCCGGGGCGCCGCCGCTCGCGCTTTTCCTTAGCGAATTCTCGATTCTGCGCTCGGGAATCGCCGACCAACATTACCTCGCAACCGGTCTGCTCGCTGCATTCGTTATCGTCGCGTTCTTCGGCATCCTTCATCACCTCAACCGGATGGTGTTCGGGCTGCCAGAACCGGTGAGCGCCCATGCCATCCCGATAAGGCTGCCGGCGAGCTGCGTGCTGACCCTGGTTCTGGCCGGAGCGCCTATCATCATATTCGGAGTTTATATGCCACAACCGCTCCACCGGCTTCTCGAGATGGCGGCCGACGGTCTGTCGAGGTGAACGATGCCCGTCGCACTGACGCAAGTGGTCGAAGAGGCTAAGACGCGCTGGGTTGGCAGAGTTAGCGTGAGCATCAATGATGGCGCCGGTACTGGCGGTCAGCTCGAATGCGAACCTGCGGCTCTAACAGCGATTTGCGAGTGGTTGTTTTCAACTCTGCATTACAGCTTCGGCAGTCTTATCGTCGAACAGCGAGCGCGATGGGACCTGCGATACGTGTTCTATGGCGAACGCGAAGCTGGTTGGGTGCACGTGCTTACTCATCTGTCCAGTTCGGAAGATCGGGTACCCAGCATCAGCAAACAGATTCACGCCGCCGACTGGCACGAACGCGAGGCAGAGGATCTGTTCGGGCTCGTCTTCGAAGGTCACCCGCGCCTCGGCGATTTCGTCCTCCACAATGACGCCTGGCAAGAGGGCGTAAATCCAATGCGCAAAAGCTTTAATGCGGCTAAGCCTGTGCTGCATCGCGAGCCCGATTTGAATTGGAAGCCCCGCCAGATTGTCGAGGAGGAGGGAGCCTTTATCATGCCGGTGGGGCCTATCTATTCAGCGGCAACTGGTCCGGCCCACTTTCAGCTCGAGACCATAGGCGAGGACGTGATTCGCGCGTGGCCGCGCCTGTTCTATGCATACCGCGGTCTGGAAAAGATCGCCGAGGGGCGCCACGCCGACGATGTTCTGTTGATAGCGGAGCGGATCAGCGGAACCTCAGCATTCGCTCACTCATTGGCTTTGTGTCAGGCCGTCGAGCGAGTCTGCCACATCGAGGTTCCGCCGAAGGCGCGCGCCCTGAGGAGATTGATCGCAGAGGTGGAACGCCTGCGTCATCACGTAGCAGCTATCGAAGGAATCTGCGAGTCTACCGCCCTTGCGGTTGCGGGTGCCCAGGCGGCGATCCTCGAAGAGGACCTGCTGCGGATTTCCAGCGTGCTGACGGGTCACCGTTATCTATTCGGACTGAATACTTTCGGCGGCCTGACAATGGACCTCGAAGATTCAGCCTGCAAGCGGACCGCGTCGCAAATTGGCGATGTGGCTGCAAAGCTGTTCCAGCTTGAGCGGATGCTGAGCACGTCGAGTAGCTTCCTCGATCGGCTGGAGGAAGTCGGCGATGTATCTGCAAACGATGCTCGCGAGTTTGGCTTGGTGGGTCCGATCGCCCGCGCCTCAGGGGTCTCGCGAGACCTGAGGAAGGCACAGCCGTATTCCGGTTACGAACTAATCGAGTTTGAGGTTCCGCACGAATCCGAGGGAGATGGTTTCGCGCGCTTGCGTGTGTTCTTCAGAGAGTCGGCGCAATCCGCTCGAATAATCGCGAAGATCGTGGAAACGATTCCGGGCGGCGCGTTTCGCGTACCGGAGGTGAGACTGCGGGCAGGCGCGGCTCTTGGTTGGGTTGAAGCGCCACGCGGTGCAGCACTCCATTGGATTCGCCTCGGCGAGGACGGCATCGTGGATAGATACAGAATCGTGACCCCATCTTTCGCGAACTGGCACGGGTTCAGGCTCGCGGCGGAAAACTTTGCCTTTCAGGATTTCCCGATAATCCTGGCAACCTTTGCGCTCTCAGTTCACGAGAATGATCGGTAACTCGCGAGAACGACCCTCATGAGCCAATGGGTAATCAAAGGTCTAAGCACTGGAATCAAGAGCACGCGCTACCCGCGCGTCGAGGAGACCGCTGCTGGAACTTCGCCTGGCTCACCAGCCGGAGCAAAACTCTCGCCGGAATTGGCGCAATCGGTAGTGGCGCGCTGTCCAACTGATGCGCTTGAAGTGGCGCCGGACGGCGTCGCTGTCCATCTGGCTCGATGTGTCCACTGCTTCCGCTGCGTGCGCGGCACCAACAACCCAGTCAACTGGGCGAGCGGATACGAATGGGCGGTGGCTCTTAATCGTGAGGATCACCAAAAAGATAGATTCAGCACAGCCTTTCGGCGCTCGATCCAGATTCTCGTAGTCGACACCGGCGATTGCGGCGCCTGTCTTAACGAGGTCAAGCAGCTCAACAATCCTTACTACAACATGCACCGGCTCGGCTTCTTCCTGACCCCGACGCCGCGCCACGCTGACGTGATGGTTGTGGTCGGCGCGCTTACCGACCACATGCGAGTGCCGCTGCAGAAGGCGTACGACGCGATGCCGGGACCGAAACGAGTCGTGGCAGTAGGAGCTTGCGCGTTGTCGGGCGGGGTTTTTGGTCGAAGCTTTATCTGCGCGGGCGGAGTCGGGGAAATGCTCCCGGTCGATGTGGAGGTGCCGGGTAATCCGCCGCCACCGCTGGCGATACTGCATGGGCTGCTGGTCGCGGTGGGAAGGAAACCATCGGCGGACTCCGGACGGTCGCGATGATGGGCGCGCTATTGGTTATCGTCCTGGCACTCTGCGTAGCTGGCGCGATTGTCCCCCTGACAGTCGCGGAACGATTGACGCCGTCAATCGTTGGCTGGCTCGGGGCGATCGCCTCGGTGCTCTTGCTGTGGTTTAGCGCAGCTTCGCTGTTTGCTGGTGTACCCTTCAGCGCGACGCTGTGGACGATCCCTTCGCTCGCGACTCTCACATTGTCGCTCGACAAACTCTCCGCGCTATTCCTTTTTGTTTCCGGCCTGATACTGCTCCCCGGTTCGATTTTCGCCGCGGGCAATCTCAATAAGTACATGGGCCGCTACAGTCTTAGGGCCTTCAGCGTTCCATACTTCGCACTCTTTGCGACGCTCGTGCTGATTCCTTTGTCGGCCGACGCCGTATCTTTTCTAATGCTCTGGGAATCGATGTCGATCCTGATCTTCCTGCTGGTCAATTACGAAGACGAAATGGAGGAAAACACGCAAGCGGGATACCTGATGCTGGCGGTGGGCGAGGCGGGAACGCTGCTCATAGCGTTGGCGTTTATCGTGCTCGCCAACAATGGCTCGCTTGAGTTTGCGGCGATGAAGGCTGCCGGCGTCGCGCTTGGCGATTACGCGCGATGGGCGGTATTCCTGCTCGCATTCTTTGGCTTCGGCGTTAAGGCGGGGCTCATCCCGGTTAATTTCTGGCTGCCACGAGCGTACACCGCGGCGCCGGACGCTTTCGTTCCGGTGCTGGCCGGGGTGACGTTGAACCTCGGTCTTTATGGAATTGTCAGGCTGAACGGCGACCTGTTGCCGGTTGCGATGGTCGGTCCGGGCCTCGTCGCGCTCATCATCGGCAGCGTCACGGCGCTGCTCGGCATTCTCTACGCGACGACGCAGAGCGATCTCAAGACTTTGCTTGCGCACAGTTCGATCGAGAATGCCGGCATCATAACCGCGGCGTTGGGAGCGGGATTCATATTCGTAGCGTCTGGGTATTTTCCAATCGCGGCGATTGCTTTCGCCGCGGCCTTCTACCACATGGTGAACCATTCGATTTATAAGGCTCTGCTGTTCTTCTCGACCGGCGCGGTCGATTCAAGCGTCGGAACCCGAAACATCGACCGGTTGGGAGGCTTGATAAAGACGATGCCGTACAGCGCGTTGTTCTTCCTGGTCGGGGCGCTATCGATCGCAGCGCTCCCGCCATTCAATGGTTTCGTGAGCGAGTGGCTCACGCTGCAGACGATGCTTCAGAGCGCGGCGCTTGCGGCGACCGGCGTGAAAATCGTCTTTGCTCTGTGCGGCGCCATTCTCGCGCTGACTGCTGCGCTTGCGGTGACCTGCTTCGTGAAGGCGTTCGCGATGAGTTTCTTAGGCAT
The DNA here is from genome assembly GCA_963810495.1 of uncultured delta proteobacterium. Lineage (GTDB taxonomy): Bacteria > Desulfobacterota > Binatia > Binatales > Binataceae > JAKAVN01. The sequence goes on from CAWENP010000001.1 coordinate 41,473, forward strand.
GCCGCGATCTGATTCGGTGACGCAGGCGCGTGCGGCACGACTCTCGGCGACGGGTCCGATGGCCTTCCTCGCAGTGCTGTGCTTCATACTCGGAGTCACTCCGACCTACGTCATCCCGATCCTGGACGGAGCGATTGCGCCGATTGCCCAGCAGGTACGTGCCGCCGACGCCCTGGTGCCTCCCTTCTTTGCGAGCAGCGTCCAGCACGGAGAATTGCCCGCCGCCTTCGTCGCAGACTTTCACGCGATTGGCGCTCAAGTCGGGCAGAACGTCATGCCTGGACGCGGTCTAGTTGTGATGCATCGCGGCGGCGCGGCCAATCCGGTGGTGTTCGCGATGTCCACCTCATACATGGCGGTGGTCCTGCTGTTGATGCTGATGGCTACTTACGTCGTGTTCCGGTTGATCGTGGCAAAAAACCGCGCCGTCGAACGGCGCGAGGTCTGGGCTGGAGGAATCCGCCGTTTGCTGCCGGAGATGACCTACACCGGTACGGGATTCTCGAACCCGGTGCGTGTGCTCTTCGAAGCCGTATTCAGGCCGACAATGGTGGAAGACACTCGCGAGACCGTCGGTCTGCATTTTCGCGCGGCCATTCGACGCACGCGGGGTGAAAACCACGTGCTCGACCGGCTGGTGCTCAACCCGATCGCGGACGCTGCGCTATGGCTCTCAAATGGCTTTGCCCGGATGCATCATGGTTTTCTCAACGCCTATGTCCTCTACGGTCTCAGTGCGCTCATTGTGGCGCTTCTAATCGCGCGGTTTTCCTGATGGAGGTTGACCGCCATTGGACCGGAAATTAGTCTGAGATTGGTAGGCGGTGGAGTCCGCCGATAACTGCCATCAGGCCAATGACTCCTGCAGCGGGTAGAGACCCGGAGCGGGAGCGGTCATCCGACACTCTGAAGTCTCCAGCCCGCTCCGAAGAAAATCGGAGGTTGTACTTGCTGGAGCGACTGACACACAATTTTCGCCTGCTGCTGAAGGCCTTCGGCGGTGCCATCTGCCCGTTATGCGAGGTCCGCACGAAGCTTGAGGACGCGGAAGTTAAGCGTCTACGCGCGAAAAGAGATCTCAACGCGACGCTATGTGCAGCGCACCTGGAGTCGTACTTTGGATCCACCGACGATCCATGCGTGCGGGCTCGGGTGGCGCGCAAAAATATTGAGACGATAATAGCTGGGCGAACCGCCTGTCAGGTCTGTGAATACTTGAGCCGCGTCGAGGAAGGGCTGGCGCGAGCCATACGCCGTCTCGACGGCCAGATGCGATTCCGCAAGGCGATGGAGGCGGCGCCGCTGTTTTGCAAGCGCCACGGAAACCTCATCGCGTCCGATCCGGTCGCCGCAAACTTTGTTCAGGTCCAAGCCGCAAAGCTCCAGCGTTTGCGTGACGATCTCGCCCAGACGGAAATTCTCAATCGCCAGAGCCTTGAGCCACTGACGTCGGCAGCGCTCGCATATCTGGGCGGTCCTATCCTGGAGCAACCGCGGCCGCAACCTCAGGATTCCGCCGACGCCCCACCGCCGGAGGCCTCCGAGTTTGAGAAGTGGGACAACGAACTCCAGCTCAAGCATCTCGGCAAACTTGAGAGCGAGGCAGCGAGCCTCCGCTATCAGAACGCGAAGCTCTCTGAAGAAAACCGCAGACTTAAGATGGCGCGCGTGGCGGCCGAGGCTATTCGGCGCGACCTTGAGCGGGATCGGGCGCAGCTCCTCGCCGCTGCGGAAGAACACGGTTCAAATCCGCTGAAGATTCCCAACCGACAAGGATGAGGGTCGAGGCACCGACATGCGAATCTGCATCATCTCGGACCTGCACGCGAATATTGAAGCTCTCTTAGCCTTGCCGCGCGACTGGGATGAGTTGTGGGTGCTCGGCGACCTGGTGAACTACGGCCCCGATCCGGGCGCTACCATTGACTTCGTGCGCTCGCACGCGTCAACGGTCATTCGTGGCAACCATGACAACGCGGTGGGATTCGGCGCGGATTGCCGATGCTCCCCCCGATTCCGCGAGATGGCGGATGCGACGCGAGACTTCACCGTGTCGGCTCTGTCAGCCGCCGACAAGCAGTTTTTGCGCAATCTTCCAATGTGCGCATGTCGACAACTCAACGGCGATGTCTTCTTCCTGTGTCACGCAACTCCGGCAGACTTACTTTTTGAGTATCGTCCGCCCGATTCACCACTGTGGGCACAGGAGGAACCGTCGAGTTCGGGGGCGAACATCATACTGGCAGGCCACACCCATCTGCCGTTTTCGCACAAATTCAAGAGCCGGCTGGTGGCCAATCCCGGCAGCCTGGGGCAATCGAAAGCAGGCGACTCGCGCGCCCGCTACGCAATTTGGCAGGACGGCCAAATTGAACTCAAGGCTTTCGAGTATCCTGTCGAGAAGACCATAGCCAAAGTTCTCGCTCTACCGCTGCCCGAGGAAGTAAAGCGCGACCTCGTCCATGTTCTGGGCACTGGAACAACGCCGTGAACGCCAGAGAAGATCACAATGCCGCGCCGGTGAGAGAGAAGACGATGGGTTGTGACCAAAGAGAGAACGCTGGAGCGCCGCGATAGTCGAGCCGGGTTGCTGAATGGACTTAAGAACAGGACCTGAAGAATCCGATCATGAACCGGCCGAAGCGGACGAATCGTGGTTGAATCGCAACGTCGTTGGCATGGGGGTGTCCAGTCTGCTTTCGGACTGGGGACACGAGATGGCGACCGCGATCCTGCCGCTGTTTATCGTGACGATCGGCGCGACCCCTGCTGCGCTCGGGGCAATCGAAGGCGCTTCTGATGGTGTGTCCACTTTCGCAAAGCTCGCAGGCGGTCGGCTTGCCGATCGAGTGGGGGTGCGGCATGTCGCCGCGAGTTTCGGCTACCTGATAACCGGACTCGCCACGGGTTCATTTGCACTTGCTCACACATGGTTCGAGTTGCTGATCGCGCGCACGGTGGGATGGATGGCGCGCGGCGTACGCGGACCTTGCCGCGACAACCTGCTGGTCGAATCAGTTCCGGCCGACAAGGTCGGGACTGCATTCGGATTCCATCGCTCGTTCGACACGTTGGGGGCCATCATCGGTCCGCTGTTCGCGATGTTTCTGCTGCACCGCATCGGTTTCAGTAGCATCTTTGTACTGAGCCTCGTTCCGGGAGTGTTGTCCGCAGTCTCATTTTTTTTCCTCGTCCGTGAACCTAAGGGAAGGCATCTGGAAGGTCCTCACGTGTTTCCGGGATGGAATGCCGCTATGCCGCCAGCGTTTCGACGCTTCCTGTTCGCAGTTGGCGCCTTCGGGATTGGCGACTTCGCGCACAGCATGCTCATCCTCCGCGCGGCCCAGTTGATGGGCTCCTCGGCCCAAGCAATGAGCGTCGCAGTTGGTCTCTACGTGGTTCACAACGTCGCCCATGCGTTATTCGACTATCCGATCGGCGTCGCGGGCGATCGCTATCAACGGCGCTATCTGCTCGCGGGGTGGTACGTCATAAGCGTGATCGCAGCAATTGGTTTCGCAATCGGACCGACGAGCCTCGCATCGCTGGTAGTACTTTTCATTCTCGAAGGCACGGTAATGGCGGCTGAGGAAACCCTTGAATCGGCAGTGGCCACCGATCTCTTGCCTGCGAATGTCAGAGGCACCGGTTTCGGAATCCTTGCTGGTGTGAATGGCGTCGGCGACTTTGTGTCGAGCATCGTCGTGGGGATACTGTGGACTCACGTATTGGCGGAGGCCGCGTTTGGCTACGCGGCCGTGACGGGCGCAATCGGCTCAGTGCTGCTTTTCTTGGCTGTATGAATTGGTCCCACATAAGAAGGATCTCGATTGTCATGCGGGCGCTCGAAGACGCCACAATCGAAATTGAGGGCTCCTTCAAAACTCACGGCGATCGTATGCGCCTGCTGACTAGGCTCGAGGATGATATTGACGATTCTGTGAAGCCGATAGTCGTTGGTAAGCTGGGACAGATTCGGTCGGAGATCCGAGACCTGAAGAGTTACTACGACCTCGAGACGATTGCGGTCTCCAGCCGGCGCCACGTCTCAACGAAGCTGTCGATCCTGGCGATCGATCTGACCGAGTGCCTCTCGCAGTATCTCCGCAGCTACGGCGAGGTCGCAGAAGCGGAAAAGGCTATGCTCGACGAGCGCGTATCACGATTGGAAGCGCTCGTGAACGAAGTAGGCAGACTCGTCGGCTCTAATCGCCTAGCGTGACTTGCCCAACCTGAGGGCGCATAGACTCAATATGGAACTTAGTCTCTCAGAACATCTGATGTTTATCCAAACGCTCTCAGAAGAATAAACGCTTGAAAAGACGGCCTTTTTGAGGAGTTCAGAATGAGCTTGTACGAGAGGCTTTGATGGCATTCAGGAAGTCGCGCGTTCGATCCGCGTCAGCTCCACCAATAAAATCAAGCGTTTTTGAGTTCAAGAACATTGACGGATAGGCGGATTGTCCGCAAACTGTCCGTGTATGTCAAGAGCGATACCTGCCTGAGACCGCCAAAAAGGCGACATGGAAGCTGGCCTGCCCGATCTTTTCTACCAGTTGATAAGATGGCACGCCCGGTCAACCAATACACGGCGGATCTCTTCGGGAAGCGCCCGTTCGCTGGAGCAACTTAGCGATGCTGCCGCTCCCCGACGGCGACGGATTAATCTCCGCTCATGGCGCGCAGGACTTCTTCGACTGTCGCAACCTGCGCGAAGCCTCGACGGAGGTTAGCCAGCACGGTCTTCTGCACTTGCTCGGCGCTGATCGTATGGCCACTAGCTTCTTCCAATGCGATCGGCGCCGTGCCGTCCTCGAGCACGATGACATGATAATCTCTGAAATTGGCGTCGCGCGCGGTTGAATCGCAGCAGAAATTCGTTGAATAACCGCCGATAATGAGTGTCTCGATCCCTTTCTCGCGTAACATTCCGTCGAGTTCGCTATTGAAGAAAGCGCTGTAGCGGTTGCGTTCCAAAACCGGCTCGCCTGACCTCGGCGACAGTTCCGGCAATATCGCGACGCCCTGGGTACCCTTGACCAGAACCTCCCCCTTACCGATCGGCTCCCAGAACTTCCCCAGTTGGCCGCTGTCAGCCCCGTTGCTACAGAAGGCAAGTGACGAAAAGACAACGGTGACAGAGCGCTTTCGAACCTGTTCCAATAATCTTTGCAGCCGTGGCACCAGCGGCCGAACGCCTTCCCATCCGAGCAGGTCATTGGTCATATTAATAATGAGCAAGGCTGTCTTTCGGGGGTCGAGTTTGTTCATGGAGTTGTCGCCTCATTAGCGAACAGATCCCTGTCGCCTCTACACTCCCTGCTGAACTTCATGGACAATAGCGAGGGCAATTCGTTCAAGAAACTTGTCAGCATGCGGTCTCGCCCTAGTAGTGAAGACCGGCGAATTAAGCATCAGCAAGCAGCGTTCGAGACTTGATGTTGCTAGAATCGCTACACCATCCCAGAGAGGCTCCCCGTAGCGGTATGCATCATCAAGCGTACTGCATTGGATGTAGCGCTCCAGCTCCGGCAATTCGCACACGATCGGTCCATGCACCTCTTTCCAATATTTCCGAAACCCATCTAGCGGCATACCCTCCTTACGCTTTATCAAAGCTACAACCTTGGTCATAAACGGACTAGTGGCCCTGTCCAGGACCATGTAATCTTTGGTAAACAGGTGCTCGCTTCGCGACCAATCGACAGGCTTTGAGCTCAGCGGCGAATCGTTCGAATCTCCCGTCCGACAAATCGACGATCTGGGCCTGCGTGAACCAAAGTTCTTCAACCCCGTCCCACTGAACGTTCGCAAAGGATGTTTCCGACCGGATGCTCTCGACGTAATGGGTGACCTCCTTGATTCCCTTCAAACGATCGGCTCGCTGGCATTGCCAGTCCTCGAGAGCTGTCAAATCGCGAGTGCTGTCGCTGCGTTTCAGAAATCGAAACATGTGAATAGAGTCTTGGGCAAAATCAGTCTGATTTCCAGTCATCCGCTTAGCCTCACAAAATCTCCGACGACACGATTGAACTCGGACGCATACTGTAGATGAAGACCATGTCCGCCTGTCTCGAATTCGTATAGTCGGGAATTCTTGATACGTGCATGTAGACAGTCTGGATGAAACCCAGATATCAATGGGTCTTTCCGTCCATGTAGAATAAGCGTCGGACACGAGACTTCTTCAATTCGGCCGAGCTGCGCGTCCCCCCCTTGCGCATGAAGTTGGCGCATAATGTCGCACCATTTCCACCAGACGAGCTTCCAGTAAGACTCGCCGTGAGCGGCGTCCATCTTCTCGTGGACCTTTTTGGGCCAAGCGGCAACATCGCGTCTTCCCTCAAAGATGCTGAGGTCGCTATCCCTGACAGCGGCGATTCCTCCCCATATCACCAAACGCCTGAGAAGCTTCGGATACGTCCTGGCAAGGCAAACGCTCACATTTGCGCCTTCGCTCCAGCCCAAAACGACCGTTTCTTCGGCATGGAGTTCTTGCAGCAGGGCGGCGATATCGTCTGCGTCCCGCTGGTAAAAATCAGGAGGATAATCGCGATCTGGCGGTCGCGACCTTCCATAGCCTCTTCTATCTGGCAGAATGACTCTAAACGTTTGGGAAAAGTGCTCGATTTGCGGCGCGAAGTCCTCTGGTCCCAAGCTGAGCGTGCCGCTCAGCAACAACATGGGTGGGCCCGCTCCTCTTTCCATCCAATGTAGTTTTATACCGTTAAGTTCACACGCGGGCATCCGGATCACCCTTTTTAGGGTTAGTTACTTGAAGTCAGGGCGTTGCACCCAACATTCCTACTGTCGCAGCTACATTAAAAACCCGCCGTTTGGACTGATTACCTGCCCGGTGATGTAAGCGGCCTTGTCAGATGCGAGAAAGCAGCAGGTCCAAGCGACCTCCTGTGGGCTTGCAGGCCGCTTCATAGGGGTGCGATCGATAACCGCTTGTTGCAATTCCGGCTTTACGGCTTTTATAAACGGCGTGTCAGTCAAACCAGGCGCAACGGCATTAACTGTTATATTGTGTGGCGCAAGCTCCCTGGCCAGTGCTTTCGTCAGCCCGATCAATCCCGCTTTGGCGGCTGAGTAGTGACAGTGGGTGGGTGTCCCAGTCATTCCAGCCACTGAAGCCATGTTAATTATGCGTCCCCATTGTGCAGCCCTCATCTGTCCTAGCACCGCCTGCGTGCAGTTGAAGGCTCCTTTTAGATGAACTGCGATCATTCTATCCCAATCCGCTTCAGTAAGAGTTTCGAACGGCTTGTACTGTCCAAATCCTGCGTTGTTTACAAGAATATCCACCTTGCCCCACGCTGCGGTCACGGCCTCAATCATCTTATCGACCTGTGATCGAACCGACACATCAGCTGTGCAGCTAAAAGCATCGCCACCGACGCCCTTGATCTGCTCTACAACGCAATCTACCGAACTCGAGTTGACATCACTCGCTGCCACACGCGCGCCACTTCGCGCCAACTCAATGGCTGCCGCCTTACCTATTCCCGAGCCTGCTCCTGTTACGAGCGCAATGTGACCTGCCAATTCCATAGCAGCCTCCCTGGTCGGTCGCGTTTGAGAAGAAGCGCCCGCTCCTTCTTCAACAACTTCTATTCCTGGACCATCCCTCCGAAGCACCAAGCCTTTGCATACATACCTGGATTCAGCGCCATCCCTTAGAGTCGTTGGGGATCTCACGAAGCAAAGATGCCTTTATTCGATTCCGACCACCCCATCCCTCGCTGAGCGGCACCATATAGTCGATTTTTATTATCTTTTTCGCGAGTTTCCACTCGCCATGGACCTTCCGAAGAACATCGTCGTAGAAGCCTGCGGCCAGCATCGCTTTACCCTTCAAGTCGCCTACTGCGTCCCAATAGCTTTTTGAAAGAGCTGACTGCCCCGAAATATCCAAGACCTGGTTGTGCGCAAGATGGCGCAGTACCTCCATCCGCTTTGTCGTCAAAGTTTCATACCACTGCCACACCGCCTCTCTGCCTCGGTACAGCTTTCCCGGCACTATCTCCAGCTCACAATCGTCAGTAAACAGCGCCATCACATCCTCTACCGAGCCCATATCAACGGCAAAGCAGTACCTGTAAAGGACCTGACGGGCCTGGATCCAGTCGTGCGGTCTTGCCAATGATTTTTCACTTGAGGCAATGTCGATGTTATTGCTCACCATACGGCTCCCGCTACTTTAAGGTTTATAATCTCTTCGATCGAATAGCCTGCAAGCTCGCTGAGAACCGCATCCGTATCTCGGCCAAATGGTGGAGCATCTCGTGGTGTCGGTAATGGCACATCTTGTAGGGAAAAGGGATAACTCACGGTTGTCAGTCCATCGTCGGAACGCACAAGATACTTATTCGCCAGGACCTGAGTATCGTTCATCAAATCCTTGATGTCATTCACGACAGAGACCCAGTAGCCTTTTTCCCTGAAGATGCTCTCCCAGTGCGCGCGTTCCTGCTTTTCAAACGCAACGTCAAGTGCGGCGATCAGTTCTTGATTGTTCTGGCTCCTGCCATAATCGTCTTGAAAACGACGGTCCGTCGCCAATTGCGGAGCACCCATGGCCTCGCAGAACTCTTTCCAGACGAAGCGTTGACTGAGAAACATGCCGCAGGCTATCCATTTGCCGTCTCTACATCGATAGATATTGACCAACGGGTTAGCAGCTTTTGACTGATCGTGCGGAACGAAGGTCTGGCCGGTATTCGCGTACTGCGCGATGTTGTAGTACTGAAGCCACATCATGGCGCTCAACTGCGAGCAAGCTGCGCCGGCAGCTCGCCCCCAGCGCTCTCGATTCAAAAGAGCAGTGACGACGGCAAAGGCCAGCATGGTGCCGGAGAGCACGTCGCTAAGCGTCCCAACCTGGTAAATGGGCGAGCCGTCTGGCGCCGGCGTGTTGAACATAAAAGCGGACCGCGCCATCCCGGTGGTGTCCTGGCACGGGTCCAAGGCAACGGGCCCCAACGGACCATAACCTGTCGCGTGCGCATAGATAAGACGTGGATTGATCTTCGCAAGCGTGCTGCGATCCACAGCGAACTGTTCCAGAGCCGAGGGATGTAGGTTTGTCACCAGCGCATCTGATGTTTGTACGAGCTTGTAAAAAACTTCTTGACCTTGCGGGTGCGCCAGGTCGATACTGATGCCGCGCTTATTACGGTTGGCAATTTCGAACATCAGCCCTCGACCACCGGAAAGTTCCTGACTGCGGCCGAAGATTGATTTAGCTCCCCTGGCAAAGTCGCCGACACCTGGCTTTTCGATCTTGATGACGTCGGCTCCCAGGTCGCCTAGCATCATCGCCGCCAATGGTCCCTGAAGCCAGATGGACAGATCAATTACCCTGATACCCTCTAGGGGCAGCGGTTGCTCTGTCTGGCACATTAGTCTTTCCATGTGTCGAACTGCCTGCTTGAGTGGCCTAGAGCGCCCCATCCCTGGTGCCCACTAAGGCTCGCCTGAGGCCATAGCAAAGGCCTGGCGAGATCAATGCCTAAATGGTGCTCGGGGGCTTACAAGTATATCTACGTAAGCATCCGATGGACCCTTCTTCCAATTAGACGTCTCTGCTATTTATTCCTTTTTAAATTGGTAGCCAATCTTGGCTGCCTTCTCCATTGCCGCCACGGCTTGGTCCATATTTAATAATGGGGTCGTCTTGATTGCTTTGAGTGCGCCGCCTGCGGAGACTGCCATCGAGAACGCAACAGCGTCGATGTTGTCCGGCAGTTCTATAATCTCGACCGTGTCGTATTCCCCGAAAGCGAACCAGAAACCCGCAACCTTGCCACCAATCCTTTCAATAACAGCGCTCACTGCTTGAGCCCGGTTTTGAGGAGTCTGTATCATCGCCGCTATAGCCTGTTGGGTATATGTTGCTTGAAAGAGATAGTGAGCCATTTTTCACTCCTGTCTAAAGTGTTACCGCGGTTTCTGCTTCATTGACCTCTGACGCGTTTCTTTGAGCACGACTCCTGGCACGGAAAGCGCTGACACAAAAAACCGCAACTCCGTTCCTTCCACTGTGCCGGGACGAACGTAGATCGTGAGAAACGTAAGCCTACTTCCTACATCTCCAGCGTGAAATCACCGGACGCTCCGACACTAAGTCGCTGGCTCGCAAAAATCGCGATGGTTGTGTTTTCCTGTTCAACTATCGCGGGACCGTTTATAAGCATTCCGTGTGACAGTTTGCTGCCATCGTATACGTCGGTCAGCACGTGACCTTGCGCGTCGCCGAAATAGACCTTGCGTGTGAGCTTGCGCGCGAGAGTAGGTGATGCCTGCACTCCCGATACTGCCTTAGGTTTAAGGCGCTCGTCCCGCCCGGCCGCTGTGAGTCTCCAATGAAACAGATCAATAGGGCTGTCTGAAATGTTGTAGGTAAACATTCTCTCATGAAGCTGGTGAAAAGTGTCTGCGATCTTCGCAACATCCAGCTCCGTTAGAGGACCTTCCGACGGTATTGGTATGGTCAACTCATGTATTTGGTTCGGATATTTGGCGTCTGCGAAACGCGATAATCTAATTGTTTCCCGTGTGAAGCCTTCCTCCGTAAGCTCAGCAACAGCCTGGCTTTCAAGCTCACCATAAATGTGGTTGATTGTCTTTAGGCTTAGCGTCCCGGTGCTGCTTGGAAACACCTTCATGTAGTCATGGCGGACATCGCTCACGACCATACCATAAGAACAAAATACCCCGGCATAGCGCGGGATAATGGAACTCGTCATTCCAAGGTCAGCCGCGAGCATACCAGCATGTATTGCACCCGCACCGCCGCCTACGACCATTGTATATTCGCGGGGATCTATTCCGCGTTCGATAGATACGACTTTAATCGCATTAACCATGTTGCTGTTGACCACACGGAAGATTCCCCAGGCTGCGTCCTGCACCGAAAGGCCCAAGGGTCGTGCGATCTTCTCGGCAATGGCTCTGTGGGAAAGTTCGGGATCGATATGTCTCCGGCCGCCTAGAAAAAAATCCGCGTTGATGAAGCCCAGAACGACATTTGCGTCCGTGACAGTGGGTTCAGTGCCGCCCATGCCGTAGCATGCCGGCCCGGGTTCAGCGCCCGCGCTCTGAGGTCCAACCTGGAGGGCCCCGCCTTTGTCGACCCAGGCTATGCTGCCTCCGCCAGCTCCAATCGAATGTACATCCACTGCGGCGGCTCCTACCGGCGTGCCTTCTACTCGCAACTCTTTCGTAATCGCGGGTTGGCCGCCATGGACAAGGCAAACATCGAAGCTCGTTCCGCCCATATCGATCGTAATAATGTTGCGGTTCGAAGTCTCTGGCAGGCAATCAAGCCCGGCTGTTGGCCCCGCTGCTGGTCCCGAGGCCAGCGCGTAAATTGGCCGGCGTAGCACATTCGCGACAGTGGAACAGCCGCCGTTCAGTTGCATAATCTGAAGTGGATGTCTAAAGCTATGTTCGCGTAGGAATCTCTCCAGATCGAGCATATAGCGTGCAATGCCCGGAAGGATGTACGCACTTAAGACCGCGCAGCATGTTCGTTCCCATTCGCGTATCATCGGCAGTACGTCGCTGCTAAGAACGACCGGAAGTCCTGGACAGGAGGTGGCAAGTATCTCCTTGATGCGCCGCTCATGTGCGGCATTGACCACAGACCACAAAAGCGCGACGGCGACCGATTCCACTCTCTGCTCGGTCAAGAGTGACGCTGCCCGCACAATTGACTCTTCATCGAGCGGGGTCAGAATATCTCCTTTATAATTTATCCGTTCAGTCACGGGGATTCTCAAATGCCGAGGAACAAAATCAGGCGCCCTGTTTAGCCGAATGTTGTAACGTTCTGGCTTGAAGCCATCCCTGAAGTAGACGACGTCACGAAACCCTTCCGTACAGATCAGGGCAGTCTTGGGGCCGTTACGTTGGATGACTGTGTTGGTCGCGATGGTCGAACCGTGAACGATGAGTTCCAGAGATTGCAGAAATTGATCCAGTGTTTGCTTTTTCGCTTGCGCCAGACTCTTCAGCCCGTTTTCGACCGCCAAAGCCCGATTGTCAGGAGTGGTGGCTTCCTTCCATAAAAGTATGTTTCCCTTCTCGTCAACAAGAGAAAAATCCGTGAACGTCCCACCAATATCGACGCCAAGTCTGTATTGCATTACTGGCCTCTGTTCGACAGTTATTACTGCGGATCCAACAAATATTCGTCGCCATCGCGCATATTAGCGGCTCGCCAAGACGAAGCCGACGGATGGTTCGGGGTGACCGCATCTGTCTGCAGTATTGTCGCCGAAGCACGTAGCCGTTTAGTAGCTTCGGCGTCGACTGTGAAATCCGGCTTTAGTACTACGCGATAGGTTTCTTCCGCTCTTTCGGCAGAGAAGAAGCCGTCCCGGACGTTGTCCGCGACTATCTCAGGATCACGCTCCCAAGGACAGCCGTAACCGCCACCTCCTGAAGATACCCCGATCCACACCTGATCTTCTGATACCTCAAGGTTGCCATTCGTCGAGTAGTAGGTGCGCTTTCCTGTTTTTCGATCTTCTCTGTAATTGCCACCGCCTATACCGGGCGTGCCGCCCACGACTCCATGAGGAGGATTTTCCTGTCCATCTCCGAACAAATGGCATTCCATTGGTCCGTCAACCGGGCGCACGACGATCCGGATTCCTGGCCCGCCCATATACTTGCCATGCCCCATGGAGTCCGGTTCGATCTCCATGCTTTCAATTAAAACTGGATGGTGTAACTCACTCATCTCCACATTCAGGATTTTGAGGCCACCCATTCCTGCCGTGGTCATAATCAAAGGCCAGCCATCGGCAGTGGAACAGCCGCCCCCTCCGCCGGCTCCATTGAAGAACATTGCTCCCCATGACTGCTTTCTACCGTCTCGGCTATCGATGCCTGCAAGAAATGGTGCGCAGTTCATGCGTGCGTAGCCGGCTGCGACCCGACCCGGAATTGCCTGCGCCAGCGCCTTCCAAACCGCATCCTGCATTGCGTCACCCGGAACGATCGTCGCCATCGCCGTGGAATGCGGGTATTCAGCGAGGCAAATCGTACCGCTGGGCGCCGTCGCGGTTATGTGACGAAGGCAGCCCTCATTGTGGGGAATGTCCGGGTCGATGGAACAGAGTATGGGAACTCCAGCCGCGGCCTGAAGGACGCCATAGGATGCATTAGCTGCGCCGTCAGATTGAGCCGCGCTACCACTGAAATCGACCTCAATACGCTCATCCTCGATCGCAACGGTAGCTTTAATGAGAAGGTCTTGATTACCCTGGCCATCGCTGTCGACCCACGCTTCACCCCGATAAACGCCGTTCGGCATGCCACGAATCTCCGCGGCCATCCGTTTATCGGCATAGTCCAGAATCATTTGAACGTAATGTTGCATGGTTTCCATGCCATACTCGTCCACCAGTTCCAGCAGCCGGCGCCGCCCGGTCCAGATAGAACCGAGCTGCGCCATCAGGTCTCCTTTGAGCCACTCCTTCCATCTCATGTTGGCAAGATAGAGGCGAATTACGTCTTGTCGGGGCTTGCCTTTTTCATAGAGTTTGAGCGGAGGAATAGCGATCCCCTCCTGCCACACATCTTTTGCCGTCGCTGCGATGCTGGTCGGTAGATAAGCGCCACAGTCAAGCTGATGACCCTTGGTTACGCTCCAGAACAGGTGCTCTCCCTTATAGAAAATAGGGCATGCCGTAACGAAGTCGGCCACATGAGTATTCCCGCTGTAGGGATCGTTACAGACGATCACGTCTCCATCGTAGATGTCGTTTTCAAACTGCTTCGCTACTTCCTGGAGGACGCAGTGTAGCGAGTTAGTATGTACGGGCAGCCCATCAAGCATGCAGACTTGCCTCGCTTGCTTATCATAGATGGCGCAGGAAAAGTCTCTGGCTACGGCCAGGATTGTGGTCCAGGCGCTGTACTCAAGTGTAAGGGTCATCTCGCGCGCGATGGTGTTGAAGCGGTTGAGGATGACAGAGAACGTTATCGGGTCATTGCGGCGCGCGTCGGTTGGTTCCTTTTTGGTCGGCCCTGCAGCCATTGATTTGCCCTCCAGCGATGTACTTTCAGATACGATTTAAGTCCCGCAATGAAGTTCGCACTTCGACCGCGTCGTTTGTGTTCAAACACACAGGGTGCGGCCCGGCCGGCGCACTTGACTCGTGGCGGGCCGCTGACTGCCTTCGTCCGGGATCCGCAAGGGACATGCCAGACCGGCCTGAGATCAATTTGCAAGCCTTCTCGCGCGTGCGTGCCTAAAGATTGCTTTGCGACCGTAGCAGAGCCTAGCGACCCGCATATGCATTCCGCTAAGGGCGCTAAATGGAACTCTCTTGTTGATCTGACACGGACAAAGCCCGTTACGTTGGCTTGTGGCTTCTGAAGTCGCTGATTTGCTATGTTCCTCTAGGAGTCTGAATCCGGAGAGACAGATCAATGGGTTCGACCACTTCGCCAGCCATATTTCGAGCGACGTCTGGCCGACTGCTGAGCAGGCAGCGTGCTTGGGAGGACTTCGTTTCCGGCGGGCAACCGGATTTACGCCCAATTCCTCCGCTTGTACTTCAATCTTGGGTCCGCTCTCGCGAAATGGGAGTGGATCCGGCACTGGCCCAGGCTCCCTTTGAGCGCCTGCCCCTGGACTCGGACGAACTTCACGATCAGGTACCTTGGCTCCCGGCCGCGGAGCCCGTGTTCAAGTTTCTTGAATCGGTATTCTCGGAAAGTCATCAGCTTCTGCTCCTGGGCGAGGCTAACGGCCGAATAGTCTTGTCTCATGGTGGCAAGAAGGCCTTGGCGCGAGCAGAAGAGTTGCGCGCCATTGCTGGTGGCAGATGGGGTGAAAAGGATGTCGGCTGCACCGCCATTGGTGCCAGCTTGCACACTGGCCTTGCCGCCCGAGTCGACTGGTTTGAGACCTATTGCCAAACCTGGCATGACTGGGTGAATCAGGCCGCGCCCATCCGTGATCCCATAACCCAAGAAGTCTTAGGGGCACTCAACATCGCGGGGTTTCGAGAAATCGGCCATCCCGGTGCGCTCAATCTTCTAACGCAAGCTGTTTCTCTGATCCAGATGGCGGTGCTTGAGCGGGAAACCCTGCTCCGGATGATGGTGCTGGACAAGTTCACGTCACTCTCCAGTCGCCACCAATCCGACGGTTTGGTTGCGTTAGATAGAAGGGGCTATGTACTCGCGGTCAATTCCTCGGTGGAAAGACGACTTTCGCTGCCACGCGGTAGTATTATTGGGTGCAGAATTGATCGGGTTAGACCGCTGATTGAATTATTGCAGGTGGAGGGGAAGCCTCTGCCTTTCGAGTTCTGTGGCAACCAGCGCGTCATAAATGGAGCGATCGTTCTTCCCGTCACCACCCCTCAACCGGCGGGTTGTCTGCTGATCCTACCGTCCCGCGACTCGGAACAAGAATCGGAGTGGAAAGCCAGATACACGTTCTCGGATCTGATAGGAGGCGCGCCGTGCTTCTCGCAATGCTTGGACCTTGCGTTCACAGCCAGCCAACAAGACTGGCCGCTGCTTCTCCTTGGCGAATCCGGTAGCGGTAAGGAGCTCTTCGCACAAGCCGTTCATAACGCTAGTCAACGAAGAAGAGGTCCGTTTGTTGTTTTTTCCTGCGCTGGAATAAGTGACGAGTTAGTCTCAGCAGAACTGTTCGGGTATACGGAGGGGAGCTACACGGGCGCAGCGAAGGGCGGCCGACTCGGCAAGATTCAGCTGGCAGATAAGGGAACACTCTTTCTCGATGACGTCGATTGCATGCCACTCAAAATGCAGGCAAGTCTGTTGCGTGTTATTGAGGACCAGCGTGTACTTCCCATAGGCGCCACAAAACCCTGCGCCGTGGACGTGCGGATCATAGCCGCTTCAAATCGCGACCTCGAGAAAGCAAGCCGGGAGGGAACTTTCAGGGAAGACCTTTATTACCGCCTCAACGTCGTCGCTCTTACGCTACCTGCGCTCCGCGAACGGTTAGGCGATATTCCCGTACTCGCGAAGCATCTTCTATCTCAGCACACTCCCAGCTTTGCCATAAGTGACGAGGCACTCGATGTCTTGGCCGCTCACACCTGGCCAGGCAATGTACGTGAACTGCGAAATGTTCTGGTACGGGCTACGACTCGAGCGAAGCGCGGACTAATAGCGCCGCAAGATTTGTGTATAAATATTGCAACGCCGCGACCTGATTCTTCTGAAGATCTCATAAAACCCCTTCGAACAACGGAAAGGGATCAAATAAGACAAGCTCTAAAGGGCAGCAAGACGGTGCTCCAAGCAGCAGATATGCTGGGTATTCACTTCACCACGCTCTATCGAAAGATGAAAAAGTACGGTCTGAGCAAAGCTTAGCTTCAAGGCGGCCGACGAGCACTCAATTCCTCCTCTGACCGATTCAGAACCGCTCATGTGCACTGCTGGCCTATTTCCTCGGAGCCGCCACCTGTGGCCTCACAAACCAGCGGGGGTTCGATCCGATAATTCCTCTCAGAACATCTGATGTTTATCCAAACGCTCTCAGAAGAATAAACGCTTGAAAAGACGGCCTTTTTGAGGAGTTCAGAATGAGCTTGTACGAGAGGCTTTGATGGCATTCAGGAAGTCGCGCGTTCGATCCGCGTCAGCTCCACCAATAAAATCAAGTCTTTTTACGTTCTCGGACATAGGCGAATGGCCGGATTGTCCGCATTCTGTCCGCTTTTGTCATGAGCGGCTCGATGTCGGGTTGAGAACTGCCGCTGCGGAGCCTCGGGGCCGCCTTTCCAAAATGAGAGCGATGCAGGTGCGCTCAAGAGCTCTGAGCTTTTATCGGCTCGTTTAGTTGAACTCCGGTGCGGGATTTACGAATCCTTGCTATTGTGCGGTCGAAGGCTTCAGCGACCATAGTGTGAATTGAGTGGCAACAGCCGAACAAATAAAGGCTCTGATTCGGAGCCATATCGAAGGCGACGAGGAGCGCTTCCGAGCTCTGGCGATACAGTTAGCCGCGCAGGCTGCTCGCAAAGGGCAGGGAAAGTTCGCCCAGGAATTGAAGCGCCTGTTGGACCAGGCGGCTGAGATCGGGGACTTCCCGCCAAAACTGTCTGGTCCGGTTCCGTTGGCCCAACCGCGCGGTGAGCTAGCCGGACTCCTTAGCGTTTTCTATCCGACGGTTCGTCTATCGGACATGGTCCTCGAGGAGAGTGTGCACGAGCGACTTCGACGCGTGTTGGTCGAACAGCGCCAGCAGCAAAAGCTGACACAGCATGGATTAACTCCACGGCGCAAGCTTCTCCTAACGGGACCGCCCGGAGCGGGAAAAACAATGAGCGCCAGCGCTCTGGCCGGCGAACTGCATCTGCCGCTCTTCACGATAGTTCTGGACGGTCTCATCACAAAGTACATGGGCGAGACCGCGGTCAAACTGCGGGTGATCTTTGATGCGATTGCGAAAACACGGGGAGTCTACTTGTTTGATGAATTCGACGCCATTGGCGCCAAGCGGGTCTCGTCGAACGATGTCGGCGAAATCAGACGCGTGCTCAATTCGTTCCTACAGTTTCTTGAGCAGGACACTTCTAACAGCCTCATAGTCGCCGCTACAAATCATGTCGAGATGTTGGATCGAGCTTTATTTCGGCGGTTCGACGACGTGATAGACTATCCTCTTCCGACCTCTCAACTAGCTGAGCGCACCATCCGCGCGCGATTGCCAATGCTGAGCTTGGCGGATGTAAACTGGCCGTCTGTTCTCGACGCTGCGAAGGGCTTGAGCTACGCAGACCTGGCTCGCGCCTGCGAAAACGTCGCCAAGGAGGCGATCCTGTCGGGTTGGTCCAAGCCGGGACCCGATAGCCTCCAAAAGGCGCTGTCGGAGCGGTCACGCGAAAAGTAGGGACTTCCTGAGTTCTTCGACAAAATGGTTGAATACTATCCCCACCTGAGGGTTCACTCAAATCCCGGCGCCGAGCGGTATTCACCCCATGGTCGTGGATCGTCAGCAGTCAAGCTTCCGCCTCGCGATAGACAGCGGCACGGAACCGAGCTTCGTCAGCAATTTCAAACAGCTGTTAACGAAGGCTCAACTCGGCGCCAGGAGTATGCAGCTGTCGGCATTGGAGTCGCTGATGGCCTTTATTTGGAATTCAAAAGCTCTCCCGACTTTGAGCTCGCACTTGATCGCTTGCAGTTGGCGAAACACGGTATCCAGTTAAACGCTGCCTTCACGCGAGAAGGAGTCCAATGGAGTGCTGTTTTTGTTCCAGACGGTAAGGTGAAGGTCTTCCTTAAGCGCTTCGATGAGTATCTGTCTGGCACCACGCCGAAAGGGCATCCTCGGCACCAGAACCTGGTTGATAGCATCGCTGAAATCAAGCTTGCCACGCTAAATTCGCTCTGGACAGACGACCCATTACAGTATCCGGCAGATCCCAATGCACAAATCTGGTGGGAGGTGTGGCTTCGGGACACTGGCAGTGACGAATACGTGCGCTTTCGGGAATTTGCAAATCGAATGGGTATCGAATTGCGCTCCGAAAAACTTCAGTTTCTCGACCGTTACGTTGTTTTGGCTCGCGGCTCCGCGAATCAAATTACTTCGTCCCTCGACGCGCTCAACGATATTGCAGAGGTGCGCTTGGCAAAGGTTCCGGCGACATCGGTGTTGCAGACACCAGCCGATCAAACGACCACGGCTGACGCGTTGGCTGTTCGACTTCGACCGGCCGCTTCGGACGCACCCACAGTCTGTGTGCTCGACACCGGAGTAACCCGTGCTCATGTTCTTCTTCAAAATTCCCTTGACGAGAGCGACCTCCACTCCGCCGAGCCGAGCTGGGGAACTCAAGACAGTCACGGCCACGGCACAGAGATGGCCGGTCTGGCACTATTAGGCGACCTCGCGCAAATCACGCCGGGGACCGATGAGGTGCGACTCACTCATCGTCTCGAGTCCGTCAAAATATTCCGGCCCGAGGCAGCGTCGCAACCTCCTCCGCAACTGTATGGTGCGCTGACCGCTAATGCGGTGGGTAGAGTCGAAATACAAGCTCCCGAAAGAAGACGGTGCTTCTCTCTCGCGGTAACAACCTCGGATTACCGCGATCGAGGTCAGCCTTCATCTTGGTCTGCCGAAATAGATTCGCTTTCATCCGGAATGGCGCAAGAAGAGCCGAGGCCAAGGCGGTTATTCCTGGTTGCTGCTGGCAACAAGCCCCTGCCGGCTACCGCTAACTATTTCGACGAATGCGTCGCTACAGGCGCACACGATCCCGCCCAATCTTGGAATGCGCTGAGTGTTGGAGCTTTCACGGAAAGGTTCGAAATCGACGATCCTGATTTCGCTGGTTGGAAAGCCCTAGCTCCACTTGGTGATCTGTCGCCGACGAGTTCGACTTCCGTTGTCTGGGAGTCACGTTGGCCGATTAAACCGGATTTGGTGATGGAAGGTGGAAATGCCGCAATATCCGCACTCAACGAGATTGACTTTTCAAAGTCACTCTCGTTGCTCACGACATACTATCTACCGCACATACGCCAATTTACAGCTACTGGAGAGACGAGTGCTGCAGTGAGCTTGGCCGCACGCCTGGCAGCAATGATTCAGTCGCGCTATCCGGAGCTTTGGCCGGAGACAATCCGCGCTCTAATCATAAACTCATGTAGTTGGACGGATACCATGCTATCCAGAGTGCCTCAAGATGGGTCGCGAGGAGCAAGCGACGTTCTCGTGAGATGCTATGGGTTCGGAAGGCCTAACGTTCGCCTCGCCTTAGAAAGTGCCAGCAACGCGGCCACGGTTGTAACTCAGAGCACAATTCAGCCATATGAAAAAGATCGCATGAAGGAAATGCACATTCATCGGCTCCCTTGGCCGCGTGAGCTCCTCCTTGAGCTTGGCGACACCGAGGTGAGCCTGAAGGTTACTCTCTCTTACTTCGTAGAACCAAATCCCGCTCGAAGAGGCTGGAAGCGACCACATCGCTATGCATCGCATGGCCTTCGGTTCGACGTGAAATCTTCGACAGAAACTCTTTCTGATTTTCGTAAACGTCTAAACAAAATGGCCTTGGAAGAGGAAGAGGAGAAGCCTGTCTCGCATAGTAGTGGTGATTGGTTCCTCGGACCCAGAGTGCGAAATCGCGGCTCGCTTCACTCCGATATCTGGCATGGGAGCGCTGCGGAACTTGCCGAGCGGGGTGTCATCGGCATTTATCCGATTGTCGGCTGGTGGCGCGAGCGTACAAATCTAGAACGCTGGAAGGAATCCGTTCGCTACTCACTCGTTGTGTCAATTGCGACGCCACGAATCGATGTCGACATCTATCTGCCGATAGCGGCTTTGATTGCGCAGACCATCGCGGTGGAGAGCTAAGCTTGAAAACACGGCGTATTTTAGAGATTCGTTATATCTGAAACAATTGAAGCCGCTTCGCTTGCGGTGAGTCCTCCGGAACGGCTTACGGTCGGTACATGCATTTCGTTTAGAAACTGAGACCTCGTTAGGCTCACAGAAAATTGTTGCACCAGCCGTTGGGCTGTGGCGCCGTGATGTTGTGCAGCGTGGCTCACTATGCATGCAGCCATCGCACGGGTAAGCGACACATAAAATAGACGCCGTTGCTCAATTAACAGACCAGTTGCATGAATTGCCCGGAAACTTGGCAATATTCGTTGTTCGACTGATGGGATGAACACCACCTTTCCGCTTAACCCTTTCGCACCATGCATCGTAAGTATTCGAATCTTCTGCGCCGCCGAAGCCGCCGCTCCAGTGCCATTTATGCCAAGCCTATTTTTGACCGACTCAAGCACGTTGGACTGTTCCGACTCTGTGTCGGCTTGAAGAAAGGAAAGAAGTTCTTCCAAGGTCATATCAGCTGGCAATCCCGCAACCGTCGCGTTCCAGCTTGTGGTTACCCCAGCTGCCGCGAGGGGGCTCGTAAATATTTGGCCAAGCATCAGTTGCAAAATCTCTTGTCCACGCGTGTCGATCGTATCACTCAAGCTCCAGTTACCGATCACGTTGATGGTCGCGCCGACTCTTTCGGCGGCACTAGCAGCGCGGCCGGTAAGCCACCCAGGTTGAGCCGGCAAGTACAATAGCTCCCGAAAGTTCTGGTTGTTTTGTAGGCAGAGGTCGCCGAGCGTCACAGCAGTCGGCGAACCAACCCCGGACATTAGCGAAATGAGTGCCCTGTGCGCGATATAGTCTGGCGCATCTTTCGCTAGGTCAAACAGGATCCTGAGCATCGAATAAACGCAACGAATCGCCGGGTCATCGCGAATAGATTCGCCTCTCGGCGGGTCATAGGGTAGGCCGAGATTTCCCAGCTCTTGTTCAATTTGTGCTAACTGCAATCCACGGTCAGTGATCAAGATCAGAATTTCATTTTCGTGCCCGCCTAACACCAGCATTGATTAGCTGCCGGCAGGAGGCGGTGATCGCGGCCGCTTCGTCTTGCGCCGTCGGGAATGACCACACTGAAAGATTACCCGCGACCGGGGGCACCGCCAGCCTGATAGAGGGAAACCAAGTGTTTCGCAACCCGGTTCGGATTGTACGCAATCATGGCGGTCGCTGGAGTCAAGATATTAGGTGCGCATCGGAAACAGTCAGTTAGAATATGCGTAGAAGCGGCGATGTAGCGCGTGTTGAAGTGAACGATGCCACTGGGATCCGCATGGCGAAACGAATAAATGCTCTGATCGTCATCTCCGGCAACAAAAAGGTGCGTTCCAGCTCTCGAAAGAAATTCCACGAATTCTTGGTCGCATAGATTGAGGTCCTGGAACTCATCGACGATTAAATGATCCACGGCCGGGATGTGCTGAGGTTGAATTTGGTTCATACGGAAGGCATCCACGCAGCGAAAAATTACCTCACCCGGTAGAACCATGCTGTAGAGATTACTTCGTGTGTGATGGAACGACTGAAATCCTTCGCGCTCCGCCTGCGTGATAGCGGCCTGATTGATGCTTCCAGGGTTCAACGTTTGCCACGCTGCATCGTGGGCTAGGCGAATCTCGCCAGCTCGCGTTGGCGTGCAATGCATAACGGTGGCAAACTCCTTGTCATAAATCTCCTTGCATTCCCACTTGTCGATTATTGAGGGATCGCTCGGATATAGTGCAGAAAGTAGATTTGCCGCACGAAGGATCCGCAATGCCAATGAATGCATCGTCGAAATGCGGATCTGCGTAGCAGCCGCTGCGCACGCTTGGCCCGAGCAAAAGTTCGCTATTCGGTCCCTAAGCTCTGCATATGCCGCCTTTGTGAAGGAAATGACGTAGACCTTTGAAGGATCGCCTTCATTGTTCAAGACGTGGGCCACCCGCATCTCGATGACCTTGCTTTTCCCAGTGCCAGGACCGGCTACCAGCCGAACCTCGCCTGCTGAGTCTTGGGCTGCCGCCCATTGCTTCTGTTCAGCAGCGTCTCGTTGAGCGGGCGTTATGGGCATCGTTTGCGCCTTCCCTTTCCGTCGCTCATCGGAACCCAACTCTTCGCCAGTCTGAGCGGCGAAGGAGGTGTTACGCCACCCCCCTTTTGATCGAAGAGCTTCAAGTCTATGGCCTTAGAGGAGTGATTTTCGTTGCCTTCGACTGTTCCCCTAAATGTCCCTGTAGCCTTTCGGTCGCTGCGGCTAAATCTTCGTTGCTAACAATGTTGTAGCGATCGAATATTCGACGTGTTTTATGCCCGCTTAATTCCATCGCAACCCGTTCGGGTATGCCAGCTCGCACCATGTTCCTGACTGCCGTTCGCCGTAAATCGTGAACGATCGTTCCGGTAAGCTTCGTCTTTTTGCAGGCTGTCTTCCAGGCCTTGCGAAAATCGCCAATCGGCGCGCCTGCCTCGTGAAAGACGAACAGACAATCCGGTCGGCGTACTTCTCGCGCGCGCTCGATTATTTCGAGCAGTTCGCCGCGAAGGGGCAGGACGCGGCCGTCCTTGTTCTTGCTCACTTCGGGCCGTAGGCGCACCTCGCGCCCCGCGAGGTCAACGTCTCGCCATTCGAGGGTCCGCATCTCGCTGACTCGCCAACCCGAAAGGTAAAGGAACGTAACGGGGTCCTTCAGATGCTTCGGCAACGCCTCGCAGAGAGCCAGAAAGCTGCCGTGATCGAGGAAACCACGACGTGAATTGTTCTCCTCCAGCAGCGGCACATAAGGCGCTGAAGTCAGCTTGCCGGCCCGAGTTGCGAGCGTGAACGCACGCTTCAAAGCGGCTAGCTCGCGGTTGATACTGCCGTTCGCTGCGCCCTCTCGCTGGCGCTCCCGGACATACGCGGCAACGCGGTCGGCCGTAATGTCGATCGCGCGACCCAAACCGAAGAACTCGCGTAGATGGCGAATCGACAGGCGAACCGATTCGACGGATCGCTTGCCGTTGATCTCGTAGTCTGTGAGCAGAATGTTCGCGATGTCCTCGAAGGACATTTTCTCTTCGCTGGGTCCGATGAGGTGCCCGCGGCTCATTTCGCCGACGCGCTGTTTGAGGAGTTTTCGGGCCTGACTCTCGTTCTCGGAATGCGTACTTTCGCGGTATTCCTTGCCGCGATAGTAATAGGCGACCCAGTAGACGGAGCCACGTCTGAAAATTCGGCCCATCCCTCTCATGGATTCGCTTCCTTACCCTTCGACAATGCTTCCGGACGCACGGCTTCCTCGGCCGACCGTCCGGTTGAGTGCAGCGATCGCGCCAACGCGCGAGCGGCGAGCGCGCAGCACACCGCTCATGCGTTTATTCAACGTAATAGATCAATGTTTTGATCAGCGCCGTGTCAACCGCGCGGCTTCCGATCTTTCAGCCGAGCCGTCTACGGATGTAATCATCAATCCCCAGTTCGGAGAATCGCAGTAGTCTACCGTGCCGCACGGTGAACGGCAGATTTTTGTGATGGCGATAGAGCCAATCTGGTTTGACGCCGAGCTTCTGCGAAGCTTCCGCGACGTTCAGGAGTCTGTCTCGGCCCTGTAGCCCTTGGCCCTGGACAACCATCCGCGCGCGTTCCAGATCATAGCCGTGAAGCAGATTGAGCGCGGCGATCGCCTGTGTCTTGAGCACCCGTGCCGTGTCCATGTCGAGCACCCTGATCTGGCCAGGGTCCGCCACCAACTCCTCCAACCTCGGGACGCTGAACAGTCCCGCCACGCCCGACCCTCGCGGCCCACGGGGCAAATCACTATTGCCCGTCGGTTTCCGCATACTTCACCTCCTCGGTCGGTATGGATTAGACGACATTCGCGGCGATCTCCTCTCGACGTGAGAGAGTCCGCCGTTCGATCCATTTCGATGGGGGCGTTCTGAATTAGTGGTGCGATGACGGAGCGCGGGTCGCGAGTGACGGCTCAAGGAGGACACCCGGCGTGTTGCTAGATTCCATCGCACTGTCATAACAATCGGTCCACGGAATCCGTACCCTTCAGGCAGATACCTGTGCGCTTTCGCTTTTTTAACAACTAGTCGCGGCCAATCAGCGTTAGAATAATTTAGCCCCATACAAGATGATTAGACGTGAGATATAGGATTTATTCAGTGAAAGTAACTCCGAGCATTCGAGAGCAACAGCGGAGCTCGGTGCAAAGCCGAGCGCTGCCGAAAAATTCAGTCTGGAATCAGACACTTGCCGAGAATGTAATCGGCAGCCTTCTGTGCTTGGGCGGCAGCGTGTACGGGCAGCTTGCGGTCATCGCGAAGCCTTTTCAGTAATCAGCAGTACAACATAATGTGAAGGAACGTTGATCGGCTGCGACGACTGTCAACGCTGGTTGAAAGCTGACCCACCTAAAGGCTGTCTGATCAGGGAGAGCGCAGGGGGACCTTCCAGGGGACCTTCGCCGTTGCCGCTCCGTTAATGCTTGGTAGCTTTGCGAGGAGCGGCGAGCATCCTTAGGTTCGGACCGATCAAAGGGACAGTCCGGGGAGAATACGTCCACGGACTCGTCGCTTGTACTCCAGGTACGGCTGGCCGAGTTTCCGCTCGAGGCTCTCCTCCTCGATTATCGTCAGGAGCCACAGACCCGCCCACCATAGAGGAACCAGAGCGATGCCGATCTCCGAGCGGAACATCACCGCCCAACCGAGGCACCACAACACATCTGCAAGATAGAGTGGATTCCTGACGATAATCGAGGAGGAGAGCCTCGAGCGGAAACTCGGCCAGCCGTACCTGGAGTACAAGCGACGAGTCCGTGGACGTATTCTCCCCGGACTGTCCCTTTGATCGGTCCGAACCTAAGGATGCTCGCCGCTCCTCGCAAAGCTACCAAGCATTAACGGAGCGGCAACGGCGAAGGTCCCCTGGAAGGTCCCCCTGCGCTCTCCCTGATCAGACAGCCTTTAGGTGGGTCAGCTTTCAACCAGCGTTGACAGTCGTCGCAGCCGATCAACGTTCCTTCACATTATGTTGTACTGCTGATTACTCAAGAAATGGCGAGCTCGCCATTTCTTCAGCCAGCCGGCCACGTAGGCGGCTTGGTTCTCGATAACCGGAGCAGATATGCCAGCCTCGGCGCAGAGGTAGGCCGAACCCATTTCGGCGCAAAGTTCCTCTTTGGAATATGTCCCGGAACCAAACGGGGCCGCTTCGGTGATCGTCTCGCGCGCAAGGCGCTTGGGGTGGCCGCTGCTGTGACAAAGTTCGTGTTAGGTTCTGTCTCCAGCGTGTACTTTTTGTCCTGATTGAGCGGTGACTCGGCGCATGTAGAATGCGCGCTCGTGCTCCTGTCTGACAGGGGGAGCGCGAGGGGGATTTTTCTCCCCCTCGCCGCTCCGTTGAGATGCACGCGATCATCGAGATCGCATGCGCTGCTTTGCTGGGAGGTGTGGTGGTGGCGGAGTTACTCTTCACGACTTCTTCTTTTCGTCCTTTTGGATTAGCTACTCTGGACGTCCCGATACTGCTTGATGCGCAGATGCGGTTGATCGAACCGGCATGTGCGTGGTTTCTACACCTCGCTCTAGTGCAGGGCAGAACGCGCAGTCCGGCGACCTGGAGGACTTACGCCGAAGCGCTGTACGACTGGTGGCAGACCTGCGAAGCGAGTGGGTGGAAGTGGGATCGAATCGGGTACGAGGAGATTGCGGCGTATCGCAACCGGATGCTGAGCGGGACGAGCGATCTGACCGGGCGTCCGTACGCGCGCAGCACGATCAACGGGCGTTTGCGTATTCTGGCGCTATTCTACGGCTGGTGCGCCCAGCGTGGGCTCGTGAACGCGGTACCGTTCAGGACCGGCGAACTTGCAGTGGGCCGAGCCAGACCGGCGGGCATGCTCGCGCACGTCGATGCACGTGGTGGCCGGCAGAAGGTCAACGAGTTGACCGTGCGCCAAGTGCGCCCGCTGCCACGTGCTTTGCCGATCACGGAGATCCGCCGCGTGATGGCGCAGATGGGCGCGCGAGATCGTCTGATCGTGGAATGGGCGCTGATGACCGGCGCGCGGCGCATGGAGATCGCGGGACTCAAGCTCGCTCAGCTCCCATCCACCGATTCAGCGCGAAGCGAGGATCAGCCGGCAGTCCCGATTCGGTTCGAGACCACCAAGGGTGCGAAGCCCCGCTACATCTACCCTCCGCTCGCGTTGATCGATCGCACGCGCGCCTATGTGCGCGAAGAGCACGCACTCGCGGTGCGTTCTCGCGGTCGCGAGGAGGCGGAGCCGACATTGTTCCTTACCGACGACGGCCGTCCGCTTACGCCTCGGCGTATCGGGGCGATCTTCGGCGAAGCGTGCAAGCGTGCGGGGGTGACCGGAACCTTCCACGCTTTGCGGCACACGTTCGCCGGCGCGATGCTGGCGTTTCTGCAGCGCCAGACGCGGCGCGTTCCGGAGCTTAATCCACTGCTCACGCTGCAGACGATTCTCGGCCACGCCGATCCGTCGACCACGATGATGTATCTGCGCATGCTCGCCACGGATCTGACCGCGATCGAGGAAGCGCTGGGCGGATTGTATGAGGCATTGGCGTGAGCACCGGTGCTCGACGACCCAAGGATTACCGGATTGCGCCGTCCAAGACGTCATTCTCGCCGCGGTACTGCGAGTTAATCGTCGAGTGCTTCGATGGGCGCGGTACTCTGGTTCGGCGCTATGACTTTGGCGCCCTGGGCGCTCCGCGAGTCATGACGAGCGAGCTGGCGCTGGCATTCCATGGTCATCTGGCGGACAAGAGTCCTGCGGTATGGAGCGTGGCCTTTGCGGCCATTCGGCGATGGCTGCGCTTTCTCTCCGAACGCGAAGCGTGGGCGGCGCGTATTGAATCGCTGCGCGAGGTCGACCGCGCGATGCTCTGCGAGTTCATCGCCTGGCTCAACCATCAGCCGCATCGAATAGGAACGCGTTATACGTCCTGGTCGGCGTTCAAGCAGCTGCTCGCGTGGCTGCAGCGTCACCGTCGCGAGCTGACGCATCCTAATCTTGAGTTTCCATTCAACCCTTTCCCGCGCAAGAACGCCGCGGCCTGTCCACGTGCGGCACTGTCACGCGCCGAGCTCGACGCGGTCCTGGCCGCATGCGCGCGGGATATCGAGTCGAGCTGGACGACCTTCTGCGACGGGAGAGAGGCTCTGGCGAAGGTCGATCGCGCCTCGCTCGCGGCGTTCGGGCTGAACCGGCTCGACCTCGATCATCTCGGCGTGCTGCTGGCGGTGCTCCATGATCGTTTCGGCGGGCTGGTGCCGCCGCAGCGCGCGTTCGTTGGTCGTCGGGCCGGGCACACGTCGTTGTGGCACGCTATTCAACGCCGCGGCGGCACCGGCGTGGTCAGCCGCTACCTTCACGCCGATCCTGGCATGCTGATCCCTTACATGATCGCGATCGCGGCCCAGACCTTCGCCAACCCCGAAGCGTTGCGCCACATGCGGCGCGACTGCATGAGCGAGCATCTCATGCTCGAAGGGCGTGTGGTGGTCAGTTGGTCGAAGGGCCGCACCTCGCGCGTTCAGCGGCGAAGCTTCCTTCGCGATCGGACGCTTTCGGTGCCGAACCTGATCGACCGGGTCCTCGCGCTCACCGAAGTGCTTGTTCCGCATGCTTCCGAGGCCGACCGCGACCGCCTGTTCCTATGCGGCGAGGTGATGGCCACGCGGCGCGTCACGCTCATTCCCGATTATCTGGTGAGCGTCCACGTCCGTCGTTTCCTGAAGCGCCACGGTTTGTGCGGCGCCGACGGCAGGCCGCTCAAGCTTAATCTCGCGGCTCTGCGAGCCACCGGACTCACACTCGCGCATGAGACGCTCGGTTACGATCTGCTCAAGACTCAGGCGCTGGCCAACCACGCCTCGCCGGATACGACGCGGCATTACATCGAACGGCCCTCGATTCGCGCTGCGCAGGAAGTCGAACTGGCGCGTTTGCAGGGACGCTTTGTCTCGTGGGTGCGCGGCGATCCCGAGGTCGTCGCACGCAAGCTCGGCGTGAGCGCCGACACCGCGACCGATATTGCCCTGGGCCGCAACGCCACTGCCGGCGGCTTCACTTGCGCGAACCCTCTCGCCGGCATCGGTCCCGGACAGCGGCCCGGCCGGCTGTGCACAGCATGGCTTGGCTGCTTCACCTGTCCGAATGCGGTGATTCCGCTCGAAGCGGAGACGTTAGCGCGTCTGCTGCAGACGCGCGTGGCGCTGACGGACTCGCGCGCGACGATGAGCGCGGAACGCTGGAAGGTGCTTTACGCGCCCAAGCTTGAGATCCTCGAACGCGACCTGCTCCCGCGCTTTCCCGCCGAGCTTATCGACACGGTTGCGCAGATGATGAGCGGACTCGCGCCGCTGCCCCCGATCGAATGAGTGCAGCCTCTCTTCCCGCCCGGAGTTCGATTCCTTTCGATGACGGCGCCAGCCAGCGGCCGGTGTCGCGGCGCAGTGTGTGGGGCGATCCGGTGTGGGAACTCGATATCGATGTCGCCGGCCGGCGTGCGGATCAGAAGCGACTGCGCTGGGGCATCGCGCTACCCGACGGCTCGCGCCTCACCGATCCTCAGCATGCGTATCTGCTTGAGACCGCGCGCCGTTTCGTCTGGTCGATGTCGATTGATCCGCCGGACGGCCGAAGGCGCAGCCGTCCGTCAAGCCTGTTCACCCGGGCTCGACTGCTGCTCACTCTAATCCAGTGGATGGTCGGTGAAGGCTTGATGAGTTTCCGTTCCCTGGATCGCTCCGCCCTCGACCGCTATCAGGCATTCGTCCAGCAACGCCGTGGTCCACGCCCAGGCACGACTTGCCCGACTACTGTCGCGGGGTATCTGCGGGTACTAAAGGATCTCTATCATCAGCGGGACAAGTTGCCGGACGCGCTCGACTTCGATCCATTCCCGCATGCCACCGCCGGGATCATCGCCGGCGTCAGCCGCGCCACACGCGGCACCATCCCATTCATTCCCGATTCCGTTGCCGTCGATCTAATGTTCAAGGCGCTGCACTGGGTCGAGCGCGAGACCGGCGGCATCCTCGAACAGAGCGACCGGTATGAGAACGCCCTGCGGCAAGCACGCGCCCGTGGCATTACCGAGCGGCAGTGCAGGCGTTGTGCCTTTCATGCGATCAGGGCCCGGCTCGCGCAGCCGCGTCCGCCTGCTCCGGGCGGACACCTGATCACCACCAAGTACGACATCGATCGGTGCGTGAAGCATCTTGTCGACGCCTGCTTCATTGTGATCGCCGGTTTCGTTGGAATGCGCGCGAGCGAGATCCTCTCGATCCGCACCGGCGCGATCGAGTATCGGCAACTCGGCGCGACTGGGGTGAGGCAAGCCTACCTCGTTGGGCGCTTGTTCAAGACTGCCGAAGCGGGCGGACGCCTCGAACGCTGGCTCGCGCCGGCGTCGGTGGTCACCGCGGTTAACGTGCTGGAGCGGGTCAGTGAACCGCTGCGACGCGCCTCGGGCCGCGGCGAACTCTTCCTGACGCGCAACACCCAATACAGCCAAGTGGTGGGCATTACCAACATGCACATCAACGGCCGGATTGGAGAGTTTGCAGTCTTCAACAACGTGCGCCATCACGAGGGACGCCCGTGGCGCTTCTCGACGCATCAGTTCCGCAAGACCTTCGCGCGCTTCGTGGCCCGGCGTGATCGCTCGCAACTGCTCGCCCTTGCTGATCATCTCAAGCACGTCTCGGTGGCGATGACCGCCAAGGGCTACGTGGGTACTGATTTCGATCTCCACCACCTCGTCGACCACGAGGCCCAGATTGAGACCGCCACCGCGCTCGACCGCCTGCTCTGCGCCGATCGGCTCGCCGGCAAAATGGGCGAGCGCATCGCCGCCGGCAACGCTTCCTTCCGTGGCCGCGCCGGAGAGCAACTCCGGCGCGATTACATCGAGTTCGTGCTCAAGGAGACGGACCTGAGCATCCACGCCTGCGAGTACGGCTGGTGTGTGTTTCAGCCCGAGACCTCGCGCTGCGGCGGCAGAGTCGCCCCCGATCGGGCCGGGCGAAGTCCCGCGGTCTGCCTCGACTGCGCCAACTTCGTCGTCGAACCGAAGCACGCGCCGTACTGGCGCGAGCGCCGCCAGCGCAACCTTGCGGTCATGCCCGAAGCTTCGCGTCTGACCCGCGCCGCTCTCGATCAAGCAATCGCTCAGTGTGACCGGGTGTTGTCCCGGCTGGAGGGGAATCATGTCGAAGACTGTCGCGGAGGGCCGGCGCAACCGCGCGGCCCGCGAATACCTGGCCGCGCTCGACCGTCTGATCGAGGGCAAAGCAACGCATCCCGATTACGCCGGACGCCCGGTCCGCATCACTCCCGCCGCGGTCGCTAAGGAAGCGCGCCGCAGCCGCAACCCGCTTTACACCACGCATCGCGCGCTGCTCGCCGAGATCGAAGCTGCCGCATCACATCCCAATCCGGCGGCCGACCTCGGCGCGACCGTCGCTAAGCTCCAAGCGAGCAACGTCGAGCTGCGCCGCCTCATCCGCCAATTGCAGATCGACAAGCGCAACCTCGCAACCGACAATCTGTCACTGCTCTATCGTGCTCGCCTGGCCGAAGATCGGCTCCGTAGCTCTGCGGCCAACAGCTATATGCGTAAGCCGTCAATCCTGTCTGCAAACCTAGCACGACCCTGAAAACAATGTCTTTCGCCGCCCAGCGTTCGGTAGACATCTCAGCGGATCGACCTTGGGATCGTTCATTAGGCCGGGTAAGCTAGGCTTCATGCTTGCGAACCGAAGAACAGTTCGAATAGCCACCGGAGTTCTCATTACAGTGGTCGCGATTGCTACGGCACCCTGGGCTGCGTTTTCCCAACTTCCTCGACCGTCTCAACCTCAGGAGCTGAACAACCTACAGGACTGGGAGGGGTGCGCGAATGCCCAGGCCGGCTACAGGTTTGACTATCCTTCCACATGGATCGGCAGTTGCTCCGACTCTGTTCGGGCTCCTTCATCGTTGGTTTCTTGTGTGGGCTTGGATTGTACGAACGCCATGTCGTTCATGGTCGAAAAGGCGCCCCATCACCGCCATGAGGTCGAGGTGATGGCAGATGCGGGATGGGTAAAGAGCACGGTGAGCTGCGCCGGACAGCAGGCGGACGCATACACCGCAAGCGATGGGAGCATTCACGTTTGGGTAAGAGGTCCCACCGGTTGGTTCGCCCTGCACTTTCATCCCCTGGGCGACCGCGGACAGGCCGCTCCCGTTTTTCGGCACATTCTTGCAACCTTTGCCTTTATTCCGTTTGCCACATCGCAGAACGCTTATCCGCCGGAAACCGCCCTATTCGAGGGCCTCGCCCATTGGATGCGCCATGAGAGCGGCACAGGATATTTCGGCTGTGAGGATGTGTGCAAGCAGCGGCCTAAGCGTTATCGCCTGTTCAGGATGGAGGCCGACAGCAACGTCGAGTCTCGTAACCCATCCAACGTCGACTACATGAAACAGTTGTCGGAAAAGGTGGTTGCGGTCCTAAACGCAAATGGCTGGAAAAAGTGCAAATCGGTATACGACGACAGCAGCGGTGCCATCACGGACACATATTCAAAGGACGACAGCTTTATCACAGTCGCGACTGCTTGCTCGCATATCGGAGGTTGCGCAGTAAATATTGCGATGAGCACATCGCGACTGCCGGAAGATCGGACACCGACCCCTAATCCCTCCGTAGCGATAACGCCTAACTGGAAAACCTACAGAAACGACTCGCTTGGGTTCGAAGTAAGCTACCCGCCCAACTGGAAGGTTGTGTGGGTGCAAGCAGGACGCGGAGCGATCACGACCATCGGACAATGCAGCTCTAGAAACTGCCTCAGAATGCGACTCGGTGTTGACCAATACACGGGTGATGCCTTCTATGTTGTGATCACTCCAAAGGAGGACTTCGAGGATACTTGGACGAGGGGCACCGTGGCGAGTTACCGCATAGGT
Organism: uncultured delta proteobacterium; assembly: GCA_963810495.1. Classification (GTDB taxonomy): domain Bacteria; phylum Desulfobacterota; class Binatia; order Binatales; family Binataceae; genus JAKAVN01. The sequence goes on from CAWENP010000001.1 coordinate 73,858, forward strand.
CAATATCCCACGCGTGAAGTGCAGGGCCAAAACTCACTATGGTCGCTGTGCGGCAGAGGGGTGACGTTGCTAACCACAGAAGGCGGTTATCGATATCAATTTGAACCGCTCGGATCGCCCTTTGTTGACGATTCTTTTCGACTCAGAGACGTTTTCTTGAAAATTCTCTCAACGGTCAAAATTAATTCGGTGAACCAATAGACCTGCCTTCTCATGTGGCTAGGGCTGAAGCCAAAGCTTCGGATGGGGCAACGTGATGCGGTCGGCACCAAAATCCACCGGCTCGTCGACCACGAAAGACCAATTGAAACAGCCGCGGCCCTCGACCATTTACCTTCCGCGGATCGGCTCGCCGGCTTCGAGCAGGCGCACGAGTGGAGGAGTAGCCAGGATCCCATGTTGGTCCAGGATGCTGTCACAGTGCTCACCAACATCGGTGGATACAAATCAGACTTGCGCGCGGCCGAGGCAGCGCCTAAAGCCGCGCAGGACCGCGAAAGCAACTCTTTACGCTGAGCCCAGGAGTACACTTGCGACAGTACATATCTCGTGCAGGAGCGTCGCGTAAAATTCTTCGGCCGTCGTGAACAGTTCTCGCGGCGGCATCGTCACGCGATCGGTGAGCGAGCTGTAGAATGCCTTCGAACCTGCGGTTTCGAGTTCCGGACGCTGCGGCATGTTGGCGACAATCAATTCCGCCGCGTCGATCGGATCATGCTCGTGCGCCTCGATCTTCGGCAGTTTGTCGATCACACCCTGCGGCAGGTCGCATTGTTCGAGATTGAAAACGCGGTAATGGCGTAGAAGAAACCGGCGCTGGGCTTCTTCGTTTCCGGCGTCGTCGGTCTCGTCTTCCTTCTGGTCAATCCTCCAGAAAACGATGACGGTGCTTTGCTCGCCCCTGCGGACGCTTCCGCCAAGCTCGTTCGCTTGTCTGATCGTTAACCAGAGCGGCGAGACATACTTGCTCGCGGATAACAAAAAGTGGTTGATGCCCCGATAGGGCTTTTTCGTAACGAGATTGCGCGGCAGTCCGCCAGAGGTCCAAGGCCTACGCCACGGCACAACGCCAGCCTCCAGCATGGCAACGATCTTGTCGGTTACGATTTGGTACACGTCCATTTTGTCTCTCCTGTCCCTAAAAAGGGAATTTTTCCGTCGTCCCTCTCACAACAGGACCGAGGGCGACGAAAAATTCGGAAATCAGGAATCTTGGACTGCGACGGCGCAAAGCTTCGCGGACGCAGGCGAGGACGCTTTCACCTGGCCGAGGCCGCGCGGCGCGACAAGCCACAATGAGTTATTGTTCGTTGCTACTTTGGGGGTGGGCGACTAGGCGAAAAAAAGGAGAGATGCCTCGCGTGGTGGAAGCCCTCGGATTCAGATGGTTCATTCCGACATGCGGCAAATAGGGGGTCCATTGCGCCGCCGAAAAAAGCCTTTCGAGTCAAAAGCGTGCACGAACGTCGCGTTTGCAACCACGAACCGTCGGAGCTGGCCGACCTCTTACAAATGGAAGTCGAAGTACGGCGGGTTGGAGATCTTGCACGCGAAGCAGCTCAAGGCGCTGGAGGATGAGAATCGGTAATTGAAGCGGCTGTTGGCGGACTCGCTCCTGGACAACGCAACGCTCAAGGGCCTGCTCGGAAGAAACGTCTGAAGCCTGCGGCGCGGCGAGTAGCCGTGATTCGGGTGATGGAGCGTCACGGGCTGAGTCAGCGGCATGCGTACGAATTGGTGGGGCTGGATCGTGCGACTCTGCGCTACCGGTGCAGACGACCGGACGACTCGGCAGTGAGGCAACGACTCCGAGAGCTGGCCTCGGGGCGGGGGCGCTTCGGGAATCGGCGATTTGGGGTGGATGCCGGCGCGGGAAGGTCGCGCACTGAATCACAAGAAACTCTATCGACTGTACGGCGAGGAGCGGCTGATGGTGCGCCGACGCAGGTCGTTTCTGTAGCGGAGGGCGCGACGCGAATGCGCTTACCAGCCGGCAAGGATCGCTCGTTCCGGCGCCGTGCGCGCTTCGCCTTCAGTTCGTTTAGTCATATAGCGCCGTGCATAGCTGCAGCCGGACGAGGTTCAGCGGAGCGAATCGCATGTGCTTAGCGCCTTAGTCGCGGTTCGTCGCGCGTAATCGAGCTGCCGCCTGAACGCGCCTTTTTTTGATAGGTCGCGGGCAGTCAGTATTTCGTCCCTGATTTGTTGTTCTGAGAGGCCGCGGCTTGCGGCGTATAGAGCCCACGCCATGTCAGCGCAATGCAGATCCCCGCTGTATCGAGGATCCGAGTGGAACTCAGTGAGGGGCCGTATCGAATCTTCGGTCGAAGTCCAACGTGAGATCGTCCACTCCGCGCGTTCGGCACGGGCCTTCTCTTCGAGCGATTTCACTTCCTCGAGAAATTCGCGCGCTGCGCTGTAAGAGCGGCCCTCGCATTCATGCAATCGTACGAATGGTTGGAGACCATTGCTCAAGCGCCGCTTCGGCTTCTGGTTCGTGAAACCGGCGAGCCGACCAAAGTGGCGCCAATCGGCGCTGGAAGGATCGCCTCCGAAGCGACGGGCCAATTCCTTAGCTGCTTGGGTGCTGAACGTGTGATCGGAGAGCACTCGTCCGTGGTTGACCCATACCTGAAAGTTGCCGGACGAAGTCTCTACGACGACAGCTGGCTGAAAGCCCGCCTCTTTCATCGCAGCGATCGCTTCAGCGCTGACATCATCGACCACGCTGAGAGCATGAGCGCCGTGTGGGCGGACGAAGATGTGCGCACCGTGTGCATTTTCCCGTCTGAACCAGCTGATTGCCGCGTCGACCTGCTCGGCATTCCAACGCTCGCGCAGCAACATGCGTCCGTTGCGATGAAAGATGCCAACGTCGAATCGTTGGCATCCCATCGCGGAGAGCTGCTTAGCGACGATCGATCGTGCGATTGAAGCGCTCATTGACACTGCTTTAGGCGGCGCCGTTGGCGGAGAAATTCCGCTCAGATTTTGCTGGTCGCTTTTCCCATCGTCGTTGTGCTGTTGCCGTTCCCATAGCGCGCTGTGCCTGGATTTATCGCCGTTGTATTTGGGGCGCGCGACGGCATGACCGACGTGCCGCGAACATCCTTGGGTGCCGGCACGCGCTGTCCGCTGTCGGGACCAAGATTGCTCAGTTGTTGCGTTTGCCGACCAAAGTCCATTGCGTTGACCCAGCCGGCGCGCTTCGCTGCTATTGCCCGCGCTGCCGCTGCCGAGTTGCGCGGCCTTGTTGAATCCGGTCTGGAGCGCGCTTGTGATCGGCCGAATGACGGTTTGAGCGATAAATGCAGCTTCGAAAGCATGGCTCAGAGCGAGGCCGACTGTGCCGCCGGCAATACTGGCCGCCATGTGTACGGAACAGCAATGCTTACGATCATGAAGACAATGGCACCCGCCGTGTAGTTGAGCATTGCCGATACCGGTATGGCTTCCCGAACAAACTGTCGTAACGATTGAGCTGGGCGGAACTCCGTAAGTGGTCCACCAAGGCAGAGTCGCGGGAATTGGTTTGCAGGCAGCGATCAACGCGGCGCTCCATTGGTTGGCCATCTGCACTCCGATCGCCAGAACGAGATAGAAGAAGAGAAGTCTGACGCCGACACGGATGACGTAGCCGAAGTAGCCTTCTGCTGCCGGAGCCGTGAAGCGGTTTGCGCCAAAGCCCAAGCAGGATGCACTCCACCGCCCACGACCAGATAAGATTCGATCAGGGTGAGCAGCAGCATCGCCGCCGTGATCACGAATGAGAGAAGGACGACGAAGGCGGATATGCTTTGAACGATTGCGAGCTCGAAGTTCGTCATCATGCTGGCGTTTGCCGGAGAGTTGAAAATCGTGTTGGCCATGTTGGCGCCGATATGCGAGCACGGTCTGTGGACTGAGGGCGGGTAGACCGGTGATAGATGCACCGATGGCGGAGAAGCTCTTGAGCACAGCATTCATCCACGAGAATGCGTTGACGATCATCAAGTAGACGAACCCACCGCTCAGCACTTGTTTGATGAGCCGGCCTAGGAAATGTGGTGCGTCAAGCTGACCTTCGGCGGTGAATTGAATCCAGGTTACGAGGATGTCGATCAGCAGAAGCGCGATAAAGAGCTTGAGCGCATAGGGTTGGATGGCAGCGCTGTAATTGAGGCCTGCGTTGTAATATTGGGCTGCAATTGCATCGAAGCCGCTCATGATTGTGGACCTCCAAAAGAAGTCTTCTTTTATGGCTGTGGCGGTGGTGCCCCGGCGTAGCGTTGAGAAAGTCGGGAAGGCCCGAGGGTGCGGGCGCGCTAAAGATCTGAGCGTGCTTGTTCTTCAGCGACCTGTCGCTGATAGAGATGCCAGACGCCGTAAAGCGACTGCGCATACTCCGATGATCGCCAAGACCAAGATCGACGGGTTCTTCTGCCTTTGATTCATTCTCTTACGACTGCTCGCATCAATTGCTAAGGTTGCGGCGGCGGTGGTCGCGAGCCGCAGCAGTGCAAAGAGTCCGGAGTGCCGGCCGGCGCAGGCGCAGAGAATAATGCTTGCGCCGCAAGATTGCTTTGCACCTGATTGTTGACCTGGTTCGCCGCCGCGACGTTCTGCGAATTCATCTCGGCCATCACGAGCTGGCGGAGCATCTGAACCTGCTGTACCTGCGCGAGCGCGATTTCGTTGCTGACCTGAACCGCCTGCAGATTACCTATCGCCGTTTGGTTCTTGAGCTCAAGGGTTTGCAGCGTGGCTTGTTCGGCCTGGAAGTTCTGGGCCTGCGCCTGCGCTGAAGCGAGCGCACCGTTGAGCGTGTTCAGCGTGGTATCGATCGTCGTTTGCGGACTCTGGACTCCTGCGGTCGAGGCAGCGTTGAAGCCCGGATAGAGTTGCTGGAACTGCTGCGTCAGGCCCTGAAAGGTGTACGAAAGCCCTTCCTGCTGATTGATCAGATTGCCGAGGTTCGTGAGCAGATTCTGGTTCGACTGCCAGACCCCTGCGCCGCCGCCGGTCGTGTTCTTGATCGCGTACTGAAGTTGCTGCGCGAGGTTCGTGACGGTAGCGGTTTCCTGCTGAAGCTGCTGGAGCTGGCGGGCGAACATATTCGGGTCGAAGACAATCTGCGTGCCGCCTCCGAACTGGGCGCGGGCAGGAACGGACCTTCCGAACAGACAAACCAACGCGGCCACGATCGCGAGGAAATGCGCGAGAGCTTTTCGTGCACTTCATTGATGTATCTCCCTTTGATTGAGCTTCCCGTTGGTATGGAACGGAATTCCCGTTCACTCCGATGATCGCTTCTAACGGGCGTCTCGACATGACCGTGGAGTTTGTCGAGGTACTCCGCCCAGTCGTGCAATCCGCGCGCGCGAAGCCATTCGACGGTCCAGCGATCGCCGTGCTGTTCGATCATCCGTCGCGCGGCGAGTACATCGTCCTTCGATCCCGCGCCGATAAAGGCGAGCGCCGCAGGACCGAGCGAGAACTGGAACAGCCGCCGCCCGAGCGGCGAAACGTAATAGTAGTGCCGCTTGGGAGTGGCATCGGCGACGATGTCGATCTGCCGATCGGAAAGTCCGAATCGTCGGTACATCTCCGGCTCGCGGTGTTCTTCGCCTCGGGATTCGGCAGATAGAGCTTCGTCGGACAGGACTCGAGAATCACGTCGCGATGAGGCGAATTGGCAATTTCGCTCAGGCTCTGCGTCGCGAGCACCACCGCGGCGTTCTTCTTGCGCAGCGTGCGAAGCCACTCCTCGATCTTCGCGCCAAAGACGCTGTTGGTGAGCATGATCCACGCTTCATCGAGGATGATGAGCGTGGGTCTGCCGTCGAGGCGCTGATCGATGCGGTGGAAGAGATAAGTGGCGACGGGCACGACGACCTTCGGCCCCATCGCCATCAACGTTTCGAGCTCGAAGGTGACGAAGCGCCCTTCGAGCAGAACGTCATGGTCGGCGTCAAGGAAGCGCCCGAGCGGACCCGCGAGCGAAAAGGCGCTCAGCCCGTCGCGCACGACATTGTCCTGCACCTGGGTGACGAGGTTGCTGATGGTGCGCTGCTCCGGCGGACCTTCCGCGACCAGTTCAAGCGCGCGCCACAGCGCCTTGCGCTGATTCGGAACGAGTCGAACGCCCTGAAGTTCGAGCCAGTCTTCGAGCAGTCCCTGCAGCTTCATCCGGTCGGTCTCGTCGTCGATGCGCGCGAGCGGTTGCAGCGGAACCTCGTCCTCTCCGAGATCGAGATGCTGTCCGCCGAGAGCCTTGGTCAGAACGTAGGCAGAGTAGCCCTTGTCGAAGAAGAAGACCTGCCCGTCAGGAACTGCACGGAAGTTCGCCGCGATCGTGCCGAGCGCGACGCTCTTGCCGCTCCCCGTTGGACCGTAGATGCCGGTATGACCGGTATCGCCAACATGCAGGTTTAGCCGGAAGGGCGTGCTGCCCGTGGTCGCGCCGTAGCAAAGCGCCGGCGTGTTCTTCGGATAGTAGGGGCACGGGTTGGTCGCGAGCCCCGCCCAGATGCTCGTTAGCGGCAGAATGTCGGCGAGGTTCTGAGTGTTAACCAGCGGGCGGCGCACGTCGTACCAGCCGTGTCCCGGGAGCGAACCGAGCCACGCTTCGACTGCGTTGATGGTTTCGATGCGCGGATCGAAGCCCATGTTCTGGCAGACCTTGAAGACCAGCTGCGCGTTCTCATCGGCAACGTCGGCCCGGTCTTCGGTGATGATCACCTTTGGCGTGACGTAGCAATATCGAACCGCGCCGCCCTCGGCCTCGGTGATCGCCTCGTCGGCGTCAGCCGCCATCTTGAGCGCATGCTGGTTCTGAAAAGCTGCTCCCGCGCCGGAGCCGAAATGTTCGCTGATGATGCCGCGCAGTCCGAGTCGCTTCTGGAACCAGTTGCGCCGATACACGGTCAGCTGGCTGATCGCCGTCCGCGGGCCTACGGGAATCCCGCGCGTTGAGTAGCGATAAGAGATCGGCAGTTCGCTCAGGAACGCGGCCATCTCCGCGTAGGAGAAGGGCGGGAACCCGGCCAGCGCGACGACGCGGATGTGCCTGCCGCCGATGCGCGGTTTGAATCCCGCGATCAAATCCTGATTGCCGAGAACCGCGTCCAGATAGGTTGGCGTTCTCGGCGCGGCGATTTCGCACATCCGCCCGTTGATGCAGCTCGCGAGATGCGAAAGCAAAGCATCCATCCGGAGCGGAGTCAGTTTCCAGACCGGGCTGATCGCATCTTCAAACTCGCGGAGTCTCTGCTTGAACCATCCGAGCTGTCGCCGCCAGTCGGCACGCTTCGGCGTGCCCGAGAGGAAGACGCCGGCGATCCGCGTTTGCGCGTCGGCCGGCGGGCGATACGTGATCGTGAGAACGCATCTTGTCTCGAAGTGCTGGCCCTCCTCCGAATATTGAATCTCCCGCTCGCGATCGAGCGTCGCGCTGACCGGATCGGGAAACGTTCGGCTCGGGTATTCAACGCTCGGATGACGGATGAGGTCGACGTTGTACATGAAGCCGTCGTCCAGACGCGCAAGTGCGCGATTGGCCTGCGCGCGATGGGCGTCGAGTTCTTCGACGCTCGCAGAATTGAGGTCGAGCCCCGAGCACTCGAAGGCCGACAGGAACGCGCCGTCCTTCATCGCGATTGTGTAGTCGTCGATCGGGAATTGCGTAGTTGAGCTGGTCGGGCAGCCCGAGCAGCTTGTCGCGCTTTCGTCTTAAATCCTTGAACTCTTTGAGAAACATATTCCCACCTCTCCACCATTACGCGCGCATCTCCTTCGGTGTCGGTACAGACGGCCGGATTCGGGGTGGCGACGCAGAGATTGAGGCGCGAGCCGGATAGTAGTCCTGGTAGCGGACGTGCCGGACGTAGACCCGGCTGAGCTGGGGATCGAACTTCGCCGCCTGAACCAGCGCCCAATGCCCGACCGTCAGCAGGAACGCTCCCATGGCGATCGTGTACCAGTGGAGTCCGCCGCCAAGGATCAAGGCGGCGGCGGTGATCCAGTTTGCGATCGCCAGAGGACGTTCCGCTCCCGCCAGAAGAATTGGCTGGGTGAGCGATTGATGAATCGCGCTTACCCGCCGCTCGCTTTCCGCCATCGGCCCATCCTCCCTAAAAGAGCGCTCCGCCGAGCGGAAACAGCGTCGTCATCAGCTGCGTCGCGCCCAGCGCGCACGAGCCGCCGAAGGCGAGCGACGACATCTTCCGCACGCCGGTTCCGTGTTCGCTGACCGACCACATGATCCCGGTACCGATGATCGCGGCGGTGGTGATCGCGTGAGCGACCGGACCCTGCAGGTCGTTCTGCAGAGTCGTGAGTGGCGCGTCCCACGGCAGTGCGCCGCCAGCCACCGCGGCGAACGCTCGCGCAGGCCAGGCAACGGTCAGAACGCCGAAGGCGTACGTGACCATTGATGCCCACTTTGCCAACAAACCTTTCATCTCTTTCAAACGCTTCATTTTGCGAACCTCCTTGGTTGATTGAATAAACCTCAAGCTCTGATGGCTTCGAGTCCTTGATCCGGCTTCACTGGGGTTAGTGAGAATCCGTCGCCCGCGTTGTATCCGGCGACGCGGACAAGTTCCGTGACTCGTCGTCCTGCAGGCGTGCGGACGATGAAGACGAGCAGATTGATCGTTTCGGCGATTAGCTCTGGCTGAGGCGGAACGCCGGCCTCCTGCACAAGGCTCGAAAGCCTCGTCAGCGCGGCCTTCGCGCTGTTGGCGTGGATCGTCGTAACGCCTCCCGGATGGCCGGTGTTCCAGGCTTTCAGCAACGCGAGAGCTTCCGCGCCGCGCACCTCGCCGATGATGATGCGATCGGGGCGAAGCCGCATCGTCGTCCGGACGAGACGCGTCATATCGGCGCTTTCAGCCGTGTGAAGTTGAGCGAGATTATGGGCGCGGCACTGGATTTCGAGGGTGTCTTCGATAATCACGTAGCGTTCGTTCGGGTCGGAGCGCTCGACCATTTCATTGATCATCGCGCCGGCAAGCGTCGTCTTGCCGGAGCCGGTGCCTCCGGCGACGACGATATTCAGACGCTGGTCAATTGCTTCGCGCAAAACCTCGGCATGTGTCTTGTCGAGAATGCCATCGCGAATGTAATCGTCGAGCGTGTAAAGCACATGCGCAGGCTTGCGCATCACGCAGCAGGGCTTTCTTGCGACTGGTGGTAGGAGGCCTTCGAAGCGAATGCCATCGATTAGCAGTTCACCCTCTATGATCGGACTGTTCGTGTTCGCCACGGTTCCAAGCGACGCCGCGACGGTTCCGATAAGGCTCTCGACCTGCGAGGCTGCGAGCCGCAGGCCGGCTTCGTGCATACCTTTGCCGTAGGATTCGAACCAGACGCGGCCGTCCTCGTTGATGATGATCTCGGTGATCTGCGGGATCGCCTATCGCCGCCAGAATTCTTGTCCCGAGTTGGCGTCTGAGGAGTTCGTCCAGGCGTCGTTCCTGAAGCTGCTGCGCCGAAATCATGCCGACTCTCCGTTCCGGCTCGCGCCGCTCTTCGGCGCTGGCGCTGACTGTTCCATCCGTTTCAGCGTCTCCTCGACCTCTGCGCGCCATCCGCGATGGCGGCGCTGGCCGGAAGCGAGGGCTTGCTTGCGTTGCGCTTCGGGGATTTCCGCCAGATGGCTCAACATGCTCAGAGCGAACTGATCGATCATGGCAAGCAGCGTGGTGAGCTGGTGGGCGACCGGTTTCAGGGTTTCCGCACGCGGAAACACGACTGGCCTGGATGATTCGCTTTTCAGCTGAGGCGAGCGCGGCGTCCGAGAAAGTCAGCCCCGAACCGCCATCAGCTTGAAAGAGACGCTCCTTCACGTATCGCGACAGCGTGATGCCGCGCTCGTCGGCTTCGTCGCGCAGCCGATGAAATTCTTCTTCGCTCAGGTAAGCGGTGAGTTGTCGCCTCACAGTAGTCTCTCCTTGGCGTCCTGGCTGCTCGCCCTATCGTCGGAGCCGTCTTTGTTTTCGATAGCGAATCTAAGGAACGAGAGTTGCTTGCCGGGTTGCGATTTTGCGGCGGGTTCCTTCGCAGCAATCACCGCCGGCGCGAGCGTCTCGGGAATGGTCGTTGCGCCTTCGCTCTGCGGCTCGACTTGTGCGACGGTCTCGACCTCCGGCTCTTTGTCGCGCTCGATTCGATCACTCGCGTCGGGCGGCTTGATTGCCGACAGCCGTCTGAAGTACCGCTGCTTGTGGTATGTGAGCAACGGCGCTCGGATGGGGTGCTGGCCGCGCGCGAAAATCAGCACCTCGTCCACGGCCATGCATCGCGCCTCGTCCGGGGTCATCAAGGGCCGCGCCCGTCTCCGGTTCCGAGATGCTGGCGCCGCCCCCGGATTGTGTGCGATACGCGTGGCGAACGCTGGTCTGGCCGACCAGCCGGGAAATCTCTTCGGCACTGTCGATGTTGTTGGGCGTGAACCTGACCATGCTGTCGCAGTTGTCGGTGATCGACTCGTTGGTGCCGTAAAACTTGTAGATCTGGCTCAGGCTCTGCACCGCCAGGCAGGCACGCACGCCGAATCCGGCCATGTGGCTCATCGCCTCGGCAAACGGCTCGAAGTGCTGGAGCAAGGCGAACTCGTCGAGCATCAGGAGCATCGGGCGGCGGTGCGGCGACACGGGGCGGCCGTCTTTGTACGCGAGCTTTGCCGTCAGCCGCCCAACGATCTGATTGATCATCAGTCTCATCAGGGGCCTGAGCCGGTTGCGGTGTTCGTGAGGCACGTTCAGGTAGAGCGATGCCGGGTGCTGGTGATTAACAAGATCATCGATCCTGAACTCTGAATACTCGGTTGCGGCGGCAATGAGCGGGTCGCGGTACAGCGGCAGCCGCCTGACTACTTCGCCCACCACGCCGCTTCGCTCTTTTTCGGCTTTGTTCAGCACCTCTCTCATGCTCTCGGCGACGCTCGGATGGGTACGAGTCGGCTCGCCGCGCGAGGTCCGCCAGCCCATCGCCCCGGCAGGATCGTGCTCCGCCGTCATCATCCGGTTGATGGTCTCGTCGATGGGCGAGGATGGATCGCTCAAAAGCCCGACGAGGCCGCGCAGAGTCTTGGCTGGCTCGACATACAGGATGTGGAGGATGGCTCCGGTTAGGAGCGCCATACCGGCCGCGACCCAGTAATTGTCGTTTCCGAAGCCGCGGCCATCGGGGTCGACCAGCATCTGCACGATGTTCTGCACGTCGGCGGTTTCATACGGGGTCCTGAGGCGCACCTCTTCCAGCGGGTTGTACTTGACGCCGGGATCGTCCGGATTGGTCGGATTGAATCTGAAGCACAGATGGCCCATCCGTTTGCGCGCCCCGGCGGTCACCTTCCAGAGTTCTTCCTTGAAGTCGTGGACGAGCGCCGAGTGTCGCCACGTGAGCAGGGTTGGAACCATCGTGTTGACGCCCTTGCCGGCGCGGGTCGGCGCCTCGATCAGGACGTGTCCGGGGCCGCAGTCGCGCAGATAATGGAGTCTGCCGTGAACGCGCCACGCGCCCAGATAGATTCCGTCGCGAGGTTCGAGCGGCTTGAGCTTGCCCGCGTGTTCCAGCCGTTCGGCGAAGCCAGCGCGGCAGGTAACTCGGCGGAGCCAGGAACCCGGTCGCGCGCACGTCGCGTGTGTTGGCCCATCGCGCCGAACCATGCAGGTCGGGCGTGCTATCGGCGAGCCACCACGCGCGAGGTTGATTGCGCCCGCCGCGATCGCGGCGGCCACGAGCAACGGTAGCGCCGCCTCGCGCGCGCACAGATCCCAAACCGGTTGCAGCTGCATCGCGCCGTGCCATCGCGTCCACCAGACGATCCATTCCCATGGAGCGTATAACCTGCCGGCAAGATTTGGCCCGAGCGCCCGCGCATAACCAAGCATCCGCGCGGCGCGCTCTGTCACCCACCAGTTGATGACCAGCGCCGCCGCCGCGAAGCTCGCTACGCTGATGAACTTGACCTGGTCGAGGCGCGCCTTCGCGGACCTGTTCGCGACCCGGTAGGGACGATATTCCGCCATGACGACTACCTCTCCAGCCCGCGCTCTACGCTCATTTGCCGCTGGCGGTCGCGGGCGCGGGTCTTGATCACGTCATTGGATTGCTGGCGGTCGCGAAGCTCGCGCTCATGGTTTTCGGAAAGCTGCCATGACCGTTCGTCGATCCGCTGCGCCAGTCCGAGCCCGGTGAGGTAATTGAGCCGATCTATCTCCTGCTCGGCTCGAATCCGAGGCCCCTCATTGAGTGGTTGGAACTGGTCGTATGTGACGATGCCGTTCGCATCAGCCTTTCTCTGCAAGGCGCGGTCGATCTCGGTCCACTGCTCGCGTCTGACCACGCGTTCACGTGCCCGCAGCATCTCCGGCTCCAGACGCGGACCCAGTTCGCGCGTCGCGATCTCCTGGCTGCGGATACGAATGCCCGAGCGCAAATACTCGCGGTTGATCTCCAGTGGCCTGCCATTCTCCCGAACGCCACGGACCAGCAGATGAACATGCGCGTCGTCCGTGTTGTGATGATCGATCGCGACCCACTCCAACTTTGTGTCGAGGTCGCGTCCCATCCGACTAACCAGTTCCCGCACATGTTCGCGAAGGTTTAGACGGTCCGCGTCTTCGGGGGACACAATGAAGCGCCACATCAGCTCGTCGCTCTTTTCCCAGTCTCTGACTGTGGCGAGCATGTCGATTTCCTCGCGCTCCGCGTCGAACCCCAACCCCTTGGCAAATTCCTGTTGAGCGCCGGGGCGCGCGAGGTAGCGAGCGTGCGCTGCCCACGCACCGCTGCGGCGGTTGCGCGAGAATGACGCCTTGACCACGCTGCGCCGCGCGTATGCCGGTGGTTCTGAGACGCGAACTCGCGCCGCGCGCATCCCGCTCAGACTTCCGCTCGGCTGCTGATGGCGGAGACCCCGTCGCATGCCCATCCGCCCCAGTGCGCGCGCCCACCACGGCACGAGTTTGCGCGGACGCTCCGCATGCTCGTGGCGAAGCTTGATATCCACCTCCCTCTGTCGCAGGAACCTAGGCCGTTTCATCGCACACCTCGGTCAATGCCTCGCTGAGGGCTAGTACCAGCTTGGTCGGATTCTCCGGTGTCTGTCCGCCAAGCGCCTCGATGATCTCGCGCACCTGCCCGCTGCTGAGCGTGATCGCATGGAGATCCTGTGCGCGCCGCCATGACTTCCACGCGCGCTTGCCGGTCGCCCGTTCGTCGAGTTTCTTGCGCCCGATTGTCGCAACGAGTGCGCGCTGCGAAGTCGTAAGTTTGGTGGCTTCCTGCGCGACGCTCAGTAATGCGCCCAGCAAAAAGTCCGGCGGCTCCAGATCGAGCCCCGCCAGTGCGATCAGTCCACCGAGGTTGGCGAGATGATGCACACGGAGCCCTTGCTCAGGGCTGTGACTGTCGCCATTGCCGTTACCGTTGCTGCTCATGGCATTCACCACACGACGACCGGTTTGATCTCGCCGCGTACGTTGGCGAGCGGAACCGGGCCGAAGTAGCGCGAGTCCCAACTCCGGCGATCGTTAAAACCGAACAACCACACCTGGCCAACCGCGACTCGATGGCTGCCCCACGCGACATGAGGAAGTGGACGGCCCGCGCTGTCGTGCGTTGCGACGGCGCAGCGTTTGAAACGCACGCCGTTGACTGCGACCCATCCGGGTTGGATCACGACAACGTCCCCGGCAAGAGCGCCTACGATCTTGCCAACCGGCTCCGCGTTACCAACGCACGCGCCGGTGCGCAGATATCCGTGGGCCAGACCTTCCTGGGCGAGCGCAATCGGCAGGCAGGCAACGACCAGATCGCCACGTTGGAATTTCCCGGAGACAACGCGATAGACCCCGACGGGAGCGGCACTGTCGGTGTCCGAAATCAGCACGCCGAACGCATTGCCGACCGCGATCAGGACCGCTACTGCAATCGCAATTCCGGCCATCGCCCCGATGGGTCCGCGCGCACCTTCCAGACGCTGTAAATGCAGGCGCTGAGCAAGCGATCCGGCGGGGTTTTCTGCCGTGCTGCACAGTGTGCCGCTCATGACCGCCTCCGAGGGGGAAAGGCCGCGAGTTCGTTGGAGAATCCGCCGAAAATGCCGCGCCGTACCGCAGGTCCTTTATCTTGCTCTACGAACGACCGGCCTTCCCCCCTCTCCAACTCGACCTCCAAATCCCCTCTTTCCGCGCGCCGCAAAGCGGCGGAGAAATTCCCGAAAATCCTCACTGCACTTTCTCCGCAGAAGGCTCGCTTGCGCGGCCATTCAGTTTCCGGCCCGGACGAGGCGCACCTTCGAGCTCGGCCTTGATCTGTTTGCAGAGCCGCCACATCGCCGCCGTAATCGTCTCGCCCAGATCGAAGCCGGCGTCTTCGGCCCGGCTGCGTAGTTGGTCGATCTCCCGTTTGAGCGCAGCTGGCAGCTTGAAGGTGATCGCTTCGCTTTCCTGTTTGCGTTTGAGAACTCCCATCGCACTTCTCCTTGAAAAATTGGATTGCGGATTTACTTCCCGTAGGGGCCGGGGAATACGAGGTCCTGGGTGATCATCACGTCGAACTGATAGCCCGGCCGGATTTCGATCGTTGGCGGCCGATTCAATCCCTGCCCCATCATCTGCTGACCCAGCGCACCGAATTGTCCCGAGGCGGCTGAACCCGCCGTCTGGCTCGCCATCGCCCACTGATTCGGTTGGTAGTAACCGTACGGTCCGTATGTGCCACCGCCTCCGAGCGTCGCCATCTGGCCGACCGCCTGTCCGGCGCTGATCAGGCTCATCACGGCGGCAGTTCCAAACGTTGCAAGGTAATGGTGGTCGACCTGATCGGAGAAGCCGGCGTAACCGCTCTGATCGGCCCCCGGCATCATTGGCAGATTCATGCTGGCGGTGTTGGGAAAGATGAGACGCTGCCACGCGATCTGAACGCGCTGCTGGCCGTATGAAGACGCGTTCTGATAGGCGCCGATGAGGCGACTCCCCTGCGGGATCAGAACCGATCTGCCGGTCGCGCTGTCGAGAACGTTCTGGCTGACCTGCGCGAGAATCGGTCCGGGCAGATCCGAATTGATGCCGCTGATCAGGACTGCCGGAAGAATGCTTCCCGCCATCACCGTATACGGCGAAGCTGCGGGATGAACGCTTATCGCCGGGTTGTTCTGATCACCGGAAATATACGAGTCGGCCTGTTGTCCTTTAGCGCTCGCGATCTCGAGTGTTCCGCCACTATGAAACGCCTGCACCATCTCCGGCGATTCGAGCGCCTTCATGTACTTCTCTTCGGCCCATTGCGCATACCGGCTGGGAGGCTTCGGCGCGCTCGGCTGAACCGGCGCCTGGGAGATCGGCAGGGCCGGTATCGGCATGACCGTCGGTGCCGCGTGGGGCAGTGCGCCATGAGCCGCGAGGTCCTCGATTTCGCCGCGATCTCGGGCTGCCGAGCCTGGGTCATCCGCCAATTTCTGGGAAGCGGAACTTTGACTGTTTCCCGAGGACTGGACACCGAGTGCAAGCGCCACTCCTCCGACCATCGCGACCGCGACGAAAACAACGCCGAGAAGGCGATTGAACCGGCCGCCCCCGAGGTGCTCCTGTTCCTGCTCTTCCTGTTCCTGAATCACTTCTGCGGTTGCCATGGCTGTCACCTCGCTCCGCCCGCATAGGAGATGGTCACGCGGTCCTGATCGCGGCCGACGCCCGAGACCAAAATCGCGTCGCTGAAGAGCCGGTCGACGACGTAGTAATTTCCCTTGACCCGGTAGTTCACCATCTGGGTTCCGCTGCCTGCGTTGATGAGCAGCGCGGGAGCTTCGCTCGACTTCATTCCGGCCGGCATCTGCACATACACGTGAGAGCCGTCATCGAAGGCACGAATCGGCTTCCACGGAATGTTTGGCCCTGCGACGGTGTAGGCGAAGTTGAGCTGTGCCGGATCGACCGCTGCGACCTTCACGACGTTGTCGGAATCACCCGGCGGATCGACCGCTTCCTGCTTGGCCCTCGATGCGGCTGCGTCGGTAGCTTCCATCGCCGTGGTCAGCTCCTCGGGGTAGTAGAACTCCACCTCCTGCATCGCGCGTCCGCGCGACCGGAGCAGCAGGTGGTAAATGTGCTTCGTCGTGTAGATCGTCAGGTTGGTTTCGATACCGGGAATCTGCGGCTTCACCGCCAGGTGAGGGACGGCATTGCGCGGGTCGCCAGAGGCGGCCGGCGTCGCCATCCAGCGTTCCGTATCTCCCAGCGCAACATCGGTAATCGTCTCTCCCGGCTGCAGCTGGATGTCGGTGGTGCGCAGTGGCGCGCAATCGACCGCCGGCTCCGGTTTTTGGTTGTAGGGATAGAGCGTGTACTCGGCCGTTCGGTAGACCGGCCATTTGCCGCCTTGCTGATGCTCCTTGATCGCAGCCTGCACCTCGGCTGGCTGCTGGGCGAGCAGTTGCGCTCCGGTCGGCGGTGGTGGCGTCGCGGACGACTCCGCCGGGGCCTCTGTTACGATTTTCAGTGGCGGCGGCGTGGATGCTTGTTGCTGACTCGCGCATGCACTCAAGAAGAGTGCGAACGTCATCGTGGCAGCTGCCATAAGCTTCATCGCTCTTCCTCCCTTGTGGCCGGACTATCCCTGCTGCTCGGTCCAGCTGATTTGCGTCACGTAAAATCCGAGCGGATTGCTGATGATCGCGGCGTCGGAATTGGGCGGGACGATCTGCGTCTGGAGTACCGCCTCCCAGTGCGTGGGCGCTCCGATAACGACTCCGTTGAGATCGCGTTGCTGCTCCGACCAGCGCACCTGGTAGCTGCTGGGCGAGAGCTGAAGGATCGAATCGATCTGGATCGAAACGGTCTGCTTCTCCGCGAGCTTGAAGGGGTTACGAGTGAAGCCGTCGGAGTGGTAGTAGGCGTCGAGAAATCTGTCCGCCGCGCCGCGCGCATGCGCGAGCAGCGAATTGAGCATCTGATGTTCGACCTGCGAATCGCTGGTGACCGATCGTGCATTGCGAATAAAGGCCGCGACCTCGTAACGCTGCATTCGCGCGGTTACATCGGGCACGGACGTGGGAGTGAGCGGCTGGGGAACGGTCAGCGCATATCCGAGTTTGTCGACTTCGACGACATAGGGAATGTAGCGGCTTCGGCTGATGAGCCAGACCATCCCGCTGGCGAGAATCAGCGAGAGCAGAAGCAGCCCGCCGGCCGCTATCTGCCAGTTGCGTTTGCCGAGAACGAGATCGGCGTAACGCTCATCCCATTCACGACGCGCTTCGACGTAAGGATTTGCGGCCATACGACGAACACTCCTCGGACGGCCCAGTGACGGCCCGTCCTCTGTCCGTAGATTGTCCGCACTTTGTCCGAGAACTCTTCGCGACAGGTTCCAAAAGACCCCGAAGCGAAGTGCGCGAAATCTTGATATTTATTGGGGATTCTCGGTTTGGCTTGGAGCCTGTGGCAGCATGGAACCGAATGGCATTCAGGAGGTCGCGCGTTCGATCCGCGTCAGCTCCACCAATAAAATCAGGCATTTACGGCGATTTGAGGGCGACCGAAATCGGTTAGAAATGCAAGATGTATGCAGGCGACGACCCCCAGTCGCGTCGCCTTTAGCTCCGTAATTGAGCCTCCGTCTATGCCGGCTATGCCGGTGCCACGATTTCCCAAAGCCCAAAGTTCTACTGCTGGGGCTCGTCGAGCAAATCGTCTATCGCTACAAAACAGACCGACAAGACCGAGTGCGAAACAATACGTTCCACCTATCGCGAGTATTCACGGCACAGACGGAAATAGCCAAGTATGAGAATGTCGCGCTATTGGAATCGTCTTAAGAGATGGTGGTACCGACAATCCGGCTCAGAAAGGTTGATGGTCAGTTTTCAGGCTGTCATCGCCTTGGCGACCATTGTCGCTCTTCTTCAATGGAGTGCGTTGCGTAAAGCCAACGATCTGGCGCGACGGAACTTCGAGGCGAGTGAACGGGCCGCTGTCAATCTTGGCGGCCCTGACGGAACGCTTGCGGAGTTGAAAGAACAGGATGGAGAGAAAGCAATCTTGCTTCACTTTTTCAATTCCGGCAAGAGCGTAGCAAAACGCGTGTCGATTAATGCTTAGACCGATCCACAACACCCACCTCCCCTGCAACATCTGAGCAGATATCAAGTCACGATGGTTCCACCGGGTATGAATGCTGTGGTCAGCAATCCAGTCTCATTCGAAATGGAGTTGAAGTAAAAGTTGTGGTCAGTTTTCCTACATTGACGAAGTTCCCGAATATCGACTTCCATCTGCCGACCGCCTTGCGGCAATGATAAAGCCGCCCAAGGGACCACCGGGACCGCTCCCGGAACGGCTCGAAGTAGACGGCGAAATCGAGTATTGTGATCTTTTCGGTGAATATCACTGCGAAGCATTCACACTACAGTATATACTGCCTCCAGTCGGTCGCTTTCTTCAAGCAGTGAACATTGGGCACTGTGGACTGGACGCGCCCATCTGGAAAAGCACTCCGCAAGGCGGAGCCGCTATTAGAGCTTTCATGGCAAAATTCGGCAATGTAACATTCCAAGCCCCCATTGCTCGGTGTCCTCGGCCCGGTGATTTAGACGAGCAATGGGAAGAACAAGAGGGCCCATATCAAATAACGCCCTCTTTCCCGTTTCCATTCAGGCCCTCCGCCACTAAAAAGGGTTCCGACTGAATCCGACCTGTCACACAGATCATGCTCACATCGAGAAGCAGTCGCCCCGCGACGCTCAGCGGCTCGCCCAGAATGTCCGTGAAAGCCAACGTCTCAAGACAGCACGAGGATCGAGACGACGCGGCGGCTGCGTTCACGCGAACGGAAACGACTCGACCCTGTAGTTGAGACTCGGCGCGGGCGTTAAGCCGCCAGGCTGCAAGCGCCAAAGCCAATTCGGGCAAGGTGGAAGCGGCGGAAGGCGGGACGCTCTTGCTCTGCTGACTCGGGTGTTTCAACCGACGTTGGTTTATCTGTTCCGTCGGCCGCTCGGCCTGACCGACAAGCACGGAGGCCAGCAGGCATCGGTAGGCGCGAATCTTGCCCATGAATAATCTTGCGGATGATTGAATTGGTGCCCCACAAAAAAAAGCTCGGCGCCTTAGAACGTCCACCCGACAATCGACTTGAGAAACACCCCGTCACTCGCGCGCGTCACTCCCAATCCGACGCCGAGATTCAGCTCGAGTTGCGGAATGAAATAGAAGTTCAGGGCCGGCACGATGAAATGCTGCTGCTCCTGCACCTTTTCCAGCGGCTGAATAGGCCCCATGTCGCCATAGTACTCAAGTGCCGGCGAAACCCAGCGGCTCAAATCATAGAGTAGCTCGCCCGACGGCTCGAATTGAAACCCGCGATGCGTCTGCGGGCCGCTGAACGGCTTTATAAGCGGAAAGTCCGCGACCACGCGAAATGGCTTGTAGGTCGCGCCGACGATCGGCCGCAACTCGAGCGTCAGAGGATTTTCCTCAGCCGCGCGCCGCATGTAGTCGAGCTCAATATTGCCGCCGAACTGCACCGGCCATTCGAAGGTCTGCGGAATGCCGAAGTGAACCTTCGTGCGCGAACCCGAGTATTCGTAATGTCCGTTCGAGAGCTTCGCCGTGGCGAAATACTGGCCGACCTCGAGCCAGCGCAGGACGCCATAGGTGGCCTCGAGCGTCTCGTGTATCTGATGCACATCCATCTGGCTCTTCGCCAACTCTCCGGTCGCGGTCGAGGTCGTATTGGAATGGAGTTCGAGCGTCAGATGACCGACCGGCGCGGTGTCGGTATCGTAAATCTGGATTTCGTAGAAGTCGATCGCGTGCGATGGGCGCGCGGCCGCCAGCATCGCGAGGATGCACACCGCGAGCGCGAAAACATAATGGGAAAATTTCGTCACGCGCGTCACGCAGGAAATTCTCGGCGCGATTCCTTGAATTTTGTGTCGTCGGCCGATTCCAGAACGATAGCGGACCAACCTATGTCGGCGCGTCCCCTCTCGTAAAATGGTGAGGCCGTACTCGCGCGGTTGTCAAGATATTCGGCTACGGTGATCGATCGGGAAAGTCTCAGACTTCTCGCCGCATGCGGAATTTTAAACGCGCACAAGGTGAGAGGTCGACCTGCCGGGCTCTGGCCGGCGCCTCGGTGGTCAGTGGCATCGCGACCCTGCTGGTCTGCGCGACGGGCCGGCAGACGGCGCTGGGCATGCTCGCCGCCACATTGATCGCTAAACCGCCTCCGACCGCGTTTGAAATCGGGCTGCGCGGGTTCAGCGTGCTGTTCGTGCTGACCGAGAGCCTGTGGTTTCATCGCGGCTGGCTTGAATCTCTTCTCCGCTTGCAATTGAGCCTTCGAACGAGCAGACTGCGTCGCGAGGCGTTTTGCGGAAACGCTTCTACGTGCAGCAGAAGAGGGGAGCTGCAAGATGCGCAATCGGGACCAATACCGCTGCGATCGCAAATATCCAAACGGCTTCGAATTTCGGGCTAGCGGCCTCGTGAGAGATTTCATCACCGTGCACACCTTCGGCGGGCGCGGCTCGCCCTCGTTCTAGACCTCCCGGCAAAAGAGTGGTCAGACGCTGCGATGCGTGCTGACCTTTGCGGGCCTTCGGAATTCCGTCCCCTGACGGGTGTTCTGTTGGATCGCAAAACCATAGAAATCCGACGCTAGCCGGCGGACTGGAGAGCCTTGCGGCTCCTCCAATCGATAGTCATCCACGGCTAGAGGACAGTCCAAGCTCTATCTACCTTAAGTGGTGGAGAGGTTGAGATCTGCCCTGACCCCCCGTCGCCGTCTGTTCAAATACAGACAAGCAGCGGGCAGATTCTAAGGAAGACAAACATGAAATATGGTATCAAGATACCAGTAGCAGTAGGACTCATCTTGCTTTTGTGTGTAGGTTCTGCTCGTTCGCAAACTCACTTTAGGAATCACACCGCCGGCTATTCCGGAATGGGAGACCCACTTCCGGAAATAACAAACAATCCAACTGACCTGATAAACTTCGTCAATGGTCAGTTGAATATGAAAGAAATCGAGACCTTGAATCCGGCAACTAACCCCACCGGTCCAGCTGGTCAATTAGGGCCTTTATTCAATAATACATCCTGTGCAGCTTGTCATAGTAACCCTGCAATGGGAGGGGGCGGACTGAATCTATTTGAGCAACGCCTATCAACCGGAGGACCTCCAGTAAGAATCTTTGCTGTAGACAACATGCTCATGGGAGGTCCAATAATGGAGGATACGACTGTGATCTTTCCATATGGGACAGCGGCTGCCACACTCGGTGGACAGATAGGATTGATGGATAATTCGGCCTCTACTTGTCAACAAGTTGAATTGGCGAGAGGATTTTCCTTTAAATTGCCAATTTGTATTCCAGGAACTTCTAATGATACGGGATTAACTGGAAGGCCAACTTGCATTGCTCACCGTGAGGCATTGCCAATATTCGGAGATGGCTTGGTTGAAGCAACTGCCGATGCAACCTTTGAGCAAATCGCAGCTAGCCAGGATCCATCGATTCGCGGATCGACTCGGATGATTGTCGAGACGAACCAGAATGGACCACCTACATCTGAAGTGTCACCAACCACTTTGGCAGCGCTAGCAGCTGCTCATGTTGGCAGATTTGGATGGAAAGATGAGCATTCTAGTCTGCTGGCTTTTGCCGGCGACGCCTATTTGAACGAAATTGGCATTACTAATGATTTGAATAAGAATCCAAACACAACTTGTGCAATGGGTGTCACTCAGTTTGGAGTAGTCCTGCAGTCGCCTGACGACCCGGAAGATACCGTTGATTCGACCGGACGTGCAGATTTAGATCGCTTTACTGATTTCATGCGCGGATTACAGCCTCCACCCGAAGCTCCACAAACTGCTGATACCGAGGCCGGACAGCAATTATTTGAACAAATAAATTGCTCAGGTTGTCATGTCGAGTCGATTACGACTGCATCTAATCCATCTGCATTCATTCCACCGACAATCGATGGCAAGCCTCTTACTTCGACCCTTAATTCGGCGTTAACCAACGTGACCTATCACCCATATAGCGATTTTCTGATGCACGATATGGGCAGCATGGGAGATGGAGTTAACGATAATGAATCACCTACGGATATGGGTGGACCAACTATGATGCGTACTATGCCATTGTGGGGAATACGTGCTCGTGAAGTCTTTTTACATGATGGTCGTGCTGCCGACATAGCTACCGCGATAGTGTTGCACGACGGGCAAGGTAAGGCTGCATCGCAAGCGTTTCAGGCCTTAAGCCCTAGCGAGCAACAGCAGATTGTGGATTTTATCGAAACTCTATAAGCGCTGCGACCGTGGGTTGGGGGCATCCCACGCTAAAGCTCGGAACCCCCTTCACGCCGGAGCATCACCGTCAGACGCCGGTAGCAATCAGGTTGAAGGACCGAACATCATAGCCTGCCCCGTCTGAGGCTCCTCCAGTTAATAGTCATCCACGGCAAAAGCGTTCCGATCGCTACTACCACTCATACGTAGTGGAGAGGTTGGAGTCTGCCTTGGGGTCGCCCTGGTGTCGATTTAATCGAACACGAAATTGCAGAGAAAGAATCATATGGTTAGTCGATTGATTTTACTGTTGATCGGTATGTTGTGTATTTGGACGCAAGTCGCAAACGCGGGACCGGCCAATCGAAGAGCCAGTTCAACAACAGGAAGCCAGGCGAGCGTGCCGATAAATCTGGACGGTTTCGGTTCTCCACTACCCGCAGTGGCGCAAAACGGATCGGATCTGACGGTCTTCGCGACCGGACAAGTGAACTTCAAGGAAGTCGAGACGCTGCCACAGGTAGGACCGATCATGAATCGCGTATCTTGCGCGGGGTGTCATTCGCAGCCGGCGATCGGCGGCGGCGGATTGTTTATCAACGAGATCCGGGTGCGCAACAATACTCAGGCGGGTCCGGTACATATCTTCGCAGTGGACAATTTCGTGCGCAATGGGCCGCAGACCCAGGGTAACACGGCGATTTGTACGCAGGGTATCGAGGGCGAGCCGCTCGGTTGCCAAATAACCGTTCCTGGATGCTAATTATCGCCCTGTCAGCAGGAGGAGGCGGCGAAGACCACCTTTAGTACGGACCTTGGCGTCTGCGATCCGACGAGCGTCGAATTCCACAGCGGCGGCAATTGCGTAGTGGGGCGCGCGGCGCTGGCGCTCTTCGGTGACGGCCTGATCGAAGCGGTCCCGGATCAGACCCTCGAGCAAATCGCAGAGAGCGAGCCACCTGAGATTCAGGGCACTGTGAAAATGGTGACCGAGAATTTCACCAAGGTTGCGCATGTCGGACGCTTCGGATGGAAAAATGACCACGCATTGCTGCGCGGCTTTGCCGGCGACGCCTACCTGAACGAGATGGGTATAACCAACCCTGACAACCAGGACGAAGTGAGCCAATGCGCCATCAACGAGAAGGCCTATGGGCTGGAGCTCGAGGACACGGGGGTCGAGGACACCATCGATCCGGATGGGCGCGCGGACATCGATCGTTTCTCGGACTTCATGCGCGGGCTGGCGCCGCCGCCGACCCTGCCTCAAAGCGCGTCGGCCCAAAACGGATCGAAGCTATTCACCAGCATGGGCTGCGGAGGCTGCCGTACCGAGAGCATGACCACCGCGTCAAATCCGGCATCGTTCATTCCGGCGTCCACGGGCGGCGTCTCGATCAGCCAGACGTTGAACGACACGCTCGCCAACCAGACGTTTCATCCATATTCGGACTTTCTGCTGGACGACATGGGATCGCTCGGCGACGGCATCAGCTCGGGTGCCGCGGGACCGACCATGATGCGGACGGTGCCGCCGTGGGGCTTTCGCGCGAAGTCGCAATTCCTGCACGACGGTCGCGCGGCTGACGTCCCGACCGCAATCAAGCTGCATGACGGGCAGGGCAAGCCGGCAGCGCAGGCCTTCGAGGCGCTCAGCGCACAACAACAGTTGGACGTTGTGAATTTTCTCAATACACTGTGACGGGACGCGCAGGCGCATCGCCTGACCGGAGCGACGTCGGCGCCGAGGTTCAATAGCGAGAGTCAACCTGGCGGGCGGCGGCCGTTCAATGGCCGTCGCCCGCAGCAGAAGTCGCGCATCATGCGCTGCGGCAAAAGATTTCGCGTCAAGCCCGGACACACGGTCGAGCTCGCCGACATTGATCCCGGCTTCCAGTCCACGCTTGAAGGCGAGGCGGCGGCGTGAACTACGAGTTTTCGATCATCCCGAAGCTTCTTCATGCGCTTTGGAGAAAAATGGAGGTCTGCGATGCGTGAACTCAAGCTTGACGAAGTGCGCAGGATGCTCGAGGCATCCGGACGCGAGGCCCAGCGATGCGGTAAGCCCAGCACCACGGCGGTCGTCGATTTCGGCGGCCATCTGCGGGGAATGGAGCGGCCCGAAGGCGGCCGGATCGCCAACGTCGATATCGCAATCAAAAAGGCGTGGACGGCGATCGCGTTCAAGCGACCTACCGCGATGGTGCGAGCGGTGATGATGCCCGAGGCGATGGGTTACGGATTGCAGCATACCGATGCGCGCATCTGCATGGTCGCCGGTGGTCTGCCGATCGTGGAAAACGGCGAATTCCTGGGCGCCGTCGGCGTCAGCGGCGGCACCATCGACGAGGACATCACCTGCTGCCTCGAGGCGCTCAAGGCGTGCAACTTTGCCACAGAATTCGCCGATCCGCTGAAGGCCGCCAGATAGGAAGCCCCGGATTCCCACTCATGCGGAACCCGAGACAGACTAAGCCAGGATCGGTCCGAAGCAATAGCAAGCGCCTAACGAAAATGACCACATCAAGCTAAAAAGAGCAGGCTGAAGCCACTGGCCAGGAGAGTTTAGTGGTGGCCACCCCCTCCATGGCCACCTCCTGCATGTCCACCAGAGCCGCCCGTATGCCCACCGGAGCCCCCACTACGGGCAAAGGAATGCCCACCACCCGCTGAGGAATGGTAGAAGCTCTCACTGTGGCCGGGGCCATGATGCTCCTCCCAGGAATGATGCACGGCGAAGTTCGGTGAGTAGCCACGGGCATATATCGGCCAGCCATAGGAGTAGGGCGAGTAGCCGTAGCCCGGATAGCCGTAGGTAGGGCCGTAGTCGGGGCCCACGCATCCACCCAGCCCACACAGCGAACTCAGTATCAAGATGATTTGGATTAAGCGCAGCACGGCTAAAAATACCTCCCGGTAACATGCGTCTGCCATGCGCTTCGCTTAGGGAGCACCCCAAGCCGGTTTGCCGTCGGGATGGTAGAAGGCCAGGCCGGGAGTCTCAGCGGCAGGAACATCAAGGCTGGTGCGCAACTTGCCGCTTGGATCGTAAAGCCCCAGGCCTGGTGTTCCCACCGGTCCCAGCGCGAGCGTCGCACGCATCCTGCCGCTCTCGTCATAGAGATCGACCCCGGGTGATCCATTGGCGGCAAGATCAATCGTGATCCGCGTCTGGCCCTTGGCGTCGTTTAGGTTGATCCCCACCGCGCCATTGTCCCCGATACCCATCGCACCTCTTACTTTGCCGTCGCTGCCGCGCAGCACAAACTGCTCGGCCTCAAGGCTCTGGGTCGGCGCCGTTTGGCCCATAAGGACCGCCGCACCCGTCAACAGTACTAGAGCGCCGGTCACCAGCCGCAGCCGCCGATTGGCGCGTCGAAGCTCGGCCTGTTGATCCTCCAGCCGCGCCATCCGTTCGATCAATTCGCCTGTGGGTTGTTCCATGTCACTTTTCTCATCAGGTCATTGAGATCATTTTCATAAGTTCGGAAGGACCGACTAACTAGTTCATCTTACCAAATGTGTGGGCAAAGCCGCCAACTGCCCGTGCGGGCGACAGCGCTCGCGCGGCATGACGGGCAGGGCAAGCCGGCTGCGCAGGCCTTCAGCGCGCCAAGCGCGCAACAACGGTTGGAGGTTGTGAATTTTCCCAATACACTTTGCCGCAGCGGAAGTCTCGCATCATGCGCTACAGCAACAGATTTCGCGTCACGCCCGGACACAAGGTCAAGCTCGCCGATATTGATCCCGGCTTTCACTCCACGCATGAAGACGAGGCGGCGGCCAAGGGTGAGATCGTGACGAACCTCGAGAAGCTGCGCGCCTTGCAGTATTTGATGTATGCCGAGAACAAGCGATCGCTCCTGGTCTGCCTGCAAGCGATGGATGCCGGCGGCAAGGACGGCACTATCGAGCACGTCATGGGCGCGATGAACCCGCAGGGCTGCCGGGTGCAGGCGTTCAAGACGCCTTCCGCCGAAGAGGCCGCTCATGATTTCCTGTGGCGCGTACACAAGGCCGTCGGGGGCAAGGGAACGGTGACCGTTTTCAACCGATCACATTACGAGGACGTGCTGGTCGTGCGAGTGCATAAGCTGGTTCCGAAAGAGGTATGGTCCCGGCGCTACGATCTTATCAACGACTTCGAAAAAGAGCTGACTGACGGCGGCACGCATATCCTCAAATTCTTTCTGCACATCAGCAAGGAGGAGCAGCTCGCTCGATTCAAGGACCGGCTCAACGATCCGACCAAGCAATGGAAGATCAGTGAGAGTGACTACCGGGAACGCGAGTTCTGGGATGACTACATGAAAGCCTATGAGGACGTCTTGCGAGAGTGCAGCACCGACGATGCGCCCTGGTTCATCATTCCGTCCAACCACAAGTGGTTCCGCAATCTTGCGGTTTCACAGATCCTCGTGGAGCATCTCGAGGCTTTGAAAATGGAATTCCCCAAGCCCACGGCCGATCTCAAACAGATCGAACGCCGGTATCACCGCGCGGAAAGGGAAGCGCACAAGCGCCGGTAAAAACTGGCCCAACGTTGGACGCTTCGCGCGCGGCGGTTACCGCTCGGGCTCGCTGAAACTGTCCGGCGTCAGCCTGAGCGGATTTGCGGCAGGATTTCATCGAACTTGGCAGCGGAATTCAGAGACTTGGGGGTCATATCAGCGCAGCGCGACGTTGCGGTTCAGCGACGGCGGTTACGTAGGCGATCCCACCGTGCAAGGCTAGGCCCGAAATAGCAGTTCTATGCGTCACGAGACGCTGTTGGCACGTCTCGTGCCTAAGAAGGTTCCTATTTGGGCATTTTCGACGTCAGCAGGGAAGTAAGGACGGTTCGAGCGTGAGTCTGAAAAGCAGAATCCGCGAAGCACAGCGCGAGGCGGCCAAACGCATGAAGCGTGATACTCGGCGCAACGCCAGCGACAAGGACGGCGCTCCTATCTTCGGTTCAAAAGACGGCGTTGAAGACGAAATGAGGGAAGCGATGCCCACGGTCGAGGAAATCAGGATCGCGCTGTTGCGCAAATCCACCAACGGAAAGAACACGCAGTGAAGCATCGCCACGCCCTCGGGACTCGCTTGTGAGTATCATGCTCCGATTTTTTTTCCTGGTCGGCCTGCTCGGGTTTGCAGCCGTATTTCGATTGCCCGAAACCCGGCTGCTAGGCCTGATAGTGATGGACTATGCCAGCTTCTCCGTCCTCTATCGCCTCGCGCAAAGATCGCACGCCCGAAGCTTCGCGAAAGACTGCCGGGAGCTCATCGAGACCTACAACGTCGGCGACGAACTCGCGAAAAAGCTGACCAGCTATTGGGCCAACGAGCGCCGGCAGTGAAGCCGGCCTCGATCGCGCTCGCGCAATGACGGCCGCCGCGGACGGATTTTTTCCGAAGCTCATGGTCCGGTTCCTCAAGTGACGCGGGCCTCCCACGAACTAGAACTGCAGCTGCAACTCGCTTAACAGCACGCTTTCATCGGGGCGGTCATGGCCGTTCGCAGCGCCGTAGCGAAAACCGGTATGCGCGTAGTCGAACTGCATCTTCACGTTGGGATTCAAATACCAGTTGACGCCGAGCGTCCATTCGAAAGCCTCGAGCGCCGAGGTCGACGAACTGGCAAACCCGTAGTTGTAGACATCACGATCGATCAGCAGCTGGTCGATTCGCGCCGCCAACTCCCAGGCGCCGTCTTGTAAGTGCTGTCGATGGTCGTCGACCACTCGTCACCATAGGTGCCAGCGATGCCGAAGCCGAGCTGGCGGACGTACTCCAGCGAGGTGTCGGCGAAGGGATGGACGAAGATACGGCCGGCGAAGTCCTTGCCGTCGTTGTTGTCGCTATCGGCAGTGGCGGTATTGTCCGGCGTGCCGTTGAAGAGCCCCAACGCGTAGTCGACCCGCTGGCAAACAGATTGCCGTGAAGGTCAAAGCCCAGGTCCCGGTCGGGCACGAGGTCGGACGGCAGTGCGCGCTCGACAAACTTGAGCGCACGGTCCTCTTCCAATCTTTCGAGGCCCACGGGTTCCCTGAATTTACCCACAAGGAGCTGAAATTCTTGCCAGTAATGAATGTCGGCGTAGGCGTCCTCCAGTGTGGTAGTACCCTGACCGAAATCCATCATGAAGCGAAAGTCATAGTACTTGGCGACCGTGCCTTAGAAGTACGGGCGCAGACGGCGAATTAGAAATTCACTGCCGCTTGGCTTCGGCTCTGAAAGATAGAAACGCCCGTCGGCCTGCATATAGCCGCCGATACGTCTCCAGCGCTTCGACTTTCTGCTTTAGCTGACCGATCTCCTTCCGGAGCTCGGCTTGCGACTCTATTTTCGATTGCGCCAATACCGTACGTGATCCAAGTAACCCGATCCCGGCCGCCGCTCTGAGCGAGTATTTGGATTTCTGCGTAAGCATCTTTCGCGACCGCGGTCGGTATCGGTGCGGCGCTGAGTCAAACCATCGCCGGAGCCATCGTTCATCATTTCGGCGATCGGGCCGGATTCTTGTTCCTGGCCTCCGTGGCCGCAGCGGCCCTGCTGATGTTGTGGTTGTTTATGCCTGAAACCCTCAAATGAAAGGCGGCCGTAGATGTTACTGGTCAGCGTATAAAAGGATCCCGCGCACGGGCAGCACGCTGAATCCCAGGAGCAGCAACGGTTTTCTGCCCCAGGTGCCCGCGGTGCGGCCAGCCCACGCGGCGATTTAGGGTGATCGTGAACTGCGTGGTCACAACGCAGGCCGACATGAACATCATCGAACTGCGGCCCCTGCCCTTCGCCAGCATCTCGCCGAGCAGCGGCAGCATCGCCGCGTTGGCGAAGTGAAACAGCACCGCGCAGCAGAGAAAGATTACGAGCGGACGATCGCGCAGCAGATACCGGATGCTGGCGCGCCGATCATCGTCGTCCGCGCCGGCGCCTCGCGCGAGTTCGTAGTCGATCTCGTCGGGCCGGATGAGCGTCAGCGACAGGATCGTCGGAATCGCGAGCAGTGCGACAAAGAAAAGACCGCGCGGTTGGAGATGAAATATCCGACGAGCCCGATCGTCACGGCGGCGGCCACGTTGCCGGCCGAATTGAAGGTCTGATTTCGGCCCTGGCGGCGATTGAACAGCCTGTGCCCCACCAGGCCGAGCGAGATCACCGCGATGGCGGGCATGAAGAAGCTGGACATCGCGCCGATGAGCGCCTGGGTCGTCATCACGGTCCAGAACGACGGAAAGAACGCGATTAGGAGCGCTCCGAGCGCCAACGCGCACACGCCCAACGCGACGAGCGCTCTCTTGGACCTGAGCCGGTCCACCAAACCGCCCGCTGGAGTTTGCGACACGATACCGGCAATTCCGCCGATCATGAGCGCCAGCCCGACGCGCTGTTCGTTCCAACCATAGCCGGCAAGATAGATCGCGAGGAACGGCCCGACGCCTGACTGGACGTCGGCAAGCAGAAAATTGAGCCAGTCGAGTCCGCGCAGGCTGCGGGCGGAAGGCCGCCTTTCTTCGTTCAAGCCGGCCCCGGCAAGCGCCTTGTCACCCGTCTCCAGCCCGCTCGCGGAAAAACCCGTCTCTCGCTGCGTCATTCGCAAGGATCCTCAAGTCGGCGCAGTTCCAACTTGCCCGCCGATCTTTACAGATTAGCGCGGCAGTGGATGATCAAGCATGCGTGGTTGCTTCGTCTTGATGCAACGCACTAAATCGATTCGGCAATCTTGTGCCGACCCGCGATTCAATTCCTCGAGCGCGCGCCCACTTTGAAACAGGAGCCGCGCCGCCAAGGCCGGCGGCGCGGCTCCACGTATCGCATCGTCATTTCCCGGCAGCGGAATTTCTACGCGGGCTTCGGCAGGTCCTCCAGATGAAAGTCGCCATGCCGGCCAAGATAGATGGTCCGCCAGCGGTTGAGGAATACCACGTAACTCGCGCTGCCGGCTGCGATGGCGCGGCGCAGAAACTCCGGGTAGTCGATCTCCCGACGCTGGACCGCCAGCAGCGCCGCCTTCAGGTCGTCCACGGCGAAACGATCGGCGACCCTTCCTGAGTCGGTCAGCGGCAGCGGTTCGACCTGGGCCTCCCCCGACGCCGTGTAGAAGGTTTTGCAAAGGCGCACCAGGTCCGCTTCGTAGCGTTCGATCCCGTCAGCGGCCAGCCTTCTGACCTCCTGCGGGAAGCTCGTCCTGCCCGCGAACGAATCCTGAATGCATTCCCTGATCATCGCGACCTTCGACGCATCCATTTGCGATCCTCCTTGGCGCTGCCGCGTCTATTCCTTGCGGCCGCAGTACGCTTCGATCCGGTTGCCGTCAGGATCGGTGACGAAAGCGGCGTAGTAGTTTTCGCCGTAGTCGGCACGCAGTCCCGGCTTGCCATTGTCGCGGCCACCCGAATGGACGGCGGCCGCATGAAAGGCGTCCACCGCGGCGCGCCGCCCGGCCTCGAGGCAGATGTGCAGGCCCGCGATGTCGCGCGGCACCTTCCCCCCCGCCGCGAGCAGCCACAATCGCGGCCCGTCGCCACCGCCATAGCCGAGCGCGCTTGCGTCCTCGCTCAGGCACTTGGCGCCAAGAGGCGCCAGAGCCGCATCGTAGAACCGCCGCGCCTTGGCGATATCACTTACCCCAATCGAAACGTGATGAATCATGACCCTGCTCCTTTTTTGTGACCGGAGCGCCGCTCGCTTTCCGGTCTTCTAACTGGTTAGCTGGTTGAAACAAACCAGCATGATGGTTAGATAGATCATTGGTAGGTGATTGTCAACCCTCATGGCGGTTAGTATGGTGAAGACCAGGTGACGACTCCACGACGCATCGGGCGGGCGGGAGCTTTGGTTTTGGCTCCCCGCCGCGATCTCTGCCTCGATTTCGCGAACACGCTCGCTTGGCGCGGCAGCGCGCCAAGCGAAAGCCTGCACGGGTTGCCGGATCTCGTGCAGTGGTGCGCCTCCTCGGGCAGCGTGTTGGCGGGCGCGATCGCGGGTAGCGGGACGAACGGGATTTGGGCCGAGCGCCATCCGGCACAGGCGGCGGCGATTTTTCTCCGCTCAATCGCGATCCGGGAGACGACCTACCGCATCTTTCATGCGGTCGCGAGCGGCAACGCGCCGGCCGACGGCGATCTGTCGGAGCTTAACCGCGCATTGAAGGAAACCCCGGCGCGTAGCGCCGTTCAGCGTATCGGCGCGGGCTTCGGCTGGCGAGTCGAGGGAAACCCGCTCGTGACCGCCTCGGCGCTGCTGGCCCCGGTGCTATGGTCGGCGGGCGATTTGCTGACCGGGCCGCAACTGGCCCGGGTGCGCGAGTGCGCGAACGGCAAGTGCCTGTGGCTATTCCTGGACGAGAGCAAGAACGGCACCCGGCGCTGGTGCTCGATGAGCGCGTGCGGAAACCGCGCGAAGGCGCATCGCCACTACGCTCGCCTCAAGGGCGGTTGAACCGCCGATTCGCCGCGCGACCGGAAGCGCGCAACGTCACGCCATCGAAGAGCCGCAGGCGCCGCGGCGCAGGCGCCACTTTTCACTTTTACTTCTCGTCCAGCTTCTTGATCCAGTCGTCGGTGCCCATCACCTTGCTGAACATCGAGGCCTGCGTGACCAGCACCGAGTTGTGCAGGTCCTTGTCGGCAACCTTGCCCGAGTTGTTGCCGACGGTCAGCGTGCCGGTTGCGTCGGAGAGAAATTCCACCTTGTAGCCGCGATGGAAGCCGTCGCGCGCAGTACTGTCGCAGCACATCTGCGTCATGTACCCGCTCACGGTCAGAGTATCGATCTGGTTCTCGCGCAGCCACTTCTCCAGGTCGGTCCCGGCGAAGCTCGAGGGCAGGTTCTTATCGACCAGCAAATCGGCGGGGCGGGCCGCGATGTCCTTGTGCAGGTTCCATTCCTCGGTTCCGGCCTTGAACACTCCGCGATCGCCCTTCGCCTCATGGCGCACCACGACTACCGGGACATGGTGCGCGCGCGCCGAATCCATCGCCTTCAGGATGTTGTCGAGCGAGCCGGGCGGATAGCTGACCGGCATTTTGCCGGTGAAATACTCATTCTGTACGTCGATGACCAGGAGCGCGCGTTTCATAGTGTGAATTCCTCTTTCTGTTTCAGATCGCCGGGCCGCGCGACGCGCGAGCGGCTACTTCATCACGCGACGGGCGAAGCCTCTGCGCCGCCGCCGGGTCTTTTCCTCTTCCTTCTCGCGCTTTTCGACGACGTCGATCATTGCGAGCTGGCAGTTGTTCTTCCGATCGCCGGGCAGCCGCACGTAGCTGCCATCGGAACGCATCTCCCACGCCGCGTGATTGGGCTTGAGCTGCAGGTCGAACACCGCCCGCAGTTCCTTGCGCAGCGTCGGGTCCTCGACCGGCGCCACAGCCTCGACCCGGCTCTCCAGGTTGCGTTTCATGCAATCGGCCGAGCCGATGAAATATTCCTCCGCGCCGCCGTTGCGAAAATAGTAGATGCGCCCGTGCTCGAGGAAGCGCCCGACGACGCTCACCACGCGCACGCTTTCTGAGAGGCCGGGGATTCCCGGGCGCAACCGGCAGGTGTCGCGTACGATCAGATCGATCTTCACTCCGGCCTGCGCGGCGCGGTAGAGCGCGCGCGTGATGTCGACGTCCTCGAGCGCGTTCATCTTCATCTGGATCAGGCCCGGCGAGCCGGATCGCTGGAGTTTGACCTCGCGATCGATCTTCTCGAGCAGGGCCCGCTTGAGCAGGGCCGGCGCCGGCAGAATTTTTCTGAACGTGCGGCCGGCGCGATAGCCGGTGGTGAGAAAATTGAACAGCTGCGTAAGGTCGGCTCCGATCGCGTCGTCGTTGGTCAGCAATCCGAAGTCGGCGTACAGGCGCGCGGTGCCCGCGTGATAGTTGCCGGTGCCGATATGCGCGTAGCGGCGCAGCCCGTTGTAATCCTGGCGCACCACCAGGATCACCTTGCAATGAGTCTTGAGTCCCACCACGCCGTAGGTGACGTGGATGCCGTATTCCTCGAGCTGCTCGGCGAACTGGATGTTGGCGGCTTCGTCGAAGCGCGCCTTGAGCTCGACCACCACGGCAACCTGCTTGCCGTTGCGCGCCGCGTCGCACAGATATCCGATCACTTCCGAATCGCTCGAGGTGCGGTAGAGCGTCATCTTGATCGCCCGCACCTTGGGGTCCTCGCTGGCCTCGCGCAGAAAGCGTCCGACCGAGGTCGGAAACGATTCGTACGGATGCATCAGCAGAATCGAGCCGGCCTCGCGAATCACGTGAAAGATGTTGCGCGAGGGCGCGAGACGCGCGTGGTCGGCCGGATGGTGGGGTGGATCGTGCAGCGCCGGGTTATCGACGGAGGTCAATTCCATAAGATCGCGCATCGCCAGCATCCCCGCGTCGATCTCGAACACGTCGTCGTGCTCGTCCAGGCCAAGCTCGGCCGCGAGCATCCCGCGATGCGCGGGATTCATGCCGCGCACGGCCTCCATCCGGACGATCGGCGCGAAGCGACGGTCGCGCAGCTCGGACTCGATTAGCGCCAGCAGATCGTCGGCCTCGTCCTCGTCGCGCTCCGTGTTGGCGTTGCGGGTGACGCGGAAAAATTCGTAGCCGTCGATCTTCGCCTCGGGAAAGAGCAGGTCGAGGGTGTGCGCGACCACGTCCTCGAGTGGGACGAAGCGCCGGGTGCCGTCGACCCGCAGAAAGCGCGGGATGCCGAGCCCGACCGGCACCTTGACCCGCGCCAGCGACGGCTCGGTGTCGTCGGGGGCGCGCAACGTGACCAGCAGATTCAGCGAGAGGTTGGAGATGAACGGGAACGGATGCGCCGGGTCCATCGCCTGCGGCGTCATCAGGGGAAAAATGTTGCGCAGATAGTACTCGCGGATGGCGGCCTGCTCGGCCGGGCTGAGCTGGTCGAAGGCGAGTATGTGGATGTCGGCTTCGGCAAGCCGCTTGAGCAGATCGGGCAGCAGCGCGCGCTGCTCCGCCTCGAAGGCACGCACCTCGGCCAGGCACTCCGCGATCTGCTGCTGCGGCGTGCGCCCATCGTCGGTCAGCTCCTGCATCCCGGCGATCGCCTGCTGCTTGAGGCCGCCGATCCGCTTCATGAAAAATTCGTCGAGGTTCGACGCGGTGATGGCCAGGAACTTCACCCGCTCGAGCAGCGGATTGCCCTCGTCGAGCGCCTCGGCAAAAACGCGCCGGTTGAACGCGAGCCAGGTGAGTTCGCGATTGAGGAACAGTTCGGGCGCTTTGAGATCGGCGTCGATGCGGACCGCTGCCGCCGCACCGCCATTGACGCCGTGGGCCTCCGTGAGAGGCCCGTCACCGTTGGCTACCTCGACGCCGGCCGCCGGAACGACGGCCGCCTCGCGCGCCATCGACGGTTCGAGTGAGAGCGACTGGAGCGGCTGAAAGGGCTCTGTTTGACTCGCCATAGGTGCAGTCTACGTCAATTCGACCCCGCTTCGGAATGAGGGTAGCCCGGACCCGCTGGAGGCTGCAATCGGGGAGTGTTACGGCCGGTTTACGGTTGTTAGACCCAAGTTTGCCCCGCCCACACGGCTGTTTTCGCGAACCGGGCGGTTATTTTGCGCCCGGCGTTGGACCTCCCGGCCCGGTCGCACTAGAGATGTTCCGGGGAACGAGGTCATCGCCATGGCTTTTCTGTCATTCACGCTTCGCGTGCTCTTGACGCTCGCACTCGCGAGCGCACTCCGCATCGCGATTTCCGATAGCGCGGCCGCCGCCGCGGAGAGCGCTCCCGCGCCCGCGGTCACGATACCCGCGGGCACCGTCATAACCGCGGCGAACTGGCAGCGGTACTCGAGCTTCATGCCCGTCGGGATGCAGGCGATCTTCGCCGGCGATCATTTCTGGCGGATGCCGCCCGACGTGCAGATCGAGATCGGGCCCACCATCCCGATCGCATTGCCTCGTCGATATCTCGATGACACCGCCAATTACGCGAAGCAAGTGACGCTCACGCACGCAGCGGACGGCGGCTACGTCCCGGCCGGGTACGTAGCCGGTATTCCATTCCCGCAGCCGGACAAGGATCCGGTGCTGGCGCCCTACGAAATTTTCTACGACGCCTACTATCACTACGCGCCACGGGTGCAACGGAATTTTTCCTGCAACTACATCTCCGATTCCTACGGAAACTTCACCCAGTCCGAGACCGCCGACTCGATCTATTCGCAACTCACGCATCTGAGCGACGCCGGTTTTCCGCAGACCGTGCCGGATTCGAGCGGATACTTCCTGACCAAATACTACCAGCAAATCACGCCCGAGCAGGGAAAATATAGTACCACCCTCGACATCAGCTATGCCGACGTGACGCGGCTCGATGATATCTACATATACCTTCCCTCGACTCGCAGGCCGCTTCGCATGTCGGAGGCGTCACGCTGCGCGCCGCTTCCGGGCGGCGACTTCACCTTCGAGGAATCCAACAACGGACCGCCCTCGTTGCCGCAGAAATACAAAATCGTCAACGGCGGCGTGCGGCGAATGATGGTCCTTGCGCACGCCGATCCGAAATCGTTCGAAAGCTGCGGCTCCGCGACGGGCCTTCTATCCGACTACTTTTACCCGAGCGACAAGGGCGTATTGCCGTGGCCGCGGCCGGCGCTGGGCAAGTGGGAAATGCGCGAAGTGTATGTGATCGAGATGCGCCGGCTGCCGGCCTACGCTAGTGGCTATTGCTACAGCCGACGAGTGATCTACGTGGACAAGGAGACACTCTTTCCACTGGCTATCGACCTGTACGATTCGGCCGGCGCCTTGTACAAGTTCTGGGTGGGGTTTGAAACTCCGCTGCGCGTGCCCAACACCGGGACGGCCCTCGGCGTGAACGGCGCCACCGATTTGCTGATCGTAAATTTCAAGGACAAGCACATGACCGCAGCGACCGCGGCGAGTCCGTGCTTCAACACCGACTGTAACGCGCAGTACCTTGATGCGAGCCGCTACGCGAGCCCCGAAGGGCTGAGCAAGATCGCGCAGTGAGGTTCCGCGCCGGTTGCGCGCGGAGACGGGGCTATTGCAAGATGGCCTGATGGCAACCTGGGCCCGGTGCCAATCTGAGGAGAAAACGAGTGAGACAGAGTTTCAGAAACCGCAGATGGGAGCGAGTGATCGTGCTCCCGTCGATGTTCGCCGCAGTCATCGCAGTTATCGCGGCAGTGGTCGCACTCGGCGCCTCTCGCGCCGCGGCGCAGAACGTCAAGACCTACACGCGGGCGAACGTCGACCAATGGATGAGCAAGTACGCCGACGCCAAACCCGACTTCAAGCCGGGAGACGTCCTAGGCAGCAAGGACCTCGAGCGGATTCGCCCGTTCGTGCCGCCCGGATGGTTCGATCAGCTCAACTTCCCGGAATTCAAGATGGAGATCATGGCGGCGCGCAGCCACATGCCGCGCAAGGACTTTCAGGAATGCACCGAGAAATACCAGGCGCAGGTCAAGCTCAACCCTGACGGCTCACTGGCCAACTACGTTTGCGGGCAGCCGTTTCCTAACGCCTCGCTCAGCACTTCGGATGCGCTCTCGGGAATCAAAGCAGCCTGGAATTTCGATTATCGATGGCAGAACTACGGCGAGTTCTCGCTTAACTATCTTTTCATCGTCTCCCAGTTCGGCGGCAATCACGACGGCGACGCGCCCAAATTGATCGAGTCGCCGCCCTCGAACTGGGTCGGGGGTGTCGAGTATCATAGCAAGCTGCCCACGGATGCGAGCAAGTTTTTCGGCGGCGGCGGGAGCTTCGCCCGCACCTTGAGCAGTTTCTACCGGCGGGTTTATTTCAGCCATCTCGCCCAGCGCGCGGACCAGAAGGGATTGCTGGGCACGCCCGACTCGGGGCAATTCCTGTGGAAGGAATTCACCGGCTTCTTTTCGCCCTACGACGTGCGCGGGCAGGTGTTCATCACCTACCGCTATGCCGATCCTCATCGCGCCGACGACGCCTGGGCCTACGATCCGCAGTCGCGCCGCGTCCGGCGCGTCTCGGTCGAGGTCAAATCCGACTCGGTCGAAGGCACCGACACCACGCAGGAAGATTTCTACACTTTCTCGGGCCGCGAGCTGCACTGGCACTGGAAGTTCCTCGGCTGGAAGGACGTGCTGGCAGTTCTCGACTCGCGCGACGATTACGCTCACCTGTTTGGCCCCAACGGCGAAATTCCCAACGACCGCTGGTCGTTGCGGCGCTTCGCGGTGGTCGAACGTACTCCTGTCGAGGCTCATCATCCCTACAGCAATGTGGTGATGTTCTGGGACGCCGAGAACTGGCATCCGTGGATGGCGCTCGCGTTCAACCGCGACGGCAAACTATGGAAGCTGTGGGAACTCCAATGCCGCTGGACCGAGGACTTCCACAGTTTCGCCGAGATCAATCATGGCGTGGAGTCGACCATGTTGATCGGAGAGGATGTCGTCGATCTGCAAAACGACCGCGCCACGATATTCGCAGGGTTCGGCAGTGGCTATCCCGACGCGGTACCGGCCAACGTCACCCAACTCTACGACATCAGCAAATTGGAGGAGATGCATCGCTGACGCGGCACGCCCCATCGGCGTATGCTGCTGCCCCGGCGGCGGGCGCGTCCTAATCCTGGCTTTTGGCCGTATCCTTGGTCGTGGTTGCGGCCGCGCTCCATATAGCGGTCTTCGGATGAAACGCCGCCCACGCGAACCAGTAGCCATTGTAGATCGGGACGCGCTCGCCTGACACGCTTGCGGTGACCGCGCCGGAGTCCGCGTCATAGGCAATAGTCAGATCCGCGCCGCCCAGTTGAACCCGAAGCGGCATCGGTGCCTCACTGAGCTTTGACAGCGGAAACGCTTCGTCCTGGCCGCCCGCCGATAGGCCCAGGACCAGTTCATGAGCGGAGAGCCGCTCGTCGAGATGCGTGACCGGCGACACTACCTGATCGCCGTGCTCATATCCCCAGTACGGATCGACTCCATAGTCGCGCGTATAGCCAGTATTGATACTAAGTACGTCGGTCGAGGGATGTTTCTTTTGCCAGGCCTCCCAGGTCATGATCGTGCTCGGTATCGCCGTCAGCTTCTGACCCGCCATCGGTCCGGCCAACGCCTGACCCTCGAGCTGCGACCACAGGCTCTGCGTGCCCTCATCGTAGAGCACCAGGTTGCTCTGGTAGAGCTTGCCCGATACGGCGAAGGTGAGCGTCTTGCCGCCGGCGTCGCGGCTGTACACGGCGGCGCCCTGGACCAACGGGCAGAAGGTCACCGCGAGCGGCGTCCCTGCGATCGAATCGTCGACGACCTCGTGCCAATTGAGAATCTTGATCGGATAGGCGCGCGCCCGCCCTTGGACGACCACGCCGATCACCTTGTCGTTGGATTCGAGAAACGTTGCGTGATCGGCCTTGACGAATTGCGGCTCCAGCACGGCCGGAATCGCGTCCTTCGCCGGGCCGCCGTCGCGAATCTCTGCGGGCGGCACCACGTGATGGCTAAGGTCGAAGCCGCTTAAGACCGGATAAATCGCAACCGCGGCGGCAATCGCCAGCGCGCGGCCGAATCGCTTGCGGCGCGGAGGCTGCCCTCGCCTATTTATCGTAGCACCTGGCATTGCACCTCGCATCACATCCCGCATCGAATGCTCTCGCCCGTTGCCTCGTCCCGTCTCTATTCAATGCGGCCGGCCGCCCGCGGGTTCCCCGGACCTAACTGGAGAGCCGGGCACGATCGTGCGGCGCGCCGAAATCGATCGCCGGGCCCTTGGGCACGATGCGAGTCGGGTTGATCATCGCGTGACTTGCATAATAGTGACGCTTGATATGCGCGAGGCTGACCGTCTCGGCGACACCGGGCACCTGGTAGAGATCACGCGTGTAACCCCATAGATTCGAGTAGTCAATGATGCGGCGCAAGTTGCATTTGAAGTGGCTATAGTAAACCGCGTCGAAACGCACCAGCGTGGGGAACAGCCGCCAGTCGGCCTCGGTCGCGCGACCGCCGAAGAGGTAGCGCTGGCGCGCCAGGCGCTGCTCGAGCCGATCGAGCGTCTCGAACAGCGGGTCGAAAACCGCCTCGTAGGCCTCCTGCGTTTTGGCGAAGCCGCACTTGTATACACCGTTGTTGACGGTGTCGTAAATGACAGCGTTGAGTTCGTCGATCTCCGCGCGCTGCGCCTGCGGATAGAGATCGTCGCCCGCGGCGCCCAGCGCGTTGAAGGCCGAATTGAACATCCGGATTATCTCGGACGACTCGTTGCTGACGATGGTCCCGGTCTCGCGGTCCCATAACACCGGCACCGTGACGCGTCCCGTGTAGTCGCGCCGAGCCTTGGTATAAACCTCGTGCAGGTAGCGCGCGCCGTTCAGATCATCGCGCGTCGCGCCGGGTGTGAGCGACCCGTCCGGCGCGCTGAAGGCCCATCCGTCATCGCCCATGAACGGATCGACCACCGACACCGTGATCGCGTCGTCGAGCTTCTTCAGCTTGCGCACGATGAGCGTGCGATGGGCCCACGGGCAGGCGAGCGATACGTACAAGTGGTAGCGCCCGCGTTCGGCCTTGAAGCCGCCCTCCCCGCTCGGCCCGGGGCGGCCGTCGGCCGTCACCCAATTCCTGAACACGGTCTGCGGACGGACGAAATGGGCCCCCGCCGAGCGAAGGTCATCGCGCTGCCATTGGCCGTCGAGCATCATACCCATCGCTGACTCCTTGCGTACGCCCCAGGAATCCTCCGATGATATTCCGATGGGCCAAAGTCTCACAAACCCCGGCCTCGCAGGGCTGCAAGCGCTGCTCTACCGGCTGATCACGGCGCCCGAGGGCGTAGCCGCCGGTCTCGCCGCCGAACGCCCCGAGGTGCGCGCCGATTTGGACCATTTTATTGAGAGCGATGATCGCCTCTCCGCGACCGAGCGTCTCGAGATTTACGCCAACGCCTACTTCTACCGCATCCTGGACTGCCTGAAGGAGGATTTCCCGGCGACGCTCGCAACGCTCGGCGCCGACGACTTCCACAACCTGGTCACCGGCTACCTGATCGAGTATCCGCCGACCGAACCTTCTATCTCTTACGCCGGCCGCCATCTGGCCGAGTTCCTGCGCCACGATTCGATGCGGGCGATGATCGAACGATGGCCGTTCATCGCCGAGCTGGCGCGGCTGGAGCGGACGTTGATCGAGGTTTTCCATGCTGCGGAGGCCGAACCGTTGAACGCCGAAGCGATGCGTTCGGTCGCGCCTGAGGATTGGCCGGCGCTCGCGATGCGCACGCATCCGGCGCTTGCGATCGTCGATTGCGAATGGCGCGTGGACGAGCTATTGCGCGAAGTCGAAGCCGCCGCGGGCGAAAGCGATCAAACCCATGACACGCCCGCGCATGCTCGTGGCGCGCCCACGCATGCGCCGGTCAGCGTGCTGGTGTGGCGGCACAACTCGCGTGTCCATTACCGCGCGTTGGAGCGCCCGGAGCGCGCGGCGCTCGAAGTCGCGAGCGCCGGCGCAAGTTTCGCGACGATATGCGAGACGGTTGCCGCGGCATGCGGCCAGGACGAAATGATTGCGCCGGTTGCGCTTATCAACCGGTTGCTTGAGCAATGGATCGCGGCGGGCCTGCTCGTCCTGGCGGACAAGTGACCGGGCTGACTTAGCTGCGGAGCGCGCGGCTTCGCTACGAGCGCTCCAGGAGCGCCCTCTAAACCGAATCTTCCCGCAGTTGCGGATGCTCCAGAAGCTTGTAGCTGACGAGAGCCGTCGGCGTACCCTCCTCAATATTGCGCAGGCGGAAGTACGGCGCGTCCATCCCTCCGCCCGACTTGAGGCTGACCACCTCGTGAA
The DNA here is from genome assembly GCA_963810495.1 of uncultured delta proteobacterium. Lineage (GTDB taxonomy): Bacteria > Desulfobacterota > Binatia > Binatales > Binataceae > JAKAVN01. The sequence continues at coordinate 114,953 of CAWENP010000001.1, forward strand.
GCCTGCCGCGGAAGATCACGCGGCTCCCCGGCAGCATCCTTATCGCTGTGCGCTTCTCCATCGTGGCTAACTCCTCCACCCCCTTGAGCTCACCGCCACCCAGCCTCGTCATGTGATGATCAGCAACTATTGCACCTGCTCTCGCATGTCAAGGCTCGCGATCCCAGGATGAGCGTGCGCTTGACAGGGCGGCGGCTCTGTTGCTCCAACCATTCCCGAGGCCAACGAGGAGAGCTTTACCGATATGGCAATCGTGAGGGGCGAGCAGATAATCGCACGCTGCTTAAGCAACGAAAAAGTCGACACGATCTTTTTCATGATGGGCGGACCGACCAGCGGCACCGCGGGCGCGTGCCTCGACCTCGGGATGAAGGGCATCTACGTACGCCACGAGCAGGCGGCGGCGATGATGGCGCACGCCTACGCGCGCGTCACGGGCAAACCGGGCGTCTGCATCACGCCGTCGGGACCCGGCACGGCCAACGCGCTCACGGGGCTCGCCAACGCGTGGGCCGACGCCACGCCGATAATCGCGATTGGCGGTTCGGCGCCGATGCGCGCGACCACGCTCGACGCCTTCCAGGAGATGGACCAGGTCGCGATCATGAAGCCGGTGGTCAAGGCGGCCTACCGGGTCGACATGGCAAGCCGCATCCCGGAGTACATCAGCGTCGCGTTTCGTGAGGCGCTCGACGCCAAGAAGGGGCCGGTCTACCTCGACCTGCCCGGCGACATTCTAAATCACAAGGTCGACGACGAAAAACTCCTGTTCCCCGCCAACTACCGCGTCGAGAGCCGCCCCGCCGGCGACCCTGTGCAGGTGGAATGCGCAATCGAGTTGCTCGCCGGGGCCGAACGCCCGATCGTGGTTACCGGCAGCGGAGTGTTATGGTCGGGCGCGTCCGCCGAACTGCGCGACTTCATCGACAGCACCGGGTTGCCGTTTTACACCACGCCGCAGGGCCGCGGCGTGATACCCGAAGACCATCAGCGTTCGTTCCCGGGCGCGCGCTCGATGGCGTTTCGCGAGGCCGACGTGGTGCTGGTGGTGGGCGCGCGGGCGAATTCGATGCTCTCGTTTCTGCGCGCGCCGCGCTTTTCGCCCGGGGCCCGCTTCATCAGCGTCAACCTCGACGGCCGCGAGATCGGCCACAACCGCGGCGTCGAGGTCGGGATCATCGGCGACGCCAAGCTGGTTCTGCGCCAGTTGACGGAGGAGGCGGACGGCCGCTTCGAGGCGCATCGTGAGAGCGCGTGGGTCGCGCAGCTTAGCGCGAAGCATCGCTCCAACCAGGAGCGCTCGACGCCGTTGCTCCATTCCGACGCCGTGCCGATCCATCCGCTGCGCCTGTGCCGCGAGGTTCGCGATCTGATCTCGCGCGACACCATCCTCATCGTCGACGGCCACGAGATTCTGAACTTCGCGCGCCAGTCGATTCCGATCTACCAGGCCGGATGCAGCCTCAACGCGGGACCGCACGGATGTATGGGCGTCGGCGTGCCGTTCGGAATCGGCGCCAAGGTCGCCAGGCCCGAAGCGCCGGTGCTGGTGCTCTCGGGCGACGGCGCATTTGGATGGAACGGGATGGAGATGGACACGGCGATTCGCCATCAACTGCCGATTGTGGTGGTGATCTCGAACAACGCCGGCTTCACCTCGCGCAAGACCGGCGGCACGGTCGGGCGTGAGCTGGGATGGCAGCGCTACGACAAGATGGTCGAGGCGCTGGGCGGATACGGCGAGTTCGTCGAGAAGCCCGAGGGCATCCGCGGCGCGATCGAGCGCGCGTTCAAAACCGGCAAGCCCGCGCTGGTCAACGTCTGCACCGACCCCGAGGCTCAGGCGACCACGGACATGGGGTTTGCGGGTTACTGAGGCTGGTCACGCGATGAACTGAGAGGCGCGCGGGCAAATTCTGAACCCCTCGTGTTTTGGGGGGGGGTTAAAGTGGAGGTCAATCGAGGAAGCGCCATTTTCTAATTCCCGCGGCGCTTCCTCGAATCCTTTCACCGCAGTGCAGTCGCAATCGTTTACGAACTCATCGCGCGCCCGTGCGGCGAGCCACCTCGAGCACGCGGCGCGCGCGCGTCAGATGCGGCACGTCGACCATCTCGCCGCGAAACGTGAACGCCATCCGCCCGGCCTTGCTGTTTTCCTCAAACGCCGCGAGCAGTTCCTCGGCGTCCGCGATCTCCTGCTTCGAGGGCGAAAAAACCTCGTTGACGATTTCGATCTGGCTTGGATGGATCGTAATTTTGCCGGTGAAACCCATCCAGGCGCCCTCGATACAATCGCGGCGGCATCCGTCGGGATCCTTGATATTGACAAACACGGTATCGATCGGCTGCACCGCGGCCGCGGTGGCCGCGAGCAGCGTCATGATCCGCGCGTAGCGGAATACTTCGAGGAATTCGCCGCGTTCGTCGCGATTGCGCCGCGCGCCGATCGCCGCCGAAAGGTCCTCGGCGCCCCAGGACATGCTGTCGACGCGCGGATGCAGCCCGAGGTCCTTGATGTTGAGCAGACCCTGCGGCGTCTCGGTCGCAAGCAGCAGCAGCTTGACGCTGCGCTCGGGATAGCCGTACTGCTTCTCGAGGCCGCTCAGAATCGAATCGATCTTTTCCACGTCGGCGAAGGTCCGCACCTTGGGCACCATGTAGGAATCCGGCCGCCCCGCCATCGTGGCCTCGAGGTCGGCGACTCCCCACGGCGTCTCCAGCGGATTCATCCGCACCATCCGCTCGCGCCCCTTGAAGTCGACCTTCTGCAGCCACTCGGTGACCGTCTTGCGCGCGGAGGCCTTGTTGTCGGGCGTGACCGAGTCCTCGAGGTCGAGCACCAGCGCGTCGGCCGGGAGATCGATCGACTTGGCCAGCATCTTGTCGTTGGCGCCGGGCACGAAATGCACGGCGCGGCGCAGCGTCTCCATAGTCGGCTACTCCAGATGTTCGCTTCGGCGCGCGGCTACTTGTTGGGCTTGCGCAGCATCATCGCTGCCCGCTTGCAGCGCATCACGGTCTCATTGCGCTGGTTGCGCGCGCGATGCTCGAGGATGACGATGCCCCAGTTGGGATGCGATTTCGACGGCCGCACCTCCAGCACTTCGCTCTCGGCGTAGAGCGTGTCGCCGATGAATACCGGTTTGGGAAATTCAACCTTCTCGAACCCCAGATTGCCGACCGTGGTGCCGAGCGTGAGGTCGCCGACCGAAAGGCCGACCGCCAGCCCGAGGGTGAAGATCGAGTTGACGAGGCGCTGGCCGAATTCGGCCTTTTTGCCGAACTCGGCGTCCAGATGCAGCGGCTGCACGTTCATTGTGAGCGTCGTGATCAGCAGGTTGTCGGTCTCGGTGACTGTGCGGCCGGGCTGATGCTGAAACGTTTCGCCGACTTTGAACTCTTCGAAATACTTGCCCATCGTGATCGCTCCCAACGCGAATATGCGCGAGTTTTTGCGTGCGCCGCCTGGCGCAGGCGCTCCGAATCATAGTCCAGGTGCGCGCCCGCAACCAGCCGCGCGCGAGTATGCTCACACGCGGCGGGGTGGACGGCGCACGCGAGCGGCGGCGCGCCTGGGCGGCGGTTTCTTCAGCTCCGGGATATTGGCGTAGAAATCCAGCGCCTCGGGGTTCGCCGCCGCCTCGCGATTGGTGACCGCCACGCCATGGATCAGGTTGCGCACGGCCAGTTCCATCAGTTTGCCGGTGCGCGTGCGCGGGATGTCAGGAACCTGGATCACCTTGGCCGGGACGTGGCGCGGCGTGAGATTACGGCGAATGGTCTCACGGATTTTGTCGCGCAGCGCGTCTTCGAGCTTGAGTCCGTCGCGCAGCTTCACGAACAGCACGATTCGAACATCGTTGTCCCATTCCTGGCTGACCGCCATGCACTCGGCCACTTCGTCGAGCTGCTCGGCCTGGCGATAAATCTCCGCCGTGCCGATCCGCACGCCACCCGGATTGAGCGTCGCATCGGAGCGCCCATAGATGATCATACCGTCGTGCGCGGTCAGCTCGGCCCAGTCGCCGTGACACCACACGCCGGGGAAGCGCTCGAAGTAAGCGGAGCGGTATTTCGCGCCGTCAGGATCGTTCCAGAAAAAGAGCGGCATCGTGACGAACGGCGCCGTGCATACGAGTTCGCCCTTGGTCTCGCGCAGCGGGTGTCCATCCTCATCCCACACCTCGACGCGCATTCCGAGGCCGCGGCATTGTAGCTCGCCGCGCCACACCGGAGCGATCGGATTGCCTAACGCGAAGCATGAGACAAGGTCGGTGCCGCCCGAGATCGACGCGAGGCACATGTCTTCCTTGACCGCCGCGTACACGTAGTCGAAACCCTCGGGCGCGAGCGGCGATCCGGTCGAGCACATCGTGCGCATCGCGTCGAGCCGATGCGTCCGCCGGGGCTCGAGTCCCGCCTTGCGAATCGCGTCGATATACTTGGCCGAGGTGCCGAACATCGTCATGCGCTCGGTCTCGGCGTAATCGAAGAGCACTCCCGGATGCGGATGGAACGGCGAGCCGTCGTAGAGCAGCAGCGTCGCGCCCGAGGCGAGGCCCGAGACCAGCCAGTTCCACATCATCCAGCCGCAGGTGGTGAAATAAAAAATTCGATCGCCCGGCCGCACGTCGGTGTGGAGCTGATGCTCTTTGAGATGCTGCAGCAAAACGCCGCCCGCGCCATGCACGATACATTTGGGGACGCCAGTGGTGCCCGAGGAATAGAGGATGTAAAGCGGATGGCTGAACGGCAGGCGCGCGAATTCTATTTCGCCGGGCGCAAAGGGGCCGAGAAATTCGTCCATGGTGACGGCGCCAGCCGGCACGTGGAGATCGGATGGCGCGTTGACATACGGCACGACCACCATCCGCTCGACGCCTTTTATCCGCGCGCGCAACTCGCCAACTTTGTCCATCGTGTCGAAGGTCTTGCCGCCATAGAAATAGCCGTCGGCGACGAACACGACTTTGGGCTCGATCTGTCCGAAGCGATCGACCACGCCCTCGACGCCGAAATCGGGCGAGCATGACGACCAGATGGCGCCGATCGCCGCCGCGGCCAGCGCCGCGATCACCGCCTCGGGCAAATTGGGCAGATAGCCGGCGACGCGATCGCCCTCTTTGACGCCGGCGGCGCGCAAGGCCTGCACGGCGCGCGAGACTTGCGTGTAAAGCTCGTCGCGGCTAAGGCGCCGCTGTACCTTGTCCTCGCCCCAAAAGATCAGCGCGTCGTCGGCGCCGCGCAAGCGCAGGCAATTCTCGGCGAAGTTGAGCCGTCCCTCGGGAAACCATCGCGCACCCGGCATCCGCGCGCCGTCGGCGACGATCGCGCCGCCTTGATCGCCGATCGCGCCGCAGAAATTCCACACCGTGCGCCAGAAGAGCTCGCGGTTTTCGACCGACCATCGCCAGAGAGTGCCATAGTCGGGAATCGACGCTGAATGCGCCGCCTCGACCGCGCGCATGAAGGCAGTCATCCGGGCGTCAGCGACGCGCTCGGCGGAGGGCTCCCACAGTTTGCGATTCGCGGCGGTCATGGCGATAGCCTGGGCGCTACACCTTGTCGATTATCTCAGCACGGAAGCGCTCGAGCTCCGAGCCCTCGAGCGCCTTGATCGGAAGCCCGGCAAGCGTGCGATCCACGCCGAGCTCGGCCATCCGGCGCACGTCGTCGGCCGTGAGCGGCTTGCCGGTGCGCAGGCTGAGCGTGATCTCGATCGGCCGCGTGCGCTCCGCCGCGCGCGCGTACTCACGCAGGCGCGAAATCAGCGTCCCCGCCTCGTCCAGGCTGTGCGCGATCCCGTACCATCCGTCGCCCAGCCGAACGGTGCGCTTGAGCGCGGGCTCGCTGGTGCCGCCGAAGACGATGGGTGGATGCGGCTGCTGGACGGTTTTGGGCATGAACTTCATCCCCTGGGTCGCAACCGTCTTGCCCTTGTAAAGCGGATCGCTCTTGCTCCACAGCTCGATCATCACCTCCAAGTACTCGCGAGTGCGCAGCGCGCGATCCTCGAACTTCATCCCCACCGCCTCGAACTCCTCCTTGAGCCATCCGATACCGACGCCGAAGATGACGCGGCCCTGGCTCAGTTGGTCGAGCGTGGCGATCGCCTTGGCGGTGGCAAAGGCGTTGCGCAGCGGCACCACGAAGATGCCGGTGGCGAGGCGAATCTTCGTGGTCAGCGCGGCGACGTAGGCGAGCGTAAGCAGCGGATCGTGAAACGGCGCGTCAGGCGGCACGAGAAAGCGGCCGTCGGGCGTGTACGGATAGGCCGAGGTCTGCTTCACCGGCATGATCAGGTGCTCGGCGATCCAGGCCGACTCGAAACCGAGCTGCTCGGCCTGGCGCACGTCGGCGGCGATCGCCTCGCCGCGCTGCTTGGTGATGAAGGTGCCGAATTTCATGAGCGCGTACCTCGCCGCAAACTCGTCATGTAAATTGGCTAATAAATCGGCCCGAAAGCCGCGCGCGCATGGCGCTCGAGCGGCTCGCGAAAGTCCGGATGCGCGATCGCGATCAGCCGCCGCGCGCGTTCCTCCAGGCTCATGCCGCGCAGATGCGCCGCACCGTACTCGGTCGCCACGATATCGACGTCGGAGCGCGCCGTGGTCACGATCGGATCGTTCAGCGACGCCACGATCCGGCTGACCTTGCCGCTGCGCGCCGTCGCCGGCAGCGCGATTATCGATTTCCCGCCGCGCGAGCGCCGCGCCGCGCGCACATAGTCGACCTGGCCGCCGACCGCGCCGATATACGTTCCGCCGGCGACTTCGGCGTTGACCTGGCCGCTTAGGTCGACCTCGATCGCGGAATTGAGCGAGACGAATCCGTCGATTCGCGCCAGTAGCTCGATCTTGTGCGTGACGCTGAGCGGCACGAGGCGCAAGGCGCGGTTGCGATGGGCGAAGTCGTACAGCTTTCGCGTGCCCAGCAGCGTCCCGGTGATGCTTGCGTCGCGATCGAACGGCTTGGTCTCGTTGGTCACCGCCCCCGACTTAATCAGATCCACCACGGCGTCGCTGAGCATCCCCGAGTGCAGCCCGAGCCGGCGATGGCTATGCAGGGCGTCGAGGATCGCGCACGGCATCGCACCGATTCCCATCTGGATTACCGCGCCGTCGGGCACCAACTCCGCGACCCCCCGCGCGATCCTTTTATCGATCTCGCTCGGCTCGCGCGTGGAATGCTCCAGCGGCGGACGCGAGCTGCGCACGAGATAGTCGACCCGCGCCATATCGAGCGGCTCGTCGGAGTAAGTCCACGGCAGTTGATCGTTGACCTGGGCAATCACCGTGCGCGCGCGGCGCATCGCGATTTTCAGATAGTCGTTAACAAGCCCCATGCTGTATTCGCCGGCACCATCGGCGGGCGGGCTCAGATGGAGCATCACTACGTCGGCTTTGAGGATGCCGCTATCGAACAGCGACTCGACGTCGGAAAGCTGGCAGGGGATGAGACGCAGCACGCCCGCGTCGACCAGGCGACGCCGGGTCCCTATAGCGCTCATCCCGAGAAACGTGAGGCAATCAGCATGCTCCGGTTGAAGCGTCTCCGAATATCCCGGCCCGAGAAATAGCGTGATCGGACCGATCGCGTGGCGCTGCGCGACCAGCGTCTCTGAGAGCGTCAGCGGCTCGGCCGCCCCTTGCGCCCAGACCACGGTGTCGCCGCGCCGGATATAGCGCGCAAGCTCAAGTTCTTCGGCTCGCAGTTCGATAGTCATCGTGAAAAGTGAAAAGCGGCGTGGCAACGGCTGGACGAGAGGCTCCTGCGAGAGGTCCGGTGTTTCGCGATAAGTTCTAACCGATGCGCTTGCTCGGCCAGCGGCGCTAACCGGCGGACGAGGTCGCGGTCCGCTTGCGGCGGTCGGGCCGGCGACGCGGCCGTGCGGAAATCGCCCGCTGGGGTATCCGCAACGGACGCGTCTGGCGCTCAACCGGTATTCCGGGCGTTGGCGGAGGCGGCGCGGGTGGCGGATCCAACCGCGCCTCGTCCTGCATCAAGAGAAAGAAGAACATGTTGGCGAGCACGATCTTGGTGAGTCCGATAACCGATACCAGCGCCGCCACCAGCACCCACTTCGAGGAGTCGTGGCCGAGCCATCCAGTCTTCACCCCGACACCCAGCGTCGCAACGGCCGCCACGATGATGACGCCCATCCCGATCGACGCCGGCACCATCGATTTGCGCCAGAACGCCTCGGCCGAGTACGGATTAACCGCGGCGTTTAGCGGTCGCCGGCGCTGGAGCGGAATGACGATTGCCACGTTCTACCCCGTCGATGTTTTATGCTCCACTGCGCGGCGAGGCGCAAGCGGCGGGATGGGATTCGTCGCCGCAGGACTGAAGCGCTCCACAGGCTCGCCGCTGGGTGAAAAAGCCTTTGCCTCCTCGCGCAATAAAGTCTAGACAGGATGCGGGGTGAATTCAGTGAATCCATAGACCCGCGACCGGGGAGTCCGAAACGGAGGGCAGTACGATGAAGTTCGGTGTGATGTACGACTTTCGTAATCCGAAACAGTGGCGGCGTCCCTTTCCGGAATTGTACGCAACGATGATCGATCAGGCCGCGATGCTCGACGAACTCGGCTATGACAACGTGTGGCTGACCGAGCATCATTTCGTCGACGACGGCTACAATCCGGCGGTGCTGCCAACGGCCGCGGCGATCGCCGCGCGCACCAAAAAAATCCGCATCGGGACGTTCGTGCTGCTACTGCCGTTCCATAACCCGGTGCGCGTCGCCGAAGACGCCACCTGCGTCGACATTATCTCCAACGGACGCTTCGACCTTGGTATCGGACAGGGTTACCGTGCCGAGGAGTTTGCGGCGTTCAAGCAGCCGCGGCCCGAGCGCTCGGCCCGCCTGGCCGAGGGCGTCGAGCTTATCCGCCGGCTGTGGACCGAGGAGCGGGTCACCTTCGAAGGCAAGTTCAATCACGTTGAAGCGATGGAGTTATATCCCAAGCCCGTGCAGCAGCCGCACATACCGATCTGGATCGGCGCGCGGACCGACAAGGCCGCCCGCCGCGCCGCCCGGCTGGGCCATCATCTGCTCGCCACGATCGGGCCCGATCCCGCGATCCCGTATCGCGACGAACTCAAGCTGCTCGGCCGCGACCCGGCGAAATTTTCGATCGCGCAATTGCGGGTCGTTTACGTCGCCGAATCGGCCGACCGCGCCTGGCGCGACGTCCAGGATCATCTGAACTACATGATGGGCGAGTACGCGATGTGGCTGGGCGAAGCCAACGACGTGGCCGGCGACAAGACGGTATGGGAGCTGAAGCGTCCCGAGGACCTGCGCACGTCGCCGTATGCCGAGCACATGATGGTCGGTACGCCTTCGGAGTGTATCGCGAAGTTCAAGGCCTTCAGCCGCCAGTACGCCTGCACGCATTTCATCATGGCGACGCCGCTGCCCGGGATGGACCCGGCCAAGGCGCGCCGTTCGCTGGAGATGTTCGCGCGCGAAGTGCGCCCCCATCTGGAGGGACTCTGATTTCGCCGCTCATGTTGGAAACCGATTTGCCTCAATTTCAACCCTGACGAGGTACCAGATGGATTTCGGATGTGTGTTCTTCGCCAGCCCCGAGGCTTACAAGGATGCCGCGCTGGCCGAGCGGCTGGGCTTCTCGCACGGCTGGCTTTACGATTCGCAGATGCTCGGCAGCGACGTGTATGCGGCGCTCGCACTGTGCGCGGTCAATACGCGCCGGCTCATCATCGGCCCGGGCGTGACCAATCCGCTCTCGCGGATCGCGCCGGTCACCGCCTGCGCGATCGCGACGATCAACGCGCTCGCGCCCGGCCGCGTGGTGCTCGGAATCGGCACCGGCAACACGGCCCGGCGCACGCTTGGGATGCCGGCCGCGCGGGTCGACCAGATGCGCGAACATATCGAGATCTGCCGCGGCCTGCTGAAGGGCGAAACCGTCCCCTACCAGGAAGGCGAGCGGCATCGGATGATCAAGTTTCTCAATCCCGGCGGCGGCTATATCAACATCCGCAAGAAGGTGCCGATTTACGTCGCCGCGAGCGGGACGCGCAGTCTGGAGATGGCGGGTGAAATCGCGGACGGCGTGATCCTGTTCGGCGCCGTGGGGCCGAGCCTGATCAACTTCGTGATGGACCGCGTGCGCGTCGGAGCCGAGCGCGCGGGACGCAAACTCTCGAGCATCTACACGCTCTGCATGACCGCCTTTCATCTGACGCGCCCCGGCCAGAAACTCGAATCGACGCAGGTGCGGCGCGCCGTGGGGCCGTTTGTCGCATCATCGTCGAACATCTTCGCGCTGGCCGCGCCCGACAAGAGCGATCTGCCCTCGGACCTGCGCGACGACATCACCAAGTTCGCCGCCGCCTACAAGGTCGAGAACGAGCCCGCCGAGACGCGCCATCTCAAGCTCTACGCGGGCTACCTGCGCGGCTTCCGCAAGGAACACGAGGCGCTGGTGACGGAGCGGATGATTCGCGCGACCACGCTTACCGGAACGCGCGAGGAGATCGTCGATTCGATCTGCGCGATGAAGAAGGCGGGCATCCGCCAGGTCGCGATCCAGCCGATCGTGGACAATCGCACGACGCTGCAGACTTTCTCGCGCGAGATTATCAAGGCGATGCGCTAGTGTAACGCCTCATTAATAAGTTGCATAAGAAGACTTGTGATCCTGCGCGAAGGGGCAGCCTCGGTTCAGGATGACGGAGCACGGCCGGTACGAAATGGCCTCCGCCGGACCGCCGCGGCTCCGACATGCTTTTGCCCCGCAGCGGCAAAAATCTGTCTCTGCGGCGAGTCACCCCACACCTGCGCCCAAATAGAGCCGCTTCTGAAGTGAGTTTCCCGATTTTGCAGGTCTAGCCCGAGAGCGGTCTGAAAGTTGCTCCTGTTGTGAGACAGGGACGGAATCTCCGTATGCATCGAATATTGATCGTTGAGGACAATCCGGTCGACCAGCGGCTGTTCGAGCAGGCGCTCAGCGACCCTACGCGCGAAATCGAAATCTGCAGCGACGGGCGCGAGGCGCTGGCCGCCTTCGAGCGCCGCGCCGCCGACCTGGTGATCTCGGACATCATGATGCCCAACATGGAGGGCAACGAGCTGCTCACCGAGCTGCATCGCCGGGTGCCCGGCCTGCCGATCATCCTGGTCACCCGCTTCGGCAGTATCTCGGCGGCGGTGTCGGCAATGCAGGCCGGCGCGTTTGACTACGTCACCAAGCCGGTGGAGGTGTTCGAGTTACAGACCCGGGTGAAGCGGGCGCTCGAGCTGGACCAGCTCCATCACGAAAATGACACTCTGCGCCAGGAGCTCGCCGGGCGCTTCGGCCCCGACTCGGTGGTCGCCGAAAGTATCGAGAGCCGCAAGCTGATGGAACTGGTGCGGCGGATCGCGGCCAGCCATTCCACGGTGCTGATCCAGGGTGAGAGCGGCACGGGCAAGGAGCTGGTCGCGCGGCTGGTGCATTATTGGAGCGACCGGGTTGGCCGTCCGTTTGTCGCGGTCAATTGCAAGGCCTTCGCCGAGAGCGTGCTCGAGAGCGAACTGTTCGGCCATGAGAAAGGCGCCTTCACCGGCGCTATCGCGGCGCGCCAGGGATGCTTCGAGCGGGCCTCGGGCGGCACGCTGCTGCTCGACGAGATCGGGGATATCAGCCCCGAATTCCAAGCCAAGCTGCTGCGCGTGCTGCAGGAGGGCGAAGTGCTGCGGGTCGGCGGTTCCGAGCCGCGGCGGATCAACGTGCGCGTGGTGGCGGCGACCAACAGCTCGCTCCAGGACAAGGTCGCGGCGGGCCGCTTTCGCGAGGACCTTTATTTCCGGCTCAACGTCATTCCGATCCAGCTCCTGCCGCTGCGCGAGCGGCGCGAGGACATCCTGGCGCTGGCGCGCAATTTTCTGGCCCGGATGGCGGCCGAGGCCGGGCGTCATATGACGCTCGACTCGGAGGCTGCGGAGATGCTGCTTCGGCACTCGTGGCCAGGCAACGTGCGGGAGCTCGAAAACGCGATCGAACGGGCCGTGGTTCTCACCCGCGCCGACGCTATCACCGCCGCGGACCTGATGCTTGATCGGGTCGGCGGATCGCCGCCGGCTTCTGCGGCAAGCAGCGTGCCCGCCGACAATTCCGCTCTCGCGCCGGCGCCGGAGATAAACGAGGCGGACTTGCGGGCTCGCCGCGCGACCGCATTGGAGGAAAGCGGAGACGTCGGGCTTAGCGAATATCTCGACAAGGCGGCCGGCGAGCGAATCGCGCGCGCGCTGGCCAAGGCCAAGGGCAATCGAGCCGAGGCCGCACGCAGCCTCAGGATCGGCCGCGCGACGCTGTACCGCTTCATGCGGCGGCTGGGTAACGAATCCATCGGCGAGCGGCGCGCGCATGAGCCGGGGGAACAGCAATAGCTCGCGCGCGACCTCGGGCGCCACGCCCGAGACAGGCGAAGAAAAAGTCACGGAGCAAATTACGGAGCAAATTACGGATGACGGCCCTGTCAGCGAAGGCACTGTCAGCCGCGCCCGGATCGATCGCTTGCGCAACTCGATGCCCGGCAAGGACGCCCTTATCGACGAGTTGATCGATCTCTTTGTCGCCGACCTGCCCAGACGGCTCGGCGCGATCACACAGGCCATCGAGCGCGCCGACGCGCCGGCCCTTGCGCTGCAAGCCCATGCGTTGCGCGGCGGCGCGGCCAACTTCGGCGCCGGCCGTCTCGACGAGCTATGCGGCAAGCTCGAAGAGATCGGAGTGCGCGGCACACTCGCGGAGGCGGCTGCGATGCTCGACGCGCTCGAGCGCGAAAGCGCGCGGGTGCGCGACGCGCTGCTGGCGCTTAGGTCGCAACATCCCGCTACGCCGCCGGGCGCGCGCCGCGGCGCTCAGAAGTCCAGCGGCAGCTCGAGAAAGTTGTGATAGATGAAGTCGCGATGCTCGAGCAGGATGGGCGCGGTGGCGCCCTTGATCGTCGGATCCGTGTTCGTGTACACGCTCCTGAACCCCGGCGCCATTGGACATAGCTCGTCGGGCAGCGGGTTGTTCATCGCTGCGAAGGTCGCCCAATAGATGTCGAGCGCGGTGAGCGCGTCGCCGATGAAAAACCGGCTGCCGCGCTTGCGCTGCGCTTCCAGCCGGGCGGTGAGCGCGTGCAGAATTCCCGCGATCCGCGCCGGTGCGGCCTCGGCTGCCGTCTTGTCATAGCCGTACTTGTTGGCCAGGTAGTTGAAGAGCCGGCGCCCGGCCTCGTTGGGATTCCCGAGGCCATCGCGGATGATCATCAGCCGCTTCGACCATCCGAATCCGTTCGCGCCGCATATTTCGTTGGCGTAGCCGAACATCAGGACGCGATCCTCGAGGTTGGCCGGAACCAGCGGCGGATTGGACTGGAGCCGCTCGGCCAGGTTGAGTTGGTCGTTCCAGAGACTGCGCGGCCATTCTTCGTTCCAGACCATGACGGGAGCGCTCGCCTGCGCGGTCCACTCCAGCAGCGCGCGATTCTCGCCGCCCAACTCCTGGCGCACCTTCACATAGGGGAGTTTCTTGACGTGAAGCACGCCCTTGGCCGCCTCGCTCCATGGTCCCGGCACTCCGGGCGTCAGCACCAACCGCAGGCCCGACATCGCACGCGCCCGCTCTACTTCGATATATTCCGCCATGACGTCACTCTCCCCTGCATGGATTATGGGCCGGCCGGCGCCTGTCCTCCGCCGATGGCCGGCGGGCGTTACAAAGGCCGCACCTTCGAATCAAGTTTGTCGCAGAAAAGGGCTCAAAAAGAAAAGCCCTCGAGAGCGTCGCCGCTTTCGAGGGCGCAAACGCAGCCGGCCGCGCTCAGCTAGTAGCTGATCACCATCTGTGCCGAACTCGAGAGCGGCAGGGTCACCGAGGCAAACGGATAAAACGGATGATAGCTATACGCGACACTGACGCTCACCACTTGTCCGGGTGCGTTATTTCCGGTTGGGCCGGGACATTGGTTGGGCGGAGTTTGGGGATTCCAGCAGGAGGTAACGGTTATCGAGCTGGGATTAAGGCCCTGCGCTTCGTTGCGCACGTAGGTCTGGATGTCGTCCGAGCTGGCCGGCGACGTGCTCTTGGAGCCGTGGACAATCGCGTAGCGGACGGCGTCGCGCGCGGCGTTGGAGAGAAAGCTCCAGGTATAAATCGTCATCGCGAAACTGATGATGCCGAATATGAGCGACAGCGCCGGCAGCACCACCATCATGAATTCGGCGAAGGTCTGTCCGCGCGACCATCCGATCCAGGAGCGTGTCGGACGAACGTGGCGCGACGCACTCCGCAACATTTTATCGTGTGACTTCACGACGTTCCCTTCTGCGCTTGCATCACCGCGACGGAACTCAGCGGGATGTTATTGGGGAGGCCCCAGATCAACCCGGTTTGGAAGGTCGCGCTGGTCGTAACCTTGACGAAGACCTTGGGTTCGGTGCAAGTCGAGGGCGGCGCGGCGCAGGAGACGACACAGGCGGACGCCTGCGCGGGACTGCATTGCGCGCCGTCGCACATGCAGAAGTGCGTCGGGGTGACCGAGAGCCCGCTGATATTTTTACCGTCGTTGTCCGCGGCCAGAGTCATGCCGGAGTTGTCGATCGCCTTTACGTAGCTCTGCGCTCCGTACTGAACCCCGGCCCGCGCGGCGCTGGCAACGCCCATCGCTACGTAAAACACGCGCGCAAACTCACAAACCACGAACAGCAGAACCGCGAGAAATGGCAGCCCTAAAGCCAACTCGACCGCGCTTTGCCCCCTCGCCATTTTCCGTAAAGTCATACCCGTATATTCCTCCCTCTTATTCGACCAGCGCCGCGTCCTTGATCAGCGACCCGTTGGCAAGACAACTGAAGTTGTTACCGACGGTGGAATTGCCGAGGAAACTCAGCGTATCGGAGACCAGCAGCGTGAACATGTTGGCGGTGGTGTTCCCGGCGTACGAGAGAGAGGTCGTCGGAAAATAGATCGCACCGCCGAAGGTCGACCCCGCCCCGCCGTTGATTGTGCTTCCGTTGTTGGCCGTCGCCGTTATGGAGCGGTCTTGAAAGAACAGCATCCCCGCGATGCTGCCGCCCGAGGAGGTGCATGGCGAACTCAGGTTCACGGTTGCATTGCTGTTGATTGTGAGCCCGCCATAGCCTGAGTTGCCGTTTCCGTTGGTACCGGTCAGGTAGAAGGTCACATCGCTGCCAGAGACGGTGCCGCTGTTGATTTGAATTCCACCGCCGTCGATGACGTACAGGCCGCGGCTAAAGGTAACCGTGTTCCCGCCTGTAATCTGGATGCCCCCGCAATACGTTTGGGGGCTTTGGGCTCCACTGAGCTTCTGGCCGCTAAACTTGGTACAAGGGCTAAACGTCGGAGCCGGAATGTAGGCCAGCGGATCGCCGAACTGCGCGATACCCGTCGAGGGAGGCGAACTGCCGCCGCCGGCGATGGTCGTTCCACCGACCACACCGACCAGCGGCGCGGTAATGGCTCCCCCGCCGTGAACTATCAGCGCCGAGGAACTATCCGAATTGACGTACAGGCCGCACGCCGAACTGACGCTCGCGGTACCGCCCACGTCCACCGCTCCCGACACCGACGGATCAAGCGAGTATATGCACGAGCCCGATCCGAGCGTCACCGCGACCGCGGCGGTGGAAACCGGGACCGCCTGCCATCCGAGCACCTTCATGAAATAAGTGGGCTGGCTCTGCGAGACGTCGACCTCGACCGCGTTGGAATTGGCGGCAAAGGGTCCGGACGTGGGAGGATTGTGGACCGCCACGGTTATAGTGTTCGAGGTGCCCGGACGAGTGCCGCCGTCGGCGAAGCCGTTGTGCGAAGCGGCATCCTTGGCGGCTGCGGTTATGGCGGTGCTGCTGCCCCCGATTGCGATTTCGTCGGCTCCGGCCACCGCCCCTGCGTCCGCCGCGCTTTGCATCAGCCGCCTGGTGGTCCAAAGGTCTCCGACATCAACCGCCAGGGCGGCCATCCCGAGCAGCACGACAAGAGCGATACTCAGCAGCAGGAATGTCTGGCCGCAGCGCTGGCGCGCAAGCCGCCGTGGCAGAGATGCAACATCGATGCGCCAAGTCATGCGTTTCCCCTCCGCTGATCGAAATG
Organism: uncultured delta proteobacterium; assembly: GCA_963810495.1. Classification (GTDB taxonomy): domain Bacteria; phylum Desulfobacterota; class Binatia; order Binatales; family Binataceae; genus JAKAVN01. Next base: position 131,071 of record CAWENP010000001.1, read on the forward strand.
ATGCGTCGCTAATGCCAACGTTAGAAGAGCGTAGCGAATTCGAAAGCCATGTCGCAGACAGTGTTGAGCAAAAACCAAGCCGCGCGCGCCAACGAATCAAAGAGGGTCGAAAAACAGCCAAAGATTACCTTCAACCTTTTGACGCGCGGCTCCGCTTGTCCTCGGCTTTGGCGAGACCAAACGAATCAATTTGCCTTTTCACCGCATTTGCAGTTATTGACGCACAGGCGCGCGAAAACCACCTTCGAGGAGACCGAGCGATGAAGCAGATCATCTACGCGATGCAGTTCAAGGGACAGGGCGGCCCCGGCGGATCGCCAAATGTGCTCAAGGCTATGACGAGTTCTCCGAGCTGCACGCTCACCACCGTGATCGGTTCCGAAGGTGTGCACGGCAGCGTGCAGCCGGCGGCCGGCGGCAAGGCGGCGTTCGAGTCGGAAGTGACCGTCACCGGCGAGACGTCATTCCTTGAGTCGGGCAGTATCCGCTTCGGCGACGGCAACCATCGCCTGCGCTTCAGCACGGTGGGACAGGGTTATCTCGCCGACAGCCCGGAGCCGAAGCTCAAGTCGGGGGCCGTGATGTGGCGGATCGATAGCGGTGAGGGGCAGTTTGCCGGCGCCAGCGGCTACATCACGTCGAACTTCACGATGGACGAAGCGGGCCACGTGACCGACAACCAGTTCGGCGTGATCTACATCAAATAGAGGAGGGCGCCGGAACGAATCGCGCCGGCTGGCGCACTCGCATTCACAGATGCGGAAAGGGTACGGAGGATGCTGGTGCCGAGCGCGCTCAGTGTTCGAGCAGGCGCGAGAGCGCGCGGGCGGTATAGTCGACGAGCGGAATGACCCGCTCGTAGTCCATCCGCACCGGACCGACGATCGCGACGCTCCCGAGCGGCATCGCGCCACTCTGGTAGGACGCCGCGACCACGCTGAGACTCGCCAGGCGCGCGTCGAAATTCTCCGAGCCGATCGACACCGTGAGCCCGCTATGCGCGACGCTGCGCTCGAGCAGGTCGAGCAGCGCGCTGCGGTCCTCGAGCGCATGGAGCAGTTCGCGCAGCCGGTTATGGTCGGCGAACTCCGGCTGGTCGGCGACCTTGGCGCTGCCTTCGACATAGACCTCGGACGAGCCGGCGCGCTCGGCCAGCGCGCCGCCGAGCGCCAATGCGGCGCGCATGAAGCGGTCGTAGCGGGCGCGATCCTCGCGCTGGCGCTCCTCGATCCATTCGCGCGCCTCTTCCAACGTGCGCCCGTGCAGCGCTTCGTTGAGGTAGCGCGCCATGCGGTCGAGTTCCTCCTGGCCGTGGTCGCTCTCGGTCTGGACCAGCCGGTTATGCACCCCGCCGGCGGCGGCGACGAAAATCGCCAGCACTTCGCGTTCGCGCAAACGCATGAAGCTCACGCGTTCGAACTTGATCGACTCCAGCCGCGGCGCCATCACCAGCGCCGCCTGCCCGGTCAGCAGTGCGAGCAGGCGCGAGGTCTCGCGCATCACCTCGCCCAGCTCGCGCGGCCCAGCCGAATAGCACAGCTCGATTTGCGAGCGGTCCTCGAACCCGATATGCCGCACCGGCATCACGTGGTCAACGTAGTGGCGAAAGGCGCGGTCGGTCGGGACGCGGCCGGCCGAGGTGTGCGGCTGGCGCAGGTAGCCCGTGCTCTCCAGTTCGGCCATCAGGTTACGGACCATCGCGGCGCGCACGCCGAGCGGATAGCGCGCGGCGATCTGCTGCGAGCCGACCGGCTCGGCGGTCGCGATGAACTCCTGCACTGTGGCGAGCAGCACTGAATGCTGGCGGTGGGATAGTTCGCCCTGTGCCGTTGGAGTTTCCATCGTGTCCGACAATACTGGTTCGAGCAGAGGGCGCCGCGCAAGGGCTCGGCGCCTTCGCTACTATGCATTTTAGCACAGCCGAGCCTCCTGATAGGCTCTATCAGTAGGCGCGTCGTGACGCGCCTGCACTCTCTCTGATGGCAAAAAAGGCAGCCAAACCTCGGCGCTTGTATATCCCGGTCGTGCCGGCCGGCGCGTCGTGGATCGAAAGCGACAGCTACGATCGCCGCGCCTGGAGCGATATCGGGCTGGGCGCGCCGGCGATCGGCGAGCTGGTCGAGGCCGGCCGCCGCCTCGTGCCGCATTTCGACGCGCTGCTCGGCGACCTGTTTTTCGCGCTGTTCAAGTACAACCTGGTCTGGCTCAAAACCGACGCGGTGCGCAAAAGCGCGATCCTCAATCACACCATCCTCGATCGCCTGGTCGCGTCGCCCGCCTTCGAGGCGCTCAAGGGCCGCACGCTGCTCGAGGAGGACAAGGCCGCGATAGCCGCGCTCGCGCTCGCCGAACAGGCGCTCGAGCTCGTGCGCTCCGAGCGCCTGCTCAACCGCCGCGAACTGCTCGACCTTTGGGATTTGCATCATCAGGAAGAGGACCTGGGCGAGCGCGCCGACGAATTGAAGGCGATGGCGGAGGCGGGCGCGCCGGCCGACGGCGAGCCCCAGCCCGACCACGAGCTCAAAAAAAAGATCGAGAAGCTCAAAGAGGCGGCCGCGCGCGCCGTTCAGGTCTCCGAGGCGCGGCTCAACCAGAAGGCGCGCCAGGTGACCGAGCAGATCGGCCATGCCGACCAGAGCGAGCTGCGCCGGATGGAAGCCAAGAGTCTCGGATTGGCGCAAGAGATCGATCGCGTCGCGCAGGACAGCCATGACTTCAGCCTGGAGTTCGGCCAGGGCGGCCGGCTCTCGGCCGGGGAGCGGCTGGAGCTCGGGCGTCATCTCGCGCGCAACCGCAAGCTCGGCGAGCTGGCGCGGCTGGTCGGCCGCTTCAAGCAGGACGCGCGCGCGCTGCAGGCGCAAAACGATGGAGCGCGGCGTGGCCGAGGCTTACGACATCGAACGCGGCTCGGAGCTGGGGCGGCTGATCCCGGCCGAGCTGCTCGCGATGCATCATCCGGGGCTGCGGCGCGACTTCGGCCGCCGTCTGCTCGAAGGCGAGCTGCTTCAGTACCGCCTGCGCGAGGAGGAGCAGAAGGGCAAGGGCCCGATGGTCGTGTGCATCGACGTTAGCTCCTCGATGCAAGGCGACAAGGAGCTGTGGGCCAAGGCGGTGAGCCTGACCCTGATGGATATAGCGCGCCGTCAACGCCGGCTGTTCCGCGCCGTGCTGTTTTCCTCGGGTCCCGGCAGCCTCAAGGTGCTCGACCTCAACCAGGAGCGCCGCTATCAGCCGGAGCTCGGCAAGGTGATGGAGCTGGCGGAGTATTTTCCGGGCGGCGGCACGGATTTCCAGCAGCCGATCGACGCGGCGATGGAGCTGATCGAACACAAGCGGCTGCGCCGCGCCGACATCGTGATCATCACCGACGGCGAGTGCCAGGTAGCCCCGGAATGGCTGGCCGAACTGCGCCGGCGCAAGGACGAGTTGCAATTCTCGATCTTCGCGGTGCTGGTCGACGTCGGTTCGAGCGACCTTTCGACGTTGGCCCAGATGAGCGACCGCGTCACTTCGGTCAAGAAGCTGAGCGCCGAGAGCACCCGCGAGATTTTCCTGAAGATGTAGTCACGCTGGAGGTGGCGTGGTCGCCCACTTAACTAGGGGTTGGAGCTGGAGCCTTCCGGAATCACCGGAGCCGTGGGCTGCACGAAGTCCGGGTTCACATTGCAGCACAGAACGTAGCTGGTCCCGGCGCGCGGCTCGGCCTCGTAGCCGTCGAGCGAGCCGTCCGCCTCAACCCGCACGGCCTCGTAGCTCAAGGTCCCCGAGGCGCGCTGGGCGGTGAAGATGTAGTAGTGGCCGACTTCGAGCGGCTCGGGCGGACCGCTATCCGGCGTCAGCTGCGCGAAATGCACGGGCAGCTTGCCGTAGGTGACGGACTTGGCGGCGAACTTGTCCCCCGAGCCCACCACTGGCAGCTTCGAGAACACTCCGGTGTCCGCGTGGATCTCCCAGACCGTCACTCCGCCGTCGAAGCGGATGATCGACGCGACGTGCTGCGCGTCGATGTTGCGCGATTCGACCATTTCCGTGCCGTTGAATTTCGACACGCTGAGCGAAGCCAGGTAGTCGCCCCTATGCGCGTAGGAAATGGCGACCGTGGCGCCGGGCGGAGGCGAATTTGGCTCGCCCGCGCCGCTCTCGGCGGGCGCGCCCTCAGCTGGAGTACCGTCTGCCGGACTGCTCTCGGCGGCGGGCGCCCCTTCTGCCGGACTGCTCTCGGCCGACGGAGAGGCCTCGGAAGAAGCTTCGGCAGACGCCTGGGCGGAGGGCTCGGCCGGCACGCCGGCGTTGGCCGGCTGGCCGCGATGCAGCATCGAGCACGCAGCGAACACGAGCGCCGCGCCGAGCACCATCAAGCGCCCAAGCACGCGCCGCATGGCCAGGCCCTCAGACCGCAAGCGCATCGTCTCGTCCGGCTTCCCGGCAGAATACAACATCATCCATCGATCTACTGGCTGAACTCGATCGGCTGGCCGCACGCGTAGCCACCGGCATTGTAGTCGTAAACCATCCGGCCGCCGTAATCGGCGCCCTTGGCGATAAGCGCCGCCACCACCACCAGCATCGCGAGAAACACTTTGCGGCCCCGCGCCGGCGTCGGCCGCGCCGCGATCGCCCACAACGCCAGCACCACGCTCAGTATCGTCACCGCGATCATCAGCCGCTTGTGGTTCGCCAGCAGCACCGTCTTGACCGACGGCGCAAGCATCACGCCGGGCGCGGCATAAAGTCCGGTGGCGGTGGCCGCCGCCGCGCCGAGCGCGCCGAGCACCAGCATCCACAAGCCGCTCCATTGCCATGCTTCGCGCCGCGCAAAAACTCCCAACCAGTAAATCAGCGTCGCCGCGAACAGCAATGCGATTGGGAAGTGGACGACCAGCGGATGGATGTTCTGCAGATGCTGCGCGCCAGGAAACGAAAACAGATGCGCCGCCGCCCGGAACAGATCGCCTAGCACCGGATCATTTCACCGATTCGACGGTCAGAAACTCGACCCCGCCTTTGGAGTACGACTTGCCGGTGACCGTGACTTCCTTCTCCATGTTCTTCAGCACGTCGTCGGGCATCGCCTCCTCGTTCTTGGGCGGCAGCAGGATGTACATCTTCTCGGTCCCCTTTTCGACCAGGCCGACCGGGATGCCTTTCTGTGCGCACTTGAGCGCGCACTGCGCGTGGCCCGCACCGTGCGCGCCAACCACGTTGTAACAGAACGTGTCCTCCAGGTTGCCCGTGACCGACTTTTGCGTGTCAGCCGCGATCCCCAGGCCGGCAATTCCGATAGCCAGCATCGCGCCCAGTCCGACAAGAGCAGCAAGACCGGCAATCATTGTTTTTCGCATAGACCCCTACTCCGTAGTTGCATTAACAAGCAATCGTTGCCCCAGCCATCAATCGCTCTCCACTATTCTCCATACCTTGCGCTCATCTCAAGAGTTACGATCACTGAAGGAGCGGGAGTACGCGAAATCCGGGACACGCGGGATAAGAATAGGCGTTGATTCTTCGACTGCCGAGGCGCCCGGCAGGCGAGCTACCGGCGGGCCGAGCGCGCTTCGACCGGAGAGGCGACGGTGCCGAACTCCTCGTCCCACCGCGCGCGCCGGCGCGGACGCACCGGTCCGCCGAGTTGCTTCAGATGGCGCTCCAGGACGTCGTGCAACTGCTGATCGAGCCTATCGAGGTCGGCCTCCTCGGGAAGCCGGGGCCGTTCCTGGTCCTCGGAGATGCCGCGCCGCCGCCGCCCATAGAGCTCCTGCATGCGCAACTCGGCCTTGGCCAACACTGCTCTATAGCGCTGGTCGAGCCGGCGGAGCGATTCGTTGAGCTCGGCAATGGCGATAAAGCGCCGACGCAGCAGGAACCATTCGAGCACCGCCAGCGCCGCTACGCCGAGCAGCAGCAGCGCTGCGATGACTGCGCTGTACACGGCGCCGCGCCACCACGGCAGCATCTGCACCTCGTGCGTCAGCTCCCGGTTGTTGGCGGTGAGCTGCTGCACCTGTGCTTTCATGTCTGCCCGCGAGGCGGTCGCGTTGTCGACGCGTTTTTGCAGGTCGGCGATCTGGTCAGTGAGCTTCTGATTCTCGGCTGTCAGCTCGCGCATCCGCGCCGCGAACGGATTGGGAATCCGCAGCGTCTGCCCGACGTTCAGGGTCGAATCGAGCTGGAGCCGGTTGGCATGCGCGATGTCATCAGCCTGAATACCGAAGGTCGAGGCGATCGAACCGAGCGAGTCGCCCGACCTCACGCTGTAGGAAAACTCGCCGCCGCGATGGACTGGAGCGGGAGCCGTATCCTGATCCGAATCCTGGGAGGCGCCGGTTGTATCAGTCGCCGTCGAGGGCGAGGCGGACGTGTCGTCTTGAGCATAATTTTGAGCGTAATTTTGGGCGTAGCCCGAGGGCGCCGCCAGGCAGAACCCCGACAAGATGAGGACCGTTACCAGTGCGAGGGGGAATTTCATGGTCCTGATGCTAATGCCGCGCGACACGGTACCTCTAACAGCGTAAATGCAAGCAGGCGGAGATGCAAACCGGAATGTGCAGGAAATGGGTTGAGGTCAGTTTTATTCGGCCCAGACGCGATTTCCTTGCCTGAACCCTAAACCGGCGCGCGCGCCCTCAGCCAGCCGCGCCGGCGCATCAGGGCCAGAAACTCCTGGTTGCCCGCCGCCCCGCGAATCGGCGCCTCTACCTCGCCCCCCACTTCGAGCCCCAATCCCACGGCAAATTCCAGCACTTCGTGAACCGCCCGGCGGCGTTCCGTATCGTCACGCACCACCCCGCCCTTGCCTACTTTGCCCTTGCCAACCTCGAACTGCGGTTTGATGAGCGCGACGATTTCGACCGCCGGAGCGCTAAGCTCGAGCACCGGCGGCAACACGAGGCGCAGCGAAATAAAACTCACGTCGATAACCACGAGCTCGGGAGCGTAGGGCAGGCTGACGGCCTCTACGAGCCGGATGTTAGTGCGATCGAGCATGGTGACTCGCGAATCGCGGCGCAGTCGCTCGGCGATTTGTCCGTAGCCGACGTCGAGCGCGACCACGTGGGCGGCGCCGCGGCGCAGTAGCACGTCGGTAAAGCCGCCGGTCGACGCGCCGACGTCCATCGCGCGGCGCCCCGCGGGATCGACGCCGAAATGGTCGAGCGCGGCGGCGAGCTTCACTCCGCCGCGGCTTGCGTACTCGGGCGATCCGCCGACCAACGCAATCGCGCTCCGCTCGTCAACGCTCTGGTCGGCCTTGAACGCGGGCTGCGAATTGACCCGCACGCGACCGGCCATGATCAGGCGCTGCGCGCCCTCGCGGCTGGGCGCCAAGCCGCGCCGCGCCATCTCGAGGTCAAGCCGCCGCCGCGTCGCCATCAGCCCCGCGCGCTCCGCTCAGAACGGGAGATCTTCGTCGTCGACTTTCTTGTTGTGGCCGTCTTTCCTGTTCTCGTCTTGTTTGTTACCGCTTTCGGCCTTGGCCGCCGCCGGATCGTACGGCGTGGTCTTGAGCTCGCCCTGGGCGTTGCGCATCAGCAGTTCGACTTTGCGCTCGACCTCGTCGAGCTTCTGGTTGAGCGAGCGGACCAGGCCGACGCCGCGTTCGAAGGCCGTGATCGAATCCTCCAGCGAGAGTTCGCCGGAATCGATCTGCGCGACGATTCCTTCAAGGTCCTTGAGTTCGTCTTCGAACTTCCTGCGGGTGATCGCCATCGCTTAGCCTCGGATGTTGTGTGACGCCCCGATGCGTGTGACGCGCAGGCCTCAGGATTGGCGCGCGATGGTGCGGGCGCGCAAGCGGCCGCGCCTTAGCCGCAGGTCGAGTTCGTCGCCGACCTCGACTGCGGCGGCGTCGATCACGACGCGGCCGTCGCGCAAGTTTGTCGCCACGGCGTATCCGCGCTCGAGCACTTTAAGCGGCGAGACCGCGTCCAGGCGTGCCGCCAGCGCCGACAACTCGGCGCCGCGGCGCCCCTGCGCACGTTCCATCGCCGCGCCCAGCCGCACCGCCGCGGCCGCCACCGCGGCGCGCCTGCGCTCGGCCATCGCGCGCGGCGCCACTTCGCCCAGCCGCGCGCCCATCGCGTCCACGCGCATCCGCATCCGCTCGACCCGCGCGCCCATCGCCTGCGCCAGGTGGAGCGCGATGCGGTCCGCCCCAAGGCGCAGCGCACGCGCGAGCGCGCCGGGCGGCACGAGGTGCGCGTTCAGCGCGCCGACGTGACGGCGCCGATCGCCGAGGTGCGAGGCGAGCGCCGCCCCCAGGCCGGCCGCGGCTTCATCGGCGCGCTGGCGCGCCTGGCGCAGCTCCGCTCGCGGTTCGCGCAGGCGCGAGTCGAGCTGATCGACGCGGCGGCGATGGTTCGACAGCGCGCTGACCGCTGCGCCGTTGAGTGTCGCCGCGGTCTCGTCCAGACGCAGGCGCAGCGCGGCCTTGTCCGGCATCACGAGCTGCGCGGCGGCGGTCGGAGTCGGCGCGCGCACGTCGGCGACGAAGTCGGCGATAGTGTAGTCGATTTCGTGGCCGACGGCTGAAATCACCGGAATTCGCGAACGATGGATCGCGCGGGCGACGGTCTCTTCGTTGAACGCCCACAGGTCTTCGAGCGAGCCGCCGCCGCGGCCGACGATCAAAACCTCGGCGCGCGCGTCGGCGTTGAGGTCATCGATCGCCTGCGTGATTTCGGCCGCCGCGCCCGCGCCCTGCACGCGCGCGGGGCGGATGATGATCTGCACGTTGGGATAACGGGCGAGCAGGATGGTCACGATGTCGCGCAGGCCCGCGCCGCCGAGCGCGGTCACAATTCCCACCACCGCGGGCAGGAACGGTAGCGCGCGCTTGCGCGCCTGGTCGAACAGACCCTCGCGTCCCAGCCGCTCCTTGAGCTGCTCGAAAGCGAGCTGCAGCGCGCCGAGCCCGCGCGGCTCCATCTCCTCGGCATAGAACTGGAGCGCGCCGCGCGTTTCGTAAAGGTCGACTCGGCCGCGCACCACGACCTGCATCCCGTCGGCGACTTTGAAACGCAGCCGCGCGGCCGCCGAGCGGAACATCACGATGCTAATCGCGCTGTTGGGGTCCTTGAGCGTGAAGTAGAGATGGCCCGACGGAGCGAGGCGGGCGTTGGAGACTTCGCCCACCACCCAGCACTCGTCGAGGTTGGCCTCCAGCGTCTCACGCACCATCCGCACCAGTTGCGTGACGTTGAGCGCCCGCACCTGACCGCGCAACGAGAGTTCCAGTTGGCCGGCCATGCGGCCAACTTACCAGATGGGCGCCGCCGAGCGTAAGGCGTGCTCCCGCCGGCGTCCGGGCGGCGGCGGCGCGAAGCGGCGAATGGATGGCGTGTGCAAAACGAAACCGCCGTCCGCGCGGAACACGCAGACGGCGGTTTTATCGATCAAATCTGAATTGTCGGCGCGGCGTTACTGGCCCGAGCCGTCGGGGCCGGAATCGTCTGCGCCGCCCGGAGCGGCCGCCGCCGTCGGCGCCGCCTGCGGCGGTGGGATGTCGTTGCGCGCGAGCTGTAGCTTGTAGCTGCGCCAGTTATCCAGCACCTGGATCGCGCGATCGAGCTGGACGTCCGCCGGCTCCTTGAAAGCGCTCGCGCCTTGCTCCTTGCTCGCGTGAGTAGCCTTGGAGTGCTTCGAGGATCCCGCGGCCGGAGCGCTGCCGTCGTTACCGGCGGGCGCATTCGGAGCTTTCAGGACGCCGTTGTTCTTGAAGTGATGCAGCAGGTCGCTTTCGCGAATCTCGGAGTCCTGGTTGATAGTCGCGCCTTCCTGCTCGAGCGAAGCCAGCGTGGTCCTGGGCGGCTCGGAGGTCACGTCGGGCGTGATACCGACGGCCTGGATCGAGCGGCCGTTGGGCGTGTAGTAGCGCGCCGTGGTCAGCCGCAACGCGGAGTGATCGTCAAGCGGCAGAATCGTCTGCACGGAGCCTTTGCCGAAGGTCTGGGTGCCGACCGTGATTGCGCGGCGCTGGTCCTGCAGCGCGCCGGCGACGATTTCGCTCGCGCTCGCGCTGCCGCCGTTGACCAGCACCACCATCGGGTAGTCCACGAAGTCCTTCTTGCGATGCGAGAAATACTTCTGCTGCTGATTCTCCTGGCGGCCCTGGGTATAGACGATAAGCCCGCCGTCGAGGAATTCGTCGCCGACCTGCACCGCCTGGTTCAGTAATCCGCCCGGGTTGTCGCGGAGATCGAGCACCAGACCCTTGATCTGGCCGCTATGCTGCGTGCGGAATTTGTCCAGCGCCTTTTGCAGATCGTCGCCGGTGCCCTCTTCGAAGCTGCTGACACGGACGTAGTCGTAACCGTGACGCAATTCCTTGGCCTTGACCGACTTTATCTTGATCACTTCGCGAGTGACGGTCACCGTGAACAACTCGGGCACGCCCTTGCGATGAATGGTCAGGCGGATCTTGCTGCCCTGCGGTCCGCGCATCCGCTTGACTGCGTCGGTCAGCGTCATGCCCTTGGTGAAGTCGTCGTTGATCTTGACGATCTGGTCGCCCGCCTTGACCCCGGCCTTGTAGGCGGGAGTGTCCTCGATCGGCGAAACGACGGTCAGCAAATCATCCTTGACGGTAACTTCGAGACCCAGCCCGCCGAAGCTGCCACGGGTTTCGACCTCGAGGTCACGATAGAGGTCGGGCGTAAGGTAGGCGCTGTGCGGGTCGAGCGAAGCCAGCATCCCGGTTATCGCGCCGTTGATGAGCTGCTTGGTGGTGACCGGCTCGACGTAGTTCTTCTGTACGATCGCCAGCACGTTGGCGAAGGTCGCCAGTTCCTTGTAGGTGTCGTCCGGCAGCGCGTCGGCGCGCCGCACCGCGATCTCCGCCAGCAGAACCAGGGTCGCTACAGCGCATACGCCAGCGACCAGAAAGGGTGAACGATTGCGTTTCATCAATTACTCGCAGCTAGAACCCGCTACGGTGAGCGCGCGGGTTGAGTGTTAAGCATATTCTTTGAGCACGCCGGACGCCACAACCCTCGCGCCGGATAGCGCCCTTAAATGACACCATAGGGTACCTTCTCGCGCCGGGCGCGCCTGGTTCTCTCAACCCTTGTCCTTGAGCAGTTCCTCCAGCGCGTCGCGAATCCCGGGTTGCGACCAGTCAAACGCGCCCGAATGATGGGCGACGATGCGGCCCTCGCGATCGATTATAAAGGTCTCGGGAACGCCGCTCACCTTGTACGCCTCGGCGACCGCGTTTTTCGGATCGAGCAGCACGTCGAAGTGGTAACCGTGCTTCTTGACATAGGCCGCGACCTCGGCGCGGTCGCTGGTATCCTGGCTGACCGCTAGCATCACGAAACCCCTATTGTCGTGGAGGCCTTGGTAGAGCTTCTCCATCGAGGGCATCTCTTCGCGGCACGGCGCGCACCAGGTTGCCCAGATATTGAGGAACACGACCTTGCCGCGCAGATTGGCCATCGAAACCGAATCGCCGCTCAAATCCGTCAGTTTGAACGGCGCGGCCTTCTCTCCCGCCGCGATCGGCCCGTGCCCATCGAGACCCGAACCATTTTGGCCCGGACTGCTGGCGGTGTCCCCGGGTGGTTGCGTCGCCGGAGGGCTCGCGCGCCGAATTTGCGTGGCCGCGATCAGCAACACGCTCGCCAGCAGCGCCGCGCCGGCGACTGTGGAAAGCAGCTTTACTCGCGGAGCCATCCCGACTCGAGCGCCCGCGCCCGCGCTACGCCCCCGCCGCCACTTGCGCCTTGGGACGGCTCTGCGGCGCCCGCTCCTCGCGCGTCCATCCGGAAAACACGCCGCCGGTCAGATGCAACACGACGACGCCGGTCACCATCATGGCGAGCGCTATCAGCTGGGCTTCGCTCAACCCAAAGAGCACACGCGGATTGATCCGCAGGAACTCGACCATGAAGCGGCACGCTCCCAACAACAGCAAATAGAGGCAAAAGATGCGACCCTCGACACCCGCCCGCCGGCGCATCGACCACAGGATAAGGAACACTCCCGCGTAGAGGATGGCTTCGTAGATGGACGTCGGATGCACTCTGACGCCGGGGAAAAATCCTGACACCAGTTCGTTATGCGGGCCGAGCTTGAGCACGGTCTGCGGACCCCAGCCCACGATCGCCTTGGGATAGGCGACCGCCCACGGCAGCGTCGAGGGAACGCCCCAATCGCCGTCGCCCGAGACATGGCATCCAATACGGCCGAGCGCCTGTCCGATCGCCAGCGCCGGCCCGCACATGTCGGCCGTCGCGCCGACCGAAACCTTGTAGTGGCGCGCGACGAAGTAGGCGGCTGTTACGCCGCCGATAAAGCCGCCGAACCAGACGAAGCCCGAGCCCGACCATACGATCGTAATCGGGTCGGCCATGTACAGGCGCCAGTTGTCGATCACGTCGTACAGGCGAGCGCCGATGATACCGCCGAGCGCGCCCCACAGCACCACGGCGGTGGCGTAGTCGGGGTCGATACCGCGCCGGGGACAATCGGCGGCGATCACGAGGTCGGCGGCGATAAAGCCGAGCGCCATCATCAGGCCGTAGCTGTAGATGGTGAGCGTCAGCGGATGGCCGAACAGATGAAAGGGTCCCAGACGCAACAGAATCGGAATCATTGCACCAACAACTATAGTACGGAGCGAAGCCCGCAAACCAGACACGCCCGCGCCGCGGTTTTGTCACTGAACCTCGCGGTGCGCTTTGCGCAAGATCGTGCGCTATATATGACGTCGGGATGCGAGCGGTTGTTCAACGCGTGCGCCGGGCCGAAGTCAGCGTCGGCGGCAGATGCCTCGGCCGAATCGGTCCCGGCTTCGTCGCGCTTCTCGGCGTGGCGCGCGACGACATGGAGGCCGACGCGGAATTTATCGCCGACCGCATCCTGGGCCTCCGCGTATTCGCCGACGATGCCGGCAAGATGAACCTGGCGCTGGGCGCGACGGGCGGCGAATTGCTGGTGATCTCGCAATTCACGCTCCTCGCGGACACCAGCGGCGGAAGGCGTCCGTCGTTCATCAAGGCGGCGCCGCCCGAACGGGCGCTGCCGCTGTACAAACATTTCCTGTCGCTCGTGCGCGCTCGCGGTGTTAAGGTTGAGACGGGCGAGTTCGGCGCCCACATGGAACTGGCGCTGGTCAACGATGGGCCGGTGACAATCATTCTGGACAGCCGGGTGCGTTGAGATGGCACGGGCAGGTTTCTACGCCGTCGAGTCGGGCAAAATCTCGTTTCGCCGCGACGGCAACTGGTACAGCGACGACGAGCGGATCGACAACCCGCGTATCGCGCTGCTCTTCAGCCGCAGTATCCGGCAAAACCCCGACGGCAGCTACTACCTCCAGGTCGCCGAGGAGCGCGCCTCGATTACGGTCGAGGACACGCCCTACGTGGTCAAGGCGATCGAGGGCGACGCGCAAAGCGGCTTTACGATCGTGCTCAACGACGAGGAGCGCGAGGAGCTTGACCCGGCCACGCTCGAGGTCGGCCCCGACAACGTGCTCTATTGCCGGGTCAAGGGCGGCAAGTCGCGCGCGCGTTTCCTGCGCAACGCATACTATCATCTGAGCCCCGGCTTCGAGGCCGACGATCGCGGCGGCTTCTCGATCACGATGCGCGGCCGGCGCTATCCGCTTTTGCGCGCGGGCTCGGCGGGCAGGAACGATTGAGTTCGTCGCGCGGCCCGGGGCTCCCACGATCCGGGGCTCGCGCCATCCGGTACCCGATTTGACCATTCCGGCGTTTCATATCGTGCTGGTGCGGCCCGAGATTCCGCAGAACACGGGATCGATCGCGCGCCTGGTGGCGGCGACGCACTCGCGCCTCCATCTGGTCGGCCCGCTCGGCTTTTCGCTCGAGGACCGCTATCTCAAACGCGCCGGACTCGACTATTGGCCGCTGGTCGATCTGCAGACTTACGCGGGATGGGATGATTTCGGAGCGGCCGAGCATCAGCAAACTCGCGACGGCGGCGAGCCGCGCCTTAAGTATTTCTCGGCGCGCGCGAAGCGGTCCTACCTCGAGGCCGCTTACGCGCCAGGCGATTTCCTGGTGTTTGGCAGCGAGACCAAGGGGCTGGGCGAGGAGTTTATGCGCACGCGGACCGAGGCGGCGTACCGAATTCCAATCTTCGAGTCCGGTGTGCGCAGTCTCAACCTCGCCAACGCGGTGTCGATCGTGCTCTACGAAGCGCTGCGCCAGAGCGGACGGCTTAGCGCGTAACGGTCGGTCCGCCGGGCGCCCGAATTCCAGTGTCGACCCAGATATCGAGCCGCGTCTCGCCGCCGGGACTTATCGCGACCTTCGAGGGCAGGTTCCTGGCCGCGCCTGAAAATCCGCCACCGCGCTCCACCCGGTAGTTGCCGGGCGGCAGTGTCAGCCGATAAAGCCCGTCGCCGCCGGTGCGCGCCGTTGCCACCACGGCGCCTTTGGAATCGACAATCTTTAGCTCGGCTCTCGCCAGGGGCGGGGGCGGCTGCGCTTTGATACCTGGGCCGCTGACCGGCGAGGTCGGGCCGCGCGTGACTCGGCCGGCCAGTGTCCCGTACGACGCCGTTGACGGATCGGAGCGGCCGTCGGAATGCGTGCAACCCGCGATCCCGAGCGCGACCGCAACCAAGACCCAGAGCAATCGCGCACGAGCGAGCGTCGGGGTCATCGCCTCCATGCGCAAGAGCGTATCGCATCTAGGCCCGCGCTGCCTGCGCGGCGCATCCTGGAGCGGCTACGGCTGGGATGCGGCGATTCGGGGACAAGGCCGTCGCGAGCGATTTTTGGCCGAACCTGGCCGCAACAAAAGCGGCGGGGCCGGAAGACTCCGGCCCCGCCGCTAGTTACAGCCTCGGATTCGCCCTACTGCCTGATCTTCGCGATCTTGGTACCCCAGGCGTTCGCGCCCGCTACCCTTTGGTTGGTTATCCAGCCGATGACGCTTCCCGCAGTTCCGCTGGAAGAGGTCGCCGGATCGAATCGCGCGGCCGAGTAATCACCCCATCTCTGAGGACTTGTCCCAGTAGGACTGCTATTACCGGACAGGCAGACCCCACTGACCCCCGCCGGAGTCGTCTTGTTGAGCGCCACAGCATTTCCAGTAAGCGCTCCGCCGAACAGGACCATCGGCTTCAAGCTACCCATCGGATCAGTCGCGGTCTCCGACACGAAGATGTCGCCCAGGGCGTCGGCGGCGATCGACGGGTTGAAGTCATCCGACGTATCGCTAAAAAAGAATTCGCCTCCCGAAGCAACAGTGCCTGTCGAAGGATTGAACGCGTACCACACGGGCACGGGATATCCGGTGATCCCAGCCGTGTGGACGCAATACAGCAAACCATCGCTGAAGCTGCCGGACGGAGGAATCTGGTAGCAAGCGTTCTGGAAGCGACCGTCCAGAGTATCGATGGTATTGGTGCAGCCCGGCTGCAGTGCACTGGGCGGTACCGAGAAGTTGGTGCTCGGAATGCTGACCGGACCCGACATAGCGGGTGCGGTGCTGGCATTGGTCATCGTATAAAGCGATACCCCGGTGCCGGCCACTGCCACGGCAAAGTAGTCGGCCGGGAAATGTCCAAAGAAAGGCGCGCCAAGCTGAACCGGAGGCATCAACGTGCCGGTAAGCCCGGTGAATACAGGCACGCTAAAGCCTAACCCGTTGTAGACGCGCGCCTTCGGAATCGCAAATGCGACAGTGGTGACATAGACGTTGCTACTGTTGAAGACGTTGCCGGTGACCAACAGAGCATCCTGATCCATACCGAGATGCGGGTAGTCGAGAAAATTAGGCGGGACCAAACGAGCTGCCGACGGCCCTGTATATGAACCATCCGCCGGTTGCGGAATTGGTCGTCGATACCGCCAAGTACAACGCGCTGCTCGTGAAATCGTCCGAGGTCAGAACCCATCGCTTCCACGTGCTGTCGTAGAGGACCTGCACGTCGCCCAGGAAGTCGCTGGTTCCAAACAGTCCGTTGAGAGAACGCTGCTTAAGGATGGTGCCCGATTTGTTGAACACCCATAGCGAAGCATTGGTAATCTGAGCGACCTGACTCGGCGACACATCCATATCGTCGTCCGAAGGGAATTCGTTGACGCCGATTACCCCTTCCTTGGCGCCGGCGAAATTCACCGACGTGAGATTGGGGATCTCCGCAACAGGACTGTTGCCAGGGGCCTTCGACACAGCGCTTTCCGCGTTTGCGGCTGCCTTGAGCGCGTCGTATTGCGCTTCGGGCATCGTGGGCCGTACCTTGAGCGCAGCGGCAGGGACCGAACCCGACGGCGCGAGCGCCGCGTCGTCGGCCATCGCCTCCATATTCCGCTCCATCGGGCTGGAGGCACTCACCGTGCCCGTGGCGGCTATATCGGGACCGGCGTTGCGCGGAGGCGCCTCGCTCTGCGCGCGCGGGGCGCGCTGAAGAGCAAAGATTCCCAGCGTCGCGGCCACGCTTGCGGCCGCCAGTGAGACCAACCATCTCGAGTGTTTCATGGATTCCCCCTCCCAGTTTGGTGGATAATCGAAGCGCTTATTTCCGCAGGCTGACCCCGCCCGTCTGACGCGCTACTCAGATCGGCGCGGTTTTGGAAACGGAGCTTATTCACGCGCTGGCCTTAATGCAAATCAATTCTCTCTAGAGAGCATCAATAGGCGCACACTCGCGCGACTTTTCGACATATGAACGATGACATCGACAGAACGCTTCGCCTGGGGCTACCAAACGCCCCTGACCGTGCGAAGTGGACGATTCAGAGAAGGTGCGCTCGGACTGGCGCGGCCCAAATTACGCTGGCAGGCACGGCCCTCCTGATCCTAGCCGCAATACCAGCGCCCCGTCCGGCATGGGCCCAGGGCACGCCCGAAGCTGCCCCGCAAGGCGGTGTTACGGTGACTCAAGGAGGCCGAGCGACGGCGCCTGGCGCGATCATCAGGACGCCCGCGGACATTGAGAGGGATCGCAATATCGTCCCGCAAGGTGATGCGCCGCGAGAGGTCCCGAACCCTCCCACAATCCCCTTGGATCAGTACCGGAAATTGAAGCAGGGGAGCGGCGAGAGCACACCCGGTAGCGATCAAGGCGGCCCTGCGCGAAAGTGAGATTTCCTCCACCCATCACAGAGCCGCGCAAGCTGACAGTGATGGACGTCGAAATCTTCACCAGGGATGGATGCAAATCGAGCCGGCGCGTGAAAGAGTTTCTCGCGCGCCACGGCATCGGCTTCCTCGAGCGCAACCTCTCGGCCGACCCCGCCGCGCGCGCCGAGCACGCGCGAATTGGCTATCGCGGCGTCCCGGTAATCCGCGCCGGCGAGCGCATCGTCTATGGTTTCCGCGAACAGGCGCTCGGCAAGCTGCTGGGAATTTCGTAAAGGCAGGTGCGGCCGCGCCAGTTACATCGCATGCGGCGGAGCTGCGCGTCGGATTAGAGCCGCTCTCCCTAGTGGCCGCGCGTCCCGCACGTCCCGCATCCACTGGCGCATCCGCCGCCCTCCGCGCCCTTCTCGGGCGGCGGGCCGAAGTAGTAGCCCTCTTGCTCGAGCTCGCCGGCCTTGACCCAGCGCACTGGCTTGTCGATCTCGGTGTCGCAATGCACGCAACACCTGCGCTCGCGATCGCCGTCATCGAGGGTCACGTGCACCAGCACGACGCGCTCGCAGGCGGCGCAATGCGCGGTAGGAAAGGTCGATGCGTTGAGCGACAAATCCTTCATTGCCAAGATGCGCCCTTGCAAGATGCGCCCTTGAAAGACGAGTCCTTCGAAAACGAGTCCTTCATCGTCAAACCGATGCCGTGTATAGCAATCGGCTCTGCGGTAGTCTAATCCTCCGCCGGCGCCAGATCATCACCGGCACAATGGAATCGGCGCGAGAGAATAGCGCGCGCAATAGAATATCGATGGACTGGAAGGACCCATGGCTATGGATTGCGGTGGTGCTAGGCATCGCCGGCGGAGTCGCGATGTTCGTTCCGTTCGCGCGGGTGCTGAAATGGCGCGCGCGGATGCTCGAGCGGATGGAGGGCGCGCCGAACCGCACGGCGCTGTCGATCGGGATGGAGGCGGGGACGCTGGGATGGGCAGTTGCGGGCGCGATCGTATTCCTGTTCCTGCCCACGATACTGCTGCCGCATCCGAACGGAATCTTCTACCTGGCCGGATTCATGATCGGGATGAGCTACAAGCGGCCGCGCTTCAATCGCCAGATGGAAGCGCTCGGAATTGCGCCGCACGCTACTCGCCGCCGCCCGGGCAGCGAGGAGCCGCATTAGCGCCAGTCGCCGATATTCTCCAGAAGAGCACTGCCTTCTTACTCCCTCCCCCGTGTCTTGGGGGAGGGTTGGGGTGGGGGTCGACGCGGTTCTCAATTTCTCTGAGAACCGCCTTTTTTAGCGCAGGCAATCGTTGCGCTAGCATTGCGAAAAAACCAAACGAGGAAGCTCCGAAAAAGACATTTGGCGCTTCCTCGCTCGACCCCCACCTCAATCGTCCCCAAGACAATTGGGGGAGGACGTCGGAAACGATCGACCATTTTGAAATTCCCACTCACGGACGCACGTAGGGCTCGCCCAGCGCGCTCGGCGCGGTGGCCTGGCCGCCGAAGCCCGCCAGCACCACCAGCGTCAGTGCGTAGGGCAGCGCGAGGAACACCTGGTAGGGCACCGCCGTGCCGAGCGCCTGCAAGCCGAACTGCAGCGCCATCGCCGCGCCGAACAACACCGAGGCCGCGGCGCATCCCCACGCCTTCCAGCGCCCGAGAATCACCACCGCCAGCGCGACGAAGCCGCGGCCGGCCGACATCCCCTCGACGAAGGTGCCGGCGTAGGCCAGAGTCAAAAACGCGCCGCCCAGTCCCGTAAGCACGCCTGCGAAGAGCAGCGCCTCCCATCTAAGCCGATACACGCCGAGCCCCAACGCGTCAGCGGCCTCGGGCCGCTCGCCCGCCGCGCGCAGCCGCAATCCGTAGCGCGTGCGCGAGATCACGAGCGCCAATATCGGCACCATCGCGAACGCCACGTACACCAGCACGTTCTGATCGAAGAACGCACCTCCGAGCACCGGGATACGCGCGAGCGGTCCCAGCGCCACCGCGCCGAACTGACGCACCACGAAGGCGCTGCCCGTCACGCCGAACATCTGGCGGTAGAAAACGCCGGTCAATCCGAGCGCGAGGATATCGAGCGCGGTGCCGGCCACGACCTGGTTCACTGCGAGGTTGACGATCAACAGCGCCAGCAGCGCGTTGAGCGCGACGGCCGCGGCGACTCCCGCCAGCAATCCGAGCGCGAGGCTGCCGCTGAAGTAGGTTGCCGCCAGCGCGAAGAACGCCCCGGCCAGCATCGAACCCTCGATACCGATATTGATCACGCCGCTTTGCTCGACCAGCAACTCGCCGAGCGCCGCGTAAAGAATCGGCGTCGCCATCGCGACCGTCGAGGCCAAAAACGCCTCAAGCATCGCCGCCGCCGCTTCTCGCGGCTGCACTGGCTTCAGGAGCCATCGAGCCGCCGCCTCGCCATAGCGCGTCGCTCAGCCCCGCCCACGCCCGGGTGTCGAAGGCGAGCAGAATCAGGATGACCATCCCCTGGATCACCTGCACCAGCACCGGCGACACGCCCTGGCTGCGTTGCATCGCCTGCGAGCCGTTATCGAGCGCGCCGAACAAGAGCGCAGTCAGCATCACGCCGAGCGGATTGAGCCGCGCGACTAGCGCCACCGCGATCGCCTCGTAGCCCCATCCGGGCGAGAAGCTTTCGTACAGCCGATGCGTTATCGCCGAGACCTGGACCGCACCGCCCAGACCGGCGAGCGCCCCGCTAAGCGCCATCGTCACGATCCCCAGCCGCGCGACCGGAATACCGAAGAACGCCGCGACGCGCCGGTTGCGGCCCATCGCGCGCAACTCGAAACCGCTGCGGCTATGGAAGAGCCAGAGCCACGACCCGAGCGCCAGCGCCATCGCGAGAATCATCCCGGCGTTGAGCCGGCTCCGCGGCGCGAACGTCCACAGCTCGGCGACGCGCGCGATCGGCGCGCTCTTGGGATAGGAGCGCGAGGGCTCGATCAACGGACCGTGCACGGCGTAGCTCAGGAGTTGCACGGCAACGAAGTTGAGCATGATGGTGCTGATGACTTCGCTGACCGCACGGCGCTCGCGAAGCCATCCGCATATTCCGCTCCACAGCGCGCCGCCCACTGCGCCGGCCAGCAGCACCAGTCCCACCGCGAGCGCCCGGGGCCATCCGTCAAGCACAATTCCGAGCGCGCCCGCGGCGAGCGCGCCGACCAGCAACTGCCCCTCGGCGCCGATATTCCATAGCGCCCCGCGAAAGGCGATCGACACCGCTAGCCCCGTGAAGACCAGCGGCGTGGTCTTGACCAGCGTGTCGGTGGCGGCGAGCCAGTTGCCGAACGCGCCTTCCCATAGCGCTGCGAAGACGGCGAGTGGCGAAGCGCTGAGCGCCAACAGGATGAGCGAGATAAGCGCGGCCGCGAGCGCGAGCGCCGCGACGGGCTTGGCGAGCCGGACGAGCATCACGGCGCGACGTTCGCCGGATCGCGCGCGTTCACCTTTTTCACTGACACTCGCAACCCGCTTCGTGGTCGCGGCTTTAGCCGCTGCTCAATTGCGCCAACTGGCGACTCGCGATTCGCTGCATGGTGGTGTCGCTGAAAAATGCCCTCGCCTGCGCGTCGTTCGCGGGAGGGGTCGCAAGGTGAAGGTCCGTTGAAATTCCGAATTGCGTCACATCTCGACGTTACATTTCAAAGTGACCGGCGGCTTTGACGTGATGCGCGTCGTCGCGATGCGCAAGGTCCGGATTGCATCCGCGCTTCACCGCCAGCCAGTAAGTGAAAAGCTGCAGCGAGAGGAGCAGAGCGAACGGGCTCAGCGCCTCGTCCTCGCCCTCGACCTGGATTCCGACGTCGACCGCCTCGGCCAGCGCCGAGCCCGAGCGAGTGTAGATGCCGAGGCGCTCCGCGCCAATCTCGCCGAGCGCGTTGGCCACCTGCTCGGCACGCGCGCCGGCCGCGCCGCCGCCGCTCGCGATGATGACCAGGGTGTCGCGGTCGGCCGAGCTTATCGGGCCGTGCAGAAATTCCTCGACCTGCATCCCCTCGGCATAGGCGAAGCTGGTCTCCTTGAGCTTGAGCGCGATCTCGCGCGCGGTCGGATAGTTGGGTCCGCCGCCGAGCACCACGATTCGGCGGTAGTTGCGCAACTGCTCGGCCGCGTTGCGCTCGCGCGAATCGTCGCCAAGCCGCCGGCGCATCAGCTCCGGAATCGCCTCGAACTCGGTCCGCATCCGCTGCGTCTCGAGGTCGCCGCTGTTGGCTTGCGCGCGAAGCGCGAGCGCCAACTCGAACAACAGCGCCATCGCCGTCGTCAGGCTCTTGGTATGCGCCGCCGACTGCTCCTGCTCGGTCGTGATCAGCAGATGGTCCGCCTGGCGCGCGCCCTCGCCGGGTCCCTGTCCGCAGACCGCGGCGGTCACGATCCCGGCGGCTTTGGCCTCGGCCACAGCACGCGCCGAGTATTGCTTCCATCCGCGATGCGACAGCACGAGCAGTGCGCCGCCCGCCGCCGGCTTGAGCCCATAATTGACGGCGTCGAACGAGCTTACCGCTCGAACCGCGCGCATCTGTCCGAGCGTGCGCAGCCAGTACTCGCCGTACATCGCACCGTTGAGCGAGGTGCCGAGCCCGGCCAGCGTGAGCGCCGGCGTCTCCTTGAGCGCGCGCGCGAGCGCCGCGAGGGCTTCGCGGTTGCGCGCCACGGCCTCGGCGACCGCCGCGGGCTGCGCGCCAATCGCGTCGAACATGTGGAACGGATGGCCGGCGCGCGCCTTGGATGGGTCGATTACTGATTGGGTGTTCGATGGCACGATGGAAACCTTCGCTGTGAGTGGCGACGGTAGGAGTCGAACCTACGACACTGCGGATATGAGCCGCATGCTCTAACCAACTGAGCTACGTCGCCACCGAACGGTCAACACTAGCCGGAGCGGCGTAATACTAAAAGAGCTTCAACTCGATCTTGAATGAGCCTTAGCTTAAGGCGATGGCGCTGGTTTTTGCCTGACGGCTGCGCCGGCCGACCTGGTACAGCACGCCCTCGGTCAACTCGATACAGGTCAGCTTGCCGCCATAGACCAGGCCCGTATCGATGCCCAGCTTGTACGGCAAGTCGACCATCACGGCCCGCATCGGGGTGTGTCCGAAGACCACGGTCGAGCCCAGCTTATGCGGGCTGAAAATAAATTCCTGCCGAATCCAGAGCATGTCCTCGACACGCTGTTCCTCGAGTTCCAGCGCCGGCACCACGCCGGCGTGGACGAACAGGTAGGGCGGGCGCAGATAGCTGGTGGCCAGGCGTTTGACGAAATCGAGATGCGGGTTGGGGATGTGATCGCGCGCCTCGGGCAGACTATGCTCGGTCACACCGTAGCTCTCGAGCGTGGCGGCGCCTCCATTGAACAGGAACGACTCGCCGTAGTTCCCGGGCAGGCCGAGATACGCGCTCATCATGTCCTCGTGGTTGCCCTTCAGAAAGACGAACTCCGCGCCGCCCATGCGCTCGCGATCGAGCAGCAGTTCGATCACGTCGTGCGCCGACGGTCCGCGATCGACGTAATCGCCGACGAACACCACGGTGTCGCCGTGTACCGGCTTGATCGTGTCGAGCATTACGCCCAGCTCATCGGGGCATCCGTGGATGTCGCCGATGGCGAACAGGCGTCCGGCTGCCGCAGCCTGATGTGATTTGTTGCTTCGCGTCGCCATTAAAAGTGCCGCTTTGCGGCTAATCGCGTTGCTCCGTGACCGCCGATCCTTCCGCGAGCAATTCGCCCAACGCCTTGCGATCCTCGATCACGCGGCGCGCCGCAGTGTACGGATTGAGGCTTCCGGCGCGGACTTCGCTGACGACGCCGTTGACGCCGCCGCTTTTGACCGCGCGCGCGGCCCGCTCTTCCATCTCGGCGCTCAGCACCTCGACGAACTCGCGCGTCCGCCGCTCGCGCTCGCGCTCAGGACTGCGATGGGCCGCGACATATTCGGCGTGGCGCGCGATCGCCGCCACCAGCGCGTCGACGCCCTGGTCGGCCGCCGCCTGCGTCAGTACCACCGGCGGCAGCCATCCGGCGTCCTGGCGGCTCAGATGCACGCCCAGCTCGAGTTCCGCCTTGACCCGGTCGGCGCCCTCGCGGTCAGCCTTGTTGACCACGAACAGGTCGGCAATTTCATTCAGCCCGGCCTTCATCACCTGCACGCCGTCGCCGCCCTCGGGCACCGTCACCACCACGGTGGTATCGGCAAGGTCCATCACCGAAAGCTCGGTCTGGCCGACGCCAACGGTCTCGATGATGATGATGTCGAAGCCGAAGGCGTCGAGCAGCTTCACGACCTCGCGCGCGGCGCGGCTCAGTCCGCCATGGCTGCCGCGGCTCGAGAGGCTGCGGATGTAAACGCCGGAGTCCCGATAATGGTCGGTCATGCGCACGCGATCGCCGAGCACCGCGCCGCCGGAAAAGGGGCTCGAGGGATCGATCGCGAGCACTCCGACCTCCTTGCGCTGCGCGCGATACTTGGCGATGAGGCGGTTGACCAGCGTCGATTTGCCGGCGCCCGGCGCGCCGGTCACCCCGATAATGTAGGCGTGACCGACGCGCGAATAGATGCGCTCCATCACGGTGCTGACCACGGCGGCGCGGTTCTCGACCAGCGTGATCAGCCGGGCCAGGGCCAGGCGATCGCGAGCCGCGAAGCCCTCGAGCAGTGAGTTCAAACGCGCGTTATCCACCGGATTCGTAAGGTTATCCTCTTTGGCCTATTGATGATAACCGCTGGGGCGTCGCGGGCGCAATTCAAAGACATTTGAGGCGGCGCGCGGCACGGCGCGTCAACCTGTTCATCATTGTTGCTGGCCTTGTTGTCTTGACCCGGCAGTGCGCATATTGTGCAGCCAAATACTGATGAAACTGCCTGACGTTTACACCGACTGGCGAATCGTGGCGGGACTCGCGCTGATCGTGCTCGGCGCAGTCAACTGGGAAATCGGCCGCGCCCGCACCCAGGAATACAGCCGCGTCGTCGCCGGCACCGCGGATGTCGCCGCCGATGAGGCCTACCGCAGCTTCGACGAACTCGACCCGCACACCGACCGCGAAGTGCTGGCGCCGTTCACCAACGCGCAGCGCCAGGTCTCCTACGCGACCGCCCGGATGGACTTCTACCACGCGACGTTTCTCACCGGGCAGGCGCTGGTGCTGGCCGGCGTGGCGCTGACGCTGGTCGGCTTCATCGTGATAATCCAGCGCGATAACCGCCACGTCCATCGCAGGCTGCGGGCAACCCTGGGCGGCAACGCGCCGCCGCACGCGCACTAGCAACGCCGCGGCCGCGCGTCGTCTCGCCTTCCGATGGTTCCAGGAACGCACGAATGGTCAAGCTGCTCGCCGAGCCGGCGCCGGCCAAGATAAATCTCTTCCTGCGCGTCGTCGGCCGGCGCGCCGACGGCTATCACGAACTCGATTCAGTCTTTGTCCCGGTCTCGTTGTGCGACCAGGTGCGGGTGGAAATTCGCGTGGAACCGCGCAGCACCGCCGGTACGACGATCGCCATGCATTGTGATCGCGACGACCTGCCCGCGGGCGAAAAAAACCTGGCATGGCGCGCCGCCGACACGTTCCTCGGCGAGTTCGGCGCCGAGATTCATCGCCCGCGCGAGGTCGCGATCGATCTGCGCAAGGAAATCCCGATAGGCGCGGGCCTGGGCGGCGGCTCGAGCGACGCCGGCGCGGTGCTGCGCATGATGGCCGCGCTATGCCGCATCGACGACCCGTCGCGGCTTGCCCGGGTTGCGCTCGCACTGGGCGCCGACGTCCCGTTTTTCCTGGATCCGCATGTCGCGCACGTCGGCGGCGTGGGGGAGCGTATCGCGCCGCTTGAAATCATTGCGTCGAGCGAGCGCGCGCCGCTATCGCGAACTCTGCTGTGGATGGTAATCGCGGTGCCGCCGGTCGAGGTTTCAACCAAGGAAGTCTTCCGCGCGCTTTCGCCCGAACAATGGAGCGGTGCCGCGCCCGCCGAGCATCTGAACGCGATCGCCTCGGGCGCGATCAGGCCGGCGATGCTGCAAAACGACCTGGCGGCGGCGGCGATGGCGCGATATCCGGAAATCGCGCAACTGCGGTCGGCGCTGCTTGCGGCCGGAGCGAAGGGTGCGTCGATGTCGGGGAGCGGCGGCGCGGTCTTTGGAATTTTCCCTGGCGCGCAGGAGGCTGCTCAGGCCGCCAGCAAAATGCGTCAGAATCATCCACAGGCACGATATTACGTCGTAAATTCGCTCTTTTAAATTGTGCCGCAAGGCGCACCGCCCTCCCTGCCGCCGGTAGATCCTTCCCCCAGCACTGCAACTTGTGAAATTAGTCGAAAGCCGCGATTGACACCCAAAAACACCATCAATTAACATCCGTGTCACAAAGCCGCAGCGCGCCGCGTGCTGCGGCCAATAGTTTGGGCCGATCCGTTGGCAGCAGTTCCGCGTCACAGCTTCATCACAGCCTCATCGGATGACAGGCGGCGGCGGGCGGCCATCCGGCGCGCGGAGCCAAGCGCGAACGGCGTGTGCCATGGGCCTGTGCTATGCTCGATGGCCCTTCAGCATGAGCGGACGGAAGGGACGCGGCCCGTGCTGGGCGGTCGCCAAGCTGGTAAGGCACCAGGCTTTGGACCTGGCATTCGAAGGTTCGAATCCTTCCCGCCCAGCCATCATTTTTGGCCGCTCGCGCGAGTGCGGGAAGGGCGGGCATGAACGCGAGCTATGACGGCGTTGAAATGATGCGCGAAGAGTCAAGATTTTGCCTTGGCCGGAGGGGCCGAGATGCCTGAACGGGCGAAAGACGAACTGGAGATTTTCACCGGCAGCTCCAACCCGGCGCTGGCGCGCGAGGTGTGCGAGCATCTCGGCGTGCGGCTGGGCGAGGCCGAAGTCGGCCGCTTCCCGGATGGCGAGGTGATGGTCGAAGTGCGCGAGAACGTGCGCGGTGGCGATTGCTTCGTGCTCCAGTCGATCTGCACCCCGCCCAACGACAACCTGATGGAGCTGTTGTTGCTGATGGACGCGCTGAGACGCGCCTCGGCCAAGCGCATCAGCGCGGTGATTCCCTATTTCGGTTATTCGCGCCAGGACCGCAAGGTCGCCCCGCGGGTGCCAATCAGCGCCAAGCTGGTCGCCGATGTGATCACCGCCGCTGGCGCCTCGCGCGTGCTGACGGTCGATCTCCACGCCGGCCAGATCCAGGGCTTCTTCAATATCCCGGTCGACAACCTGTACGCGATGCCGGTGCTGATCCAGTACCTGCGCAAGCGCCTGGACGGCCGCCGTGTCTCAGTGGTCTCGCCCGACGCCGGCGGCGTGGAGCGGGCGCGCGCGTTTGCACGGCGGCTCAACGCCAACCTCGCGATCATCGACAAACGCCGCCCACGCGCGAGCGAGGTGGCCGAGATGCAACTGGTTGGCGAAGTTCGTGATTCCTCGGCGCTGCTGGTCGACGACATGATCGACACCGCCGGCACGATTACCGAGGCGGCAAAGGTCGTGATGAACGCCGGCGCGACCGAAGTGCTGGCCTGCGCGACCCATCCGATCCTCTCCGACCCGGCCTGCGAACGCCTGAACAAGTCGAATATCAAGGAAATGATCACCACCAACACGATCCCGCTGCGCGCCAAGGCGCAGGCGGAACTCGGCTCGCTCAAAGTGCTGTCGGTCGCGAGCCTTATAGCGGAAGCCATCCGGCGCATACATAATGAAGAGTCGGTGAGCTCGCTTTTCAATTGAGAGACGGGTTCAACCGATTTCCGATCCGATTTGCGTTGAACTGATTCATCCCGAATGATTTATGCCGATATGTAAGCGAGGACGTGATGGAGACTGTCGAACTGGCCGCCGAAATCAGAGAGACGCGGCCCAAGAGCCGCCGCCGCGGACTGCGCCGCGAAGGCCGTATCCCCGCGGTTCTCTACGGACCCAAGACCAAGGCGACCCCGATCGCGATAAGCAGCACCGAGTTGCGCTCGCGCGTCTCGGCCAGCGCCCGCCAGCGCCTGATGCGGCTTAAGTCGAGTTCGCCTGAGCTCAACGACCGCCACGTCATCGTCAAGGAGATCCAGCGCGCGCCGGTCAGCGGCAATTTCGTCCATGCCGATCTCTACGAGGTCGATCTCACGCAGCCGCTCCGCGTCGCAGTGCCGCTGCGCTTCACCGGCAAGGCGCACGGCGTCGCCGAGGGCGGCATCCTGCAACCCCTGGTGCGTGAGGTGGAGGTCGAATGTCTGCCGCTGGAGATTCCCGACGCGGTCGAGGTCGACGTGAGCGCGCTCGACATCCATGACGTGATCCACGTCTCGGCGATGACCTTCCCAGGCAACCTCAAGCCGATTTTCGATACCGACTATCCGGTGGTCACCGTGCTGCCGCCGACCGTCGCCGAGGCGCCGGTCGCCGCCGCCGCGGCCGAGGCCGCGCCGGTCGAAGGCGCCGAAGGTGCCGAAGGCATGGCAGCCGCGCCAGCGGCGGGCGCCGCCGAGGCGGGCGCCAAGGGCGCTGCCAAGGAGGCCGCCAAGGGCGGCGCCAAAGAGGCCGCCGCCGACAAGGGCGGCGGCCAGAAGAAGGGTTGATGCGCGCCGCGAGGCTGCCGCCTTTGGCAGCGGCCGCGCGGCGGCGACGGTGGTTGTTGCGAGGAGGAGGTTACGTCCCTGATGAGCTTCGCCCATCTCCACGTCCATACCCAATACAGCCTGCTCGACGGCGCCAACAAGATCGAACCGCTGCTCGAACACGCGCACGCCTCGGGCATGTCCGCGATGGCCATCACCGACCATGGCAACATGTTCGGCGCGGTCGAGTTCTTCAGCAAAGCCACCCAGCACGGAATCAAGCCGATCATAGGATGCGAGGCCTACGTCGCGCCCGGCAAGCGCACCGATCGCTCGCAGGTGCCCAAGGGCGACGACTTCGACGGCGGCGGCAACTTCCATCTGATCCTGCTCGCCGCTTCGCGTACCGGCTATCGCAATCTCTGCCGCCTGCTGAGCGCGGCCTACCAGGAGGGCCTCTACTACAAGCCGCGCATCGACAAGGAAATACTCACCGAGCTCAACGAAGGCATCATCGCACTCTCGGGATGTCTCTCGGGTGAGGTCGCGCGATGGCTCCGCGCGGGACGGATCGACAAGGCGCGCGAGGCGGCCGAGAGCTACGCGCACATTTTCAAGGACCGCTTCTACCTCGAACTGCAGGACAATCGCCTGCACGCGCCGCTCAACGACGCGCTGCGCGAGATCGGCCGCACCGCCGGTCTGCCGCTGGTCGCCACCAACGATTGCCACTACCTCCATCGCGGCGACGCGCGCGCCCACGAAGTCTTGCTCTGCATCCAGACCGGCAAGACGCTCGCCGACGAATCGCGATGGCGCTTCGATACCGACGAGCTTTACGTCAAAACGCCCGAGGAGATGGCCAAGGCGTTCGGCGCAGAGTCCGAGGAGTTCCGCAACACGATGGAGATCGCGCGGCGGGTCGACTTCGAGTTCGAGTTCGGCAAGTTCCATTTCCCGATTTACCAGGACGCGCCGCCCGACGATCTCGACCAGGTGCTGGAAGCTCGCGTGAAGGCAGGGCTACAGGCGCGGCTTGCGGAGTTGCACGCGCGCCGCGGCAAATTCGACGAAGCGCCCTACTACGAGCGGCTCGGCCGCGAATTGCCGGTCATCCGCGAGATGGGCTTTTCAGGCTACATGCTGATCGTCGCCGACTTTATCGACTACGCGCGCAGCCAGGGTATCCCGGTCGGCCCGGGCCGCGGCTCGGTGGTCGGCAGCCTGGTCTCTTATGCGCTCAGGATAACCGAGGTCGATCCGATCGAGCACAAGCTCTTGTTCGAGCGATGGCTCAACCCGGGACGCAAGTCGATGCCCGATATCGACGTCGACTTCTGCTTCGAGCGGCGCGACGAGGTGCTCAACTATGTGCGCGCGAAATATGGTGCCGACCGCGTCGCGCAGATCATCACCTTCGGCACGATCAAGGGAAAACAGGCCATCCGCGACGTCGGCCGCGTGCTCGGGCTGTCGTTCGCCGAGACCGACCGTATCGTCAAGCTCTATCCGACGCCCAAGCAGGGCCGCGACTTCCCATTAAGCGCGGCGCTCGAGATGGAGCCGCGGCTTAGGGCGGAACGCGAGAGCCATCCCGATCTTTTCGAGTACGCCTTCAAGCTCGAGGGGCTGCTGCGTCATGCCTCGCGCCACGCTGCCGGCGTGGTCATCTCCGACGTTCCGTTGGCCGAGGTCGTTCCGCTCTACGCCGATAAGGAACGAACCGACGGCGCGATGGCGATTACGCAGTACTCGATGAAGGGGGTCGAGGAGATCGGCCTCATCAAATTCGACTTCCTCGCGCTCAAGAACCTGACTCTCATAGTCGAGACGCTTAACCTGGTGCGCGCCGGCGGCAAGGAGCCGCCGGACCTGAACCGGTTGCCGCTCGACGATCCCGAGAGCTACCGCTTGCTCGCGCGCGGCGACACGGTCGGCGTGTTCCAGATGGAAGGGTCAGGGATGCGCCGTTTTTTGACGGAGCTCAAGCCCTCGAACTTCGAGGACGTGATCGCGGCGATCTCGCTGTTTCGTCCCGGCACGCTGGATTCCGGGATGGTCGATCCGTTCATCAAGCGCAAGCATGGCAAGGAGCCGGTGGAATACGACCATCAACTGCTCGAGCCGGTGCTGCGCGACACTTACGGCGTGATCATCTATCAGGAACAGGTGATGCGCGCGGCGCAGGCGCTAGCCGGCTACACACTGGAGGAAGCCGACATCCTGCGCGCCGCGATGGGCAAGAAGAACAAGGCGCAGATGGAGCGCGAGCGAGCGCGCTTTCTCGACGGCGCGAAGAAAAACGGGCTCGAGGCCGCGCTCGCCAAATCGATCTTCGAGAAGATCGAAACCTTTGCCTCCTACGGCTTCAACCGCTCACATGCCGCCGCCTACGCGCTGACCACTTACACCACCGCGTACTTGAAAGCGCATTATCCGCACGAGTTCATGGCGGCGCTGATGTCGCTCGACATGGACGACGTCGACAAGTCTTACAAGAACATCGCCGCGCTGCGCGAGATGCGCATCGCGCTGCTGCCGCCCGACGTCAACCACAGCGGCGTGAAGTTCACGGTCTCGGGCGACGCGATTCGCTTCGGCCTGGGCGCAATCCGCGGCGTGGGCAGCAAGAGCGCCGAGGCGATGATCGCGGTGCGTCTAAGCGGCGGCCCGTTCAAGGACCTGCTGGATTTCTGCCTGCGCGTCGGCACCCAGCTGGTCAACCGGCGCGTGCTCGAGGCGCTGATCAAGTGCGGCGCGTTCGATTCGAACTCGCCCTCGCGGGCGCCCCTGATGGCGATGGTCGAGGACGCGCTCAAGGTCGCGCAAAAGGCCGAGAGCGACGCCGCCAAGGGCCAGCACGGACTGTTCGGCGCCGCCGCGCGTCCGCAGGCGCTGCCGCCGCCGCGCGATCCGGTCGCCGAGTGGGATCAGAAAGAGATGCTGCGCAACGAGAAGGAGGCGCTCGGCTTCTACATCACCGCCCATCCGCTCGACAAATACGACCGCGAGCTGCGCCGGCTCGGCGGCGTCTCGACCGCGGATTTGACTTCGCTGCCTGACGGCAGCCAGGTGCGTATCGCCGGTGTGGTGCAGGCGGCCAAGCTCAAGAACAACAAGGCCGGCAAGCGCTACGCGACATTCTCGCTGGAGGACCGGGAGGGCGCGGTCGAAGTGATCGCGTGGCCGGAGACCTACCAGAAGCACGAAGCGCTGATCATGGGCGACGAGCCGGTGGTGGCGCGCGGCAAGCTGGACGTCGACGACGAGCGCGCGCAGGTGATCCTCGACGAGATGCGGCCGCTGGGGACGGCGCTGGTCGACGCGGTGCGCGAGGTGCATATCACGGCGCCGCGCGAGCGTCTGGCCAACGGCGCGCTGGAGGAACTGAAGGCGGTGCTCGGACGCCATAGCGGGCGCGCGATCACCTATTTGCATCTGGCGCTCGACGACGCGCACGAGGCGATCTTTTTGCTCGGCGACAGTTATCGGGTCGCGCCGACCGACGATTTCGTCGCTGCGGTCGAGAACACCCTCGCCCCGGCGTCGGTGATGCTGCGCTAGGTTTTCACTCCCGCCCGCATGTCCTTTCTGAGCCCTCTTCCGCAAATGATGCGGGCGAGCGCTCAGACAGGACGTGTCGGAAGGAATGCTTTCCAGCTATGAATTAATTATTCCTCTACCAGATGCCGGGGATGAAGCACTCGGTCTCCTGAAGATAGCGCGCGTAATCGTCGCCGAACTGCGCCAGCATCTCGGCCTCTTCCGTCGCGGCGCGCATCCGGCCCATCACAATCCCGAATATGATCGTTAAGGCCGCGCTTATCGGTGCGCCGAACTCGAGCGCCCAGGCGAAGACCACCAGGAACTCGCCGAGCCAGATCGGATGGCGAATCGTGCCGTATAGCCCGTTGCGCACCAGCGCGCGCGGACCGCCGGACTCCGGCGTCGAGCTGAAAAAGCCGAGCTGGATTCGCGCGCCGAGCGCCAGCCACAGGCCCAGCAGCTCCATCAGCAAACCCAGCGCCTGCACCCATCGCGCCACTTCACCGCCGTATATGTAAGTGCGTTCGAACGGCGCCGCCGCGAACAGCAGCAACACCGGCAACTGGCGCAGGATCGATCCCGAAAACAGCGCGGTGTCGGGTGGCGGCTCGAAATCCTCGCGCACCATCACGTCGGCGAGACGAAAGCCGGCGTACGCGATCAGGTAAGCGAGGGTGTATGGATGCTCGCCGAAGTACTGGCTGATTCCCAGTCCCAGCGCGACCGCACCCACCGCCGCCACCAAAAAAACGATAAGCTCGGAGACCCGGATATCGATCCGGCGCCAGCGCCGCGGCACCGCTCTTGCGGGAAGCGGGCCGAGACCGCCGGTGGGCGCCTTGAGCTCCCCGGTCGGCTTGCGCGGCTCGGCCTGCGTTCCGTTTCCCCCTTCCATGTGGGCAAATCTTGGCAGGATGAAGGCCGCGATTCAAAGGAAAGGCGTCGGGCGGCCGTGCGCCAGCGCTGATTACGCGTCGCTAGCCCAGCCGGCGCAAGGTGTCGCGGTCGCCGATCGCGACCAGGAAATCGCCCGCCTCGATACGGGTTACGGGATCGGGAATCAGCGTGCTCGGAGCGTCGCCGCGCTTGAGCGCGACGATCCGCAGCCGTGTCGAGCTCTGCTCGACCGCGGTGATCGACTGGCCGACGAGCGCACTGCCCGCGGCCACGCGAATCTCCTCTAGATCGATCTCGGCGCCACGCCCCGGAAACGAAAGCTCCAGGAAGTCGACCACCGATGGGCGCATAACGCTGGCTGCCAGCCGTAGCGCGCCCCACTGGTAGGCCGCAACGGCCTGGTCCGCTCCCGCCATCCGCAGGTGCTGCAAGCCGACCTCCGTCTCGCCGCGCGCGTGGATGTTGATTTTCGGGTTCATCGCGCGGGCCGAGAGCGTAATAAAGACGTTGTCGGCGTCGGAGGCAGTGACGACCACGATTGCACGCGCCCGCGGCAGGCCCGCCTCCTCTAGCACACGATCCTCCAGCGCGGATCCGATCACGAAGAGCAGGCCGGAGGCGGCCAACTCGGCTTCGCGCGCCGAGTCGCGCTCGATCACCACCGCCTGGCCGCCGCTGCGCATCACTTCCTCGGCCACCACGCGGCCCATCCTGCCGAACCCGCAAATCACGACGTGGCCTTCGAGTTTTTCGATCTTGTGCTTCATCGCAACCCTCCCGAACGCCGCGCGCAACTGACCTTCGACCACGAACTGGGTGACGGCTGCGAAGATGTAGAACGCGGCGCCGACGCCGGTCACGATCAGTACCATCGTGAAGATCCGTCCACCCGTGCCGAGCGGCTTCACCTCTTCGTAGCCGACGGTGGAGATGGTGATGATGGTCATGTAGAGCGCGTCGAGCGCCGACATGTGCTCGATCGCCATATAGCCTGCGGTGCCGCACGCCGTGAGCACCACGATGGCGGCGATCGCGACCAGGAGGTTGCGCCCCGGGCTCATCCGATGCGGTTCCGCACCGCCGGCACATCGGCTGTTTCCCCGCTACGCAGAATTCAGAGCACCTCGTGCGCTTCGAGCCAGCGCTCCGCGTCGATCGCCGCCATGCATCCAGTGCCCGCCGCGGTCACCGCCTGGCGATAGACCTTGTCGGCGACGTCGCCGGCCGCGAACACGCCATCCACGTTGGTATAGGTCGATCCGTTGCGGACTTTCAGGTAGCCGACTTCGTCCATTTCGAGCTGGCCCGCGAAGAGACGGGTGTTGGGCTGATGGCCGATCGCGACGAATACGGCGTCGGTTCGGAAGTCGCTCGCCGCGCCGGTCTTGAGGTCTTTGAGCCGCACGCCGCTGACTCCGGCTTTCTGCTCGCCGAAAATTTCCTCGATCACAGCGTTCCAGATGAAAGCGATCTTGGGATTGGCGGCGGCGCGGTCCTGCATGATCTTGGACGCGCGAAGGGAGCTGCGCCGATGCACGATCGTCACCTTGGTACAAAAGCGCGTGAGAAACGTCGCCTCTTCCATCGCGGTGTCGCCGCCGCCCACCACCACCGCCTCCTTGTTCTTGAAAAACGCGCCGTCGCAGGTCGCGCACGCGCTCACCCCGTAGCCCATCAGCCGCTTTTCCGATTCGATCCCGAGCAGCTTGGCCGACGCGCCGGTCGCGACGATGAGCGCGTCGGCGCCGATCGTCTTTGTGCCCGCGGTCAGCTCGAACGGCCGCTTGCGCAGATTGACCGCACTTACTTCGCCAACCGTGAATTGCGTGCCGAAACGCTCGGCCTGGCGCCGGAACACGTCCATCATCTCGGGACCCTGGATGCCGTGCTCAAAGCCGGGGTAGTTCTCGACCTCGGTGGTAATGGTGAGCTGGCCGCCGGGCTGATGGCCCTCGATCAGCAGCGGGGCCAGATTGGCGCGCGCCGCGTAGAGCGCGGCAGTGAGGCCCGCGGGACCGGAACCGAGAATCACGAGGCGATAGGTTTCGTCTGCCATCTATTTTGTTATCGACTTTTGTTATCGACTGCCTTTGCGCGAAGTCGCACGCCCATCGGGCCGCGCGCGGTTCGTCGTTGTTCGTATCGTGCGTATCGTGCCGTATATTGTAGCGCTTTATTGTATCGGCGCATCGCGCCAACATAAGCTCTTAGCCGCCGCCCCCGATGCCACGCAAGAAGCCGATCGCCAAACTCTCCGGCAAACTTCCCGGCCCCGCCACGCGCGGCACGCTCACGCATCTCGACCGCCGCGGGCGCGTGCGGATGGTCGACGTCGGCGAAAAACCGGTGACGCGGCGCGAGGCGCTGGCGCGCGGCGCGGTCAAAATGGAACCGGCGACGCTCGACGCGATCATCGGCGGGCGGCTCAAGAAGGGCGAGGCGCTGGCGGCGGCGCGCCTGGCCGGAATCATGGCGGCCAAGCGCACTCACGAGTTGATCCCGCTCTGCCATCAGATTCCGCTGGAGGTCGTCGAGATCGAATTCCGCCCCGACCCGGCTCGCGCGACGCTCCACATTCAGGCTCGTGCGGCAACCGCGGCGCGCACCGGCGTCGAGATGGAAGCGCTGGTGGCGTTAAGCGCCGCGGCGCTCACGATCTATGACATGGCCAAGGCGATCGATCGCGCGATGACGATCGACGCGATCCGGCTGGTCGGTAAATCGGGCGGGCGCAGCGGCACCTTCAAGCGCGCGGGCGAGCCGCGATGGCCGTCTTCCCGCGATGGCCGTCTTCCGCGGACAGTTGAAAACTTGAACCGTTAGAAAGTTGAAAAATTGAAAAACGCTCGACCGAACGGCGCGTCGACAGCGCCGGGGCGGGTCTTCCTCAAAAAGGGCCGCGAGGGTCCGGTTCGCGGCGGCAATCCCTGGGTCTTCTCGCAGGCGATCGATCGCGTCGAGCCGGTTGCAATCGAGCCCGGCGCGCGCGTGTGGGTGTTCGACGCGGCCGGCGCGACGATTGGCCATGGCTATTACAATCCGGCCACTACAATCGCGGTGCGGATGCTCGCGCTGGGCGGCGAGCCCGGCCCCGCCGATATCGTCCGCTGGCGTATCGAGCACGCGCTCAAGCTGCGCGAGCGCGTAGTAGGTCAAGACACGGATTGCTACCGGATACTCAACGGCGACGGTGACGGCCTCTCCGGCGTGGTCGTGGATCGCTATGGCGACGTTGCCGTGATGCAACTGCTGACCGGGGGCGCCGAGCGGATGCGCGCGGAGATCGTCGAGCATCTGAATCAGATGATTTCGCCGCGCGCGACTTTCGAGCGTAGCCAGGGCGCCGTGCGCCGGCAGGAAGGGCTCGAGGATCGCGTGGGCGTGATTGCGAGCGCGCCCGCCGGCGAAGTCATAGTGAGTGATGTGGTGGGCGAGAACGGCCTGCGCGAGCACGGCGTGCGCGAGAACGGGCTACTAATGATCGTCGACCTGGAGCGCGGCCAGAAAACCGGCGCGTTCCTCGACCAGCGCGAAAATCGCGCGCGCTTCGGCGCGTTGGCGGCCGGCGCGCGCGTGCTCGATCTGTGTTGTTACAGCGGCGGCTTCGCGCTGAACGCGCTCAGGGGTGGCGCGAAGGAAGTCGTCGCGGTCGACACTTCCGCGCACGCGCTCGATTGCGCGCGGCGCAACCTGGAGCTTAACGGCTATCCGGCCGGCGCCGTCCGCTTCGTGCATGGCGAGGCGGGCGAATTTTTGGGCAGGCGCGACGAGCTTTTCGATCTGATCGTGCTCGATCCGCCGCCATTTGCGCGAAGCCGCGCCGACGCGCGGCGCGCCGAGCATCTCTACGTCGAACTCAACGCGCTCGCGCTCCGCGCGCTCAGCCCGGGCGGCTTCCTGATGACCTTCAGTTGCTCGTCGCATTTTTGCGGCGAGGATTTCGTCCGCGCGATCCGTATCGCTGAGGGCCGTTCGGCGCGCCGGATGCGCCTGCTCGCGCGCCTCGGCCCCGGCCCCGACCATCCGGTGCTGCTGGGCCATCCTGAGGGCGAATACCTGACCGGCGTGCTGTTGCGCGATCTGGGCTAGGAGCCGGATTACACCTCTTCTTTGGACGAGGAGAGGGAATACAATCATTAGGAATGAAACTCGAGCGGCTCGATCATTTCGGAATCGAGGTCAGCGACCTCGCGCGCGCCGAGCGCTTCTACACGGAAGTCCTCGGGCTTAGCGTGGTCACGCATCTCGGCGACCAGGTGCTGCTGGATTGCGGCGGACAGAACCTCGCGCTGTTCCACGTCGCGCGTCCGCCGATTTCACCGCCGGAGCGCCAGGCGCGGATTTCACATCCGCTCGGCAAAGGCCATCATGCTTTTCGCGTGAGCGGCGCCGATTTCGCCGCCGCCAAAGAGCGCTTCACCAAGGCCGGCGTCGAGAGCGCGCGGCCGATCAATTGGGGCGACCACGATTGCCTCTACTTCCTCGATCCCGACGGCAATCTGCTCGAGATCGTGAGCTACCGCTAGATCGATCGATGGATTCGCCGCGCAACGGGCGCGATTCTCAGCGGCGCACGCGCAGGCCGAGCGCCATGCTGGAGTCTGAAATCTCGCTGACCAGGTTGGCGGTCTCGCTCAACTCGGGCCGGTTGGCCAGTTCCAGCCATTGCGGCTCGGCGCTTACCGGGCCGCCCTTGAGCGAGATCGCGCGCAGATTGATCGCGATGTCCAGCAGCATCAGATCGCGCGGCAGCGGCGAGCGCATCGGCGCGTCGGCGGGGTAGTACTCCAGGTGCGCGACCAGCGCGCTCAGCTCATCCTCGCCCATCCGCGCGAGGCGCAAGACGTCGTTGAGGTTGATCTTTTCCATCCCTCACCAGCATAGCAGCCGCCACGCCGATCCACAGCGCGACGCTTCGGGTTGCCGGTGGTCAAGCGGTGTGCAATGAAGCTCTGAGCCGCGCGAGTGCGCCGGCGCGCCGCGAAGGAGTGCGATCGTGAAGTTCGGCCTTTTTTACCAGCTGCCCTGTATCGCGGAGCAATCCGAGCCTGCCCGTTACCAGGAGACCATCGAGCAGATCCTGCTCGCCGACCAGCTTGGGTTCGACGTCGCATGGCTGGCCGAGCTGCACTTCTTCAGGAACTTTTCGATCATGCCCTCGCCGCTGATGGTTGCGGTCGCGGTCGCGCAACGCACGCGGCGCATCCGGCTTGGCACCGCGGTGACGCTGCTGCCGTTCCATCATCCACTCCGCGCCGCCGAGGAAGCCGCCACCGCCGACCTGTTGACCGGCGGGCGGTTGGAATATGGCGTCGGGCGCGGCACGATCGCGGTGCACTTCCAGGGGTTCGGGATGGCGCGCGACGAGAGTCGCGAGCGCTTCGAAGAGGCGCTGGAGATGATCGTGCGAGCGTGGACCGAAGAGCGGGTCACCTACAAGGGCCGCTTTTACCAGGTCGCCGATATAGCGGTGGAGCCGCGGCCGCTCCAGAAACCGCATCCGCCAATCCGAATCGCCGCCAACAGTCCCGAGACCGCAGAGTTCGCCGGCCGCAAGGGCTACGACGTGCTGGTCGCCTCGCCCATCAACCCGGTGCCCGGCTTCTACGAGCACATCCGCGCCTACCGCGCGGCGCTCAAGACCGGCGCACGCCCCGAGCATCTGGGCGACGTCGCAGCGCTGTTTTTCGTCTGCCCGCAGACCAGCCGCGCCGCCGCGCGCGCCGAGGCCGAGCAGAGCCTGCTGCACTACTTCCGCACGATCGGCGAGCAGGCGCTGCTTGGAGGCCGCGGACAGTACGAAGGCTCCTACGCCTATCTGGAACAGGTGCGGGCGCGGGCGGCCGCGATGACCTACGAGACCGTCGACGAGACGATGGCGGTTTACGGATCGCCCGAGGAGTGCATCGCGCGCATCAACGACGTCTACCAGCACAGTGCGATCGATCAGCTCGTATGCTGGTTCAACGCGGGCGGCCTGATACCGCATCGCGACGTGATGGCGACGATGGAACGCTTCGCCTCGAAGGTGATGCCGGCCGTGCGCAGCCTGGGCGCGCGATAAAAGTCTCCCCGATATGCCCTCGCCGCCTTTGGGGGAGAGGGTCAGGGTGAGGGTGTGCATGGCCCCAACCGAGTATTGGATGAATTAGTCACCCATGATGAATTAGTCACTTGTTATGACCGATCATCCCGAAATAGCCACTTTTCCGCGCGGCGCGAAGCTGCCGGCGGCGATTGACGCGCTCGCCGAGGCGATCGAGTCCGACGGCGGCGCGGCCCTGGCCGCCTACCAGGAGCCGCTCGGCGCGCACTGGCAAATCTTCGCGCTAATTCCGGCCGCGATGCTCCAGGGGACGCCGTTCCAGCGCGATCTCAGCCCGGCCCATCTCAAGCGCCTTGGCGAAGTAATGAAGAAGCTTCGCCGCTTCACCGAGCCGGTCGTCGTGGTGCGCGCGGACGGCGGCTACTGGACTCCCAACGGCAACCATCGCCGCGCAGCCGCCACCAAGCTCGGCGCGAAAACGATCCCGGCGATCGTGATCCCGGAGCCCGAGATCGCCTACCAGATTCTCGCGCTCAACACCGAGAAGGCGCACAACCTCAAGGACAAGGCGCTGGAGGTCATCCGGATGTACCGCTCACGGCTGGAGACGGCGCCGCGCGCGATCGAGAAGGACTTCGCCTTCGAGTTCGAGCGCGCCCACTTCATCACGCTTGGCATCCTGTACGACAAGACCAAGCGTTTTTCGGGCGGCGTGTACGCGCCGCTATTGAGCCGCGTTGACGGCTTCCTGGCGAAAACGCTGCACGAAGCTGCCGAGGAGCGCGAGGAACGTGCAGCGCTGGTCGCGCGCGCCGACGAAGTGCTGACCGCGCTGGTCGCACGCGGCAAAAAGCGCGGCCTGATGCATCCCTACCTGAAGAATTACATCGCGGCGCGATGCAATCCGCTGAGCCGCGCGCGCAAGAACCTGCCGACCTGCCGCGCGGCGCTGAACAGCATGATCAAGGCGCTGGAAGAATTCGATCTAGGCAAGATCCATTTCGGGCAGATTCAAAGCGCCGCCGCGTTAGTTGCGGCCGCCACCGTCGAGCCCTCGTAGCGCGAGAAAAGAGCGGGCCTGGAGAAAAAAAAAATCG
Organism: uncultured delta proteobacterium; assembly: GCA_963810495.1. Classification (GTDB taxonomy): domain Bacteria; phylum Desulfobacterota; class Binatia; order Binatales; family Binataceae; genus JAKAVN01. The sequence continues at coordinate 170,276 of CAWENP010000001.1, forward strand.
GAGCCGGATACGCCATCGGCGCGTCCGGCCCCGTGATCCGCAAACTGTCGCGCGCTCGCTTATCTCTGCTGGAGCGGCGCGACCGCCTTCTTCATTCCGGGCAGCGCCGCGAACGCGTCGTACCAGCGCGCGACCTCGGTCAACCCGGCGACCGGGTATTGCGCGATCTGCGCCAGCGCCATGAACGGTCCGACTGCGAAATCCGCGAGCGTCAGATCGTTGCCCGCGAGCCATTTGCGGCCCCTGAGCGCGCTATTGAGAATTCCGCCTACCCGGCGAAATTCCTGCTCGCCCTTGGCGACCACAGCTGGGTCTGCGTCGCCCTGCCCCAGCAATTTCTTGACCACGCGCTCGAAAGCGAGAGTTCCGCACGCGGGCGCCCAGTGCGAGGCTTCCCAGAACATCCAGCGGCCAACGTCGGCCTGGCGCCGCGGGTCAGACGGCCACAATGCCGCCCCCGCCGGCTTCTTCGACGCGAGGTACTGCAGGATCGCATTGGACTCCCACAGCACGAACCCGTCGTCCTCGAGCACGGGCATGCGCTGGTTGGGATTGAGCGCGGTGAACTCGGGCTTCATCTGATCGCCCTTGATCAGATCGACCAACTGCGTTTCGTGCTCGATTTGGAGATGCTCGGCTAAAGCGATGACCTTCATCGCCCTGGGCGACGGGGGAAATACGTAAAGCTTCATCGTTGGGGTGCTCCTTCCTGCGATCGGATCTGTTGTTCAGACTCCGCGATCGTATGCGCCTTGCAGAGTTAAGTCTTGCGGATACTTCAGGCGGCGGCGGGCACCAGGCTCAGCTCGAAGCTGCCCGGCTCGAGACCTTCCATCGCGCGCAGCACGATTTTGATTCCCACCCGGCGCTCGAGCGCCTCGAGGTCGCGCGCGCCGTGGTCGTAAAGATAGCGCGCGACGGCGGGATGGACCTTGACCAGCAGCATGTCGTCGCCGCTGCGGCGGCGGGCCTCGCGATGGACTCCGCGCAGGACCTCGGCGGCGAGCGTCGGCACGGATTTGACCACGCGCCGGCCCTCGCAGTGCGGACAGGTGTCGGTGAGCAGCTCCTCGAGGCTCTCACGCGTGCGCTTGCGGGTCATCTGGACCAGCCCGAGCTCGGAGATCTTGAGCGCCGAGGTGCGCGCCTTGTCGCGCCGCTGAGCCTCGCGCAGCACGTCGCTGACTTTCTTGCGGTCGGCCTCGCGCGACATGTCGATAAAGTCGACGATGATGATTCCGCCGATATTGCGCAGGCGCAGTTGCTTGACCACTTCTTCGGCCGCTTCGAGGTTGGTCCGCAGTACGGTCTCGTCCTGGTTGGTCTTGCCGACGAAGCGGCCGGTGTTGACGTCGATGGCGGTGAGCGCCTCGGCCTGATCGAAAACCAGGTAGCCGCCGGACTTGAGCCAGACCTTGCGGTCGAGCGCGCGCTCGATCTGCGGCTCGATCTTGAAGTGGTCGAAGATCGGCTCGGCGCCCTGGTACATCGTAAGCCGCGCGCGCAATCGCGGCATGTAATGCTGGACGAATTGCACGATGCGCTCGTAGGTTTCGGGATCGTCGCACCAGAGTTTGTCGATCTCGCTGGAAAACAGATCGCGCACGGTGCGGAGCGCCACGTCGAGGTCGCTGTAAAGGATCGACGCCGGCGGACTGCTCTCGCTCTTGGCCAGTATCGATCCCCACAGACGGGTCAGAAAGTTCGCGTCGCGCTGAATCTCACGCTTGCTCACGCCCTCGCATGCGGTGCGCACGATGAATCCGCCCTGCACGCGGCCGAGTTCCTTGACCGCCGCGCGTAGGCGCGCGCGTTCCTCCGCGCTGCCGATTCGCCGCGAGACGCCGACGTGACCACTGGTCGGCATGTAGACCAGATGGCGCCCGGGGAGCGAGATCGACGAGGTCAGCCGCGCTCCCTTGGTGCCCATCGGTTCCTTGGCGATCTGGACGATGATCTCCTGGTTGCGATGCAGTTGCTGCTCGATCGGAAGACGGCTGCGCTGCTCATGTACGCGCGGCCGCCGCTTGTGCGCCTTGCCGCCGCGACGGCGCCGACGCCGGCTGCGCCGGCGTTTGGTGCCCGGCGCCCCCGCCTCGCCCGCGACGGCGGGCACGGCCGGCTCCTCGGCCTCGCCCTCAGCGGATGTCGCCGCGGCCTCGTCATCGAGATCGAGCTGGTCAATTTTTAGACTTTGTTCTTCGCTTTGTTCTGCGCCTTGCTGTATATCTCGCCGCTGTACGTCTGGTTGTACGGCTTGCCGCGCGCCTTGCCGCACATTCGGTCGCCCGGCCTGCCGCTCGTCATGTCGGTAGTCTTGCCGATCGTCTTGCCTCTCGGACGGCTCTTCGAGGTTTTCCAGTTCCGCCAACTCTTGCAGGTCTTGTGGCGATTTCGCTTCGCCGTCGGCGTCGCCGTCAACCGGATAGGTCTCGACGTCGTCCTCGCCTATCACCTCGGCGATCGAACCGACCGCTTGTACGTCATCGTGAAAGTCCGAGACGTGCAGGAAGCCGGCCTTCTCTAGGCCGATATCGACGAACGCCGCCTGCATCCCGGGCAGCACGCGCGTGACCTTGCCCTTGTAAATGTTCCCGGCGAGACCGCGATGCTGCTGGCGTTCGAGATAGAGCTCGGTTAGCGAGCCGTCTTCGAGCAGCGCGACACGCACTTCGAGCGCGCTCGCATTAATGACAATTTCACGTTTCACGAGAGACCCGGATGCGGAAGAGGAGGCTGATCAGACGGGGCGTCGTTGCGGGGCGCGATGCATACGGCGCCGGCGAACGGCCCCGCCGCGTTCCGGCAGTCCAAATGCAAGCGCGACTGCGATTTCGTCGCCGACCCCTCCACCCATTGAGTATGCCATTGAAACTTCAAACGAATCATACGGAGAGGCCGCGAAGTCCGCAAGGCGCACTGGCACGGGGCATAAACGTGTTTTGCACCGAACCAGTCACCTTGACTTGGCTCACGGGTGCCGATACTCGTTTTCTAATGTCTGCCACGGCCGACAGTCTGGCGATGCGCCCGTCGGGGATGGCCCTGCTCAACAGCAAGGTCCTGATCCTCAACCGTTCCTACCTGCCCGTCCACGTGACCTCGGTCAAGCGCGCCTTTGCGCTCCTCTACCAGGGGGTGGCGCGGGCGGTCGACGAGCAGTACCACACTTTCGACTTCGCCAGTTGGCGCGACCTCGCGATCGAGACCCATCACGAGCGCCTGGGGGTGGTGGGTGGTCTGGTCCGCGTGCCGCGAGTGCTGCTGCTGACGGCCTACGAGCGGGTGCCGCGCCGTCACGTGCGCTTTTCGCGTTTCAACATCTTCGCCCGCGACAACAATACTTGCCAGTACTGCGGGCGGCGCTTCGCGCGCACCGAGCTCAACCTCGACCACGTCATGCCGCGCTCGCGCGGGGGACTGTCTACCTGGGAGAACATCGTCTGCTCCTGCCATAACTGCAACCGGCGCAAGGGCGGCCGCACACCCGATGAGGCGCGGATGGCGCTCGTTCGCAGGCCGATGCGTCCGCACTGGACGCCGTTCAGTGCCGAGATGTTCAGCCTCAAGCGATATCGCGAGTGGATGCCGTACCTGACGGCGGTCGACAGTGCGTACTGGAACACCGAGCTGCAAGAATAAAAAGTAATTTACGCCTCTAGCAGCGTCTGGACCGATCTCCGCCCAGTTCTGCGCGATATCCACAGGCAGCTTCCGCGTAGGGGATACGATACACTGTGGGCGGTTTCATGGCCCGGAGCTTTGGGCTAAGCTCGGGACGGATGTGGTGAGGTGGAGGCGATGATGGTATGCGGCTCAAAAGCCTTGATTTAGTAGGCTTCAAGTCATTCCTGGAGCCGACGAGCGTCGGCTTCGCACCCGGGATCACGGCGGTTGTCGGTCCAAACGGCTGCGGCAAATCCAACGTGGTCGACGCCATTCGCTGGGTTCTTGGCGAGCAGGCGGCGACGCGGCTGCGTGGCAAGAGCGCCGAGGATCTCATCTACGCCGGCAATGACTCCAATCCGGCGGCGGGGATGGCCGAGGTCTCGTTGCTGCTCGAGGCCGACGACAACTGCGCGCTGCCAGAACCCTACATCGGGCTGAGCGAAGTATGCGTCACGCGTCGGGTCTACCGCTCCGGCGAATCCGAATATCTCATCAATAAAATTCCCTGCCGCCTGAAGGACATCACCGAGTTCTTCATGGCCGCGCAAATCCATAGCCGCGGCTACGCCCTGATAGAACAGGGCCGGATCGAGGAAATCATCCAGTCCAAGCCGGCCGAGCTGCGCGGAATGATCGAGGAGGCGGCCGGACTTTCGCTCTTCAAGGGCCGACGCGAGATGAGCGAGCGCAAGCTCGATCGCGTGCGCGAGAATCTCGCTCGCGTCGATGACGTGGTGGCCGAGATCGAACGCCAATTGGCGTTCGCCCGCCGCCAGGCCAAAAAGGCCGAGGCCTATAAGGCAATCCGTGTCGAGCTGGCCGAGCTGGAACGGCTGACCGCCGCGCGCCGGCTGCTCGAAGAGCGCGCCCGGCTCGAGCAGAGTCGCGCGCGCTCCGAGGAACTCGACGCCCATCGCGAGTCGACTCGCGAGGCGCTGGCTGAACTCCAATCGCGCACTGACGCGGCCGCCGCACGGCTCACGGCCGAGCGCGATCGCCTGACCGCGCTGGGCCGCGAGCTCGACAACTTGCGCGCGGCCGCCGCCCAGCGTGGCCATACGCGCGAATTCCTTGAGCGCCGCCTGGGCGCGGCCGACGCGGCCGCGCCCGAGCTTGCCGCGCGGCTCGAAGAGCTCGAGGCCAAGGCCACCGCCGCGCGCGCGGCGCGCGCCGAGGCCGGCGCGCGCCTTGCGCGCGAGCGCAACGAGGACGACGGCGGCGAGGCCGCGCTCGCCACGCTGCGCGAGCGCCATGACGAAGCCGCTGGCGCGCTCGGCGAGGCCGAGCGGCGCGGCGAGGACATGCGCGACGAAGTCGCCGAGCTGATGCGCGAAGCGGCCGCGATTCGCGGCCGCCTCGGCGCGCTCGGCGGCGAGCGCGCCGAGCTCGAAGAGCGCCTGCGCGCCGCCGCCGAGCGCCTGCCAGCGCTCGACGAGGCGTTGGGCGCCGCGCGCTCTGCGCTCGGCGCGGCGGACGGCGAACTCGCCGCCCGCCGCGCCGGGCTCGCGGCGCTGGAGGGCCGCGGCAAAGAGGCGGCCGAGCGCGAGCAGGAGGCCCGCACCGCGCTCGACGCTGGCGCGGCGCGCCTGGCGCTGCTGCGCGAGGGGCTTAGCGCCGCCCGCGCGCGCGCAGAGCGCGCCGCGCGGGGCGCTGGCGGCGGCGCCGCCGAGCGCCTGCGCGTGGTGCTCGAGTCGCTCAATGGCGATCGGCCGGCTAAGCCGCCTGCGATGCTGGCCGAGGTGCTGCGCGCGCCGGGCGCGATGCGTGCGGCGCTCGGCGCCGTGCTCGGCGAGGAAGCCGAAGCGGTGATCGTCGATTCGCCCCATCTGGCGCTCCGCGCGATCGAAATTCTCAAAGAGTCCCGCGCGGGCCGCTTAAGCTTCATCCCCGAGCCCGGCCCAGCCGATTCCCATCCCGCGATCGAAGCGCCCGGAATCGCCGGCCGCCTGCTCGATATGCTCGAAGTCGAGCCACGCTTTCGCCACGTCGCCGAGGCAATACTCGGCCACGTGGTCGTCGCCGACGACCTGCACTCCGCGCTCGCGGCGTCGAATCTGAATGGTCACGGCACGCTCTTCGTCACGCGCGAGGGCGACCTCGTAGCACCCGGGAAAATCATCGCCGGCGGCAGCAGCACCGCTCCTGGCGACGACGCCGAGGCGGCGGCAGCGCCCGACGCTCCGGCGCTGGAAGAGGCGGCCGCGCGCGTCGAGCAGGCTGAGTCCGAAACCGCGTCGCTGCGCGCGGCCTTCGAGGCGGCGCGCGCCGTGCTTGAGACGGCGCATCGCGAACTCAACGAGGGGCGCGACCATCTGTCGCGTGCCGAGCGCGCGATGAGCGAAGGGCGAAGTGCCCTGGAGCGCGTCGAGACCGAGGCGGCCGCCGCCCGCGGCCAGCACGAGCAGGCCCGCGTGCGCCTGGAAGAAATCGCCCGGCTCATCGCGGAGTCCAACGCGCGGCTCGAAGAACTCGCCCATAGCGAGGCGTCGGGGCGCGAGCGGCTGGCCGCGATTCGCGCCGAGATGAACGAACGCAAAACGCGCGCCGAGGAATCCGCGGCCGCGATGCTCGAAGCGGCCTCCAGGGTCGAGGCGCGGCGCGCTCGGCTTGGCGCAATCGAGCAGGAGCTGGGACATCTTCGCCGCCTGGCCGAGGAGCTCGAGGCGCAGATCGGCAAGGACCGCGCATCACTGGCCCGGCTTGGCGAAGAGCGCGTCGAACTGGTGCGCGAACTCGATCAGTTAGCCGCACAGGCCGAGGCCTCGCGTACGCGCGAGACGGAGCTGGACGCCGCGACCGAAGAGATGCGCGTCGCGTGCGACGCCGCGGCCACGGCGCTCCAGGCGCTTCGGGCCGAACTCGCCGAGACCCGAACCAGGGCCGAGGCGCTCGAGCGCGAAGCGATGGAGTGTGCGCTCGGATGCGAACGCGCGCGCACGCTGGCCGGAGAGCTCGGACGCAACTTCGCCGAGAAATTTCAGACCGAGTTCGCCGCGGTCGAAGACGAACTAAGCACCGCACTCGCCGAGCGCGACGCCGTCGCCGACGAGGCGCGCCTGGTCGAGCTGCGCGCCAGGGTCGAGCGCCTGGGCGAGGTCAACCTTGCCGCCGAAAGCGAGGTCAAGGAACTGGAGGAACGCTCCGGCGTGCTTAGCACCGAGCGGACCGACCTCGAAGCGGCGGTCAAGGACCTCACGCATACGATCCAGAAGCTCAACCGCGAGGCGCGCCGGCGTTTCAGCGAGACCTTCGAGGGCGCCGCGCGCAACTTCGCCGAACTTTTCCCCAAACTACTGCGCGGCGGCAAGGGCCGGCTCGAGTTGCTGCCCGCCGACGACGTGCTGGAGGCCGGCGTCAACATCCTGGTCCAGCCGCCGGGCAAGAAGGTCAAGGAGATCGGGCTGCTCTCGGGCGGCGAGAAGGCGCTGTGCGCGATGGCGTTGATCTTTTCGCTCTTTCTGCTCAATCCGAGCCCGTTCTGCGTGATGGACGAGGTCGACGCGCCGCTGGACGAGTTCAGCCTCGCCGCGTTCACCAGCCTGGTCGGCGAACTCAAGGGCCGCTCGCAGTTCATCGTGATCACGCACAACCAGCGCACGATGCAACGCGCGGACCATATCCACGGAGTGACGATGGAGCGGCCGGGAATCTCGCGGCTGATCTCGCTGGCAATTCCGCGCGCCGTGTAGCCCGCCGTCGCGCGCTTCGGTTCCGATCACGCGCGGGGACTGTTATTGTGTGAGGCGTTCGGCGCCGGACGCCGAAGGTCGGCGATACAATACGCGCGGCCGCGTGGCCGGACGCGGCGCCGAAATCTTTTTTCCCAAGGATCATTCTCCGCGTGCCCGATTACATAAACGAATTTCTCGCCCGACTGTCGTCGATCATCGCTTGGATTCTCGCCGGACTTTCGTCCGTCGAGCGTCTCGGCCTGACTGGAACGCTCGCCAGGCTGTCGTTCGTCGAGCGTCTCGTGCTGGCAGTGGCGGCTAGCCAGATCGTGCTGCTGATCCTCGCGATTCTGATCGAGTTCAGCGCGCGCAAACGTCGGAGCGTCCACGAGCTGGAGCACGCTGCCCAGCAGGCGCTAGACGCAACCCGGCCCGAAGTCGTTCTGGCCGAAGAGATCGCCTCCTGGCCAACGTCCCGGCCGGCGGAGCACGCGCCCCCGGTCGCACCGCCTCCCGCGCCGCTTCCCCCGGTGGAACCGGCCGCCGAACCTACCGTAGAGGCCGCGCCCGCAAAGGAAGAACCCGCGCCGGCCGAGCCGGTCGCCCCGCCGCCTCCCGCGGCCGCGCCGAAGGCGCCCGCGCGAATCGGCTTGGGGCTCCGCCGCACGCGCGAGAATCTGCTCGGCCGTATTCGCGCAGCGATAACCGGCAGCGCGAAGCTGGACGAAATCTGCGAGGGCCTCGAGGAGGCGCTGATCGCCGCCGACGTAGGCGTCCAGGCGAGCCTCAAGCTGGTCGAGTCCGTGCGCACCCGGATAAAGGACGGCACCCGCCCCGACGCGATCCGCGAGGCGCTCAAGGACGAGATCGCGCGGATGCTCTCCGCGAGCGAGCGCCCGATGAACATCCCTGCCGAGGGACCGCTGGTGGTGATGCTGGCGGGGGTCAATGGGGTGGGCAAAACAACGACCGTGGCCAAGCTGGCGGCACGGATGAAGGCCGAACGCGGCACCGTGATCGTTGCGGCTGCCGATACTTTTCGCGCGGCCGCTATCGAGCAGCTTGAGGTATGGTGTGGGCGGGTCGGGGTCGACCTGATCAAGCAGAACCAGGGTTCCGACCCGGCGGCGGTGGCCTTCGACGCGATCAAGGCGGCGGTGGCGCGCAACGTCTCGACGGTTTTAATCGACACGGCGGGCCGCCTGCAGACCAAGGTCAATCTGATGGAAGAGCTGAAGAAAATTGCCCGCGTGGCCAGCCGCGAGCTTCCGGGCGCGCCGCACGAGTGCTGGCTGGTGCTCGACGCCACCACCGGGCAGAACGCGCTCAGCCAGGCGAAAATCTTCGGTGACGCGGTGCCTCTTACTGGGGTGGTTTTGGCGAAACTCGACAGCACGGCCAAGGGCGGCGTGGTGATCGCGATAGCCGAGCAACTCAACCTGCCCGTGCGTTTCGTCGGCGTGGGCGAAAATATCGAAGACTTGCGGGCATTTGACCCGCGTGAATTCGTGGAAGCGCTGTTTGCCGAGGACGACTCGCGTCCTGAAGCTTCCAGCGGTTCTTATGCAGCTTGACAGCTTTATTAATCCAAAATTAAAGTGAAAGTGGAAACCGCATCGGCCATGACTCTTGAGGCACTTAAGCAACTCGACGACAGAATCCAGGCATCGGTCACCCGAATCCAGCAACTGCAAAGCGAAAATGAGCAGCTGGCGAAGCGGTTGGCTGAAAGTGAACAACGTTTTAACGAGGCTCAGGCCCGCGCCACCTCCGAACGCCAGCAGCATGAGACCGAGCGCAGCGAGATTAAGGCGCGAATCGAAAAAATCCTCGCCCGCTTCGACGGGCTGGACCTGGGCTGAGGATCCGAGCTGAGCATGCCGCCGCTGGGTAGACGATGAAAGGCATCAACGTCGAAATCATGGGTCAGAGCCTGACCGTAATGAGCGATAGCGGTGATGAATGGGCCAAGGCTCTAGCGGCGACCGTGGATGAAAAGATAAGCTATATTCGCGCCAACAGCCGCGCGGTTAATTCGGTAAGCGTGGCAATTTTGGCGGCGTTGAATTTTGCCGACGAACTCGAACGACTGAAGCGGGATCATCAAGCGTTAATCGATCAGATAGAAGCACTTAACCGGCGGCTATCGGTGGCGATGGATTCGTAGATGCCGCGCAACACGGTTTTCTTGGAGGCTTCGGGTCGGCGGATTCGGGATAGTTACGGCGGGGGGAAGTCAGATCTCTGGAGGATCTCAGTTAGAAGCGCGATGCGGCGCTCGGAAGATATAAGACCTGTGCCGGTTCTCAGTTATACATGGCGCGGCCCCGGGCCGCGTGATTTTATGGAGCCAGCAACGCCCGCACGACCGTGGCAACATCGATGGCCAAGGGCGATCGATCGCACAGCGCAACCGCCGACTTAGCCCGAACCCGCCGCCGCAAAAAGCAGTGGCGGACGAAAAACAATATCTGCGCGCCGTCCTCTCCGAGGCGCGATCCAATCTATCTGTTGAACGCGCGGGCGCGCTATCGATAGGCGTGCAGCAGCGCCTGCTCGCCACACAAGCCTATCTCGCCGCCGCTAAAGTCGTACTCTACGCACCACTGGGCCGCGAGGTCGAAACCGCTCTCATAGCAGCCGACGCGCTGCGCTCGCATCGTCAGCTCTACTACCCGATCGTCGATCGCAACCTTCGCCGGATAAGGCTTGGCGCCGTATCCGACCTCGGCGAATTGCGCTCCGGCGCGTTTGGAATCCTGGAACCGCCCATCACCGGGGCGCTCGAGGCCGGAGCTTTAGTGACCGGCCTCGGCGCCGCGCTGGTATGCGTGCCAGGGATCGCGTTTACACCCGCCGCCGCCCGCCTGGGCCGCGGCGGCGGCTACTACGACCGGCTGTTAGCCGCGCTCAAGAGCGAAGCGGTGACCGCCGGGCTGGGCTATTCGTTTCAGTTGATTGACCGGCTGCCGGAGCAGGCTCATGACCGGCGGCTGGATCTTATCGTGACCGAGTCCGCCGTTTACGCGGCCAGCGGCGCGCCACCCGCGGCTACGCAAACGGCGGACCAAGGAGGTTTTCCAAAATGGGCGTGCTGACAGGCGTCCTGTTCCTGATAATCGGTGGCGCGATGATGATTTACGCGGTCTACCTTGCCGGCCGGCGCCATCACGGCGCCGATGCCGAGTCCGCGCAACGCGAAGCGCAAGCGGTTGTCGAAGATGCAAGAACCAAAGCCGAACTGATCGTCAAGGAGGCGGAACTCAAGGCGAAGGACCTGCTCGTCGAGGTGCGCGCGCAGGCCGAACGCGAAGTGCGCGAACAGCATCGCGAGCTGACCGCGCTGGAGAGCAAGCTGGCCGCGCGCGAGGAGAGTATCGACAAACGCCTCGAGGCGTTCGAGCGGCGCGAGGGCGATCTTAACCGGCGCGACCAGAACCTCCGCACCAAAGAGAAGGGCCTGGCCGACCGCGAGGCCGAGCGCCAGGAACTGATCGAGGCAGCGCGCGCCAAGCTCGAAGCGGTCGCCGGACTGACCCGCGAGGAGGCTCGCCGCCAGGTAGTCGATGAGATGACCGGACAGGCGCGCCATGACGCCGCCCGCCAAATCCGCGTGATCGAGGAGGAGGCGCGTGAGGAGTCCGACCGGCGCGCCAAACGTATCGTCTCGATCGCGATCGAGCGGCTGGCCGGCGAATTCGTCACCGAGCGCACCGTCTCCGTGCTGGCGCTGCCCAACGACGAGATGAAGGGCCGCATCATCGGGCGCGAAGGGCGCAACATCCGGGCCATCGAGGCCGCCACCGGTGTCGATATCATCATCGACGACACGCCCGAGGCGGTCGTGATCTCGTGCCACAACCCGATCCGGCGCGAAATCGCGCGGGTCTCGCTGGAGCGGCTCATCTCCGACGGCCGGATTCATCCGGGCCGCATCGAGGAGGTCGTGCGCAAAGCCGAGCAGGAGGTCGAGGAATCGATCCGCGAGGCCGGCCAGCGCGCCATCATCGAGGTCGGCGTCCACGGCATCCATCCCGAACTGGTCAAGCTGCTGGGGATGCTGAAGTACCGGTACAGCTACGCGCAGAACGTCCTGATGCATTCGCTGGAGGCGGCGTTCCTGTGCGGCGCGATGGCGGCCGAGCTCGGGCTCAACGAAAAGCAGGCCCGCCGGGCCGCGCTTCTGCACGACATCGGGAAGGCCCTGACTCACGAGGTCGAGGGCTCGCATGCGCTGATTGGCGCCGAGCTTGCGCGCAAGTACGGCGAGTCGGCGAAGATCGTCAACGCGATCGCGGCCCATCACGAGGAGGTCAAGGCGGAGACGATCCTGGCGCCGCTGGTGGACGCGGCCGACGCCCTTAGCGGCGCGCGCCCGGGCGCGCGGCGCGAGGTGCTGGAGAGCTACGTCAAGCGGCTCGAAGACCTCGAAACGATCGCCAAGTCGTTCAAGGGTGTCGAGAAATGCTTCGCCGTGCAGGCCGGGCGCGAGATGCGGATCATCGTCGAGCCGGGGCAGGTCTCCGACGACGACGCGACGATGCTCGCGCGCGACGTGGCGAAGAAAATTGAAACTGACATGACCTATCCCGGTCAAATCCGTGTAACGGTCATCCGCGAAACCCGCGCGACCGAACTCGCGCGCTAGGCTTGCCGCGGGCGGCGCCGGCCTTGGCCGGGGTGCCGCCCGCGGGCTATCATCGGTCCCACGATGCCGACGACGCGCGAAGTCCTCCAGGCCACGATCGCTCTGGAAAAGCAGAGCATGGCGCTCTATGCGCGCTTCGCCAAAACCTTCGCCGGTCATCCGCGCCTGCACGAGTTCTGGTTCGGGATGGCGCGCGACGAGGCGCGCCACGTCGGCGCGCTCGACCTGGTGACCACGGTGCTCGACTTCGAGGGAATGCTCGACCGGCCAAGCCCGGTCGCGCTCGACGACGCGACCGTGGCGCGGCTGGCTGCGCTGCTGGAGCGCGGCGCGCGCGAGGCCGCGGGCGGACTCGCGATCGAGCGGGCACTCGCGCTTGCGCTCGAGGTCGAAGAGACGGAGCTCGAGGACAAGGTCGGCGATCTGCTCAAGGCGCTGCAGCAGCACGATGAATACGAGCGCTGCATGCGCCTGTTGGTCCACGACCTCGGCGAGCTGAGCTACATGATCGAGCAGTACTGTTCGGACCCGGCGCTGCTCCAGCGCTGCGACGAGCTGGTCAACCATCACGCCGAGACGCTGCGGCTCTCTGCCGCGCACTGAACGGGCGGGCGGCGCGCCGATCCGCCCGCGGCGCCGCGCGCATGGACGCCTGCCCCGCTGTCGGTTATAAATAATGTCCGCGCTGAGGAGTAGCCGAATTGGCAAGGCACCTGACTCTGGATCAGGGGATTGGAGGTTCGAGTCCTCCCTCCTCAGCCAACTCTCCCTCGTGAAGGGAGGCGCTCACCGGCAGGTCCCATCGTCTAGTGGTTAGGACACCGGCCTCTCACGTCGGGAACGCGGGTTCGACTCCCGCTGGGATCACCAAAACAAATCAGTTCACTTAGCGACTGCGCCATTTGCTGCATGACCTTCGAGTGCCAAATAGGTGCCAGCTTTCCGCCGCCCGTGCGACTCTGGACTCGTCCCGCCTAGCACGACGCCGTTCACTGCCGCAGGTGATGCGCCCGCGTATCGCGGACGGCACCCGCGCCGAAGTTCGCGGGTGCTGGGCCCGCGTATATCAAGAAAGTTCGCCAACTCCGCGCACAAGGAGAAACCCCAGCGCTTTCAAAGAGTGCGCCGTGCGACCGGCTCGACATGCGAGTCATGGAAAGGCGGGAGGTGTTCGGGCGATAGTCCTTCGATCCTCTCTTGCATCTTGCGGATTGTGACAAAGTCCGCAAAGGTCGGCTCTGGCCCGGGCAGATCGCGGCGCGCCAGATAGGCACGATACAACATCGCGTAACCGTCCATCTCACGATCTTCGAGCCGGCACCCTTTGCGTGGAAGTTTGACTATGCCCATCATCTTGCGAGTCCTCCTTCTTGGCGGCACAGACATTGCCGTCTAGTGTTCCGGCCTTTCGCGGCGGTATCCAAAGATTCAAGAGCCGAGGATATCTACAACGAGTTTTTCGCATCTCTCTCTGAAACCTTTGCACTAGGACAGGGTGCTACTCACTGAGAAATCATCGATCGTGTCTCTCCAGCGGCTTCGACCCCTTCGTGATTGGCTCAAAGAGCTTATCAATGGCGTGGGCAAGCTGGTTTGCAGACGAGACGTCAGTGTGGCCATTGGCTTTCTCTGTCGCTGCAGCGCGAGCTTTAGGATCGGTACCAGCCGCAGCTGCCGCCGCCTGGTCATCCTTCTCCAGGACTATCGGCTCGCTGAGTGACACCACTTCGGAGCTGCTCCGGGCGGGAGGGTGCTCTTCACTGGTGAGCGCGTTCTTCTGGCGGGCGTCTTCGTCCGTTAGCTGCTGCACAAAGACTGGCAACACATAAGAAACTTGTCGGCCAGATTTGACGGTGGCGGAGGGAGCAGGATCCACGGAGCCCGGCTGGAGCAATCGCTTTCGCAGCTCTTCCAGTTTTAAATTCATCGTTCACGATCTCCAGGATTTTGCTATTGCTCCATGCTCGCACCTCCACCTGCACCGCTTCCCCGGTTCAACCAATAGCGTGCAATTTAAGGCAATACAAGATAGTAAATTCATAAATAAGCGATTTTGAATAAATACAGCATAACTAAGATAAAGATAATAAGCGACAAAGAGATGAATTGAGGTGTTATGAAGTCGAGCTATCGACTGGTAGGATGATTATGGTAAAGCCACGCATAGGATATAGAAAGATAACTCTCACTTTCTCAAAAGCTGAGCCGCCTCGAAATGCGACCAGTGACCTGACTGGCAATCCGCTCGGCGGTCGGATTCGAGATCGCGCTGACAGTAGCCAGCCGCCGTCGAGCGTGACGTTTCTCCTTTCACCTGCAGTCGTCCGCGCTGCCGCGCTTCTCGCTCGGCGATAATGGCCCAGTGCTTCTTGACCCGGCAGTTCCCGGCGACGCTCGGCGCCTGGATGAGATGATAGCGCTAATCCACCACTTCGCCGCCAGCAATGGGGATATCGCGGATCAGCTGTGGACCATTGAGGCCGCAGAGTCCATCCGCGCATGCTGCCGCGGAAAGCGCATTATTACCGACGACAATATGAGCACCGAATGGGGACGCTGGATGGTGCGGCGCGCTCAGCGACGCGCCCGAACGGCGGGCAGCCTGGCTAGTCCGGCTTTTTCGCCGGCGCGGCGGGGATGAAGTCGAGCGCTGCGGAATTCATGCAGTAACGCAGCCCCGTCGGGGCTGGGCCGTCGCCAAAGACGTGCCCCAGATGCGCGTCGCATCGCGCGCACAGCACCTCGGTGCGATTCATGAAAAACGAGCGGTCGGCCTCCGTGCGCACGTTCTGTTTGGCGATCGGCTGGTAAAAGCTCGGCCATCCGGTGCCCGACTCGAACTTGGTATCCGAACTGAACAGCGCCGTCGCGCAGCAGATGCATCGGTAGAGCCCCCTCCCATGGTTCTCCGCATACTTGTTGGTGTAGGGCGCCTCGGTGCCTTTTTGGCGGGTGACGTCGTATTGCTCGGGGGTCAGGAGCTTGCGCCATTCGTCGTCCGTCTTCTCGACCTTGCTGACCATCACGACGCCTTTGCTCCGGCCGTCGTCGGTAAACTCCACGATCGTGACCGTATAGGCTGCGCCCGAAGCTGGCGCGGCGGTGTCGGCCGCTTTCGACGCACCGCCGCCACCCACGAGTTCCCATGCGATCGCGAACGGAATCGCGGCAAGCAGGGCGAGTGTTGTCCTGCGGCCGAGAATTCCCACGTGGTTGGTTTCGCGGCCTGATTCGTGGCCTTGCTTGTAGTGTTGCGGCATAGCGCGTTTCATCTTCATCTAACTTCCGACTCTTGCTCCCACATCTTGCTTGATCCGACAACCGCATCAAGCAGCACGCGGTTCCTCCCGGCCCATCGGGCCGCAGGCAACCCTGCACATGTTACTACCGTGTGGAATCGCGAAAGTTACAAGCCGAAAATTACAAACGAGCAGAGCCGCCAACCGCGCGCGCAGAAGCGTTCAGAGCTCAGCGCCTGAAGAGCGAGTAACCCCTTGCGTACTGGTCAAGGTATTTGTGCAGCGATTCGACGCCCCAGTCGCGAACCCTGCTCTGCCAGCCGCCATTTGATCGCTCCTCGATCCACCACTGGGAAGTCCGGAGGTTGATGTAAACGATCTTGTCATCGCCAATCGCGGCGTTGCCGCGATGGCCGAAATGGCGCAATCGCAGGCCGAACCGGTGGAGCAAGTCCTGCCAATATATCCAGGTCATCCGGAAAGCAGGTGTTTGCGAAGCGGCAGGGATATCGTCGGCCTTGATCGCGTAGCGCTCCATAAGCGCCTTAGCCAGGCGAACCGCATTCTCCGCCTCGGCCGCCAGGGCGCCGTTTTCGGTCTTCACCCTGCGCAGCAACCCGATCTTTCGCAGTGCATCTTCGGCTCTCACGGTACCACCCTTGCACCTGTTGCCGATGCAGCGGTTGAGCGTGGAGACCTGACTGGCGAACAATATCAGGGCCAGATTCGTACTAACCAGCGGCACGGCAGCCGTGCCCGTCATGACTCGAAACTGGCGATCCACGCTCGACCGATTCAACCGGGCGGCCGCTTCGACAGAAATTCCTCCGCTGCGATCATCGCCCGGCATTCGAAGCATAGCAAGACAGCCTATTAAAAGTCAAATAAGATTAGATAAGATGGTGAATGATAAAGTACGCTAATATTCACGCGGTAAGCTGTGCGTCCCTTACGCGTCGCTTAGAGGAGAGCATCGCGCAGGTACGCCTGGTAGGCGGAGACTTACTTTTCCTGGATGCCCTTGATGTAGCTGACCATATTCGAGATTCGTGCCTCGACCTTCGCTTCGCTCTCAGGAGTGGTGTCTGTCCGGACGCTCGTCGCGCTTGGCGCAAATGTCAGCAGCGCAAGCGTTGCGCACTTGATCCGTGTCCGGAACGCAGGACAGCGTCCGACGCGGGGTGGCTCTGCGGGCCTCGGTGAGCGATAATCGCGCCCGGCTTCGCAAAGGCAAGGGGGGAGCAGGCAACGATGATTCTGAAGGTCGCCCGTCTAGGTTACCCGGTGCTGCGCGCGATGGCGCAGCCGGTCGCGCCCGAGCGCATCAACACGCCCGAGTTCCAGCGCCTGCTCGATGATATGGTCGACACGATGCGCGAGTACGTCGGCGTGGGGCTCGCCGCGCCGCAGGTGCATCTGCCGCTGCGCGTCGCCGTGCTCGAGGTCGAGCATCATCCGCGCTACCCGGAGATGCCGCCGGTGCCGCTGACATTCCTCGTCAATCCCGAGGTCACGATTATCGATCGCGCGACGATCGAGGACTGGGAGGGATGCCTCAGCATCCCGGAGATGCGCGGCCACGTGCCGCGTTTCAAGCAGTTGCGCGTGACCGGGCTGGGACGGCGCGGCGAGGCGCTCGATTTCATCGCGAGCGATTTTCACGCCCGCGTCATCCAGCACGAGACCGATCATCTGAACGGCGAGGTGTACCTGGACCGGATGCCGAACATGCGCTCGCTCGCGCACCTGGCGGAATGGCATCGTTTCGCGCTGACGCCTGAAGAACAAAAGTAGGCGGGTATCCGCAGCGCGCGTTCACTTCGGCGGATACGGAAGCTTATCGGGAATCTTGCCTGTCAGCTTGGCCTGCTCGAGGACCTTGGCCAGCAAATCGTTTTCGGTGACCTGGCGCTGCTCCTCGGCCTGCACTTTGGCGAGCGCCTCGTTGAGCTGGTTGTTCTGGTCCTGAAGTTGCCCGATGCGGCCCGAAAGCTCGCTGATTTGCGCCTGCTCGCGCTGATGCTCAGCCTGGTCCTGCTGATACCACTTCCATCCGATCACTGCGGCAATCACCGCCACGACAATCGCGCCGACCAGATAACGATACATCGCGTTTAGCGTGCCGCGCGGGCCAAGGCGCGCGCGGCGTCCTTACTTGTGCCGTCCGTGCGGGTCTTGACCGTGCGGATTTTGCGAAGGCGGCGGCGGGCCGACGTCCGCGATGCGCGCCTCCAGTTCCGCGCCGCCGACGATTCCCTTGGCGTTGAGCAGCCGGGTCAGCGCGTCGAGCCAGTGACGGTAGTAGTCGGCGCCGCCGCTGGTAGTGCGGCCCGTCTTCTCCGCCGCGCCGATCTCGTCGATCAGGCTCTGCTGGAACTCCGCCCACTGGAGCTGTCCCGCCTCACTGAGCGCCACCGCGACCGCAAACGCGCGCGCCTCCCACGGCTCGCTGAAGACGGCTTCGGGAGCTATCGCGCGGGCGGCCGCGATCAAATCTTCGGCGGTCTTGTGCGTAGCGATCTTAGCGGACACTCGATGAGCCCCGTCGCCCGTGCGCTACCTGGCTGCGCGGCTCTCACGCGCGTGCCGCGCAGGAGACTTCGGCAGACCGGTGCCGATCATCGAATCGCGCGTGACCAGATCGGCAAGCTCGTCTTCGCTCAGGCTCTCGGTGCCGGCGGGCCGCTCGGGGATCACGAAATAGCGCATCTCGGAGCTCGAGTCCCACACACGCACTTCCTTGTCGCCGACTTCGACGCCGAACCCTTTGAGCAATCCGCGCGGGTCGTTCACCGCGCTCGCCCGGTAGGCCGTGCTCTTGTACCACACCGGCGGCAGCCCCAGGACCGACCACGGGTAGCACGAGCAGAGCGTGCAGACTACTAGGTTGTGCACGCGCGGCGTGTTCTCGAGCACCATCATGTGCTCGCCCTGCGGACCGGGCGGAAAGCCAAGCTCTTCGATCGCCCTGGCGGCATTGTCGAGCAAACGCTTGCGGTACTCGGGATCGATCCACGCGCGCGCGACTACGCGGGCGCCGTTGCGCGGACCAACGCGGCGCTCGTACGTGTCGATCAGCTCGTCGAGCGCCTGCGGATTAACCAGTCCCTTCTCGACCAACAACTGCTCGAGCGCCTTGACGCGCTGGGCCGGCTCGGACAGGGGGGCATTGTGATGGTCGTGTCCGTCGTGATGGTCGTATCCATCGTGTCCCTCGCTCATCGTCGATGTCCCTCCCTGGCGGCCGCACGTGATCGAGCGTTATGCTTGGCGGCCGGCTTTGACGCGCGCGCCTTGGTAGCGGATTTTGCCGCCGGTTTCTTGACGGCCGTCTTAATGGTGGTCTTGCCGGCGGCCTTGGTGGCGGACTTGACGGCCGGTTTGGCGGCAGCGCGATCGCGCTCGAGGTAGTCCTCCCAGCAATCCAGGTATACCGGCGCGCGCTGGTTGTGGTCGGGTCCCCACAGTTCCCGGGCCTCGAACGCCACGGTATAGACGTGTTGTGGCTTGCCGCCCTGGCCGTACGCATGCGTGTCGGGGAAAACGAACACGCCGTGGTCGTAGCGGATGACGCCGCGTTTGCCGCGCGCGTAGCGAGGCAGGCGCGTGTGATGCTCGGGATTGAAATTGCGCGCGACGACGCGGTCGCCAACCTTGAAGCCGGGTTTGTAGCTCTTGTTGAAACGCAGCTTGACCGCGGAACTGTCGAACGACTCGACCCCGCCGCTGCCTCCGCCACGGTCGTCAAGCGATCCGGTCGCCTTGGCCGGCGCGGGCGCCGCGGCATGTCCGCTGGCGATTTCCTCGCGCGTGACCACGCCCTTCTCGACCAGCAGCGATTCGAGCGCGTTGAGCCACTTCTCGTAATAAGTCGCGGCGAGGTAGCTGGCAGGCGGGATGTGCTCGATCGCGCGGCGGAACTCGTCGACGTTGCACACGCGGCGGCCCATCGCGGTCAGCGTCATCCCGAACACGCGCTTCTCCCACTCCGAATGGAAGACAGGCTCGTCATGCTCGCGAACTACCGGGCCGAAACCATGCATCCCGCCCAGGTCGTGAACGCCATTCATAGATCTAGCCGCCTCTCCAGGTGCTGCCCGATTTTCCAGTTTAGGCTAGGCTTGCCTGTCGCGGGCAGTCAAGGCGGGGACGCGCTCATCGCGCGCGCGGGACGCGCATTTTACACGCGTGCAAGATTGACCCGCGCCGAGGCGCGCGTCAGAACTTGTTCAGGCTCCGGAGACAACATGAAAATAAGATTGGCGAACGCAGTATTAGCGGCGATAGTGTTTGCGGCGATGGCCGTGAGTGGATGCACTCGCACCAGGACCGGCCTGGCGCAGTATTTTCCGCTCAAGCCCGGGATGGCCTGGACGTTTCGCTTCAGCGGCTCCACCGGAGCCACCGGCGAACTGACCACGGCCAACCAGGCGCCGCGCAAAGTCTTCGGCTTCACGGCGATTCCGCAGGAGAACATGGGCGGCGATAAATCCTACACCGAGTTTTACGCCGACGACGGCGCGGGAATCCGCCACGTCGCTATCGACGAAAGCGAAGGGCTGCAGTCGCGCCTGAGCGATCATTCCTACGTGATCAAACTGCCGATCAGCGTCGGCACCAGCTGGCGCGAAATCGATCGCACCTTTGACGGCACCGTGTACGACGCGACGACTAAGATCGAAAGCCTCGGCGACAAGATTACCGTGCCGGCGGGGACTTTCAGCGGATGCGTTCGCATCCGGAGCACCGGCTCCGCCTCATCGATGAAGGGGAGAGCGCGCGCGCCGGGCAGGACGTCCGGCCTCAGACTCGTGGCCGACGACGACCTCAGCGTCGAGGACTATTACTGGCTCGCCCCCGGCGTCGGTCCGGTCAAGGCGACGCATCAGGAGAGCCGGGGCGAGGGCTCGACGGCCCAGTCGATCGGCTTCACGCTGGAGTTGGAGCATCTCAAGCAGTAGTAGCACCGCGAGCGCGTCGTGTTTTTGTGAGCTACCGGCGCCAGGGCTACCACGCGCCTGCCATCAGCAAGCCCAGGCGCGCCGGATCGCGTTCATCGGCTCCCACCGCGCGCAGGCGGCCGCGGCTGATCACGGCCAGCCGCCCGCATAGCGCAGTGAGCTCGTCGAAATCGCTCGAGACGAGCAGCACTGCTCCGCCCTCGGCGGCGAACGCGGCCAGCAGCCGATGCACCTCGGCGGTGGCCGCGACGTCGAGCCCGCGGGTAACGTTATGCGCGACCAGCACGCGCGGCCGGCTCGCCAGCGCGCGCGCCACGCACAGCCGCTGACGGTTACCGCCGGAAAGCTCAGCCGCGAGCGCCCGCGGGCCGGCGGCCCGGATGTGAAACCGATCGAGCACCTCCGCGCATAGCGCGGAGGCGCGTGACGCGCTGAGCCATCCGAAACGTCCGCACGCGCGCGCGAGCAGCGGGCGCGCGAGCAGCAGGTTTTCCCATAGCGGCATGTCGAGGACGAGACCGTCGAGGTCGCGGTTCTCCGGAACCACGGCGAGCGCGCCGCCGCCATCGCTGCTGTCACGATCATGCGCGCCCGCCGCGGCGATGCGAATCGTTCCGCTTTTGGGACGGCGCACCCCGGCCATCGCCTCAACCAACTCGCTTTGGCCGTTGCCGTCGACGCCCGCGATCCCAACAATCTCGCCCGCGGCGACCTCGAGGTTGACGCCATCGAGCGCGCGCCATCCGTCGCGCTCGACGACCAGATCCTTTACTTCGAGCGCGACTGCGCCGGCGCGACCGGCCGTGCGCGCACCCTCGGGCGGCGGTGCAAGCTCGCCAATCATCAGTATCGCCAGCTCGTCCTCGGTGACCTCGCCGCGCAGCGGACGCGCCACGACGCGGCCGCGACGAAGCACCGTGATGCGGTCGGCGACGGCGAGCGCCTCGGCGAGCTTGTGGGTGACCAGGATTACGATACGGCCCTCGCCGCGCAGGCGGCGCAGCACGTCGAGGAACGCGGCCAGCTCGCCCGGCGCGAGCAGTCCGGTGGGCTCGTCGAGGATGAGCACGCGCGGCTCAAAGCTGAGCGCGCGCAGGACTTCCATCCGTACCCGCTCGGCCATCGAGCGCTGCTCCATCCGCACTCCCGGCGACGGCAACGCGAAGCCCAGCCGCGCCGCCATCGCAGCGGCGCGCGCCGCGACCTCCTTCAGATCTATTGTGAGGTTTGCGCGGTTCGCGCGCGCGGCGCCCGCGCCGAAGCCGCCGAGCGCGAGATTTTCCTCCCACGTCATCCGCTCGAACAGCATCGGGCTCTGATGCACCGCGGCGACGCCGGCCGCCAGCGCGGCGGCGGGCGAGCCGGGCCGCAGCGCGCGGCCGAAAAGTTCGATCGAACCCGCGTCGGGGCGGAGCCGTCCGGCCAGGATGTTCATCAGCGTGGTCTTGCCAGCGCCGTTCTCGCCGAGCAGCGCTACGATCTCGCCCGGGCGAGCGTCGAAGTCGACGCCGTCGAGCGCGAGCAGCGGGCCGAAGCGGCGCGTGATGTGGCGGGCGGCGAGCATCGGCGCGATGCGCTCAGGCGGGCGGTGGCGGCGGACCGTAGCGCGCGCGCACGTAATCGACCGCCTCGTCGCGCGAGGCCAGCGCGCCGTCGAGTTGCTGATCTTCGACGTCCTTTAGGATCGATTTGAAATGCGGCCCCGGCGCGAACCCCATCGCGATCAGGTCGTCGCCGCCGAGCAGGCGCGTCGGGCGAATCTCCTCGCGGCCCATCGCGCCCAGTGCGCGCGCGCAGAAATGGTAGAAGCTGAGGTTGGAGCTGGAGGCGAGCGCGTCCAGCCGCGAAAGCTCGAGCAACTCGCCGAAGCCGTCCTCGGCGAGCATCCGCTTGAGTGTCGCCCGGCGCATCCGCGGCGCCATCACTAGGCGCAGATGATTGCGCACCAAATAGGCGACGCGCTCCTGCACGAAGCGCGAGCGCCGCATCCGCCGCATGATCCCCTCCGCCATCGCGGCGCCCTGTTCGGTATGCCCGTAGAAGGTGACCTTCTCCCCGGCCTCCGCGCGGCACTGGGGCTTGGCGACGTCGTGCAGCAGGACGCCGAACGCGAGCGTCTCGGCGCATCCCGCCTCCAGCATCGAGAGCGCGAGCCACGTGTGGCGGTAAACGTCGCCCTCGGGATGAAAATTTTGCGGCTGCTCGCATCCGATCATGGGCAGCACTTCAGGCATCACGACTTCGAGCAATCCGCTCTCGCGCATCAGCTCCAGCCCGCGCCCGGCGCGGCCGCCGGTCATGATCGCCACGACTTCTTCGCCGACGCGCTCGGCGGCGATATTGGCGACCTTGGGCGCCGCGCGGCGCATCGCGGCCCACGTCGCGGGATCGATCTCGAAGTTGAGCCGGGTGGCAAAGCGTATCGCGCGCAGCACCCGCAGATGGTCCTCTTCGAAGCGCTCGCTGGCGTTGCCGATCGCGCGGATCACACCGGCGCGCAGATCGCGCATCCCGCCTACCAGGTCGATGATCCGCCCGCTTGACGGATCGAAATACATCCCGCCGATGGTGAAGTCGCGCCGGCGCGCGTCCTCCTCGACCGTGCCGAAGCGCACTGCTGAGGGACGGCGCCCGTCGACGTAGGGTGCGTCGGCGCGGAAAGTGGCGACCTCGAAGGGCGCGCCGTCGATGACCACAACGATCACGCCGAACCGGGCGCCGACGGAGATCGTGTTGTCGAACAATTCCTGCACGACTTCGGGGCGCGCGTCGGTGGCGATATCGTAATCCTTCGCCGCGACGCCGAGCGCGCGGTCGCGTACGCATCCGCCGGCGAGATAGGCGACGAAGCCGCCCTCGCGCAGCCGGTCGATTATCGCCAGCGCCTTCTTTTCCTTCTCGACACTCATGGCCCGTCCGATGCGGTTTAATCTAGCCTCGCGCGCGGCGCGCGGCCACGGGGGTGCGCAGCGGCGTCTCAGCTGAACGGCGACGGCGGACGCGCGGCGTAGCTGCGGCGGTAGACGCGGATGAGCGCGGCGAACACCGCGATCACCGCGGGGCCAGCGAACAGGCCCAGAGGTCCGTAGACCTCCAGTCCCCCGGTGATTCCGAAAAAGAGCGCGACCGCGGGTATTCCGCTACCCTGGCCGATCGTGATCGGCTTGAGCAGGTTGTCGATTACTCCGACCACGATCACGCCCCACACCAGCAGCACCACCGCCCAGCCCCATCCCGACGTGACCCATAGGTAAATCACGGCCGGAACCCAGATGAAGGCGGTGCCGCCGATCGGCAGCAACCCGGCAGCGCCGGAGGCCGCGCCGAGCAGCAGCGCGTTGGGTACGCCGGTGACCAGGTAGCCTAGGCAGAGCAGTATTCCTTCGAGCAGCGCCGTCAACAGCAATCCGCGCATCGTCGAGGACAGTATCGAGCTCAAGGTCTCGAACACCATCGTCTTGTCCTCATCGTTGAGCGGGGTGAGCGCACGCACGAACTCGAAATAGTCCTCGCCGTCGCGCAACAGATAGAAGAAGCTGAACAGCATGATCACGACGCCGATGACGAAGGTGACCAGATTGCGCGCCAGGGTCGTGACGTTCGCGGTGAAGTAGCCGGTCAGGTAAGTGCTGGCCTTCCCCATCCAGTGGCGTACGTCCTCAATGCGCAAGCCCTGCTGCTCGAGCCAGGCCTCGATCGAAGTGATGGTGCCGGAGTGGAGCGCCTGGCTGCCGGCCTGCGCGAATCCGCCCTGGTGAACGAACTGGCCCAGCGAGACCTTGGTGGCCTCGAGCGCGAGCTTGCTCGAAAGCCACGCGGTGGGGACCGCGATCACCAGCGCCAGGACCGCGGTGATCAACAGCGCGGCGGCAGTGCGGCTGCGGATGAATCGTTCCAGGTGGAGGAGCGCCGGATGAGCGATGAAGGCCAGCAGCATCGCCCACGCGAGCGGCACCAGAAAGGGGCTCAGCAGCAGGTAAAGCTCGTAGCCCATTAGGGCCAGGAAGCCGAAGAAGAAAATATGTGCGATTCGTTCGCGATCCATCGCGCTGCCGTTGGCGGCAGAGCTTAGCAGATAGGCCGCGGGCGGTCGCTCGCGGACGCCTTGGTTGCCCGGTCGGCGGATATTTGTTAGCGGATCGGGTTCGCGGCCGATCAAGGCCGCCCGGATTTGCAACGAAGGCACGTAGCTCAGTGGTAGAGCACTTCCCTGACACGGAAGGGGTCGGCGGTTCAAACCCGCCCGTGCCTACCAGCCTGTCTTTCGCTACAATAGCGCCATGAGTTTTCCCGCTCTCCAACTTCGCAGGTGCGTCCGTCTCATGAATTCGTGCGTCCATTCATGATCGCCCATCGCTTGCCGACCGCCGCCGCCGCGCTGACCAGGCCGGCGTTTAGCGTCGCCACGTTCACCCTGGCGAAGTTCTCCCAGCAATGAGCGCGAAAGTCACCGTATCGCTCGACGGGCAGAGCCGCAGCGTGCCGCGCGGGACCACGGTTAGCGAGGTGCTCGACGGCGCGCGCGGACGCGACGTCGTCGCCGCCCACCTCAACGGCAAGCTGGTCGATCTGAGCCGCCCGATCGAGGATGACGCCACGCTCGAGCCGGTCAAGACCGACAGCCCCGAAGGACTCGACGTGCTGCGCCATTCGACCGCCCATCTGATGGCTCAGGCGGTGCAGAGCCTCTACCCCGGCACGCAGGTGACGATCGGCCCGACCATCGAGGACGGCTTCTTCTATGACTTCGCGCCACCCACTCCGTTCACGGTCGACGATCTGCCGAAGATTGAAGCGAAGATGCGCGAGTTGGCGAAGGCCAATCTCAAGGTCGAGCGGATCGAGGTCGCGCGCGCCGAGGCGATCGAGCGCTTCGCCGCGATGGGCGAGCATTACAAGGTCGAAATCCTAAACGACATTTCAGACGATCGCGTGTCGATCTATCGTCAGGGCGACTGGATGGATCTGTGCCGCGGGCCGCACGTCCCGGCGACCGGCTACATCCGCGCCTTCAAGCTGACCAGCGTGGCCGGCGCATACTGGCGCGGCGATGAGCACAACGCGATGCTGTCGCGGATTTACGGGACCTCGTTCGCGAGCAAGGAGGCGCTGGAAGAGCATCTGAAGCTGCTCGAGCTGGCGCGCTCGCGCGACCATCGCAAGATCGGTCGCGAGATGGGTCTGTTCGTGTTCGATCCGATCTCTCCCGGCTCGCCGTTTTTCCTGCCCAAGGGCGCGATCATCTACAACGCGCTCGTCGACTACATCCGCCGCCTTTACTGGCGCTACGGCTTCGACGAAGTGATTACGCCGCAGGTCTTCAAGAACGAGATGTGGCATACCTCGGGCCACTGGGACAATTTTCGCGAGAACATGTTTCTGACCACCGATCGCGAGGGTGCGGAAGCCGACCAGATCGACTCCAGTCTCGAGGGATGGCGCAAAGGCTACGCGTTCAAGCCGATGAACTGTCCGGGGCACACTTTCATCTACCGCGCCGAGAAGCGTTCGTACCGTGACCTGCCGCTCAGGATCGCCGACTTCGGCCGGCTCCATCGCGCCGAGCGCTCGGGCACACTGCACGGGCTGACGCGCGTGCGTTCGATGGCGCAGGACGACGCGCACATCTTCTGCACCACCGCGCAGATCCCCGGCGAAATCGATCTCAACCTGCAGATGGTGCGCGACATCTACCAGGCGCTGGGCTTCGAGCGGCTGGAGTCCAAGGTCGCCACGATGCCCGACAAGCATCTCGGCACCGAGGAGTTGTGGCGCACCAGCGAGGCGATTTTGTGCGAGGCGCTCACGCGCAACGCCTTTGCCTACGAAATCAATCCGGGCGAGGGCGCGTTTTACGGGCCGAAGATCGAAATTTACGTGCCCGACGCGCTCAAGCGGCGCTGGCAGCTCGCGACCATCCAGCTCGACTACAGCACGCCCGAGAATTTCGATCTCACTTTCACCAACGCGGCCAGCGCTGAGGAACGTCCGGTGATGATCCATCGCGCGATCCTGGGCTCGCTCGAGCGCTTCATCGGGGTACTGCTCGAGCATACGGGCGGGGTGTTGCCGTTTTGGCTCGCGCCCGAGCAGGCGCGGGTACTTTCGCTGAGCGAAAAGGTCGAGGCGTATGCGGCCGAGATCGCCGGCATCCTCAGGCGCGAGGGCCTGCGCGCGTCAGCCGATCTCCGCAACGAGAAGCTGGGCTTCAAGGTGCGTGAGGCCGAGCTGGCCAAGGTGCCCTATATGATCGTCGTGGGCGAGCGCGAGGCGGCCGCGCGCAGCGTGTCGCTGCGGCTTTTGCGCGGGGCCAAGAGCGAGGTCATGGCGCTTGAAAAAGTGGTGGAGCTGCTAAAAAGTGAACCGCTGCCGGGCTAGCCAATCGCGGCGGCGGCGAGGGAAACGATCCAAATAGAATTGCCGTTGATGGGAGGAACTACCAATTCAGCGGCAAGTCGGCTGGGATGCCGACGGAGGTGATTTATTCGTAGAGATTTCCGTACCCCGCCCCCGCGCGAGCCCGCGATAAGGGTGAACAACCAGATCCGCGTCCCGGAAGTCCGGGTAATCGATGTCGACGGCCGTCAGGTCGGCATCCTGAGCACCCGCGAAGCGATCCGCGTGGCCGAAAGCCGCGGCCTGGACCTGGTCGAGGTCGCACCGACGGCCCAGCCGCCGGTTTGCCGCGTCACCGATTTCGACAAGTACCGTTACGCGCAAAAGAAAAAGACCCATGACTCCAAGCGCCACGCGACCGCCACCGCGATCAAGGAAGTCAAGATGGGCGCGCGGACCGAAAAACACGACGTCGAATTCAAAATCAAGCACATCCGGCGCTTTGTTGGCGAAGGCCAGCGTGTTAAGCTCTCGATTTCGTTTCGCGGCCGGGAAATAACCCATCCCGAGCTGGGACGTACGTTGCTCGATTCGATCGTCGCGCAAGTGCAGGACATCGCGCAGGCCGACGGTTTGCCCCGGATGGAGGGGCGCAACATGTCGATCCTGCTGACGCCGCGTTGAGCGTAACGAATCGCACGACCGGCGATCGCATAAGTGACTGGAGCAAGAGCCGCAACCGATGGGCAAACTGAAGACCAATCGCAGCGCCGCCAAGCGCTTCTCCGTAAGCAAGACCGGCAAGGTCAAGCATAAGAAGGCCTACCTGCGCCATCTGCTCTCGTCCAAGGGCCGCGGCCGCAAACGCCATTTGCGACGGCCCGGCATCCTGAATGCCGCCGACGCCCGCAATACGCGCAAACTGATCCCGTACCTATAGCGACGCGCCGAAACTCGAATAGCGCTTAAAGTAAAGACTAAGGAAGGACTGATCTTCGATGCCTCGCGCCAAAGGCGGCCCCAAAACACGCCGCCGCCACAAACGACAGCTCAAGCTCGCCTCCGGTTTCGTCGGCGGCCGCAAGCTCTATCGCCAGGCCCGCAACACGCTGGAGAAGGGGCTGACCTACGCCTATCGCGATCGCAAGCAAAAGAAGCGTGACTTTCGCTCGCTCTGGATCGCGCGAATCAACGCGCTCGCCCGCGAGTACGGACTGAGCTACAGCCGCATGATGGATGGGCTCAAGAAGGCCGGCGTCGAAATCGACCGCAAGCAACTCGCCGTCCTCGCGCTGGAGCGCGATCGGCTCTTCGCCGAATTGGCCGACACCGCCAAGAAGGCGCTCGGCGCCGCCGCCGAAGCCGCGGCCGCTTAGGGTCAGCCGCCCTCCGCGGCTTACAAAGGCCATGTGGCGCTCGCGTCCACATGGTCTTTCGTTTGATGCTCTTGGTGTTTGATGGTCTTTGTGTTTGGCGCGCCCTCGCGGCGCGCGCGCACGCGCTCTCGATGACGCGCATACAGACTTCTTGAGGACGGGATGAGAGAACAGCTGGAGGCTCTTCGCGCCGCGGCGATGGGGGAGCTGGGCGACGGCGCCAGCGCCGAGCAAATCGAGGCGGTGCGCGTACGCGTGCTCGGGCGCGGCGGCGAATTGACGGACGTGATGCGCCGCATGCGCGAGGTTGCGGCCGAAGAACGTCCCGCCATCGGGCTGCTCGTCAATCAGATAAAGCGCGAGATCGAAGGCCGTATCGAGGCGCTCCAGGAGCGCCTGCGCGCTGCTGCACTGGAGCGTTCGCTCGGCGAGGCGCGCCTCGACGTGACCCTTCCCGGCGCGCGCATCCCGCGCGGCCGGCTCCATCCGTTGACCCTGGTGATGGAGCAGATGCTCGATATTTTCGCCTCGATGGGCTTCGAGATTGTCGCGACCCAGGATGTCGAGGACGATTTCCACAATTTCGAGGCGCTCAACTTCCCGCCCGACCATCCGGCGCGCGAGATGCAGGACACGTTTTTCCTGCCCGGCGGGATGCTGCTGCGCACGCATACCTCCAACGGCCAGATCCGCGTGATGCAGCGCCGTAAGCCGCCGCTGGCGGTGGTCTGCCCCGGCAACTGCTACCGGCGCGACGAGCTGAGCGTGCGCGCCTCGCCGATGTTCGAGCAGATCGAGGGCTTCATGGTCGACCGCGCCGGGCTGGTCACGATGGCGCATCTGAAGGGCGTGCTGAGCGAGTTCGCGCGCGCTTTCTATGGGCCGCAAACCTCGGTGCGCTTCCGCGCGAGCTTCTTTCCGTTCACCGAGCCGAGCGCCGAACTCGACATCGGCTGCCTGCTTTGCGGGGGCGCGGGATGCCGCGTGTGCAAGCAGAGCGGATGGACCGAAATTTTGGGTTCCGGGATGATTCATCCCAACGTGCTGCGCAAGGTCGGTTACGACCCGGCCGAATACCAGGGCTTCGCGTTCGGGATGGGCGTCGAACGGCAGGCGCTGCTCAAGCTCGGGGTCGACGATATGCGGCTGTTCTTCGAAAACGACCTGCGCTTTCTCGGACAGTTTCCGTCGTTCACCGCGAGATCTTCGGCCGCGGGCACTTCCGGCGCGAGATCATCGTCATGAAGCTGCCGCTCAGTTGGCTCGCAGAGTTCGTCACGCTCGAGGCCGATGTCGATGAGCTTTGCCGGCGCCTGACGCTGGCCGGGCTGGAGGTCGAAAGCGTCGAGCGCGCCGCTCCCGGCTTTAGCGACGTCTTCGTGGCGCGCGTGCTCAAGGTCGAGCGCCATCCCAACGCCGACCGCCTCAATCTGTGCGACGTCGACGCCGGCGCGATCGGTCGTTTCAGCGTGGTCTGCGGCGCGCCCAACGTGCGAGCCGGGATGATCGCGCCCTTCGCGCGCCTTGGCTCGCGGCTTATCGGCAGCGGACACGGCAGCGGCGGCCATCGCCCCGCCAGCCTGCAGGACGCGCCGCCTCTTCAGGCAGCAGTTATCCGCGGCGTGCGCTCGGAGGGGATGCTGTGCTCGGAGCGCGAGCTGGGGTTTTCCGAGGATCACGCGGGTATCGTGGCGCTGCCGGACGACGCGCCGCTCGGTGTCGAGCTGGCCTCGTATTTGCGTTCCGAGGACACGGTGCTCGATATCGCGATCACGCCCAACCGCGGCGATTGCCTGTCGATCCTTGGGATCGCGCGCGAGGTGGCGGCGTTATTCGGATTGAAACTCAAGCAGCCGGCCGTCAAGTCCGCGATGCTCAAGCCGCGCGCCGGCCAGACGGAAACGCGAGTGGAATCGCAAGCTGAATCAATCGATCGCGCGAGTGACACGCTCGCCGTCGAGATACTCGCGCCCGAGCTGTGCCCGCATTATGCGGGGCTGCCGATCAGCGGAGTGAAGATCGGTCCGTCGCCGATCTGGATGCGCCGGCGGCTGGAATCGTGTGGGATGCGCGCGCTGAATAACGTGGTCGACGCGACCAACTACGTGATGCTCGAACTGGGACAGCCGTTGCACGCCTTCGACGGCGCGCAAATCGCCGCGCGCCGGATCGTCGTGCGGCGCGCCGACCAGGCGCCGGGCGGCGCACTGGACCGCGAGTTCGTCACGCTCGACAACGTGCGGCGCACGCTCGATCCAGCCGACCTGTTGATCGCGGACCCGGAAAAGCCGCTGGCGATCGCGGGGATCATGGGTGGGCTGAACTCGGAAGTCGGCATCGCCACCACCGACCTGGTGCTCGAGAGCGCGTACTTCGAGCCGATGACGATCGCGCGCACGGCGCGCCGGCTCGGGCTTCGCAGCGAAGCCAGCTACCGTTTCGAGCGCGCGATCGATCGCGGCGGGCAGATACGCGCGCTGGCCCGTGTCGCCGAATTGATTGTCAGGAACGCCGGCGGCAAGGTCTCGGCAGCGGCGGTCGACGCCGAGCCGCGCCCGGCGCCAGAGCGCCAGGTGATGCTGGATTTGGGCGCGGTGAATTCGATCCTGGGCGTTGCGGTTCCCGGCGCCGAGGTCCGCGAGCGGCTGCGCGCGCTGGGCGCGGCGGTCAAACCGGCCGGCGCGCGGCGCCTATTAGTGACACCGCCCTCGTTTCGTCCCGATCTCAACGAGACCGCCGACCTCGCCGAGGAGATCGCGCGGCTTAAGGGGCTGGCCGAGATTCCGGCCACGGTGCCCGAGCGTGCCGCCACGCCCGCGCCCCCCAACGACTACCGGAGCTTCATCGGCGCGGCACGCGAAGTGATGACCGGCGCGGGTTTGACCGAGCTCAGGACGATCGCGTTTATCGCGCCGGCCGACAATCAGCGCTACCCGGGCATGGGCGGCGAAGCGGTGCGGGTCACCAATCCGCTCTCCGCGGAACTGAGCGAGCTGCGCCTGAGTCTGGCTCCAGGACTGCTCGGCGCGCTGCGCTTCAATCTCAACCGCGAGGCCGTTGCGTTTCACGCTTTCGAGATCGGCAAGGCCTTCTCGATGCGTGACGGCGCGCCGGTCGAGCACGAGCGGCTCGCCGCGATAAGCTACGGCGACTACGCGCTGGGTGCAGTGGGACAGCCGGTGGTGGCGGCGAGTTTCTGGACGCTGAAGGGCGTGCTCGAACAATGGTTCGTCGCGCTGGGCGTGGCGGCGCGAGTGGAGTTCGTAGGGTTCGACGCAGCCGGTGAAACGGAGTATCGCTTCCTACATCCGGGGCGCGCGGCGCGGGTGCTGTTCGACGGCAAACCGATCGGATACCTGGGCGAACTACATCCTGCGGAAGCGACAAGAGCCGAGCTGAGTAGCCCTTGCGCGCTTACTGAACTTGACTTGATACATCTCATCGCCTATGGTTTTCTGCCACGCCAAGAGATCATCGCTCCGCCGAGATACCCTGCTGTTCGGCGCGACCTCGCTTTGGTCGTGGATCGTGACGTTTCGGCGGCCCGGGTGATCGCGGCAATCCGCGAGAGCGCGCCGCCGTTGCTCGAGAGCGTGGAAGTGTTCGATGTGTACGAGGGAGGATCGATAGCGTCAGGTAAGAAGAGCATGGCGCTGGCGTGCCGTTACCGCGGGAAAGATCGCACACTCACGGATGAGGAGGTGAACCGCACCCACGGGGAATTGATCGAGCGGGTGCGGAGGGGGCTGGGTGCAGAGTTGCGGCAGTAGAAATCCCGCTCCGGGGAAGCGGTTTGGGGGACGATACTCCGCAGAATATGACCAAGGCCGATCTCGTGGATCTAATCTACGAGCGCATAGGCTCATCCAAAAAGGAGGCCTGCGAGATCGTGGAGGAGGTCTTCAAAATAATCGAGGACAGCCTGCATCGCGGAGAGAAGGTCAAAATCTCCGGCTTCGGCAGCTTCACCGTCAACCACAAGCGCGCGCGCCGGGGACGCAATCCACAAACCGGGATCACTATCATCATCGACTCGCGCCGCGTGCTATCCTTCAAGCCGAGTCAGATTCTTAAGGGACTGGTAGCCAACGGCGCCAAACGATCTGCATAACTTTCGCCGGAAAATTTTCGCCGATAGATTTCGCCGCACAAATTTCTGGATGATTTTCGCCGCATGACTTCCCCCGCTCGCACAGCGCGCCCTTCGCCGCGCAAGAACCCGCGCCCGCAGGGCGCCGAGGGCGGCGGCGGCGAGCAACTGCTCAAGATCGGCGAGGCGGCCAAGGCGCTCGGCGTCGAAGCCTACGTGCTGCGTTTCTGGGAGACGCAGTTTCCGTTCCTGCGCCCGCGCCACGCCCACTCCAAGCATCGCTTCTACGGCGCGCAGGATCTCCAGACGCTGCGGCTCATCAAGCGCCTGCTCCACGAAGAGCGCTTCACTATCGAGGGCGCTAAAAAATACATCCGCGAAGTCGGGCTCGAACGCGCGCTGAGCGCCAAGCCCGGCGCCGCGGCGGCCCATCTAGAAGGGCCGGGCGCGGCGCACGCGGCGGGCAAGACCGGCGCGTCGAGCGCGAGCGGCGCCGGCGGCGACAGTGCACGACGCGCGCTGGCCGAGGTCCGGCGCGAGCTCGAATCGTTGCACAAGCTGCTCGAAGATTAGGAATTCCAGTTGGCCACGGGGCCATGCGGTTCAGGACGGCTCGGCGGCGCGCTCGCGCTCAGGAGCGCGCGCCGGCGTCGGCGCGGCCGCGCTCGCTGTGCGCTCGATCAAATCGCGCACCGTGAATCCGCCGAGCGTCTCGCGCTCGGCCTGGTGTAGCCGCTCGAGCATCGCGGCCACCCGCGCGTCGGCAGGCACCACGCCCGGGCCGCCGCCCCTGACACATTCGAGCACTTCCCCAAGCCCGACCGTCGAGGAGTCGCGGGCGAGGAACAATCCGCGCTCGCCGCCGTCGCCGCCCGCCGTTTCGATCACGATCCCGCCGCGCTCGAGCCGCCGCAGCACCTCGACCAGCACCGCCTCGTCGATCCCGAGTTCCGAGGACAGCGTGACGGGCGTGACCATGCCGCGCCGCCCGGCCATCCGCTCGCCCAGCCGCACTGCGACGGCCAGCGCGACGGCGCGCTCGCTCATCGCCCAAGGGTCCGTGACCAGCGGCAGGTTGCGGCGCTCGAAGGCCGCGGTGACTTCTGCGCCTAACAGCACGATCAGCCAGGTCATATAGATCCAGGTGAGCAGGACCGGAATTGAGGCGAGGGCGCCGTAGATCGCGGCGTAGCTATTTACGCCATACTGAAAATAGATAAAGGCCCACTGCGCGATCTGGAGCAGGATCGAGGCCACCAGAGAACCTACGGCGGCAGCCTCGAAGCGCACCCGGCGGTTGGGGAAAAAAACGTAGAGAAAAAAGAAGCCGGCCCAGATAGCGACGCTCGAGCTGATCAAGCCGGCACTGGAGAGGCCCGGCAGATGCTTCAGCAGGATTTGACGCGCGCCGAGCGCGCCGGCCAACAGCACCGGCACCGCGAAGGTCATGCTCAGGTAGTCGGCAAACTTGCGCGCCATCGTGCGTCCGTACACCACATGGAAAATGTTGTTCAGCGCCTGCTCCACCGTGCCCAGGGTGAGGACCACCGTGAAGAGCAGCGTGGCCGCGCCGACCGCGCCCAGGGTCTTGGCGTTGACGTTGGAGACGAAGGACATCAGACGGTCGGTGATCTCGGGCGAGTTGGCGGTCAGATAGCGCTCCAGCAGCGGGCGAATCACCTGAGCGCCGCCCAACCCATTGAGCGCCGAAAGCGCGACCGCCAGGATCGGCACGATCGAGAGCGCCGCGGTATAGGTCAGCGCCGAGGCCCACAGCAGCACGTTGTCGCGCTGGAAGCCGTCGGCGGCGCGCTCGAGCACGCCGGCCGTGCGCGACTTGAGCGCGCGGCCCAGACGTGAATTGCCCGCCTGCGCGCGCTCGATGAATTCGGAGAGGAAGTCTTGCGCCATAACGTTTGCGGCCCCAACGATCGTCTACTCCTTTATACACAAACGAGACATATGGCGATCGTTGCTGCCGGGCGCGTATTCTTTGCCCGCCCCGGATGATAGATGAACTCTCACGTCGCCAGACCAAGCGGTAAATTGCTGACAAGCCGATGCGCTGCCCGAATTGCTCAGCCGAAAATCCCCAGGGCGCGAAGTTTTGCTGCGAGTGCGCTTCATCGATGATGGCAAAGTGCGCTCGCTGCGGCGCGAATAACCAACCTAGAGCGAAATATTGTAACGAATGCGCGGCACCGCTCATTGCTTCCGCTCGTGTCGAGGCGACAGTCCAATCTCGCGCCGGCACTGCGGGCGAGCGGCGGCATCTGACGGTGCTTTTCTGTGATCTCGTCGGCTCGACCGAGATCGCCAGCCGCCTCGATCCTGAGGAATGGCGCGAGATCGTCGGCGAGTATCATCGCGCGTCGGCGCAGGCGATCGAGCGCTTCGGCGGGCATGTGGCGCAGTACCTTGGCGACGGCGTGATGGCCTACTTCGGCTGGCCCGAAGCGCACGACAACGACGCCGAGCGGGCTGCGCGCGCGGGCCTCGCGATCCTCGACGCGATCTCGAAGCTCAACGAACACCTCTCCGGTCCAAGGCTCGCTGCAAGGGTCGGCATCGATTCAGGCGCGGTGGTGGTGGGCGCCGGCGCGGGTAAGGAGGCCGACGTATTCGGCGACACGCCCAATATCGCCGCGCGCGTGCAGGCGGCCGCGGAGCCGGGCACCGTGGTTATCACCGAAGCGGTGCATCGGTTAGTCTCTGGACTGTTCGTGATCGAGGATCGCGGAACGCCGGCGCTCAAGGGGATTGAACGGCCGGTCCAACTTTACCGCGTAGTCCAGCCCAGCACGGTGCGCGGGCGGCTCGAAGCGGCGGCAGCGGCCCGTGGACTGACTCCATTCGTCGGGCGCGAGGACGAGTTACGTTCGCTGATTTATCGATGGGAGCGCACGCTCGATGGTGAAGGCCAGGTGGCGCTCATCGTAGGCGAGGCGGGGATCGGCAAATCGCGCCTGGTGCAGCGCTTCCACGAACAAATCGCGGGCACGCCTCACACCTGGGTGGAAGCGGCCGCCGCCCCTTTCTTTCAGAACACGCCCTTTTATCCGATTGTCGACGTCTTGCACCAGCTAGTCTGGGAACAGAGCTTCCGCTCCTTGGACGAATATCTGCGAGAGCTGCAAACAACCGGGGATAACAATGACCGTGGCGATGCAGTAAGCGGAGAGCCGCCCAACGACACGCAATTCGCGCAACTGCAGTCCGGGCTGGCGCTGGCGGGGCTTGAGCCGGCCCAGGCGATCCCGCTGATTGCACCGCTGTTGAATCTGCCACTACCGCCCGAGTATTCGGCGTCGCCGCTTTCACCTGAGCAGCAGCGCCGCCGCTTGCTGGCTACCCTGGTCGAGTGGGTGCTGGGTGCCGCCCGCGTGCAGCCAGTTGTAGTAGCGATCGAAGACTTGCACTGGGCCGACCCGTCGACGCTGGAGCTGCTCCAACTGCTGGTCGAGCAGGGGGCGACGGCGCAGCTGCTGTTGCTGTACACGGCGCGCCCCGAATTTCGTGTGCCATGGCCGCTGCGCGCACATCATACGCAAATCACGCTCAACCGCCTGAATTCGCGCAACGTGCGCACGATGGTGGAGGAAGTAGCGGCACACAAGGCTTTGCAGGTATTGACGAACGAGACCATCGCGGCGGTGGTCGAGCGCACCGGCGGAGTGCCGCTTTTCGTCGAGGAACTGACGCGGGCAGTGCTGGAGAGTGGCGACGCGAAGCTCACCGGGAGCGAGATTCCAGTGACACTGCATGACTCGTTGATGGCGCGCTTGGATCGGCTGGGAGCGGCCAAGGAGGTGATCCAGATCGGCGCGGTGATTGGCGGCGAATTTTCCTATGAGCTGCTGCACGCGGTCCATCCCATAGCCGAAGAAGATCTGCAGCGCGCGCTGCGCAAGCTGGCCGACGCGGAAATGCTCTATGTACGCGGAATCGCTCCGGACGCTACTTACCAGTTCAAACACGCGCTGATCCGAGATGCGGCCTACGAAGCTTTGCTCAAGAGTCGCCGCAAGGACCTGCATAGGCTGGTGGCTCGCGCGATCGATGAAAAATTCCCTGCGTTAAAGGAGGCGCATCCCGAAGTTCTCGCGCGCCACTGGACGGAGGCGGGCGAAACTGAGCCAGCGATTGCCGAATGGTCAAGGGCGGGCACGAGCGCGTGGGCGCGCAACGCGTTCACAGAAGCGCAGGAGAGTTACCGGCAGGCTTTGGCGCTGCTCAACCTGCTGCCCAAGTCGCTCCAACGTGACCTTCGCGAACTGGAGCTTCGGCAATCGGTCATTTCAATGCTTTGGATTACGAGAGGGTATGCTGCGCCCGAAACGATCCATGCCACCGAGCACGCTGCAGCGCTGGCCGAGAAGAGCGGCAACCTCAAGCAACTCGTCGCTTTGATGACTAACAGAGGTTACACCATCTTCCACTCGGGCGACCTACCTGGCGCCGGTGCACTTGCGGACCAGGCACTCGAGCTTGCTCTTCGCGATCGCGCTCACGTAAGTCTCGCGCACGCCCATGTTCTCCAGATGGCAATCCGCTACCAGCGTGGCGACTTCGCCGGCGCCGAAGAGCATTTCATAGCGGGGCTAAAGTTTTTCGACGATACCGTCTTCAGGCAGTTCCCCGAGGCTCGTGTATCACCCTTTGGCTATGCAGCCCATAACGCGTGGAATCTTGGTCGCGCCAATGCTGCGCGCGAACGCGAGGCCCGGATGATGGCAGGAGTGGATGGGAAAAATCCCTTCCAAATGGCTCTGTCAGGAGTGTGGGCCGCGTCGCTCCGGCTTGCGATGAGAGAACACGAACAAGCCGAGATTTTTGCGGCGCGGGCACTCGAATTGTCGGATAAAAATCAATATCCGCAACTCGCTTCTATGTCCCGATGTGTTTTAGGTCAGGCGTGGGCGGAGCGGGGCCGCCCGACCGAGGGTGTGGCACTGATTCGCCGGGGAATAATTGACTGGCTAGAGGCCGGGACGCGCTCAAACACCGTTTATTGGACCACGCTCCTGGCCGCCGCGCAGGAGTGCGAGGGCTCCGTCGCCGACGCGCTCGAAACGGTCGAACAGGCGCTCCAGGCGAATCCGGACGAACTCGTATACCGGCCCGAGACGCTACGGCTTCGCGGGGAACTGCGGCTCAAACACGGAAAAATAGAACTGGCCGAGGCTGGCTTCCGCGAGGCAATCGCGCT
Source organism: uncultured delta proteobacterium (assembly GCA_963810495.1). Lineage (GTDB taxonomy): Bacteria > Desulfobacterota > Binatia > Binatales > Binataceae > JAKAVN01. The sequence continues at coordinate 207,475 of CAWENP010000001.1, forward strand.
CGCGCAGAAGATAGGTGCGAAAGCGTGGGAGTTGCGTGCGGCCCTGAGTCTTGCCCGCCTGCTCGCGAAACAGGGGCGCCGCGACGAGGCGCGCTCGATGCTCGCCGAAATCTACGGCTGGTTCACCGAGGGCTTCGATACCGCCGACTTGGAGGATGCGAAGTCGCTGCTCGAGCAGTTGGGGGCGTAGGGGGCGATGCTCTGCGCGAAGTGATCGAAAACTAAAAACCGCGGGGCGGACGGCGCATCGCACCGCCCGCCCCGCTATCCACACTCCCCGCTTCCACCACAAGTCCGGCCCCCCTGAAACTTGCGTGGCCGCTCGCCGGATGGAAGTCTTTTCCCTCGCTTACTCCACTGCGGACCGATTGTCAGCGAACAACTTGGCCGACGATCCGATCGGCTCGGCCGCCGCCGCCGCACTGGGCTCCGCCGCAGCCGCTGCGCGCCGCGCCGCCGCGGTCGGCTTGCCGAGCGGAATCAGGTTGAGTTCGTGCGCACACTGTTCGACGGCTTGATAGGCGAACCGTCCCGATTCGACCGCCTGGCTTACCGCGCACATCGCGCTCGCCATGGTGAGCGCGGCCAGCACGGCTGCCATCACCGAGAGGCCCAGCACCACGCACACCACCGTCGCGCCCGCAGCCATCGCAAGGCCCATCAGGGTAAGCCGGCTCAGCCTGACGCGCACGGCGACATGGTTCTTGAGCCGCGCTCCCTCGTGCTCCTCGTCGGCGGTCTTGAACTGCAGGCGCGTCCAGGGGTCGGGACGAACCTCAAGGTCGTAATCGTTCCATCCGGGATCCGGCGTAACCGCGAGACCGGCGCGCGAGCAGTGCCGCGCCAGACGCTCCAGCAAGCTCTCGCGCGTCGTCCACGCCTCGTTCCAGTACGAGAGATGGAGGCTGCGGCCGAATAGTCTCAGCGCGGGGCGCTGACGCGGCTGGATTTCGCTGCCGAGGCTAATCGTGCTCATCCGCGTCTTCCATCGGGTCCAGGTACGCACCATCGGTCCGCTCCAGGCCAGGAACGCGACGAACAGCCGCGAGCCGAGCGAGTCGTGACATTTTTCAAGCGGCGCGTGCCACGCGTAATGCAGTGCCCATATCAGCCCTAGCGAGAACATCGCAAGCGCCGGCAGAATCGAAAATCCTGCGAACCAGGTCAAGGCCGCCGCGGCCGCGAACACTAAGTTCCACTCAAGCGTCTGCGGCAGAAAGCTCAGGATACCCGGAACCTCGTCGTGCACCGTCTGCGCGGCGCCATCCGCCCGCGTCCATCCGATACGGCGGCGCAGCGCGCCGGGCACGGTCGCCGCGAGACCCGGAATCGTGCCGCGCCATTTGATCTGGCCAAGCGCGTTGAAGCGCTCGGGATATTTCAGATAGAGCGCCGCCTCGGCACGGCCGTAACCGCGTTGCTGGCCGTAGTAGGCCTTTACCGTGTTGCGCCGGAAATGCCACACGAAGGCCGCCGGGCAATAGCCAAGCGCGAAACCCGCATCCAACATGCGCCAGCAGATGTCGACGTCGTCGCCGGCCGAAGTGAACTGCGCGTCGAAGCCGCCCACCGCCACCAGCGCCGCCTTGGTGAAGACCATGTTGCATCCGGCCAGATGCTCGGCGCGATCGTCGGCGACCAGCACATGACAAGGCGCGCCCGGCGCGGCGGCGACACAACCCTCGACCCGGCCTTCCTCGTGCGGCGCATAGTTGGGACCGCCGCAGCCGTCAAAGCCGCCGTCCACCATCGCGCGCACCATTAGCGTCAGCCAGTCCGGATCGACCACGCAGTCCGAGTCGGTGTAGGCGATAATCTCGCCGCGCGCCGCATACAGTCCGACATTGCGCGCGACGCTCAAGCCCTTGTTGGGCTGACGGATAAGCCGGAACTCGGGAAATGCCATCGCGATTTCAGGCGGTGCGATCGCGCGAGCCGTCGTCGACGATTACGATTTCGTAATTGGGATACTTGAGCCGGCGGAGCGACTCCAGGCACGGCAACATCGTGCGCTCGGCGTTGTAGGCGCAGATAACCACCGAGACCATCGGGATGCGCGGCGGATGCGGCGGACAGGTTCCGTTGAGCGAGACGAATGGACTCGCCTCGTCTAACCGCATTGGGCGCATCGCGAGCCAATCCGCGGCGGCCCGACGCGCAGCCGGCGGCGCAACCACGCCGGCTGCGCCAACGCCGAAAGCCGTCGCCACCAGTTCGTCCTGCTCGGAGCCCTGGCCCGCGATGGCCTCGGGAAATTCGATCACCACCGGCCGCGCCATCGCGAGATTGTGCAGCGCGGTCACGAACGGCGCGAGTTCCGCCGGGATGAAGCCGCCGACCTCGGCGTAGAGGAAATCCTCGGCTCCCGTGGCGAGCGCAATCGTGGACGGGCGATGCTTCAGCGCGACCAGCGCGCGGCCGTCGCGCGAATGAATCTCGCGGATGATTCGGTCGAGCGCGCGCCGCAGACGCTCGACGCCTAGCATCCTCAACTGCTCGGGAGCGATCGGGCATTCGATGAGATATCCTATGAGCGAGGGATGGTTACGCCAGGTATTGACGGTATGAACGATACGGTCGGTGGTTTCGCGCGCGCGGGCGGGTTCGAGCAGGTCCTCGGGCTTGAGGGCGATTTCGACCAGCCCCTGGAGCCCCGTGTAGGTAGCGAGATCGAGGACGGATTCCGCCTGTTCCTCGCTCAGCACCAGGGCCGTGGTATGGGTCTCTTGCAAAGCCTGGAGCCGATGCTTGAGCACGAGCCTCTGGCTGAGATCCAGCGCGGGCCGGACATCAGCAAGCCGCATCGCTTTGAGAAAAAATTTCTGACCAGCGCGGGAGAAAAATTTCCCCTGCGCAAGGATAGCCGGCCGGGAGCACACGTCTGGTAGCACGATACCCGCATACAGCCAAAGCTGTGCCACCAAAAAAGCCTCGCAGCGCCTTGGCTTTTGACGATACCGGGGCGATCAAAGGTCAACGTAATGGGATGTTGGCTAACCCTTTTGCGACTCTGCGGATCGCAGCCCAGCGTTTTTGCGACTTGCAAAACGCCGGCTCCGCTCCTAGAAGATGGATTTTGGCGATGTTATAAATTGATCGGTATTTAGCGTGGAACAGCACTCTAACGGCCGCCGCTCGCCGCGGAGCACCGTACTAAATAAGCGCGGGACTGCTGCTGATAAAAGCAGGACTGCCTCTGAAAAGAGCAAGACTGCCTCTCTGAAAAGCGCGACTGATCGCTCGCACAAGAAGTTCACTTCGCATCAGGCTGGCGCTGCGGCCGCGGGAAAGGCCGGAACAGAGTTGCGCGCTCCTCACGACGCGCCGATAGAGCCGACGCCAGAGGAGCTCGAGTCGATCCGTGCGCAACTCCGCACGATCGAGCAGGCGCTCTCGGCGCTATTTGGCGCCGACTATCGCCGGGGACCGGAAAGCCAGCGCTCACGCCGCGCTGCCGCCGACATAATCGAACGCCACTTCGAGCGGATCGTCGAGGAATGGGTAGCGGCCATCCGCGGGATGTTCGACGAAGGCTCCGTGCCTCACAACCGGCAGGTGCCGCAGAACTGCGCGAACGCTCTGATCCGGTTCATCGAGAACCTGCGCGACCGCGACAACCTCGACACGTACGTCTATCTGCGCCGGCATTGTCAGGAAGGGATGCTGTCGCGGGTGAGGCCGTCGGAGTTCAACGTCCTGCATATCGCGCTGAAGCAAATCATTATCAAGCGGGTGCGCTCCGCGCTCAAGCGGCCGCGGATGGAGCGGGTGCGCGAGGCGGTGGTCGCCGCGATCGACGAACGGCGCCTGATGGTCTCGCAGTTCTATATCGAGTCGCGCGAACATGAATTGCGCGCCTCTGAGGAAAGATATCGCACAACCATCGACCACGCGCCTGACCCGATGTACGAGATCGAGCCGTACACCTGGATCGTGCAGGGCGCCAACGCCGCGGCCGAGGCGATGTACCGAATCGTCAAGGATCATGAGGACAAGCCGCTGGTGGGCCGCCGGCTGACCGAGCTTGGTCCGCCCGAGGACATCCCGCACATCCTGAGTCATGTGGAGAAGGTGGTGCGCGACGGCTCCGACCAGATCCGCGATTGGCCGGAGGCCGGACGCTACTTCGACGTCAACTCGGCGTTGATCTCGTTCGGCAAGGTGCGGTTCGTGCACATGATCCTGCATGACGTGACCCAGCGGCGCGAGATGCTCGACGAGCTGCTGCGCACCGAGCGGCTGGCCGCGGCCGGCACCTTCGCCGCCGGCGTGGCGCACGAGGTTAACAACCCGCTCGGCTCGATCTCCTCGCTCGTGCAGTCGCTGCTGCCGGAGGAGACGGACCTCGCGCGGCGCACCTCGCTGCATACGATCCTCGCGCAGATCACGCGCATCTCGACCACGCTCAAGGACCTGGTCAACTTCGCCCGCCCCTCGCCGTCGCAGCGCAGCCGCTTCGATCTCAACGACCAGGTGCGCGAGACGCTGCGCCTGGTGGCCTACAACAGCCGCTTCCAGGGCATCACGTTCGAGCCGCAGTTGGCCACCGACCTCAAGCTCGCATTCGCCGACAGCAACGAGATCCAGCAGGTGCTGATCAACCTGATCTTCAACGCCGCCGACGCGAGCCAGCATCGCAGCGGCACCATCCGGATCGTGACCGAGAACGTGGCCGGCCGCGACACCGGCGGCCACGTCAAAAAGGTTCTGATGCGCGTGGTCGACAACGGCATCGGCATCCCGCCCGAGCATCTAAGCCGCGTCTTCGATCCGTTTTTCACTACCAAGCCGGCCGGCGCGGGCGTGGGACTCGGACTTTCGCTCTGCCAGCGCATCATCCTCGCCAACTTCGGCACCATCCGCATCGACAGCGAGATCGGCAAAGGCACCGCAGTGACGATTTGTCTTCCTACCTACGAATGCGAGGCGGCCGCGGCCCACGCGCCGGCATCATGAACGAAACCGAACCGCTGATACCCGAGACCCCCGCAGGTCACGAGCGCACGGCGCCCGCGCCGCAGCGCGGTCCGTACCATGTGCTGGTGGTCGAGGACGAGGATCTGATGCGCTCGATAATCGCGCAGCTCCTGCGGAGCGAGGGCTACACGGTCTTCGAGGCGCACGTGGCGGAGGTCGCGCTGGGAATTTTCGAGCGCGAAAAAATCGACCTCGCGATAATCGACGTCAACCTGGGCGGCGGCGGCAGCGGCCTTGATCTTTTAAGCCGCGTGCGCGGGCTCGATTCCGAGGTGATGGGCATCATCGTGACCGCCTACCCGAGCGTGGAATCGGCGGTGCACGCGCTGCACGAGGGCGCCTACGACTACATCACCAAGCCGTTCGCCAACGATCATCTCAAGGCGGTGGTGCGCAACGCGCTGGCGCAAAAGGCGCTCTTTCAGGAAAACCGCTTCCTGCGCCGCGAGTTGCGCGACAAATACCGCTTCGAGAACATCATCGGCAAAAGCGACGCCATCGAGCAGGTCTTCCGCATCATGGAGAAGGTCGCGCGCACCGACTCCAGCGTGCTTATCACCGGCGAATCGGGCACCGGCAAGGAGCTGGTGGCGCGCGCAATCCATTTCACTTCCGAGCGCGCACACGCGCGTTTCCTGCCGATCAACTGCGGTGCGCTGCCCGAAAATCTGCTCGAGAGCGAGCTCTTCGGTTACAAGCGCGGCGCCTTCACCGGCGCCTCGCAGGACAAGCTGGGCCTGCTCAAGGCGGCGGACAAGGGCACGATGCTGTTCGACGAGATCGGCGAGATGCCGCTCGCGCTGCAGGTCAAGCTGCTGCGCGCCTTCCAGGAGCGCGAATGCTATCCGCTGGGCTCCAACGATCCGGTGAGCTTCGACGTGCGGGTGATTTGCGCGACCAACCGCAACCTCGAGCGCGAGGTCAAGGAGGGCCGCTTCCGCGAGGAGCTGCTCTATCGCATCAACGTCATCACCATCGCACTGCCCGCGCTGCGCGAGCGCCGCGACGACATCCCGCTGCTCGCCAATTATTTCCTGCGCAAGTACGAAAAGCAGCTCGGGCGGTCCACGATGCGCTTTTCCAAGGGCGCGATGCGCGTGATGGTCGGTTACGCGTGGCCGGGCAACGTGCGCGAGCTGGAAAACAGCGTCGAGCGCGCCGCCATCCTGGCCGAGACCGACGTCCTTCATGCTCACGATCTGCCCGACAAGCTTTCCGACAAGTCGGTGACGCCGCCGGCCTCGGGCGACGGCTCGGGAATGACGCTGGAGGAACTCGAGCGCGAGCATATCCGGCAAGTGCTGACCCGCGTTCATGGCGACAAGGTCCGCGCCGCCGAGGCCCTGGGCATCCACCTCTCGACGCTCTATCGCAAGGTCCAGCGCTACCGGCTGGAGCAAGTTGGCTTACAGCCAGAAGGGGTTGGTGACTTGCAACATGGGCAAAAATGAGTTTGGTGACAACTTTTGGTGACAAAAAAATAAGGCCGTCACCCGTAGAAGAATGACGGCCTTTTCGAAGCCGGAATCTAACTCGCGTGCTTCAGGGTCTCGGTTGGCTGCGCGTATAACCTGTCGGCAAGCGACTTATCCGCACGCGGCAAACCAATGGGCGTAATACTTGAGCGTCATGATCGCGTTGGCGTGGCCTAACTGCTCGCTTACGTAAATGATGGGAGCGCCGAGTTCGAGATGCCGGGTGGCGAAGGTGTGCCTTGTGTCGTACAGAATGTGACCGCTTACCCCGGCCCGCTTCATAGTCGCGGCGAGGTTCTTGCGCACGCGGGAAATATCCAGCGGCTTGCTTGCGCCGTTGATGAAAACCGACTTCGGCACTTCACCCCAGCCGCGTTGAAGGGTTTGGCGTTCGCGAGCAACCCGCAGCGCACGGAGCGCTGCGATCAACTCCAGCGAAAGATCAACTCGCCGTGACTTGCCGGTTTTGGTTCGGCCCATTCTGCCGCTACTGTTCGAGCGTTCGATCAGAGCTTCACGTTTGTTAAAAAGTAAGTCCAATGACCGTCAGCTCGGCGCTGGCAGCAGAAAATGCCGCAAAAAAGAGGAATTAGAGTGTTAAACTTAATGTCTCTGAGAAGGGCCGCTCTCTTACCGTATGTAAGTCTCATACTCGGTGCCGCTGGTTTGCTCTTATTGGCGACGGCTGAGGTATCGGCGCAAACTGCGCCAACTGGGGAAGCTGACTATCAAAAGCACTGTGCATCGTGTCACGGGATGGATGGAACGGGGAATGAGTTATCCGACATTCGAGGGCCCGATTTAACCCATTTGACCAAAGAGAACGGGGGCAAATTTCCTTCTCAAGAGGTCTACGACGTGATTGATGGCAAAAAACGGATTGCAGCGCATAAGCGCTTCCTAGACATGCCGTTGTGGGGCGTATATTTCCGAGAGCCGAAAAATCCTTCCGAGAGTGCTTCCGAAACGAAAGCGAAATCCCGAATTACCGATCTGGTCCATTACATCCAAAGCCTTCAGAAGAATTGATTTTGGGCCTTTCCGTGGTGAGCGCGACGGCCTCTCCGGTTTTGGCGTGATGTTCGACTCTACGTGAACGGCGTCCAGAATGCTGATCGTGCTGCCAGGCCTTGCCGCCGCGATGGCTGCCGCAATGGTCGTGTACTTGCAACCGCTAGCGCAGACAGTTCGTACCGCGGCGTATCCACGTGACGGAGCGGCGAGACCGAACGCAAACGAGACGAGCAGTAGAATCGCGGCTCGACAGATGGTGCTTGCATTTCGGTTGGGGCCCGGCTCCTCCACTCTCACAACTACTTTGCTTAGGTGCTTTCGCGATTTCATTGCGGACCTCCGTCGGAAGGCCGGCTATTGGGGAGAGCGCGGCAGCCTTCAGGATCAAGGCCTGTCGTGCGGTCCGAGTTGGAAAAAGTCGCGAAGGTAGGAAGAAATGCGGCTTTATAGGTGAGTACTAATCATGATGGACGATTAACGGCAAACAGAATCTTTCACCACTGGATTGCGGACGCCGTGGGCGGCGGAACCATCAGATACCATCCGACCAAGGCGAGCGCAGCGGCATAGCGGAGTTTCAGCACTTTATGTCTTCCGTCGCATCGGTTGCCAGCCCGGCCTTTTTGTCTTAGTTCACATTTCCGCGATCATACGGTCGCGGCCTCATTGAAGGACATTCAATTTGAATGTGGCAGTTTCCGTTAAACGCTATCGCGCCTTGTTCATGGACGCCTGAGGAATCTCAAATAGAAAGCTGCGAACACCAAGACAATGCCAATATTCACTGTCAGCCGTTCCCAGAATCGGTTTCTGAAGAACACGAAATCTACACCGACTATGAGGGCTGCCATCGCCACCACGTAAAGCACGACAGCTACCTGTCTGCCCATTTCAGATTCCTCGCTTAAAATTTATGCCAGCGGTCCCTACTTTTCCTTGAGCCGTGGCACCATTAGATACCAGCCGACCAAGGCGAGCGCGGCGGCGTGTCGGGGCTTCATGCGACCCACCTGACAAAGTCCGCCCTGCGTGCCACTTTGGTCAAGGCGGCGGGTCGGCGATCTGGAATCGAGCCCTGCACGCTGGTGTGCTCGCGTGGTACCTTAGGTCCTCAAAAGGTCCTTCAAAATGTCCGCAAGGTGTCTCGTGAAATCTTCAATGACGGACCTGGAAGAGAATACGTCGATGGACTTGTTTCACGCACACTGATCGGTTGGACATGCAGTCAAGTAAGGTTTTCATTGATGAAAGCGGCAATACGGGAGATGACCTTCTCAATCTCGATCAGCCCATCTTTGCGCTGGTTGGAGTTGGAGTCGATGCGAAGGCCGAGCGTAAGGTCAAATCAGCTATCGTCAACCTTCGAAAGAAATACTGTATAGCAAAGGGGCAAGAGCTCAAGGGACAAAGATTGCTGCGAGGACGAAAAAAATGGCTGATTAAGGATCTCGCCGATGCAATCTTTCAAAGTGACGGCATGGTCTTCCTTGTCCTAGTTGAGAAACGCTTTAACGTTTGCTCATTCATTGTCGACGATCTCTTCGATCCTGCCTACAACGACAACTGCGACAACTCTTGGACGCATTTTCGGCCAGAGAAGATACAGATCGCAGAAATATTCTACGACCACCTCTCCGGTGAGACGTTGCGGTTAGCGGCTCAGTTCTTACGCTCCGGACAAGGAATAACGGAATTATTTGAGAGGCTGCTTCACGAATTGCGCTCCGTGAATTATTCAATACCTTTAGCGCAGACGGTTTCCGGCGTTCGTAGTCACCTTGAGCATTTGTCTGCTGTGGTCGCTTCGATATCAGGTGCGAACCAGGACATTGAAGTGGCTTCAGGAGTGATGAACTCGCCAAATTATTTCTCGTTCTTTGACTTGATGAACAAAGCTGAGTTCTTCTATTCGCAAAGGCGAGCAAGGGCGCGCCTCATCTTCGACTCGGCCCGACAATTCGATGAGTCGTTCGCAGCTGCTTTTCGAAGATTAAAGAGGGCTCGCCGGGCAGTTCTCTATGAAAGACCCGGCAGCATTCCGTTCATCCTTGGCTATCGTGCTATTCGCGATTTCACAACCGCATCATCCAATCGGACACCCCTCCTCCAGTGCGGCGACCTTCTAGCGACCGGGATCGCACAAACCGTAAAGAAGATAAACGCCGGCGGCTCGCCCGAAGATCAGGTGGACTTCGCACTTCTTGGCTTGCCAGGTGCGCTTGGTCCGTTTTTTACATGTATTGTTTCGGCGAGGCTCGTGTCTCGGATGGCTTCAGCCCTTTCCAACCCGTTATCTCGGAACCTCCGTCCTTAGGAATTTAGCCCTCGCAAGCCACCTGTTCCGTTCTTCACCGGCCCCGGCCCTGGAACTGGCGGATGGCGCTGACCTAACTGTTCATCCGCCAGCCCCGCCGAGGTGGCAGCAAACGGTCGCACTAGAGAACATTTCCCTGGTATGATTTTGGTGCCAACTCGGTGCCAAATGTGCTCAGATACGACCTTACGAGCACGAACTCGAGAATCGAAAAGCTCTTGATTTCCGTACTAATCCGCTCGCTAAGTGCGTGACAGTGAGGCACCCGACACGACGCTCTACCGCAAGGTCCAGCGCTACCGGCTGGAGAATGTGGGCGTGGGCGAAGGCGCGGCGCAACCGGCGGTTCCGCGCGGCGCGCCGGTTGGACGGGAATAGCCTCAGGACCGGCGTCCTTTTGGGGCTTGCGCGACGCTCGAACCGCTGGTAGCAATCGGCATCGGCACGCGATAGACTTTTGAAAGCACGGTCGAGATCCCGCCGTGCGGAGATGACCATGGATATTTTTGCACCTTCCCATTTATTGGTTCTGCTGGTGATCATCCTGATCATTTTCGGCCCGAGTAAGCTCGGCGACGTTGGCGGCGCGCTGGGCAAGGCGATCAAGGACTTCAAGAAGGCGATGAACGACCCTGAAACCCCGAATCCACAAGCGCAGAAGACCGCCGAGTCCAAGCCCCCGGTCGAAGTCAACCCGATCAAGCCGTCCTGACCGAATCGATTTAGCGAGTCAGGCGCTCGCCTCGGGTCCATCGTGACCTGACGAGCCAAATACGGGAGTGCCATTCTGAAGCGATGAGATACGTAGTCACCTTGGAAGAGGAAGATGGCTGGGTGATCGCGGAATGCCCGAGCCTTCCTGGCTGTGTGTCTCAGGGGCGGACGCGAGAAGAAGCCATCGCCAACATTCGCGACGCGATCGAACTCAGCCTCGAGACCCGCGCCGCCAACGGTATTCCGCTCTAAACAGACATTTTTGCTTACAGACGGGCTCGGGTGCGAGACCCTTTGCAGCCGAATGCCGCCGACCGACGCGCGGTGCGCTTGCAAAGAGCGCCCCGTCTCTCCTAAAGCATCAGCCAATAGTTGCGCACGTTGAGTCCCTAGCGCCGGCGGCGGCCGGGCGCTTTGGACATGCAATAGCGCCGAAGCGAAAGCAGGCATGGGGGAGTCTTGAAGGCAGCACGAATCCTTACCTGGGTAGCGGTCGCCGCGTTAGGCGCGGGCGGCCTCGCTTACATCGCGCTCGCCCGCGGTGAGGATCGTCCGAGCGCGCTATGGTTCGTTATCGCCGCGGTCTGTATCTACGCCGTCGGCTACCGCTTTTATTCGGGCTTCATCGCGCGCCGCGTGCTCGAACTCGACGACTCGCATCCAACGCCCGCCGTGCGCCTCAACAACGGACGCGACTACGTGCCGACGCCGCGATGGATCACGTTCGGCCATCACTTCGCCGCCATCGCCGGCCCCGGCCCGCTGGTCGGGCCGGTGCTCGCCGCGCAATTCGGCTACCTGCCCTCGACGCTGTGGATCGTGATCGGCGCGGTGCTCGGCGGATGCGTGCAGGACTTCGTGATCCTCGGCTACTCGCTCAAGCGCGACGGCCGCTCGCTGGGCAAGATGGCGCGCGACGAGATCGGGCCGGTCGGCGGGCTGGTGGCGCTCGGCGGCGTGTTGCTCATCATGATCATCCTGATCGCGGTGCTCGGCCTGGTCGTGATCAACGCGATGAAGCAGAGCACGTGGGCGACTTCGACCGTCGCCGCGACGGTGCCGATCGCGATGCTGGTCGGCGTATACATGACCTACCTGCGCCCGGGACGAATCGTCGAGGCCTCGGTGCTCGGCGTCACGCTGATCCTTGCGGCGGTGCTCGGCGGACGCTACGTCGAGGGCTTTAGCTGGGGCCATTACTTCGCGATGGACGCGCCGCACCTGGCCGCCTGGATCATCGGCTACGGCTTTATGGCCTCGGTGCTGCCGATCTGGCTATTGCTCGCGCCGCGCGACTATCTCTCGGCCTTCATCAAGATCGGTACGATCGTTGCGCTGGCCGCCGGGATCGTCGCGATGCATCCGCCGACCCTGATGCCGGCGCTGACCCGATTTACCGACGGCAGCGGGCCGGTCTTCGGCGGCAAGGTCTTCCCCTTCGCCTTCATCACGGTCGCCTGCGGCGCGATCTCGGGCTTCCACTCGCTCATCGCCTCGGGCACCACCCCCAAGATGCTCGAGCGCGAGGGCGACGCGCGGATGGTCGGTTACGGATGCATGCTGATGGAGTCGTTCGTCGCCGTGATGGCGATGATCGCCGCGATCATTATAAAGCCCGGTATCTACTTCGCAGTTAACGCGCCGGCCGGCGTGGTGGGTACGGGCGTGGCGGCGTGCGAGAAGATTTCCGCGTGGGGCTTCGCCGTCACCGACCAGGAAATGCGCGCGCTGGCGGCTTCGATCGGCGAGCAGACGCTATACGCGCGCACCGGCGGCGCGCCCTCGTTGGCGGTCGGGATGGCGCATATTTTCGCGCACTCGCTCGGCGGCGGCGCGGTGATTGCGCTCTGGTACCACTTCGCGATCATGTTCGAGGCGCTGTTCATCCTGAGCACGCTCGATGCTGGCACGCGGGTCGCGCGTTTCATGTTCCAGGACCTGCTCGGCCAGCTACATCCCACGCTCGGCGACACCGGCTCGTATCGCAATATCGTGGCGACCTCAGCGCTGATCGTCGCGGCCTGGGGCTATTTTCTGTATTTCGGCACGATCGATCCGCTCGGCGGGATCAATTCGCTATGGCCGCTGTTCGGGATCGCCAACCAGATGCTGGCGACGATCGCGCTGTGCGTCGCGACCTCCGCGATGGTCCGGCAGGGCAAGGGACGCTACGCCTGGGTCACCCTCACTCCGCTTTGCTGGTTGGTCGCGGTCACGATGACGGCCGGGATGGAAAAGATTTTCAGCGCGGCGCCCAACGTCGGCTTCCTCGCGCACGCGGCGCAACTCGCAGCCGAGCAGGCGCTCCCCGTAACGACCGCCGCGCGCGCCGCGACGCTCGAGCGGCTGATATGGAACGATCGCGTCGACACCGCGATGACCGTCATCTTTATCGCGGTCGTGATTGTGATTCTGACCGACTCGGCACGCGTGTGGCTGAAGCTCGCACTGGCGCGTCGCGCCGGCGCGCCGACCGAATCCGTCGCCGCGTGATGTGGCTGTTGTGGAGGCCTTGAATTGAAGCGGTTGCATGCTTGCGCCGATGGGAATTTAATTAGAGACTCAGCGGCTGGCCGTGAAGGGGCTGCCCGCCGATGATAGCTGGGTCCTGCGCAAGGGAAGACCGCGAACCCCGCCAGGTCCGGAAGGAAGCAACGGCACCGGTCGCCACCCTGTGCCGCAGGGTAGCCTAGCTATCACTCGACGGGCAGCATGCCGTTTTTTTCCGTAATCGCTGCGTAATCGTTATATGACCGGTTATCGCTGATGGCCCTCGATCCGTCATCGCACCTGGTGCTGGCGCGCAAATGGCGCCCCGAGCGCTTCGCCGAGCTGGTCGGCCAGGAGCACGTCACTCGCACGCTCGGCCAGGCCCTGCAAAGCGGCCGTATCGCGCACGCCTTCCTCTTCACCGGCATCCGCGGCGTCGGTAAAACCACCGCCGCGCGCATCCTGGCCCGCTGCCTCAACTGCGAAAAAGGGCCGACCCCCGAACCGTGCGGCGAATGCGCGGCTTGCATCGAAATCCGCGAGGGGCGCGCGCTCGACGTGGTCGAAATCGATGGCGCCACCTACCGCAAGATCGACGACGCCCGCGCGATCATCGAAAACCTGAGCTACCGGCCGGCGCGCGACCGCTTCAAAATCTACATCATCGACGAAGCCCATCAGCTTACCGACCAGGCCTTCAACGCGCTGCTGAAAACGCTCGAAGAGCCGCCCGCCCACGTCAAGTTCATCCTGGCGACCACCGAGCCGCAGAAGATGCCCGAGACGATCCTGTCGCGCCTGCAGCGCTACGACTTCCGGCGCATCCCGCTCAACACCACGCTTGCGCGCCTGAAGGAACTGGCGACGCGCGAGGAGATTGAGGTCGAAGAGGCGGCGCTCCGCCTGCTCGCGCGCGAGGCCGGCGGCAGCATGCGCGACGCCGAACGGATGCTCGAAACCGCGATCGCCGCATTGGGCCGCAACGTAACCGAGAGTGATATCGCGGCCTCGCTCGGCGTCGCCGGACGCGGCGCGGTGTTCAAGCTGGCCGAGGCGATTCTCAATCACGACGCAGCGGCGGCGCTCGGCGCCGTCCGCGAACAGCATCGCCGCGGCGCCAATCTTGAATCGCTCGGCCGCGATCTGCTCGAAATGCTGCGCAACCTCGCGGTAGCCAAGCTGCCGGCGGGCGACGAGGTCAATCCGCTCGCCGACCTGCCCGACCATGAAGCGTCCGAGCTGCGGCGTATCGCCGAACGCCCCAGCACGCGCGACCTGATGCGCCTGTTCAAGCTGATGGCCGACGCGCAGGAACAGATCATCCGCTCGCCCTATCCCGACCTGCTGCTGGAGATGATCGTGGTGCGGATGGCGACGCTGGCGCCCGTGATGGACGCCGACGAGCTGCTCCGCGCGCTGGGCGCGGCGGGCGGTGCACCGCCCGCCGCGCCCAGCGCCGCCTCCGGCGGTTCCGGGTCGGGGACGCGCGCTCCCGCGCGCGTCCCCGACCCGGAACCTGCTCCACCCGCAGGCGCACGCCGCCTGCGGGTCGAGGGCGAGGTCAAGGCCGACGCGCCGCTGCGCGCCGCCGGCGCGCCGGCCTTGACCTCACCTTCGGCCAGCGCGGCTGCGTCCGCGATGTCCGCGCCGTCGCGGCTCGCGCCGCTGGGAGCGGCGCAAGCCGCGACGGCGCCGGGCGGTTCCAATTTGCCCAGCTTGCCGGACTTGCCCGAGTTGCGCGAGCATATCCGCGCGCGCCGGGCCGCGCTCGCCGGCTTCATGGAGCAGGGCGCCTCGTTGGCGCTCGACGGTGATGTGTTGCGCGTGATCCCGCGCAACGACATCTACATCCGCTACCTCAACGACAACCGCGCGTCGATTGGCGAGCTGGCGAGCGAGCTATACGGACGCAAGCTGCGGGTCGAAGTGTCGGTGAACGGTGCGGCGGGGGCGGCCATGGGCGGCGCCGCCAGCGCGTCCTCCGCCGTGGGCGCCGTAGCTTCTGTGGATGCCGCCGCCGTCGTGGATGGCGCGACGCAGAGCGTCGCGCCATCCACGACAGCCGAACAGCCTGCCATGCCGGCCCCCGCGGCTGCGGCGGCGGAGAATCCGCCGCCGCAGCCGCGCAGCGTAGCCGCGGACCGCCAAGCTCTATACGCAGACCCCGTCGTGCGCCGCATCTTCGAAGAGCTCCAGGGACGCCTGGTCGAAGTACGCGAAGTACGTGATGTACGCGAACGGCCCGCCGCCCCATCGGCGCCACCGGCGGAAGCGCCGGCCGCGCTCAGCGCGTCAGCGAGCAATGATCCGGCGCCGCCGGCGATGCGGCGCCCCTCACAGGAGTAACATCGTGCCCGACGAATTCGATTTTTCCGCGATGCTGCGGCAGGCCCAGGACCTGCAACAGAAACTCAAGCAGCTACAGATCGAAGCAGCCGAGAAAACCGTCGAGGCGCAGTCCGGCGGCGGGATGGTGCGAGTGGTGGTGGACGGTGCGATGCGCGTGCGCAAGATCGAAATCGATCCGTCGATCGCCGCCGCCGATGACAAGGCGATGATGGAAGATTTGATCGTGGTCGCGATCAATGACGGATTGCGCCGCGCGCAGGAGCTGATGGCCGAGGAAATGGGCAAGTTGGGGCCGATGGCCGGGATGAACCTGCCCGGCATCTTCGGCGGCGGCCGCGGATAGCGAGGGCCAGAGCCGCGCGCATCGCCATACTTCGGCAGACTTCGAAACGATGGCCGAGAACAATCTCAAGCGCGCCGACGGCTTACCGCCCGCGATGATGCGGCTAGTGCGCGAGCTTTCCCGGCTGCCCGGCGTGGGCGAGAAGACCGCCTCGCGCCTCGCGTTCAATCTGCTCAACCGTCCCCGCGACGAAGTTATCGCGTTGGCCGAGGCGCTGCTCGAGATGAAGGAGCGCGTAGGGCTCTGCTCGCAATGCTTCGCGCTCGCCGACGCGCCGCGCTGCCGCATCTGCGAGGACCCCGAGCGCGAGCACGACGTGATTTGCGTAGTCGAGGGGCCTGCCGACCTGATGGCGATCGAGCGGGCGCGCAGTTTCGGCGGCCTCTACCACGTGCTGCACGGCGCGGTCGCGCCGCTCGACGGTATCGGCCCCGACGACCTCAAGATGAAGGAACTGCTGATGCGTCTTGACGGTGAAGTTGCGGTGCGCGAGGTCATAATCGCGACCAACGCGACCGTCGAGGGCGAGGCGACCGCGCTCTACCTGGCGCGGCTGCTGAAACCGTTGGGGGTCAAGACCACTCGGCTCGCCCGCGGTCTGCCGGCGGGCGGCGACCTGGAATACAGCGACGCCGCCACGCTTTCGAGCGCGCTCAACAATCGTAGAGACTTTTAGCGCGTAGAGACTTTTAGCGCCGCGACTTCTAACTACGTTCCCCCCGGCACGACTTCCAACCGTGGCCGACGGCGGCTCGTCCGCGAAACTTGCAAGCCGCGCGACGGGCGGGTTAGTTTAACTATTGTTGCAGCCACGTACGCGCGTGCGGATTTTGTTTATTCCACCCGGCGAAGCCGCGCCGGTATTTTTGCCCGGCGATTCACAAGATTAACTCTCCGAAAAGGAAGGTACTCCGATCATGGCTTTTGAACTTCCCAAGCTGCCCTACGCGATGGACGCTCTGGCGCCTAATATCTCGGCCGAGACCCTGGAGTTTCATCACGGCAAGCATCACGCTACCTACGTCACCAATCTCAATAACCTGATCAAGGGCGGCAAGTTCGAGAACGCGCCGCTCGAGCAGATCATCAAGGAGGCCGGCCCCGGCGGCCTGTTCAACAACGCGGCCCAGCATTTCAACCACAGTTTCTACTGGACCTCGATGAAGCCGAAGGGCGGCGGTGAGCCGGCCGG
This sequence comes from uncultured delta proteobacterium, assembly GCA_963810495.1. Lineage (GTDB taxonomy): Bacteria > Desulfobacterota > Binatia > Binatales > Binataceae > JAKAVN01. The sequence goes on from CAWENP010000001.1 coordinate 224,343, forward strand.
CAAAGTGGCCGACGGAATCAAGAAGGCTTTCGGCGACTTCGCCGCCTTCAAGAAAAAGTTCTCCGACGCTGCCACCACTCATTTCGGCAGCGGATGGGCGTGGCTGGTGCAGAAGTCCGACGGAGCGCTCGACGTCATCGCGACCCACGACGCCGATTCTCCCGTCGCTCACAATATCAAGCCGATCCTGACCTGCGACGTTTGGGAGCACGCGTACTATATCGATTATCGCAATGCGCGTGCGAAGTATGTCGAGGCGTGGTGGAACCTGGTCAACTGGGATTTCGCCAACTCGAATCTGAAGTAGACGTCGTCCGCGCCCGCGGCGCCAGCCGTCGCGGGCGCGCTCGAGCCCGTAACCCCGCACTGAAGTAGGGGTACGGCGGCGGGGGGTCTCATCGATGGAACTGCTTGAAGGCCGCGTTGCGATCATAACCGGCGGATCGGGAGCGCTTGGCCGAGCCGCGGTGGAGTACTTCCTGATTGCGGGCGCGAAAGTGGCCGTGCCCTATATCGTCGACGCCGAGGTCCCGCTATTGCAGCAGCGTCTCGGCAACCGCTTCCCGTCCTCGCAGGTACTGATGCGCAAGTGCGACGTCGGCGTCGAGGAACAAATCTCGCAGCTCGTCGACGAAGTGCTGCACGGCTTCGGCAAGCTCGACATCCTAGTCAACCTGGTCGGGGGTTTCTGGGGCGGCAAGCCGATCGCCGAGACCACGCTCGCCGAATGGCAATCGATGTTCGACCTCAATCTCAAGCCGACGTTTCTATGCTGCCGCGCGGCGGTGCCGGCGATGAAGCGCAACGGCTACGGCCGTATCGTTTCGGTCAGCTCGCGCAGCGGACTTACTGGCGCCGGCGACTACGCGGCCTACGCGGTGGCCAAGGGGGCGATCAAGACCTTCACCGCCTCGCTCGCCGAAGAGGTGCTCGGCGACAATATCCTGGTCAACGCGATCGCCCCGAGCACCATCGACACCGAGGCGAATCGCAAGGCGATGCCCAAGGCGAAGCACGAGAACTGGGTCAAACCCGACGACATCGCGCGGACAATCGCGTATCTCTGCTCGGAGGATTGCGGCGTGACCTCTGGCGCGGTGATTCCGGTGTACGGCCGAGCTTAAATCAGATTTAAAAATCAGATTTGATACATCACCGCGGATTTGCGGCGCTCGGAGAGTGATTGAAGCGTCGCACTGCGCAGGATACCCACTACGCTGTCGCGCACCTCGCGCCACACGTCGCGCATCGGACATCCACTGTCGCGCGGGCAGAACGAATTCGCGCCGTCCTCCAGGCATTCGACCGGCGTGTAATCGCCCTCGATTATCTCGACCACGTCAGCCATCGTGATCCGCGCGGGCGGACGCGCCAGCATGTAGCCGCCGCTCGGCCCCTTCTGGCTCAGCACCAGCCCGCCGCGTTTGAGCTCGATCAGCAGGCGGCGCAGGTAGTTCTCCGGCACCCCCTGCACGGCCGCGATTTCCTCCACGCGCAATGGCTGCGCACTCGGATAGCGGTCCGCCAGCATCAGCAATGCCTTGAGCGAATAGTCGACCCCAACGCCAAATTTCATTCGAGTCCTCTACCGAATTTTTAGCACGGGAAGGACGTGTTTAGAAATAGGCGACTCAGTTACTCATCTAATTAATTGACTTAATTGCTCCTCTAAGTCATATTTTCATTTACTTCAGGTTTCCATGGGATTTACGCACTAGCCGAGCGCCGCTGATATCGCAGGCCAACCGGCCAAGGAGCGGAACGTGACCAAAGAAATTCGTCTCAACGCGTTCGACATGAACTGCGTGGTGCATCAGTCGGCGGGCCTGTGGACGCATCCGCGCGACCACGCGGTCGACTACACTAGCCTGGAGTATTGGACCGGGCTTGCGCAGATTCTTGAGCGCGGCTGCTTCGACGGCCTGTTCATCGCCGACGTGCTCGGGGTCTACGATGTCTATGGCGGCAACGTCGACACCGCGCTCAGCCAGGGCATCCAGGTACCGCTCAACGACCCCGTGCTGGTGATTCCGCCGATGGCGCAGGTCACGAAGCATCTCGGTTTCGGCGTGACCTGCACGCTTTCGTTCGAGCCGCCGTATCCTTTCGCGCGCCGGATGTCGACGCTGGATCATCTGACGCGCGGGCGAATCGGATGGAATATCGTGACCGGCTACCTCAACAGCGCGGCGAAGGGGGTGGGGATGGACGCGCAGAACGCGCACGATCATCGCTACGACATCGCCGACGAATACATGGAGGTCGTCTACAAGCTGTGGGAGGGAAGCTGGGAGGACGACGCGGTGGTGCGCGACCGCCACAACCGCATCTTCGCGCGGCCCGACAAGGTTCATAAGATTCACCACCAGGGCGAGAACTATCGCGTCGACGCGATTCATCTGTGCGAGCCCTCGCCGCAACGCACCCCGGTGCTTTACCAGGCGGGCGCCTCGAACCGCGGATGCGAGTTCGCCGCGCGGCACGCGGAGTGCGTGTTTCTGCTGGGGCCGTCAAAGCAGGTGGTCGCGCCGCGCGTCGCGGACATTCGCCGGCGCGCCGCGCGTTACGGCCGCAATCCGGCGGAAATCCTGATTTTCACCCTGATGACCGTGATCGTCGGGCGCACCGAGGCCGAAGCGAAGGCCAAGTTCGACGATTACCGCAGCCACATCAGCCACGCCGGCGCGCTGACCCTGTTTTCGGGATGGACCGGGATCGATTTTTCGCGCTACTCGCTCGACGATCCGATCCATTACCTCAAGAACGACGCGATCAACTCGGCGGTCGAGGCCTTCACGCTGGCCGATCCGAACCGGACCTGGACCGTGCGCGAGATCGCTGAATTCGTCGGCATCGGCGGGATGGGTCCGATCCTGGTCGGGTCGCCCGAGCAGATCGCCGACGAGCTCGAGTCCTGGATCGAAGTGACCGATATCGACGGTTTCAACTTGTGCTACGCGGTGACGCCGGAGAGCTTTACGGATTTCGTCGATCTGGTGGTGCCGGAACTGCAGCGGCGCGGGGTCTTCAAGCGCGAGTACCGCGAGGGCACGCTGCGCGAGAAGCTCTATGGACCCGGACGCGCGCGGCTGCCGGAAAGTCATCCGGCGAACGCCTACCGCCCTCATGCCGCCACCGCGGCCGCCGACACACCGCCGGTGCCGCTCGTTAACGACGACCGTCCAAATCCTGATCAAAATCTTGGGCTAAGCCTCGGCCAGAACCTCGGGAGGTTATCGTGAGCGCATCGCAGTTGTTGTCCCATCCTTCAGCTGATGGCGAGGCGCAAGGGGCCAAAGGCGAGGCGCAAGCGAGCGCGTTTGTGCCGCGGAGGCCCGCCGCGCGTGCGCGGGGCGCGCGCGCCTACGGTTTGCTGAAACTGTCGGCGAGGTCCGCCAGTTCCGGGATACGATAGCGCTCGCCGCCATAGGCCTTGTACATCAGGAAGATCCACATGATCGCCAACGCCAGATTAATCAGCTCCTGAAGCCCGACCAGCAGCCGGCCCAGCGCGAAGGGCAGCACGGCGATGAACACGCCGAGCACCAGGTTGATCACGAACCAGGCGATCGAGAACGCAATCGACTGGCGCGCATGGAAGCGCACGAACTCGTCCTTGTCGTACGGTTCCAGGTACAGAAAGAGAATTCCCGTCACAAATCCCAACAGATAGGCGGCAGCCGCGACCACCTGATTTTGCGGCGTGCTGCCGCCGCTCTGTGTATCCATCTCGCTCTACCTCCTGTCGGCTTCCAGCAACGGGCGCGAACGAACACGAACGCGAAGTCGCAACTCATCGAAGAATCTGCCCCGTAGCGCATTTCGATATCAGCGCCGCCCTTCCGGCGCAAGACCGGCCCTTGCGGACGCGCGCGAGCGGCGCTGTGCGGCCCGCTATTTCTTGGAATTGCCGCCCTGGAGCTGATGGAGCGCGGCTTCGTTGGCGCGCGCCGTCGCAGCCATGTCGAGCTGGGCACGGATGCGGTTGGCGAGCTGCCGGCGGAAGACCGGCTTGGCGAGAAAATCGCTCACCCCCAGGCGCATCCCCTCGGCGCGGGCGTCGAGGTCGTCGCGCGCGGTGATCATGATGACCGGAATCTCGGCGGTCGACGGATCTTCCTTGAGCTTGCGGCAGACCTGGAAGCCGTCCATCTCGGGCATCATCAGATCGAGCAGAATCACGTCAACCGGGTTTTCGCGCGCGAGCTTGATGCACTCGGCGCCGGAGACGGCCTCGATCGCGACGAAGCCTTCGCGCTGCAGATGGCGCGCGAGGATCGACACCGTGTCCGCATCGTCGTCGACCACCATTATCTGGGGCAGCCTGGCTGATTGCTCGACCATACGAATCAAAACCTCACGATTCGTCGTTCCAGCCCGAGCCCGCCGGCGCAATCACGCCGCATCGCCGCAGCTTGGCGGAAAAGGTCGTGCGCTTGAGCCCCAGCAGGCGCGCCGCCGCCTGCTTGTTGCCGCCGGTCTGGCGCAGGGCCTCGTTGATCATACGGCCCTCGAGTTCGCGCACGATCGCATTGAGGTTGACGCCGCCCTCGGCCAGCGTCGTGGGAACATGATTTTCGGAAGCCCGCGTGGTGGCGACCATGCCAGGCGGCAGCAGATCGGCGTCGATCGCCTCGCCCTCGCACATGATCACCAGCCGCTCGATCATGTTCTCGAGCTCGCGCACGTTGCCCGGCCAGTCGTACGACCACAGACTGACCATCGCCGCCTGCGAGACGGTCCAGTGGCGGCCGGCAAAGCGGGCCTGCAGGCGCGAGAGAAAATACTCGACCAGCAGCGGGATATCGGAGCGGCGCTCGCGCAGCGGTGCGATCGCGATCGGCACCACCTGCAAACGGTAAAAGAGGTCCTCGCGGAAACTGCCCTTCTTGACCCCGGCGACCAGGTCGGAGTTGCTCGCCGCGATCACGCGCGCGTCGATTTTGCTCGCGCGGTCGGAGCCCACGGGCCTCACGATCCCGTCCTCCAGCACGCGCAGCAGCTTGGCCTGAAGCTGCAGCGGCATCTCGCCGATCTCGTCGAGGAAGATCGTTCCGCCGTCGGCCGTGCTGAATAGCCCGTGGCGCGGACCCGACGCGCCGGTGAAGGCGCCGCGCTCATGGCCGAACATCTCGGATTCCAGCAGCTCATGCGGAATCGCCGCACAGTTGACCGGCACGAAGGCGCGGCCGTGCCGTGCCGACAAGGTATGGATCGTCCTCGCGACGACCTCCTTGCCGGTGCCGCTCTCGCCCGTGATCAGCACCGTCGCGTCGGTGGCCGCAACGCGATCGACCAGCGCCCGAAGCTTGACCACCGTTATATGTTCGCCGATGAGATTGCGTTCGGCTGGCGGCCGCGGACTGGCATCAGCCTTGGTCTCAGGCGCGATCACTGCTTGCCGGTCCCCCACTGACATTGGGTAGCTCAATGAAACAGCCTCAGATTGTGTCATGCGGGACGGTAGCCAAACAAGCGACAATGTTTGACCGATACGCTATTGGTGCTCCGACACTGGGTATTGAAACGCGGTTCTGAGAATCAACACCGTCCTCAGGAACATTTAGCGCGTCACAGGCGAGGCGACAAAATTTCACGCTCCGGCCACTTCAGCGCGGTAAATCGCCGCCTGGCCGGGCCCCTCGGCCACCGAGATTTCGATTGACATTATTCCCTGGAGCGCCTGCTGAACATTCAGGGCCTCGTATAGTTCCTTCCAGATGAAGCGCGCGAGTTCTTCCGCCGAGCTGTGCCCGATCGGCAAAAGACAGACGTCGCTCGCGGGCAGCCGGAATTCATCCGCTCCATAGCAAATCCTCAATTGCCCATTATCCAGGTGTTCGATCTGTAGACAGTCGCTCTCGGCCGGCACCAGCGTGCGCTCGTCGAGCCGATCGACGATCTCCTTGGTGAGCCGCTTGATCAGGCCGAAGTCGAGCACGTAGCCGGTCGGTAAGAGCCGTCCTTCGACGCGCACGCCGACCTGGTAATTGTGTCCGTGCAGCGGCTCGCGAAATCCGGGGTAGGCGATGAAATGCGCGGCCGAGAATTTCAGATTCTCTTTGGCGACGTAAATCGAAAATCCGGATGACACGCGCTTACTCCGGCCTGCGATTTTCCACCGGCGCGCTCAGCGGGGCGAGACATTCGTGAGCGACGCCGGTGAACTGCGCGCGATAGCGCGCGTCGTCGAGCGAGGAGGCCCGCATGAAACGCTCGAGCTCGCCGGGCGCGGCCAGCATGAAACGACGGATCAGCTCGCCTCCCCAGTCGGTTTCGAGATCGAACTCCATCATCAGATCGTCCACCGCGTGGCCGTGCATCCCGCCCAACACGCACTCGGCGAAATAGCCGGCCTGGCCCGCGCGATCGAGCTCGAAGCTCCGCACCTCCATCGCCTCGCGCATCGAGAGCAACCGGTCCATCCCCAACTCGTTACGCTTGGAGCGCACGGCCGGATCGCCGCTGCCCTCGTAGCCCGAGCCGATCGCGGCGATCGCGACGCGGCCGTCGGTCAGCGGCACGGGATGGAAGATGTAGCCCGGCGAGGTGTAGCCGAGGAGCTTGCGCAATTCGACGCGATAGGCGAGCAGATCGAAGTCCGTGCGCTGCGCGATCTCGAGCAGAAATTCTCCCAGGCCTGCACCTGCGGCGTCGGCGAGCGCGAGCAGCTCCAGGAACTTGGCTGAGTCGTATTCCTCGCGCCGCGCGATCAGCGCCGCCCATTCGCGGTCGAACACCAACCCCACCGCGCCGATCCCGCCGGCCCCATTGAGGCCCGCGCGCGCCACGATCGGTTCGCCGCGCCGCACCGGCTCGAGGTCCATCGCAAGGTAATGCCCGTGACTGGAAGGCTTGGCGAAGCCGCGGCGCGCGTTACCCAGCCGCACCGCGAACGCGTCGCGCGCGACGAGCTTGCTGCCGCCGCCGCGCCGCTCGGCCAGCAATCCATACCCGCTCAGCAACGAGCCGTAGCCAATCACCAGCAATGTGTCGTTGGTCCGATTGGTCCGATTGGTGTGATCTGTCACTGGCTCAATCGTAGCGAAGACGCGAGGCCGTTCAAACACACATCAGAACGCCGCGCGCGGGAGTGCCCGTGCTCCGGCTTATCGCGCGCAGGTAGAGCAGCAGTTGCACGCGATATTCGTCGAGCCGCCCCGCGATATCGGCGTCGGTCTTGAAATCGACCACCACCCATCGCGCGCCGCCTGCGATCCGCTCGGGGAAGGCCAGGTCCACTACACCTTCAACTGTGACGCCTTCGATCGTGGCGCCTTCCTGGAGCCTGAGCAGCAGCGCGCATTCGCGCCGGAGGTCCGGGCCGGCGGCGGCCGCGGCCTTCATCAACGGAGCGCCGAGCGTGGCGGCTGTTGCCTCGCATGCGGCCGCGACTTCGGCGTCGTCCGCGCCGAGCATCCTCGCAAAAAATCGAGCCGCCTCCGCGATCGCCGCCGCGTCCGCATCCAGCGCGACGCGCGAGAGTATCGCATGGACCAGCGTCCCGAAGCGGACGCCATGCGGACGCGCCGCGGCGCGCGCGACGCGTTCGATCGCGATCTGATCCGGATCGCCGAGCCATCCTGGACGCTCGCCGCGCTCGACAATCCGCGCGGCAAGCTCGGTCGCGGTAACAACCTTGAAAGTTTCCGCAGCGCCGGCCTTAAGCTTGGCGCCGTGGCGCGTCTTCCATTGTTCGTATTCGTGCGCACCCTGCGACGCCGCGTGCTCGCCCTTATCGGCGGTCAGCAGCCGATGCTGCCGCAGGCCCATCGTCTCGCGCGCATCGAGCCTGAGCCGGGCGGGGTCCCACCACACGACATGATGCTCGCCGGCATGCGCGCGATGGAGTCCCGGCGCGACGGCGCGCGACTTCGCCGGAGCCTTGGGCGGGCGCACGACGACGCTGTCGTCGCCGAAGACGGGACATCCCGGCGGCGCCGGCTCGAGCGGCACGCGCCAATCCTTGGGCGCGGGATAGATCACCGGATTGAGGCGCCCAAGCCATCCCTCCTGCGGTGCGTTGCCGACCGCGGGCACGATCAGCAGGTCGCGCGCGCGGGTCGCGCCGACATAAAGCAGGCGCATCGCCTCTTCGCGGTCGCGGCGCGTCTCCTCCTCGGCGTGGTCCAGAAGTTCGCGCGGCGCATGGCCCGCGAGCCGGAGCGCGCAAAGCCCGCTTGCCGGATCGACCCATCGATGGGCGTCGCCAGCGGTTTCATTGCAAGTCAGATCGGCGAGCAGCACGATCGGGAACTCGAGACCCTTGGCGCGATGCACGGTCATGATGCGCACGCCCTCGGCGCCCTCCTCCACCACTGGCGCGTCGCCGCTCTCCTCGCGCTCGGCGCGCGCCTCCAACTCGTCGACGAAGCCGCGGAACGAGCGCACGGCGCGCCGCGCCTCGTAGCGCCGCGCGAGATCCATCAGGCGCATCACGTTGGCGAGCGCCTGCTCGCCGGTGGGCCAAATTGCGATCGCCGCATGTGCGCGCACGGCGGCGAGCAGGCGCCCGATAGTTTCGGCGATCGGCCGGCGATTGCGTCCGCGGCTGAGCTCGCGCAGGACGGTGAGCGAGGCCGCGATCTCATTGAGCTCGGCGGGCAAATCGGCGGGAAGCTTGCGAAACGGATGCAGCGTGCCGGCCGCGGCACGAAAGCGCAGCAGCGCGCCGTCGTCGAGCGCGAACAGCGGGCCGCGCAGCGTGGCAAAGACTCCGAGCTCGTCGTCGGGCCGCTCGATCGCGCCGAGCGCGTTGCGCAGCGCCTCGACCTCTTCGCGCTCGTTGAACGATCCGCCCTTGACCAGGACGTGCGCGATATGTCGCGCCTCCAGCGCGCGCACGTAGGGCCGCGTGACGTCGCGGCCATAGGTGCTGAAGCGCCGAAAGAGCATGCAGATGTGTCGCGGCTCGATTGCGACGCGCTGCTCGGGCCGCTCGCGCGTGGTCACCGACCATCCGCTCTCCTCGACCAGCCATCGCACCAGCGCGCCTGCCGCGTCGGGCGTCGATTCGTCGATTGCGCGCTTGGTCGCGTAGCCGCGCTCGTTGTAGGGCGCGGGCACGGGCAACACGACGATCGACGGCTGCGTGGGGCAGTCCGCGCGAAACGGCATCAGCGGCGAGTAGGCGGGCTGGGTCGGCGATTCCGACGGCATCAACGGCGCAAAGGCGGCGTTGACCGCGCGCTGCAGTTCGGGCGTCGCGCGAAAGCTGACCGTTAGATGCTCCAGCTCGGCGCCGCACTCGAGCAGGCGGCGCTTGACGTCCTGGTAGAGCGCGACATCGGCGCGGCGGAAGCGATAGATCGATTGCTTGGGGTCGCCCACGATAAACAGTTTGCCGGGCAGTGGACGCGCGCGATGCCAGTCGGACTCGCCCGGATCGGCAGCCGCGAGCAGCAGCAGGATTTCCGCCTGCAGCGGATCGGTATCCTGGAACTCGTCGACGAAGATGTGGCTGATGCGCCGCTGCAGCTCGGCGCGCACGGCGGCGCGGTCGCGCACGAGGTCGCGGGCGACCAGCAGGAGGTCGATAAAGTCGAGCACACCGGCGCGCTTCTTGGCCTCCTCGTAGTAGCCGACGATCGGCCACAACTCGTCGCGCAAAAGCGGTGCGAGGTTGGCTCCGGCGGCGTCGCGAAAGCGCGTAAGGCGTGCATGCAGCGCGTCGCGCCGCGCCATCACCTCGGCGCGCGGGAGCGCCCCGAAATTCTCACCCCACCCCTTCCATCGCCAGCGCCCGTCGTAGCCGCGCAGCAGCGCAAGCAGCGCGGCCTCGAGCGCGTCGTAGTCGCGCCCGCGCACGGTCTCCAGGCGCGTCGCCTCGTCGATCGGGCGGGCGATTTCGTCGAGCGCTTTGCCGAGCCAATCCTCTGGATCGACGTGCTCGGCGAGCGCGCCGAGCGCGCGGATCTCTTCGACCAGCGCGTCGATTTCGGGATCGCGATCGAACGCCTGATGGCGCCACGGCGCGTCGAAATCGCGCCACTGCAAAAGCTCCCATGCCGCGGCGCGGATGATCGGGCGCGGACCTTCGCGGTCGAAGCCCTCGCGCCGGCGCAGCAGGCGGCGCAGGCCCTCGCCCGGCGCGCCGAGCGCCTGCTCGAACCAGCGATCGAAAGCGCTTTCGAACAATTCGCCGGCGACGTCGTCGGCTGCGACCTCGAACATCGGATCGACGCGCGCGTCGACCGGCCGCTCGCGCAGCAGATCGGCGCAAAACGAATGGATCGTGCCGATACGCGCCTCCTCGAGCTGGCCGAGCGCGCCGGAAAGCCGCGTGCGCTCGCCGGGATCTCGTGCGGAGTCGCTGCGCGCGCTCTCGATCTCGCCGCGCAGCCGGAGCTTAAGCTCGCCGGCGGCCTTCTCGGTGAAGGTCACCGCGACGATTCGGCCAAGCTCGGCGCGACCGCCCGCCAGCGCCGCGACGATCCGGTTGACTAGCGCGGTGGTCTTGCCGGTACCCGCCGCCGCCTCGACGATTAGCGTAGTGTCGAGGTCGTTGCGGATACGCTCGCGCACGCGCTGATCGGCGATCTCTCGCGGCGCGCCGTTTTGCTTTCCCGTTCCGTTCATTGCAACTTTTCCGCTTCGCTCATCGCAACCCGCGCAATCGCTCGAGCGCGGCCAGGCGCGCGGCCGGTTTTAGCGCGACGCGCACCTCCTCATACGGCCCACATACCATCCGGTAGTCGCACCATCGGCAGCCGCCCTCGGCGGGCGCGGCGGGCAGGAAGCCATCGGCGATCGCGCCTGCGACGGTGGCGGCGAATTCACGGGCCGCGGCGCGCGCCGCGTCATCGAGCGGCACGACACGCTCCTCGTAGCCGCCGCGCGACGAGCAATAGTAGAGCCGCCCCGATTCAACCGGCTCGCCGAGCAGCCGCTCGGCGGCGAGCGCGTAGAGCACCGGCTGCAACACGCGGCCGCCGCCGATAATCACGTCCTTGGGCGCATCGGCCTTGCCGCTTTTGTGATCGGTAACGCGGAGCCTGCCGCCGAGGCCGCGCTCGACGAGATCGATCGAGCCGCGCAGGATGAGGCCGGCCTCAAGGGGCACCGGCTCGATGCGGCTTGCGGGGTCGGCCTGATCGCGCCCGTCAAGCCCGAAGGCGAGTTCGAAGCGCTCGGGGGTCCAGGGAACCGGGTCTTCGGCGGCGCGGCGGAGCCATTCGCGAAGGTCGGCGCGAATCGCGTCGATTGCGTCTTTCCATACGCGCTCGATCGCCGGAGCGAGCCGGTCATGCCATCGCTCGGCAACCGCCTCCAGCGTCTGGTCCATCACGCTGAGCGCCTCGTCCAGCGCCGCGTGCGCGACCGGGAGACGGCCGGCCGCGCGCAGGCGAGTGAGCAACTCGAACTGGACCTCGTGCAGCAGCGCGCCGCGAGTGAGCGGATCGATCACCTCGATCGCCTCGGCCTCTTCGCGCGGCTGGATTCGATGGATCGCGTAGAGCAAAAAGCGATACGGGCAGGCCGCGAAATGCTGAAGCGCGGTGGCCGAATAGGAACGGGCGTCCGGGCGATGCTTGTTAAGCGCTGCGCGCACCTCCGGCCCGGGATCTACCAGCCCGTCCGCCGGCGTCCATCGCTTGAGCCATCGCCGCGCCCGCGCGCGCAGCGCTCGCGCGAGATGAGGGTTGGCGTCGAGCAGGTAATGGGCCGCGCCGGTCGTGGCCTCGTCATCCTGGCCTGCCAGGCGATTGAGCACGGCGAGATCGAATTCGGCGTCGTCGATCGCATCGATGGCGTCGCGCGGCGCGGGCCATCCCAGCCGCGCGGCCTGCTCGCCCGCCGCGCGTTTATCGAGCTCGTCAAAACCGGGCAGGCGTCCCTCAGCGGCGCGCAACACTTCGAGCGCGTAGAACGACGGCACGCGCGGCCGTCCCTGGTCGAGGTCGACGCGCGGGAACGAAAACAGCACGCGACGGCGCGCCGCGCCTGCGGCCAGCCGCAAAGCGAGGCGTTCCGCGCCGACGCGGCTTTGCTGGAGTTCGAGATTGTGACCAAGGTGTATGCGCGCCGCGTCGGGCAGAATCGGATCCTCGGTGAGCTTTTTCGGAAAGACGCGCTCGGTCAGGCCCGGCACGATCACGACGTCGAAATCGAGGCCGCGAAGGTCGTGCGTTGGCGCAACCATCACCGCGCCGTAGCGGCGGCGCGGCGCCGGCGCTTCGAGCCGTCCCAGCCGCTCGGCCAACACCTGGCGCACTTCGTCGAGACCGACCGGCCCCACCGGCGCCATCGGCTCGAGTTCGGCCAGCGCGGCAAGCACCGGCGTCGAGTCGCGCACGGCGAGCGCAGTGAGCGCGCGCAGATGGCCAAGCCATTCGCCCCACGTCGCCCGCGACGGCAGCGCGGCGAGTGCGGAAATCTGCGGCATCGCCACGTCGCCCAGATGTTTGAGGTCGAGAATCTGGCGATCGACAACCGCCGCGCGTACGTCGTCGTCCTTGAGCTCAGACCGCCTGAGTTCCAGCTCCGCGCCAAGCCCGCCAAGACGCCGCTCCCAGCGCTCGCGATTGCCGATAACCGATGCGTCGACCAGCAGGCGCTCCCATCGCCACGGCGCGCGCAAAGCGCCTTCGACCACCGGCACCGGATCGGCGACGTCGGCACTCGCTGCTGCGGCGGGCGCGGCGGCCTCAAACTGTGCGGGCGGCGCGGCGCCGGCCGATTCGAGGTCCGGTGCGACGAAGCTTTGCGGCCCGTCGCGATCCGGATCCGGCACTTGCGCGAGCGAAAGATACTCGGCGTATCGGCGCGCGGAGAGATGCTCCGCCGCACAGGCCAGCAGCGCGAGCAGAGCGCGGCCGCCGGGCTCGGGCCTCGTTGCGCCGCGCGCGAAGCAAGCCGGAATCGCGGCGCGGGCGAGCGCTTCTTCGAGATACGGCACGTAACGTCCCGGCGCGTGCAGCGCGACCGCCATACGGTCGAAGGGGATGCCACGCGCCGCCTCGGCAAGAATCCGGCGCGCGATCTCGACGCACTCCTGCATCTCGCCCGGCGCCGAGACGACCTCAACCGTATCGTCGAGCTTGCGCTCGGGAGGGCTCTCGTCGCTGAACAGATAATCCTGAAGCCGCGCGATCGATTCCGCCGTCGCGGCTGCACGGGGCGCGGGGGCCGGCGTGACGCCGAGAGCCGTGGCGAGCATCGCGAGCGTGATCGTGTCGCCCTCCGGCACGGTCGCGAGCATCGCGGGCGCGCGCGCCGCGAGCGCCGCGTACAATTCGCGCTCGAGCGTCGAGCCGACCGCGACGTCGAGCATCAGGATCGGACATCGTGGCGTGGCGCGGCGGCGGATCGGCGTTAACGATCGCAGCCGCCAGCGCGAGCATCGCCGCGCGGTCGACCAGGCGCGCGTCGTGAAGCTCGGTCTCGAACTGACGCAGCATCGCGGCGAGCGGCGCGCCGATCCCCTCCAGCGCCGCCAACTCGTCCGCGCGAATTCCTGCAAGGCGGACCTCGCCCAGCGTGCGGGCGAGCGCGCCCGGAAATCCGGGACGGTCGCCAACCGGGGCGAAATAGCCCAGCGCGCCGGCCGCGGCGAGTTTGTAGATCGCACGCGCGGCCACCGCCTCGGCGCCCAGTCCGGCAGCCGGCGCGAGGCCGTCACGAAACAGACGCTCGGCGCAGAGCACGCCGAGCAGGCGTGTGGGGGTCATCCGATGAACGCCGAAGAGCGCGCGCCGCGCGCTCAAAGCGCGCACGAGGTCGTCGGCGGCTGGCTGGCGCGCCGCCAGCACCATCACCTCGGCGGATGGCTCAAGCTCCTGGAGCCATCGCGAGGCCGCGTCGAGACGATCGGCCGCGCGCGGCGAGCATACGATTGCGTGGCGTGGAAGCATCGTGGCGGGCGACGGCGCTCGGAGCCGCGCCCAGCAGTAATCGTCTGCCGCCTAAGCGCGCGCCGCAAGCGCGGCGGTGCGGCTTCATGAACAGCGCGCAGGAGATTCAGGACGACGCTATCTCTATCTGGTGAGATAAACCGGGTCGCCTACGCGGATCGTGCCGGGCGCGCCGATCATGGCGAAGACGCCGAGCGTGGCCTTGTGATGCTGCGCGGCGGTGCGCAGGATCGACAGATCGCGCGGCAATTCGCTCTGCGCATGCGTCGTCATCACGCAGCGCAGCGCCGGCTTCATCTCGATAATCCTCACCGTCTCGCCGACCTCGAGCGTGCCTTCGAGCCATTCGTCCTCGACAAAACCGTCAGCGCCGGTGCCGCTGGTGTCGACGAAAATGTTGGGACGAAAGCGGCGCGGGTCCAGTATCGAGTCACCTCTACACAGCCGCTTCAGATGCTCGAGCGAAGTGCTGGCGAGGACGTGGATCGGCGCCGAGTCGAAGAACGCGCCGCGCATCAGGCCGAAGCTGTCAGGCAGCGTCTGGCTGGTAAAATTGGGCAGCAGCTGTTCAACCGGAAGGTCGGCGAAAATCGTTTGCGGATCGATCTCGCCGCGCGAGCGCTCGTCGGCCTTCGCCCGCTCAAGGCGCACCGGGCGGCCCAGCACCGTCGAGAGGCGCGCCGAGGCGTCGGGGTCGGCGGCGTGGATATGGCTGCCGTCGGGAAATGTGACCGTGACCGGCGCAAGCTCGCCCGGGCGAGGCGTCGAATCATAGCTGGCGCGGAACCCGAGCATCGCCGACCACTTCTTGGCTGTCGCGATCCGCCCGGAGGCCTCGCGCACGGCCCAGGCCCGATCGCCAAGCGTGCCGTTGGTGGTGAGCTCGAGTTCGGCGGGCTCCTCCCCCAGCATCGATTTGACCGGGTAGCGAAAGAGCGCGCTCACTACTGCGACTTTGCGTCGTTCCATCCTTGTCTCTCGATGCGCCGGCGCGATCAGAGACTTGCCGACGCTCCCCGATGCTCGTCGGCCTTCGTAGATGACGCAGGGGTCGTTGAGGCGCTCGGCTGCGCAGCAGGACTCGGCGCGGCAGCGGGTGTCGGGGGCGCGGCGGCGGCACTCGGCATCGCCGACGCGGTTGCGCTCGCGCTGGCGCCGCCGGCGGGGGTTGCACCGGCGCTGGCCGCGGATGGAGCCTCGGCTGCCGGCGTCACGGTCGCGGTCGGCACGTAAACCGTCGGGATCGGCGTGGCCGGGCCCGTAGCCTCAGGCTGCGGACTGGCCTGCGACGACCCGGCGTTGAACAACGCGGTGCCGATTCCATAGTCGTAAACCAGTTTGCCGCCGAGGTAACCCTGGTACGCAATCGCGACCGCAGCGAGTACGGCGAAGAGCAGGTAGAGCCCACGCATGCCGGCCATAAAGCCGAAGAGCTGGATACCGATGCGCCATATGGCAAGGATAAGGAACACCCACGGCAGCCAATCACCGAGCTGAGCGTGTCGATGAAGGGTGTCGTACGCCGGTCCGCCGGCGGTCTTGACCGCGTCCCATACGCGACCGGCCTCCCATCCGCCGGTGACTTTGGAGCCCCAGGCGGCCGCCGTGCCAGCGATTATCAACGCCAGCGCCGCGTACCGCAGCCACAGGCGGGTCGAGAACATGCTGGCGAAGAGATCGGCGAGAACCGCGACGATCAGAATCGCGACCGTGAAATGATCGACGGCCGGGTGGATATGCCATTTTTTGATCGTTTCAAGAAGACCTTGCATCCGGATTTTCCTCTGGTGAAGCTACCGCGGCGGCGCACCGGGCCGTAACGATTCCCGGTCTTTATTACAGAGCGGCGCACGGCGCGCAAACCGTCGCGTAGCGGTGCGAGCGTCGCGTCAGGAACGGAAGTTGGATGTTGCTATCTGGCGGCGATGCGATACGCGAGGTGAACCGTCCAGACCAGCGCCGACGGCCACATCGTCATCGCAATCAGCGCCAAGATTGAGAGCCAAATCGGCGTATTGGGCACGGCGGCGACCGCGAGCGCCGGCCGGCGGACAGCAGCGCCCTTCCCGCCTGCCACGGGCCTCAGTTGCGTTCGCGCGGGGGCGCGGCGAGCCATGCTCCTTGCGCGCGAAATCGGCACTACATTGCTGTTCATCCGCTCGCCCACCTATCGCCCCCGCGACGGGTTACGCCAGAAGCATTTACCAAACCGCGATCAAATTCCACTGACCGCCAGACGAGTATCCACCGGCAGCTGCTGCCATCAGGCGCTCAATCAATAGTGGCGGCGGGGACGACCAGTCTTCCCGGCGGACGAACCGGAAGCGGTTGCCGCAGGTTTGCGGGCAGGAACCGCCGAAGGGGTCGCGGCTGGTGCGGTGACGGGAGTGGCGGTGGGAGTCGCGGCCGGCGTGGCAGCGGGAGTGGAGGCAGGCGTGGCCGAGGGATGGCTTTCAGGACCGGTACCGAGTGCCGATGTCGCCGACGCAGACGGCGCAGGCGACGCGGCCGTCTCGGACGCGGAAGCCTCCGGCAACGACTGTCCCTGTGACGCGGCCGATCCCGCCGCCGGCGGCGGCTCAGCCGGAGCCAAAATCACTGTCGGCGCGACTGTAACGATAGGGCGCGCGGCGATCGTCACGCGATGCGAGTCGAGCGGCGTCCATACGCGAGCGCTCGCCAGGTAGTGCAGCGCGGCTTGCCACGAAAGCGACCGCCACGCCGGATGCCATGCGTCGCTGAGCTCGAATTCGTAAGTGGTGAGTCCTTGCGCCTCGGACAGGCTTGCCGGTTCGGCGCTGCCGACGATCGCGTCTGCGCCCTCGGCCGTGGCAGCCGGAGCCAACGCGCGCAGGTACCATCGCAGCACCGGCGAATCGGTGGCGAAAAACGCGCTCGCGCCGTGCGGCGGCGCCTGGCTTAACACTCGCGCGCACTCGGCCGGCGTCTGCAACGTGGTCGCAGGCTCGGTCCAATACAAAAGCGCGGTGCGCGCCCACGGCGCCTGACTGGCGTCGGGCGCATACCAGATGAAGTTGTTCGCCACCTGCACGCTGAGCGTCAGCAGCGCCAGCACCGCGAGCGGATAGCGCAGGATGCTCCAGGCCGCCGTGTGATGCAGGGATTCGATAACGAATGCGCCCAGCAGCGCCATCGGGACGAGCATCTGGAGCACAAAGGCTGGCGAACGCGCGGGCGTCCAAAGATAGAAGGCGACCGCGAGCGCGCTCCATACCAGCGCGCCCGTCGCCAGGCGCGAGCGGATGCGCAATGTCAAAACGCTCAGCGCGCCGATCAACGCGAGCAGCACGACGGAAAATTCGTACAGCGAGAGAATCGGCAGGTAGAAATCCAGTCCGGCCATAAGACCGCGATGGTCCGCCGGGTCAGCGTTCCACAGGTTTGACGGCAGGTTCGATCGGAAGGCGGCCACGATCGCGCCGAGCGGCGAATGGGTGAAAAAGCCGCTCTCGCATCCCAGCCAGACCACCGCCGCGACCAATGTCGTGATCAGGAACAGACCCTTGCGCCGCGTCCACCAGACTCGCACCTGAAGCCGAACTCGCGAGCCCGCGAGCGCTGCTAGCAGACCCACGACCGCGAGCGCGACGAGCATGAACAGCGCCGTCATCAGCGCGCTCCCGCCAGTGGCAAGTCCCAAGCCTATCGCCGCGCCCAATCCGGCTGCGACCATCCGTCCCGGCTCGTCGGCCAGTTCGAGGAACATCGCCAGCGCGAGCACGGCGAAGGCCAGCGCCGGGACGACGCTATCGGTGGTGCGCGAGAAATAGGCGACGCTCGGCGAGAGCACGAGCAGCCCCGCGAAGGCCATCGCACCGGCGCGACCAAGCTGGCGGCGCATGCCCAGGCTCGCAGCGATCAGCAGCAGCCCGCTCAGCGCAAAGATCACCCGCGCTTTGAAGTCGCCGGCGCCCACGGCTGCGAACACCGCCGCCTGCAAGAGATGAATCCACGAGAGATGGCCTCCGGCGGGCGGCCCGCTGCGCAGCAATGCCAGTTCGCCGAGCGCATGGCCCGCCTCGGCCGAATCCAGCGGGCGCGCCCCGAGCATCACGAGCCGGCTCGCGAGCGCCAACACGCCGACCGTCGCCCATCCGAGATGCTCCGCCGTGACAACGCACAGCGGCCGTTCCAGCCGCTCAGCCGAGTAGTTGCGCGGCGCGCCGGCCTCTTCGGGAGCTTCCGGAGCCTCGTGCGCGCCGGGCTCGATACCGAGCCGCCACTCCTCTGTTTCCTTGTCGCTGACTGCCATCTGGTGAAAACCGGTATTTGGCCCTGCCTCGATTGTCAACGCGGATGCTGAGCAGTGGGGGCACGATTATCAAACTCACGTTCATCGTAACATCGTAATGCCCGCGGCGCTTGAGCCTTTGTGCCGGAGCGTTATGCTGAGAAACTTGGCGCCGGCGATGGAGCAAGCGACGAATTCGCGGAGAATCTTGGGTGGGGCGGCCTCGATCCTGATCGTGGCGGCCCTGCTCGCGCTGTTCTTCGGCTTCCGCAACTACGTGCCGGCGCTGCACGGGCCGAAGCTGAGTGTCTCGGCGAGCCATCTGCCCTATTACGCGTGGTGCTCGTTCAACCGGATGCTGGTCGCGTACGTGCTCGCGCTGGTCTTCTCGATCGCCTATGGAATGATGGCGGCGCGCGGGCGGCTGTGGGAGCGGGTGATGATCCCGGCGATCGACATCGCGCAATCGGTGCCGGTGGTCGGTTTCTTTCCCGCGGCGGTCTATTTTTTCGTCGCGCTCGCGCACGGCAGCCGTATCGGCGTCGAGATGGCGGCGGTATTCCTGATCTTCACCAGCCAGGCGTGGAACCTCGCGCTCGGCGTGTTCGAATCCATCCGGACCATCCCCGACGATTCGCGCGAAGCGCTGGAGGCCTTCGGCGCCAGCGGATGGCTGCGCTTTCGCAAGCTCTCGCTCCCCGCATGCGTGCCCAAGCTGGTCTATAACTCGATCCTGTCATGGGTCGCGGGATGGTACTTCCTCATCGCCTGCGAAATCATCACGGCCGGACCCTCGACCTACCGGCTGCCGGGCCTCGGCAGCTTTCTGATGGAGGCCGCCAACCGCGGCCGCAACGGCGAGATGGCGCTCGGCCTGCTGGCGCTGCTCCTGATCATCGTCGCGATGGACCTGGTGGTATGGCAGCCGCTGTCGGTGTGGGCGGAAAAGTTCCGCTACGAGTTCACCTCCGGCGCCGAGGCCGAACGTTCGCTGGGAATGTTGCATGCGATAGGGATGCTGGGTCCCAGCGTCTATCGCGCGGTGCACCTGGTCGTGCGTCCCCTGGTGGTCACCGTGCAAGGCCTGCTCGGCGCCATTCCGCCGCTCGGGCCACGCGCGCGCGCGGGTGTGGCCCGTGTAGCGCGAGTCGCCGGCACCGCCGCGTTGGTCGCCTTCACCGCACTTTTCATCTACGCGATCATTCGCGGACTCGACGCGCTGCTGCGGGTCCTGCTCACGCCATGGCCGCCCGCGGTCCGGGAGATTCCGGTTGCGACCGTGGCCTCGACCATCCGGATGGTCGTCGCGTATGCGATTTCGCTCGGCTGGACGCTGCCGTGCGCGCTGGCCGCGACCAACAGTCCGCGCTTCAGGCGATGGCTCTCGCCGATCGCCGAGATCGTCGGCTCGATGCCAGCGACCGCGCTCTTCCCGGTGATCGTGGTGTTCGTAATCCACGTGACCGGCGGGATGAACCTCGCGTCGATCCTGCTGATCCTGACCGGCATGCAGTGGTACCTGCTGTTCAACCTACTGGCCGGGGTCAACCAGATTCCCGAGGAACTCAAAGAGGCGGCGCGCGCTTATCGCCTGAGCCGATGGACCACCTGGCGCAAGCTCGACGTGCCGGCGCTGGTGCCTTCGATCGTCACCGGGAGCATCACGGCCTGGGGCGGCGGATGGAACGCGCTGATCCTCTCGGAGTACTTCGTCTATCGCGGGCACACCTACAAGGTCCTGGGCCTGGGAGCGCTGCTTGACGCCGCGACCTACGAGACCGGCAACAACCTGATGATCCTGCTTAGCCTGCTCTCAATGGTCGTGGTAGTGGTAAGCCTTAACCGGCTCGTATGGCGCCGGCTGTATAACTTGGCGACCGAACGCTACCGGTTCGACTGACCCGATTGATCCCGTTGAGCATCTGATCCTGTTGAGCATCGACGATGTGTGATTCCGACCCATCCGACCCATGGCCCTGCTCGAGCTCAAACAGGTCTCCAAAAGCTACCCGCATGCCAAGGGCAGCCTGCGCGTCCTCAACGAGATATCGTTCAGCGTCGAGCGCGGCGAGTTCATCGCGATCGTCGGGCCGTCGGGATGCGGCAAGTCGACGCTCCTGCGGATCATCAACGGCATCGTGCCGCCAACTTCGGGCCAGGTGCTCTACAACGGCCAGCAGGTGGACGACATCAATCCCGAATGCGCGATGGTCTTTCAGTCCTTCGCCCTGCTGCCGTGGCTCAGCGTGAAGGCCAATATCGAGCTGGGCCTGGAGGCGCGCCGCATCGCTCCCGCCGAGCGCGAGCGGCTGGTGACACACTACATCGACAAGGTCGGTCTCGACGGTTTCGAGGAAGCCTACCCGCGCGAGCTTTCGGGCGGGATGCGCCAGCGCGTGGGGCTCGCGCGGGCGCTGGCGGTCGAGCCGGCGGTGCTGCTGATGGACGAGCCGTTCTCGGCGCTCGACGCACTGACCGCAATTGGGCTGCGCGAGGAATTGCTCGACCTGTGGCAGGCCGCCGACAGCCCGGTCAAGACCATCATCATGGTCACTCACATCATCGAGGAGGCGGTCGAACTCGCCGACCGCATCCTGGTGCTCTCGACCGGGCCCGGGCGGCTGGTCGGGGACATCAAGGTGGAGCTCCAGCGCCCGCGCGACCGGCGGGGCGAGTCCTTCAACCAGCTTACCGACAGGGTTTTCTCGCTGATCGAGGAGCGCGCCTGATGGCTCAGGGTTCTCCGCCGCTGATTCATCCGATTCCCGACGCCCAGCTCACGTGGGTCTTCGGCCTGCTCGAGATGCTCGAGGATCGGGGCGGGCGCGAAGACGGCTACAAGATCGCGCGCGACCTGAGCTTCAAGTTCTCCGACCTGCTCAAGGTGATGAAGGCGGCGGAAATCCTGGGGTTGGTCTCCACACCGGCCGGCGACGTGGTGTTGGAGCCGCTGGGGCGCGAGTTTCTCGCCGCCGACATGAATACGCGCAAACGCATCATCCGCGAACAGCTCCAGAAACATTCGCTGTTCAGCTACTTCGTGCGCCTGCTGCGCGGCCGGGAAGATCACTCGCTCTCGAAGGAAGTGGTGCTCGAACATCTCGCGATGCTCCTGCCGGACGAGCGGCCGGAGCGGATGTTTGCCACGATGGTCGGATGGGGCCGCTTCGCCGAGCTGTTCGGCTATAACAAGGACGACGACCGCTTCTACCTGGACGAGGAAGCGGACAAGCCCTGAAGCTCAGACGCGAAATCATTCGGCGTGGCCGTTGGGGAGAACTCGCGCGCCGAGTTCCTGATGCGCGAGTATGTCCCAGCGCAACTATGAAGTCTTACGCGATGGCACTGCAATCAGACGACCAAGCCGGGCGGACATCGGCCTGAATTGCGGACAAACGTAACATCTAGACGTTACCAACAGCAATTTTGAAACGCGGTATGTCCTCGGCTGATTGTGTTGAGCTGCATCTGCGATCCTGGATATGGTTAAATGTAATTAGAGCGCTCGTTTCGCGCGATTTGGAAACTATTTTCTGGCCCCGCGAAAGTATGGACAACCTGAAGAGCGCTTTTCAAGATAGGTATCCCGATATATCTGACATTCTTGTTCGGAAAGCTGAGGGTCGGCGGAGCCTAGCCGCGCTGTCGTTCGGTCAGAAGATTGAAATGCTCGAGCAAATGAGGGCACGGGTCGGGCCGATTCGTAGGGCGCGCGATGCGCGACGCCGCCGCGCAGTGTCTTCTATACCCACCTTCTAGATCTAAGTTGAATCCATTTCTTCCGTTTCTGGCGTGATGTGTGCGCAGCGCGCAGCGTTTTTTGGCACTTCGCTATGCTCGCGATCATGTCTGGTTGTGGTATAAACATTTGAGTCTATCTTTAGAGACCGTCCAACCCCGGGTTTGGAACCATTGTGCACTGTATTGGAGCTTCGGCTAGAACGCACCCTTTAGGCGGTGGTCCGGTGAGGTGGGCAGGCCCCTTCAGGCTGCGCGAATATCTGGATCAGCCAGGCGCTGCTCGACACCCGACAGCCGAGCTGCCCCCGGAACAACCCGGCGTTTACGTGGTGACCGAGCGAGCTTGGCGTGACACGCCGACCTCTGCATCTGGGCCGGTTTATGTAGGCGAAAGCAGCCTTCTACGTGGACGCATCGGTGATCTGATTTCGTCAGCGTGCGGATTCCACGGAACACTGGTAGGTCGCCACTCGGGCGGCATCACAATAAGCGACCAGTGTTGCGTCCATGGGCAGAACCCATTGGAGCTCTACCTCGCTTGGCTGCCAATGCCCGCTGTCTCGACAGAGGAGCGTACGGTTAAAGAGGACGAACTGATCGCTACTCTGCAGCCTAGGTGCAATAAGAGAGGTCAGAAATAATCAGTCCCGGTCTGCCCCGCTAGCTGGCGCGTTGTTCGGGCGGGACGACACTGTGCTATACAGAAAAAGTTCTGGAGGTCGCGACTCATGGCGCGTCAAAGGCTGAGCGATTCGTCAGGCCACACCCTTGGGTACATCGATGACAGGCCAAACGAACAGCAAGCATTCGACGCTTCAGGTCGTCGAGTGGGTCGCTATGACAAGAAAGCGAATAAGACCAACGATGCCTCCAGCAAGACGGTCGGAACCGGCAATCTCCTCAGTACCTTGGTCACCCGCGCGCATTGACACGTTGTAGGTAGTGGAAATCTGCTCGGTACCTACTCACCTTAAGGTGACGGAGAGATTCTGCCCTTGCACCGCTGGGTGAAAGAGCGCGGGTGAATGTCAGGGGATAAAATGCGCAAGTGCACGCAGTGTGGTTCCGAGAACACAAATGGACTGGAACACTGCAATAACTGCGGATTCAGCGAGAGTCAGGGTATGCGGGACCCGCCCCAAGGTGCCGATGTCGGCCGAGGCGACGTCGAAGAGCTTGATCTGCTTGCGATCCCGTATCGCGATCGACAGCTACTTGAGATTGTAAAAGGTGCTACGGAGAATCCGGCCGAGATCCGTCTTGAGTGGGTCGACATTTTGACCGGAGCGGCCGCGGTGGTTTTGCGGTCGCGTTCCCGGCCGCGTTCCCGGGTGCTGCTATTGGTGTTGCGGCCTCGTTGATACCGGGGGTAAGCGACAAATACGAGCAATTTGTCCACAGACTCGATGGACACTTCGACAAAGCTATGTCGGGCTGTCCCAGGATTCAGAGAAAATAGAAAAAGGGATCGAGAGCGTCGAAAGGGTTGTCGACAAAGCCACAGAGAAGGTGGCCGAGGTTTTACCAGCCCGCGGACAAATCAACGATTTTCTCAATAGCCGGGCAAACAGTCTGCGTACCTATTTCAAGAAGAAACCGCCGGAGCGCATATTGAGGATACCAGCCGACCTCGCGGACAAGCTAATTTGCTTTCAGGCAGGGCATCCCCTTTACGACACTGTGTATGCTGGGCATCCTCTGGTTCCGAGGGTGTATGTAACGGTCGCGAGCTTTCATCGCTATTTGTTTGAGGACAAATTCAACGAACTATTCACGTTGTTATACAGTCTGGGTGCACGGCAAGTGGAGATGAACCATGTTCGCGGTTACAGCACGGATCGCTGCTGGCAAAGGTGGCCTGTCTTTACCAGGTGTCTCAGGCGTAGACGTCATTGGGTCTGGCTCTCGAAAATTATCGCAATCATCAGAAGGTCATCTGACGGCACAGTTCTCGCCGAACGCTGAACCACATATTCCTGAATCATTCGTGTGGTTACCCTATGAACAGACATCGAAAAATGTGCCGAAGCTCCTTGATGCTTGAAGAAGATCGATGATGAACTATCAGTACAACGACGACTATGCACATTGACAAAGACCTGACGATCAAATTGAGCAAGCGCGGATTGAGTCTTGGGGGAAGCTTGAGGGCCACGAGCCAACTATTGTTAATTCAATGGCTCAATCAGTAAGGGAGTTACCGGTTGAGTGTTTTGATCTCTTTAGCGGTCCCTTGCACCCGATGAAACTAGTTTTCGCCATGCGGGCGGGCGCGCGATGAAATCTATTGTCGCAGAATGATGTTGGGCATTAATACCCCTTCAAACTGCCTGTCAAACTTGCCCCCACGGAGTTTGAACGTGTTGGTATTCGTTTTAAAATTAGACTCGACTGGGCGCAACGATCCCCGCGAATTTTTCACCTGCTTTGCGGTTTGCCACCGACGAGACATCAGGAACAAGAGTGCGTCTGAGCCAGACAATCGGGCCAGTTGAATTTCCGCGAAGCCAGGCTATCGGGCATCAATGTGGCTCCAAATTTGGCATTTATCTTCGGTCAGAATTATCCGCGAAAAGGCTTCGTGGCGAGGGCTCATTCAGCCAGTGCTTCGGAATTTCATCTTACCGGCGCTTTCAATTCTTTCGGCTCGAGGAACCGCCCACGGATGACCACGCCATTGCGCTCTGGAGCAGGCCATCCCTAATCCGCAACGACGACGCGGGCTTCGCGTCCTTGATCCTTAACCGCTCAACCCTGCCAACCGCAACTTTCCTTCGCACCTCAGCAACGGGCACAGGCGCGCGGCAAAGGGTTGATTCCTTTTTCTGAAACGGGATCGTCGAAAACGGCCGTACCGAAACCAGTCTCGCCGAATAAAGTTCGAGGAAAAATAAAAAAGGAGTTGTTTTAATGATGTCTACCGAAAACGAACGAGTCGTGAGCGAGTTCTGCAAGACCTGGGCGACGCTCAACATCGACAAGGTGATGGAGTTCTTCACCGACGACGCGGTCTACCATAACATCCCGCTCGCGGCCGCCAAGGGCAAAGCCGAGATTCGCAAGACCATCGACGGCTTCATGCCCGGGACCACGAAGGTCGAGTTCAAGATTCTCACCACCGCGTCGGCGGGCGCGACCGTGTTCAACGAGCGCGTCGACTCCTTCATCGTCAATGGCCGTCCCGTGGCGGTGCCGGTGGCGGGGGTGTTCGAGATCAGCGGAGGCAAGATCAAGGCTTGGCGCGACTACTTCGATCTCGCGACGTATTTGAACCAGCTTAAGGGCAAGTAACACGGATGCGCGACGCCGCAAGTAAACGCGGACGCTCGGCGCCGTCGAATCGGACGAGGCGGCGCGCCGCCATTCCCGGGCTGAACCCGAGTCACCGCTTTTCTTGGAAATGGGAGACACTTGGTGTTGCCGCCGATGCAAAACTGACCCAGGGTCGCCGATTGAAAAATGACCCACCCCGACGTGAGGTACTCCCAAGTGGAGGGCCTCATGTTGGTGGCGGAGGAAGCAGTGGAGATCCGGGTCTTGAGGCGGCAGGGCAAGAGCATCCGAGAGAGCAGGGTGTGATTTGCGAATGCGAAGCCTTTCCTAGCCGGAAGTTCAAAGAGCGATCGCGTTTTTGTTCGTCTTGATGAACGCGAACAGATTGCCAGCGATATCTTCTCCCTCCTTATAGTAAGACTCATCGCATCTGTTCAGCTCTTCGTCGCTTTCCCTGCCGCCGATAGCAGCCTCGACCGCCTCAACAGTTAACATCGGAAGATGAAGCGCATCGATCGCTCTCTGGGTGATCTCCGCGGTTCTTGCACATCCAATTCGCTCGAGTGCCTGCACGATGATCGGCACAAATTCTCGGGTAGAGTTTTCAAAGAACAGTCGATACCCGCCGTTATTGACCTCACGTTCCAAGGCTTCGATTGCGAGAACAACGCGTTCTTCCGCGGTGAGACTGCCATCTCTGTTGCGTGCAGCCTTCTGATTGAAGGCCTCCTCGAATGCCAAAACGAGCGAATCTATCCGACACTCACCTTCGAGGGCCAGCAGTTCATTGATGGTCTGCCCTGAGTAGCTGTCAAGCCATTTGAGGTCCGGCATTGTTGAGTCCTCCCGTATGCGTGAGAGAGCGAACCGGTTCATTATTTTGCACGACTAAAGCCCCAGAGGCGAACGCCTGCAGATCGGCGCTCAACCGGACGGTCTTGGCCTCCAAATCTAATGCCGCTCAAACCATTCTCATGAATGGGCGAGGGGGAAAATCCCCTCGCGCTCCCCCCTGATCAGACAGCGCTGGGCGGGTCAATTTTGCTTCGGCGACCCTCACGAAGTGGGTCAACTTTCAATCGGCGTTGACAATGGCCTGGATGGTCCGCAGATCTACTCTACTGGATCCCAAGTGCGTACCGTTAGAATGTCGCAGCATATGCGGATGAATCGAAAAGCCGATGCCTGACAGTTGCCCAGCACGCTTCACCAAATGCCAGAAAGTAGCCCTGATGATCGGCACCGCCAAGGGCGAGCGGCGCTATCGATACTATGTCTCGCGCCGCGGTCACGGGCTCCGCAGACAAGGTGCGGAAGGGCTGGCGGCTGTCGGGTCCAGAAATCGAGCGGATCGTGGCTGTAGCCGCTCGGCAGCTTCTCAATGATCACGCGGGCAATTTGGGGCGGATGGCCCTACCCTTCATCGTATGCAATTCAAAGGGCACCGGAGAGTCGCAGCCGGTAAGACCACCGCACCATACCGTGGAATCGGTAAAATTTTCTCTTCTCTTCATGTGAAAGTGGCAGCGTTCTGCCTATCTTGCCCAGCTTCCGCGTTCCAAAGTAACGGCACGAGGTTTGCTTTGTGGTGCGGCACCTGTCCCGCACCTGAAGAGAACGCAATTCGGAAGGTTCAAACGATGCTGACGAGCCACAATGTCCAGGGCGCAACTAAAAACCGGCGCGCTCTGCTGCGTGTTTTTCATCTGGTACGGGACGAGAGTATAAGGCCGGAGAATGGCCGCCTATCGGGCGGTGTCTGGGGTCCAGCTTGCATCTTCGCTGGAGCGATTTTGCTTTTAACCACCAGTGGATGCATTGCGACCCGGAGTTGGGTCCAAGATCAGCTAAACCCAATCAAGGGCCAACTGAACGAGACGAACGCTAAGGCTGACAGCGCCGTCGCCGGATTGCAAAATCTCCAGCTCGAG
Source organism: uncultured delta proteobacterium (assembly GCA_963810495.1). Lineage (GTDB taxonomy): Bacteria > Desulfobacterota > Binatia > Binatales > Binataceae > JAKAVN01. Next base: position 251,393 of record CAWENP010000001.1, read on the forward strand.
CGGCAGCTCGTCTTGGATTCACGTCATGGGCCGACTTTCGCCTTCGGGTCGGCTGCTTTGACCGAAAACGCCAAGCGTGAGATCGATGGATTTCTTCAGGACCTCGAGGGATCGACCGGGTCGGCGTCGGGACGCCTCTTCGTTGTTGCCGGGCATACAGACAGCATCGGTACGGAGGATTACAACTACGAGCTCGGCCAGCGGCGAGCCGACGGGGTTGCCGGATACTTGGTCGGCAAGGAAGGCGTCGACCCGACGCAAGTTCGGGTGGTCTCCTACGGAGCGAGCAAACCGATTGCCGATAACAGCACCTCGCGCGGGCGGCGAACCAACCGTCGAGTAGAAATTCTCGTCTACCAGGAGAAGATCGCTGTAGCAAACCAGGAGAAGCTCGCTACGGGAAACGAAGCTCCGATTCAAAACGAAACTCCGCTTCAAACGTCCGTGCGATGACGGTAGATACCGGCCGACCAAGGCGCCGCGCTATGGCCGAGCTGCCTACCACCGTCTGTCGCTACTGAAAATTGGCTCGGAACCGTAAATTGGCCGGTCGGTGAGAATTGCCATAGAATCAAAGAGAAAAAGTGAAACGGACTGCGCGCCGAATCGCAATTCGACTTGAGTTCGAGATCGAAGTGTAGGTTTAACAGCCCAGGCTGGCCCTCCGGTTGGGTTCTCCGATCGCGCTACGAACAAAGCGGCGAGGGGGAAGGTTCCCTCGCGCTCCCCCTGTCCAGACCGCGAACTGGGTGGGTCAGTTTCACTTCGGCGGCCTCTGACGAAACCGCTCGCCGGCCGAGCCCGCCCTTGACCTGCGCGCTCGCTGCGGCTCACTGGCAATTATGGCGAGCGGCGATGCCGCTCGCCGGAGTCCAAACAAACGCTGAAAGAAAAAAGAACTTCAGAAAACTACTGCCCTTGACTTCGTGCCTTCATGGGCGGGTCAAGATTCAACCGGCGTTGACAACTTGGAGGCCGACTCTCCCGAGAACGATCTGGCAAATTTTACGAGGTATGTAATAGCTACCCGTGCGAAATTACCAGTTTTACAAAAGACAACCCAAATTCTCGCTATTTTTGGGTCTTTTCGCCAAACGACGGAAAGGCACGGAAGGTGCTTTGGTTAAGAGGCGTTCCTGAGCTCACTTGGATGGGCGGGCCCGGTTCTCTCCCCCCTACCGGGCCCGTCCGTTGGGCTTCCCCGGACCGCCCCGCTCCCCTCTTTGCGTGAATAGCGCTATTGCCGCGAGGCGCTCGCCGCCCAGACGCATCACCGCCAGGTCGCCGGTCTCCTCCGCATCCAGTCGCTCATAAAACACCCTGCCCAGCGCGTTGGGACGCCACAGCTCCCAGTACACGGCCTCGCAATCGAGATCGAGCGCGCGGCTTGCGACCGCCGCCATCAGCGAGCGCCCGGCGCCGCTCCGCCTCGCGGCGGCGCGCACGTAGAGGTCGCCGAGCCACAGCCGCCGCTTTCCCGTATGTGCCTCGAAGCCGCGGCAAATCAGTGCGAAGCCGATCGGCTCGTCGCCGATTTCGACGACCAGGCATTCGAACCATCGATCTGGACCGAAGCCGTCGCGCACGAACCGCGCGGCGTCGAGGTCCGGGGTTGGATCGGCGACCGCGGCCGCCAATTCGGCCGCCATCGCGACCACGACCTCCGCATCCGAGGGCAGCGCGGTTCTCACGAACGGTGTTCGATTCGATTCGCTCATGGTTTGATCTCCGCCATCCTGGCCGCGACGCGCGCCGCTTCATGCACTCGTGTTATAGCCGCGCCACGGTCTAGACGTAACTGCGAAGCAAGGGTCGCGGTTCCTTGGCCGCCTCAATTTCGATGGAAAGCAGATGACAGTTTCGATGTCTTGTTCGATGTCTTGCGCGAACGTGCCGCTCTTTTTGTGAGGGCGGCGCGCGGAGTAAGCTTTATTTCACTATTTCACTGCCTCGCGCCATGGCCGCCACCGTCACCCATCACACCGTCACCCACGCCATCATCGGCACCGCCGGTCATATCGATCACGGCAAGACGGCGCTGATCAAGGCGCTCACCGGCCAGGACACCGATCGCCTCAAGGAAGAAAAGGAACGCGGGATTTCGATCGACCTGGGTTTCGCCTATTTCACTTTGCCCGACGGCACGCGCGCAGGCGTGGTCGACGTCCCCGGCCACGAGCGTTTCATCCGCAACATGCTGGCCGGCGCGCACGGAATCGATCTCGTGCTGTTCACGGTCGCCGCCGACGACGGCGTGATGCCGCAGAGCGAGGAGCATCTGGACATCCTGCATCTGCTCGGCGTCACGAGCGGCATCTTCGTCATCACCAAGGCCGACCTCGCCGACGCCGCGCGCCTCGGTGAAGTGCGCGACGAGATCGAACTGTTGGCCGACGGCACGCGTCTGGCGGGCGCGCCGATCGTCGCGGTCTCGTCGATAACCGGCGCGGGTCTGGAAGAATTGCGCGCGGCGATCGCGCGCCAACTCGAGGGCTTCGAGGCGCGCCGAGCGACCGGGCTGTTCCGCCTGCCGCTCGACCGCGCGTTCACGATCAAGGGCCACGGCACGGTGGTGACCGGGACCGCGATGGGCGCCGAGGTGCGCGTCGGCCAGAAGCTGCGCGTGCTGCCCGCGGGCGGCGAAGTCCGGGTGCGTTCGATCCAGGTTCATTCCGAGCCGGTCGAGCGCGCGGGGCTCTGCCAGCGCGTCGCGCTCAACTTAAGCGGCGACGAGCGGATGGAACTCAAGCGCGGCGACGTGGTGGCCGACGACCGGCTCGAACTGACGACCGCGCGGCTCGATGCGCGGCTGGAGATTCGGCCGGCCGCCAAGCGCCCGCTCAAGAACAACGACCGCGTGCGCCTGTTCCTCGGTACGGCCGAGACTATCGGCCGTGCGATCGTGCTCGAGGCGCCGGGCGAAATCGCACCCAAGAAGAATGCGCTGGTGCAGCTCGTGTTGAACGAACCGATGGTCGCGCTGGCGGGCGACCGCTTCGTCATCCGCGACGAGACCAGCCGGCGCACGCTCGGCGGCGGCGTCGTGCTCAATCCGCTCGGGCGGCGCGTGCGCAAGCCCTTGGAGGCTTACCTCAAACATCTCGGCGCCCTGGAAGGCGCGCTCGCGCCCGCCACCGTCGAAGCGCTGATCGATTTGCAGGAGAGCTTCGCCGTCACCGCGGCGCGGGTCGCGCAACTGCTCAACGCCCCCGCGCGCGAGGCCGACGACGCGCTCAAGGATCGCCGCTTCATCAAGCTCTCGCTCGGCGACGAGGAGGGCTATACCACCGCGGGCAAATGGGAGGAGCTCAAGCGCTTCGCGATGGCCGCGCTCACGGCGCATCATCAGGCCGAGCCGCTCTCGCCGGGTCTCGAGATGGAGGCGCTGCGCGAGCGGCTGCCGTATGAAGTCAGCGCGCGCGCGTTTCGCGCGCTGGTGGACAGGCTGGCGCGCGAATCCGATCTCGTGCGCGAGGAAAGCGTGCTGCGCCTCAAGTCGCATCGGGTCAAGCTCGGCGGCGACGAGGGCCGGTTAGGCGAACGGCTCGCCGCGGCGCTCACGAGGGCGCAGTTCCATCCGCCCGATCTGAAACAGCTCGCCGAAGAGCTCAAGCTGCCGCCCTCGGAACTCGCGCGGATGCGCACGCTGCTCGGCGCGCTCGAGCGCGAGGGCCGCGTGGTGAAAATCGCGACCGATCTCTATTTCAGCCGCGAGGCGATGGAGGCCGCGCGCCAGCGCCTGCTCGACCATCTGAAGACCGCGCCGGAGATAACCGCGGCGACCTTTCGCGACCTGCTCGGCGCCTCGCGCAAGTTCGCGATCGCGCTGCTGGATTATTTCGACCACTCGGGCGTGACCACGCGGGTCGGCGACGCCCGCCGCCTGCGCGCGCGCCCATGATGGCGCGGCGGCCGTGCTTGCGCCAAAATAACCTACGATGCCTGAACAGCGCAGCAATAACGCGACGCGCGGCGAGCTAATCCGCCTCACCGCGCGTTGCAAGGCGGCGGGTTGAGCCGGCAAGCTGGGTCCGGAGGACCTCGCAGCCGCGCTTAGCCGGTTCGACCCGGGAAGCCATCCCGATCTGCTCGTCGGTATCACTACCGGCGACGACGCCGGAGTGTATCGTCTGACCGACGAGATCGCCGTCGTCAACACGGTCGACTTCTTCACCCCGGTGGTCGACGACCCGTTCACCTACGGCCAGATCTCGGCCGCCAACTCGCTCTCCGACATTTACGCGATGGGCGGGACGCCGAAGACCGCGCTCAATATTGTGTGCTGGCCGCAGACCGGATTGCCGGGCGAGATGCTGGGAGAAATTCTGCGCGGCGGCGCCGAGAAAGCGCGCGAGGCCGGCGTCGTGATCGTCGGCGGGCACAGCGTCGCCGACGAGGAAGTGAAATACGGGATGGCGGTGACCGGGGTGATCGATCCGCGGCGGATCGTGCGCAACGTCGGCGCGCGCGCCGGCGACGCCCTGCTGCTCACCAAGGCGCTCGGCACCGGCGTCCTGATGACCGCGTTCAAACGCGACCGCCTGGCCGCCGACCACTACGAGGCGGCAGTGCGCTCGATGACCACGCTCAACGCCGAGGCGGCGCGCGCGATGCTCGGTCACGAGGTCCATGCGGCGACCGATATCACAGGCTTCGGCCTGGCCGGCCACGCGAGCAAGATGGCCGACAGTAGCGGCGTCACGCTCCGCATCGAGGAATCCGATCTCCCGTTGCTGCCCGGCGCGCTGGATTGCTGCCGCGAGGGGATGATTCCCGGCGGCGGACGGCGCAACCGCGAGTTCTATGGCCCGCGCGTCAAAATTTCCGACGAAGTGGCGCCCGAGATGGCGGAAATTTTTTTCGATCCGCAGACCTCGGGCGGCTTATTGATCGCGCTGCCTGAGTCGCAGGCGCTGCCGCTGCTCGCCGAGTTGCAGGCCGGCGGCAACCTCGAGGCGGCCGTGATTGGCCGGGTGGTCGAGCAGAACGGCTGCGCGATCGAGTTGGTTTGATCGATTTACGGCGGCGTCAGCTTCCCAAGCCATCGCGAGCGCAAAGAGAGAGGTTCCCAGTTCCATGTACGACTACGACCTGTTCACGATCGGCGGCGGCTCGGGCGGCGTGCGCGCGAGCCGAATGGCGGCGCAATTCGGCGCCAAGGTCGCGCTGGCCGAGGAGCGCTACTTAGGCGGCACCTGCGTCAACGTCGGCTGTATCCCGAAGAAGCTCCTGGTTTACGCCTCCGAATTCAGCGACGCGTTCGCCGATTGCACCGAGTTCGGATGGACTCTGGGCGAGCGCAGCTTCAACTGGCAGACGCTCATCGCCAACAAGGACCGCGAGATCGCGCGTCTCAACGGCGTCTACGAGAAAGCCCTCACCGATAATAGGGTGCGAATCCTACGCGCGCATGCGACGATCGCCGACGCGCACACGGTCGTCGTCGGCAGCGAGCGCTACACCACGCGCTATATCCTGGTTGCGACCGGTGGCTGGCCCACTACGCCGTCAATTCCCGGCGGTGAACTGGCGATCACCTCGAACGAGGCATTTTTTTTGCCGCAATTTCCCTCGCGCGCGATCGTCGTGGGCGGCGGCTATATCGGAGTCGAGTTCGCGGGAATTTTCCACGGCCTCGGCGCGAAGGTGTCGGTGGTGCATCGGGGCGAACTGTTCCTGCGCGGCTTCGACGACGACCTGCGCCGCGCGCTGGCGGCCGAGATGGGCACGCGGGAAATCGAGCTTCGCTTCAACCGCCAGGTTGCGCGAATCGAAAAACTCCCGCGCGGAATTCGCGCGACGCTCGACGACGGCGCCGCGCTGGAAGCTGACCTGATCATGTTTGCGACCGGAAGAACCCCCACCACGCACAACCTCGGACTCGAGCAGGCCGGGGTCAAGCTCGATTACGAGGGCGCAGTCGTCGTGGATGCCTATTCCTGCTCGTCAGTGGCTAACATCTACGCGGTCGGCGACTGCACCGATCGTTTGCAGCTTACGCCGGTGGCGATCGCCGAGGGCCAGGCCGTCGCCGAAACCCTGTTCCATGGAAATCCGAAGACCCCCGACTACGAAAACGTGCCGACCGCGGTATTCAGCCAGCCGCCTATCGGCACCGTGGGTCTCACCGAGGCCGAGGCGCGCGAGCGCTATGGCGCGATCGACGTCTACAAGTCGAGCTTCCGGCCGCTCAAGCATACGCTCAGCGGCCGCGACGAGCACAGCTTCATGAAACTGGTGGTCGATCGCGAGACCGATCGGGTACTCGGATGTCACATGGTGGGCACCGACGCGGGCGAGATCATCCAGGGCCTTGCGATCGCGCTCAAGTGCCGCGCGACCAAGGCGCAATTCGACGCGACGATCGGAATTCATCCCACTGGCGCGGAAGAGTTCGTGACAATGCGGAACAAATCATGAATTGATGTAGACTCGCCCGTGCAAGGGCTGCCATATTTGCCTTTGGGGGACCCTGGCGGGTGGCGCTAGCCGCGAAAGCGCGCTTTGCTCACCCGGGCGGACTCCTGCGGGCGATGATCGACGAGGGAATAAATTCGAACGCGTTGGCGCCATTGGCTATGCGCGAGGCGCGCCGCGACTCCCGACGCCCATTTGTCGCATCGCCAACCGGAGGCAAAAATGGCTAAACCGTCGGCTGACGCATCGATGATCACCCTGGACCGTTATCTGCGCAGCGCCCGCCCGCGAATCGAACAGGGATTGAGCGCGACGCTCGAACAGGTGGCGCTGGCCGTCAAGCGAATTTCCAACGAGCTTGCCATCGCGGCGCTCAAGGGAGAGCTGGGCTTAAGCGGCACGACCAACGTGCAAGGCGAAAAGGTCGAAAAACTCGATACCTGGTCCAACGACGTGTTCCTCGATTCGTTCGCCGGCGGCCATCCGATATGCACGCTGATTTCGGAAGAGATAGAAGAGCCGCGGCACTCTAAGACGCAGCACCCGCACGACACCTATGCGTTGCTGTACGATCCGCTCGACGGTTCGTCCAACACCGGCGTCAATGGCTCACTCGGGACGATCTTTGCGCTGCGCCGGCGCAAGCACGGACACGGTGACGATATTGCGGACGCGCTCGGGCCCGGCACACAGCAGATCGCGGCGGGCTACGCGCTCTATGGGCCGGCCACGATGCTGGTCTGGACGGCGGGCGATGGCGTCAACGCGTTCGTGCTGGAGCGCGAGGTCGGCGAGTTCGTGCTGTGGCGCGAGAAAATCCGGATGCCGGCGCGCGGCAAGACTTACGCGGTCAACCAAGCCAACGCCGCGCGATGGCATCCGGGGGCGCGCGCGCTGCTGGAGCGGCTTACCGGACCTAAGGACAAAGGCGGCGGTTACTCGCTGCGCTACTGCGGCGCGTTCGTCGGCGATTTCCATCGCTGCCTGCTGACCGGCGGAATCTTTTTCTACCCCGGCGAGGTGAGCGCCGGCGGCCAGAGCAAGGGCAAGTTGCGGTTGATGTACGAGGTCGCGCCGCTCTCGATGCTGGCCGAGCAGGCCGGCGGCGCCGGCTCCACCGGACGCGGACGCGTGCTCGATTTCGTCCCTTCCAGCATCCACGAGCGCGTGCCGGTCTATATAGGCAGCGCCGAGGAAGTTGCGCTGGCGGAGCAGCTAAAGGCTGAAGGCGGATAGCGATGGCAGTGCGGACCAAGGCTGCGGTTTTGGCGGGAGATATCGGCGGCACCAAGACCCTGCTGGGCCTTTACCGCATTGAGGGCGGAGCGCCGGCCCTGCTGCGCGAAAAGCTCTACGCGACGCGCGATTTCAAAACTCTCGAAGAGGTCGCCAGCGATTTTTTGAGCGGCGCATGGGCGATCGACGCGGCCTGCTTCGGCGTCCCGGGACCGATTATCGGCGGCGTCAGTCACGCAACCAACGTTCCGTGGACGATGGAAGAGCGGGCGCTGGCGCGCGCGCTCGGCGTGCCCGGCGCGCGACTGATCAATGACCTCGAGGCCACCGCCTATGGGATGCTCCAGCTCCAGGAGAGCGAAATGGCGGTGCTCCAGCGCGGCGATCCGCTGGCCTCGCGCGCGCCGATCGCCGTGATCGCGGCGGGCACCGGTCTCGGCGAGGCGGGGCTGGTGCCGCTCGAGGATGGGCGTTGGCGCTCGATCGCGACCGAGGGCGGTCACGCGGACTTCGCGCCGCGCGGACGCGAGCAGATCGCACTGCTCGAATATCTGAGCGGCGAGTTCGATCACGTAAGCTTCGAGCGCGTGCTGTCGGGGCCGGGACTGGTCAACATCTACAAGTTTCTCAAATCGCGCGGGCCGGACGCCGAGCCGCAATGGCTAACCGACGAATTTGCCAGCGCCACCGATGCGGCGGCGGTGATTAGTGAAGCCGCGCTCAAGGGCCGCGACCCGCGATGCGTCGAGGCGCTCCGAATCTTCGTTGATATTTACGGCGCCGAGGGGGCCAACCTGGCGTTGAAGTTCATGGCGCTGGGCGGCGTTTATGTCGGCGGCGGAATCGCGCCCAAAATTCTCGCGACGCTCAGCGCGGGCGGATTCGTGCGCGCCTTTCTCGCCAAAGGCCGACTCGATAAAGTGTTGGCAACGGTCCCGGTGCGGGTTTCGCTCAATCCGGCCGCGGGGCTGATCGGAGCGGCCCGCTGCGCGATGGAGATGCTATAATTTTTGGCCGACGTGCCGCTGTTTTTGCGCGCGGGGCGCCCTATCTGAGTAATATCGAATTGTGAATCGGAGGCGGTTATGACCAAGCGAGCCAGGGAAATTCTGGATTTTTATCGCTCGGAGAACGCAGGCGTGCTGAGCAACCTTGCCCGGATGATCAATCACGGGCGGCTCGCCGGCACCGGGACGTTCGTTATCCTGCCCGTCGACCAGGGCTTCGAACACGGCCCCGCGCGCAGCTTTGCGCCCAACCCGCCGGCCTACGATCCGCGCTACCATTTCTCGCTCGCCTGCGACGCCGGATGCAACGCCTACGCGGCGCCGCTCGGCTTCCTGGAGGCGGGCGCCGCCGAGTTCGCCGGCGAAATCCCGCTCATCCTCAAGCTCAACAACCATGATCTGCTACACGACTCGCCTGACCCCGAGCCGGCCGTCACCGGCAGCGTGAAGGACGCTCTGCGACTGGGATGCGCCGCGGTCGGTTTCACCATCTATCCCGGTTCGGCCTCGTGCGTGCGGATGTACGAGCAGTTGCGCGAGATCGCCGAGGAGGCCAAGGCGCACGGCCTCGCCGTAGTGGTCTGGTCGTACCCGCGCGGCTCGGGCATCAGCAAGGAGGGCGAGACCGCGATCGACGTGGTCGCGTACGCGGCGCAGATCGCGGCGCAACTCGGCGCGAACATCATCAAGGTCAAGCTGCCGACCGCGCATCTCGAGCAGCCCGAAGCCAAGAAGGCCTACGAAACCAACCGCGTACCGCTCGATACGCAGGCCGCGCGCGTGGCCAACGTCGTGCAGAGCTGTTTCGACGGCCGGCGGATCGTGATCTTCTCGGGCGGTCCGAAGGTCAGCGACGAAAAGCTGCTCGACGAGGTCCGCGCGATCAAGGCCGGCGGCGGTTTCGGCTCGATCATCGGGCGCAACTCGTTTCAGCGCCCGCGCGCCGAAGCGATCAAGCTGCTCGGCACGATCATGGATATCTACGCTGGCGCATCCGCGCGCTGAACGTGGCCGTCCGCGATCCAAGCGTCCGGCGAACGCCAACGGCCGCGGAGATTTTCAACCATGCAGCGCGACGGCGATAAGCAGGCCACCCTCGGAATCCTGGTGGGCGGCGGACCCGCCCCGGGCATCAACGGGGTGATTTCTTCGGCCGCTATCGAGGCGATCAACTGCGGCTTGCGCGTGGTCGGCCTGCGCGACGGCTACCGATGGCTCGCCGAGGGCGACACCTCGCACGTCGTCGAACTCAAGCTCGACGAGGTGAGCCAGGTCCATTCCACCGGCGGTTCGATCCTGCGCACCTCGCGCACCAACCCGGCGCGCGACGAGGCGAGCCTTACGCGCACAATCGGCGCGCTCAACACGCTGGGCATCCGCTACCTGGTCTGCATCGGCGGCGACGATACGACTTACGGCGCCTTCAGGATCGCCGAGCGCACGCGCGGACAAATCGGCGTGGTGACGGTGCCGAAAACGATCGACAACGATCTACCGCTGCCCGAGAACGCGCCGACTTTCGGCTTCGAGACCGCGCGCGCCGTTGGCACCACGATCGTCGAATCGCTGATGGTGGACGCGCGCACCACCGGCAGATGGTACCTGGCGATCTCGATGGGCCGGAAATCCGGTTCGCTTGCGCTCAGCATGTGCAAGTCCTCTGGCGCAACGCTGGCGGTCATCCTGGAGGAGTTTCACGGCGAGCGTTTCGATCTTTCGCTGGTCGTCGACACGATCGTGGGCGCCATAATCAAGCGCCGCGCGGAGGGCTATGACGACGGCGTGGCAGTGGTCGCCGAAGGTATCGCCGAGCGCATGGACCCCGGCACCTTGCCCAACGCGCCGGGTTCCGAGGCCGACGCTTACGGCCACGTGCATATCGCGGACATCCCGCTCGGCTACCTCCTGCGCGACCGCGTGCGCGCGGCGCTAAAGCAACTCGGGATCGGCGCGACCGTGGTCACCAAGGACATCGGCTACGAGCTGCGCTGCGCGAAGCCGCTGCCGTTCGACGCCGAATATACGCGCACGCTCGGCTATGGCGCGGTGCGCTATCTGCTTAGCGGAGGCTCGGGCGCGCTCATCGCGATCGCCGGCGGGCGCGTGACGCCGGTCGACTTCGCCGCACTCGTCGATCCGGCCACCGGACGGATCAGGGTGCGCCTGGTCGACGTTAGCACCGAGTCCTACGAGGTCGCACGCTCGTACATGACCAGGCTCGAGCCGCAGGACTTCGAAGAGCCGGCGCTCTCGCGGCTCGCCGCGGTCGCGAATCTTTCCGCCGAGGCGTTCAAGGGGCGATTCCTGCCGACGGTGCAGGCCACAACGTCCCTCAGCCGCCCGACTTTGAGCCCGTCGTGACAGCCTGAGCGCGCATCGGGTCGCCGGATCGCGCCTTTGCGATTTTTCCGAAGCACCGCGGCGCTTTGAGGAAACGCGCGAGCTGCGCTAAGGAAGACAGCAGCCAATCGATTCGGAGGCTCGCGATGAAATACGAGGAATATCAGCATCTGCTATTCGAGCGCCGCGACGACGGAATTCTGCTCATCACGATCAACCGTCCCGACGTTCTCAACGCCACCAACAACCGCCTGCACTGGGAGTTGAGCCGGGTGTGGAAGGATATCGACGAGGACGCCGAGACCCGTGTGGTGGTGATCACGGGCAAGGGGCGCGCGTTCTCGGCCGGGGGCGACCTCGAGATGATCGAGCGGATGGCGGGCAGCGGGGCCAATATCGGACAGGCGTGGCGCGAAGCCGGCGACATTGTTTACAACATGATCAACCTCGACAAGCCGATCATCTCGGCGATTAACGGCGTCGCCGTGGGCGCCGGCCTCGCGGTCGCTTTCATGGCGGACATCTCGATCGCGTCCGAGAACATGCGCATCACCGACGGCCATATCCGTCTCGGCGTGGGCGCAGGCGACCATGCGGTGATCATCTGGCCGCTGCTGTGCGGAATGGCCAAGGCCAAGTACTACCTGCTCACCGCCGATTTCATCGACGGTAGGGAGGCCGAGCGCGTCGGCCTGGTTAGCCTGTGCGTGCCGGCCGACCAGTTGATGGATAAGGCGATGGAGGTCGCGCAAAAGCTCGCCCGCGGACCGCAGCAGGCGCTGCGCTTCACCAAGCGCGCCCTCAACAACTGGCTGAGGATGTTCGGGCCGGCCTTCGACGCGTCGCTAGCGCTCGAGATGCTGGGATTTTTCAGCGACGACTTGCACGAAGGCGTGGCGGCGCTCAAGGAACGGCGCGCGCCGTCGTTCCCGAGCACCCGAAGCAAATGAAGGCGTGCGTGTACCGAGCGCCCGGCGCTCCGCTGGAAATCGCCGAGGTTCCCGATCCGATCGCCGGTCCAGGAGAGCTCGTGGTGCGAGTGAAAGCCTGCGGCATCTGCGGCTCCGACCTGCACGCGGCGGGGAGCAATTTCCGCATGCCGCCGGGAACCATCCTCGGCCACGAATTCTCAGGGGTGGTCGAGACGCTCGGCGACGGTGTCGAGGGCTTCGAACGCGGCGACCCGGTCGTGGCGATGTCGTACGTTGGATGCGGCCGCTGCGAGTCGTGCCGCATGGGCGAGGCGCAGCGCTGCCGCGAGGTTAAGCTAGTCGGCTTCGGCGAGGTCCAGGGCGCTTACGCGGAGCTGATGAAAACCCAGCCGGCGAGCGTGTTCAAGATGCCGCCCGAGATGAGCTTTCGCGAGGCGGCCACGGTCGAGCCGCTGGTGGTCGGACTCCACGGGCTGCATCGCGCGGGCTTCCAGGCGGGCGAGAGCTGCGTGGTGATGGGCGCCGGGCCGATCGGGATCGCCACGATGCTGTGGGCGCGCTTTGCCGGCGCGCGCGCAATCGTCGTCTCCGAACTCAGCGAGCCTCGCCGCCGCCTGGCGCTCACGATGGGCGCCGACGCGGCCGTCGACCCGCGGATGCACAATCCGGCCGGCAGGGTCGAGTCGCTCACGGGCACGGGGCCGCAGGTGATCTTCGAATGTATCGGCGCGCCGGGCGCGATGGCCGAGGCGATCGCATACGCGCAGCGCTCAAGCCGCGTGGTGATAATCGGCGTGTGCACCGAAGACGACGGCTTTGCGCCGATCACGGCGATGAGCAAGGAGCTGGACATGCGCTTTTCGCTCGGAATGGAGCGCGCGGAGGTCGAGATGGCGATCGCGGCGCTCGCGGCGGGCCGGGTCGCCACCGCGCCGATGATCACGCATACGATGGGGCTCGACGATCTGCCGAAGGCCTTCGCGGCGCTCGCGCTCCCGACCAATCAGAGCAAGGTGATGATCGAGTTCTAACCGGGCGATGGGCTCTTTTAGGATTTTGACATTTTTGACATACTGCGGGAGATTTTGAACGGTACTTCAATGCGCGGGGGAAGATCATGAAGAAAACATTAGCTCTGGTTGCCTCACTTGCCGTCGCGACTGCGCTAAGCCTTCAGTTCGGCCTGTCCAAGGCTTATGCCGCCAGCCATAAGAAGGTGGATTGCGCGGAGGTGATGACGGAACTTCAGGGCGGCAAGAAGGTCGCCGAAGTCGCCAAGGACATGAAGATTTCCAAGAGCAGTGTCTATAGCTGCCGCAAGAAAGCGAAGGCGGCAGCCGCCATGGCGAGCCCAGCGGCGATGGCCAGCCCGGCGGAGATGGGAAGTCCCGCAGCTATGGCGAGTCCGGCAGCGATGGCGCCTCCGGCGGCGGCTCCCGCTGCGCATTAAGACTCGTGCCTTTGCACTGCGCGCTATCAGGCTCGCAGTGCGCGCGGGCGCTTTCATAGCCTCTCCTTTTCCTTGTCCAAGTCCAGGGAGAACCCGCTGCGAGCATCGCGAGCGGCGACCTTCCTTGGAGCGGAGAGCTGTACGTTCGGTTCGCGCGATGACGGTTGATACGGGCACGCAGATTCCTCGCTGCGCTCGGAATGACATGATTGCTCTCGACACGTTTTTTCTGCATCCCGAGCGAAGTTTACGGACCCAGGAATCTCGTGGCCGGGTCTCGCCCTAGATGCGCAAGACTCCCTTGTTGCGCGAATCGCCAGCGGCTAAGTCTTGAGTCATGGACAAGTGCGAACTCTGCGAACTGCGCGAGTACACCCAGCATTACGCCCGCTTCACCCATCCCGTGGCATTCACTATCCTCGATTGCGACTCGTGCGACACGCCGATGGCGGTGCTCGGAGAGCATCGCGCGATCGCGACCGAGGCCGAACGCGCCTTCATGATCGACGCGCTCTCGGCGGTGGCGCGCGCCAAATTCGGCGATGACAAGTTCGTTATCGACGGCGTGATGCGCCAGATTCCCGACCATTGCCATATCCACGCCCGGCCGCGTTTCTGGCGCGGCTAGGCACTCCCGTCGCTCCATAGCCTGTTCGACAAATCTCGCCAAAAGTACATCATTCCGCTTGGTTTGAGGCGCGCCGTTGTGGTATATGCGCGCCGGTAACCCATACGGGGAGGAGGCCCCTGCGGGCCAGTCACGAGGAGGAACGGTTACGGGCTAGGAGGTCTCGGGGGAGATGTCTAACGGTGTAGTCAAGTGGTTTAGTTCCAAGAAAGGCTACGGCTTCATTACCATGGAAGATGGACAGGAGGTATTCGTCCACTACACTTCCATCGACGGCAACGGTTTCCGCTCGCTGGAGCAGGGCGAGGAAGTCCAGTTCGAGGTCGCCCAAGGGCCCAAGGGACTTCAGGCCGCCAAGGTATTGCGCCGCTAGCGTCCGCAACACACTTTCTTCGCCGCCTGGGGCGGGCCCTCCGCGGGCCCGCCTCAAGTCGCAGGCCACGCAGCGGGCTCGCGGGCCATCAAGCAGGCCATCATCGGCGACTGCGCGCGGCCCAGCCGACGCGACAAGCGCCGCAGCGATTCGCCCTCGCGTCCCGAACGAATAGGATACGGAAGTGATGGGGCTCGTGGCTCGCGGCGCCTCGCTTGCGCATAGCTATCCCGAAGGCTCGGCCGGTGCCGATCGCTTCACTCGATGGATGTCGCGCTACTCCGAGCGCCGCGTGGTCGGCGCGCTAGCTGCCACGGCGGCGCTGATCCGTCTCTATCTGGTTCTCACCAGCTACTGCATCTCGGCGGACGGCGTCGCGTATATCGCGATGGCGCGGGAGTTCCACGCCGGACGCGCGCAAAGCGCGCTAGCTTGGGTCTTTTCGCCGCTTTACCCGTGGCTCATTTCAATAACCTACCGCGCGATTCCGAACTGGGAACTCGCGGGCGAGCTTTTGTCGACGGCCTTCGGTACGGCGGGCGTCGTGCTCCTTTACTACCTGATGCGCGAGGTCTATGGCCGCCGCGGCGTGGCGGCGGGTGCGGCGGCGCTCGCCGCGATTCATCCGACGCTCGCCGGCTTCTCAGCCTCGGTGCGTACCGAAGCCGGATACATCGCACTGGTGACGGCGGCGCTGTGGTTCCTGGTCCGCGGCGCGGAACGCAAACGTATCGCGAACGTTGCGGCGGCCGCGGTGCTTTGCGGACTCGGCTACCTCTATCGCACCGAGGGAATCGGGGTTCCCGCGCTGGCCGTCATCATCCTTATCGGCGGCGCATTCGTGTGGCGGCGATGGACTCCGCGATGGGGTCTCGGCGCGGCCGCCGTCCTCGTCGCGACTTTTTTGCTGGTCGCCGCGCCGTACCTGCTCTGGATGCACGCGTACACGGGCCATTGGACGGTCGGCCGCGAACTCGGCGTGGTCACGATGGAGGCTACCGGCTCGACGATGGGCCAGCTCGAGCAATGGCGCGAGATGGGCTATCGGCCGGCGACCTCATGGTTGACCGCACTCAGGCTCGACCCGGCGGCCTACCTGAAAAAGGTCGCGCGCGACTTTTTCGGCTCGTGCTATGCGTTCGTGCAGGCGCTCGGCCCGTTGCTCTGCGCGGGACTGATTATCGGACTGTGGGCCGATGGCAAAGCGATCGCGACGCGATGGGCCGGGGCGATGCTCGCCGCGCTGGTCGTGATGTACTTCGCGGGGTTCGTGCTGACCGACACCGGGCCGCGCCTGATGCTTCACGTGGTGCCGTTTACGCTCGGATGGGTCGTGATCGGGCTGGTCGAGGCGGCAGGATGGCTCGATGCGCGCCTGTCGCTGACTCACTCGCCGCTCGGGCGGATGTTCGCTGGGCCGATGGTCGTGGCGGCGATCACGATAGCGCTGCTCCCGCGCACGCTGTTCCCGCTCGGCTACGACCAGCGCGGGATGCGTTACGCCGGCGAAGAGATCGCCCGGCGGGACGGCGCGCCGGCGACCGTGGCAGGACCCGACACCCGCGTGGCCTTTTACGCCGGCGCCGGCTTTATCCCGCTGCCCGCCGGGCCCGCCGCGGGCGAGGACCTCTGCGGGTGGCTTGCGGCGCATCGTCTGGCCGATTATCTCATGATCGACGACCGCGGCGAGCGGCGATGGGATGGAGCCCGGGGGAGGCCATGCCTAAATCTGATCAAGCGCTATCCGCGCGTGGGAATTACTTACTACGATCTGTTCGCGGTGCGCGGCGCGGATGCCGTCGCACCGAGGTGAGCGTCCGGCGCGAGCAACGGCGCGCACGCGCGAGGCAGCGATGAAGCGGGCACTCGAGCCGACGCATCTGGAAACCGCTGCGGGCGCGGGCCGCGTCACCGCGCCGATGGCGGCGGTCGAGGCCTCGCCGGAAGTCTCCATAGTCGTGCCGATGTTCAACGAAGCGGCGGTCCTCGATCGCCTGTTCGAGCGCCTCGCCAAGGTAATGGAACACCTGAAGCTCAGCTACGAGATCATTGTGATCAATGACGGCAGCACCGACGAAACGCTGGCCGGTCTGCTCGAGCGTCGCATCCGCAACTCCGCGATCAAAGTAATTAGCCTCTCGCGCACCTTCGGCAAGGATATCGCGCTCAGCGCCGGCCTGGACTACGCGCGTGGGCGCGCGGTGGTGCCGCTCGACGCCGACCTGCAAGATCCGCCGGAGCTTATCGAGCAGATGGTGGCGCTGTGGCGTGAGGGCTACGACGTGGTCTACGCGACCCGCGAGCATCGCCCGGGCGACACCTGGCTTAAGCGCACCACGGCGCATTTTTTCTACCGCGTGTTCGAAGCGATCGCCGATGTGCCGATCCCGCGCGACACCGGCGACTTTCGCCTGCTCGACCGCCGAGTGGTGGACGTGATGGTCCGGCTGCCCGAGCGCACGCGTTTCATGAAGGGACTGTTCGCGTGGGTCGGCTTCAAGCAGACCGCGATCTACTACCAGCGCGAGGAGCGCCAGGCCGGCGGCACCAAGTGGAACTACTGGCGGCTGTGGAACTTCGCGATGGACGGGATTACCTCGTTCAGCTCATTCCCGCTGAAGGTCTGGAGCTACTTCGGCTTCACGATTTCGGTTTTGGCATTTCTTTACGCGGTGGTGCTCGCAATAAGAAAGATATTCCATGACGTCGACGTGCCGGGCTATACCTCTTTGATGGTAGTGCTGCTGTTCCTCGGCGGAATCCAGCTCATCACGCTCGGCATCCTGGGCGAGTACATGGGGCGGGTCTACAACGAGGTCAAGGGCCGCCCGCTATACGTGGTGCGCGAGCTGCACGGCTTCGACGGCGACTGACTAGCGCGCCGCGCCGTCAAGGTTCTGCGTTTTTACAGCACTCTGCGGAAGAGACCGGGATAGGTCACGATCAGCCCGTGGCCGTCGACTTCGATCTCGCGAGTGAAGTCACTGTCCAACGAGTCATAACGATAGCGGTTGGGCTCAAGACACGTATAGCGCTGGCGGTCGGTCGTAACGGTGAGCCCCGGCAATTGTACATATACCGCGAGGATATCTTCGGACTGGCCAGGTTGCAGATGCAACCGGCGAATAGGCAACGTGTTGGTGAACGGAGTGATCGAGATGTCGATATCAATGGCGCCTGTGAGTTGCGGCATCGGCGTCCCTGACCGGTCGACCCAGTTCCCGGCACCATCGCTGGCGAGTTCGAGCGCGTCGCCGCCGCCGATCTGAGCAATTTCGGCCTTTCTTACCCGCCATGATTTGTCGCAGAGAATCCGATACCGGCCCGCGAAGACTTCGTCACCGATCGTACAGAGAATAGCGGCCTCTGCGAGAATCTTGTCGGAACCTTCGCTCAAGACCAGGTGCTCGATGCCTTTCCCGGACCAGTCGTGCCATCGCACTATGATTTTTTCGCTCATGCCAGATCTCTCAGACTAAACGGCAAAGTCACGCGACGCGCTATTGCTCGTGCAGCATCGATTCGACTTTCGGCAGCGCGGGCTCGATCTCCTGCTGATCCGTTAGCGCGCCGAGGAACGGATCCTCGCCCAGACGTTTCATCCGCGGCGGCATCGTCTTGATATTGAACTTGCGCGGGTCGAGGTCGCTTCTTAGCTCGCTCCACTTAAGCGGCGCGGAGACCGGCGCGCCCGGCTGCGGACGCACCGCGAACGGCGCCGCGATCGTTTTACCCTGTCCCAGTTGCAGATAGTCGATATATACCTTGCCCTTGCGCGCGGCCGGAGTGCGCAGCACCGTAGCCACGTCGGGTATCCGCGCCACCACCACTCGCGCCACTGCCTCGGAGAACATCCGCGCCTGCTCGTAGGTGTAGCCCGTTCTCAGTCCGACCACCACGTGAATCCCGGCCTGTCCCGAGGTCTTCACGTACGGACGCATTCCGGCGCAGCGCAGCACCGCAGCGGTTTCCTGCGCGACTCGCACGGCGTTGGTTGTTGTCGATCCCTTGGGGTCGATATCGAACAATAGCCAGTCGGGACTGCCGAGACTAGGCGCTCGCGACGACCAGATATGTATCGGAATCGCACCCATGTTGGCGATGTATTTCAGAGCCTCAACGCTCTCCAGAATGAAATAGGAAATCTCGCGCTCGGAATCCTCGGAGTATATCCGCACGCGACGGATCCACTCAGGCACATAGCCTGGCGCGTCTTTCTGGAAGAAACTCTTGCCCTCGATTCCGTCCGGATAGCGCGTCAGCATCACCGGGCGATCTTTCAGGTAGGGCAGCACCCACGGCGCGATAGTTTCGTAGTATTCAATCAGGTCACCCTTCGTATAGCCCTCGGCGGGCCAGAAAACCTTGTCCGCGTGTGTGATTTCAACCTGAGCTGGGCGACGCGAATCGTGCGTGGCGGGATTCACGGGTTTGGAGGCCCCCAACGACTCGTTCTCGTTCTCTCCTTGAGTGAGGAGAGGTAAAAACTGAGCATCGTCAGAATCTTCCGCCAGCTCTGCCATCGGTGCGCCCGGCCCCTGATATGCACATTGGGCGGGATCCGCGTCGGCAATCAGACCGAGGAAGCTTGGATTGCGCAGCACGCCGCCCTCGGTCCATTCGGTGAATCGCACCTCGCATACCAACTCCGGCTTGCAGAAATGCGCGCCGGCCGGAATCACGGGCTCGCCCTCGCGGCGGCGCCTAAATGGCGACGCATTGATCGCGCGCTCGCGCAGCTTCGCGGCGATCGTGCGTAACCGCTCGTCGTCAAAGCCGGTACCGACGCGCCCCACGAAGCGCAGCACGCCCGGCGCCTCGTATTGCCCGGCCAGCAACGCGCCGAAATGCGTGCGCGAGCCGGCCGGCTCGGTCCATCCGCCGATCACGAACCGCTCGACGCGCGGGCATTTGATCTTGAGCCATCCGCCGCCGCGGCCGGTCTGGTAGGGCGAGTTGACGCGCTTGGCGACCACGCCCTCCAGCCCGAGCTCGGCAACCGCCTCGTAAAACGCACGCCCGTTGCCCGTGTGATAGTCCGAGTAACGGAGCAGCCCCTCGTCCCGGATCATCCGCCGCAGCAACTCCTTGCGCGTTTCGAGAGCGAGGCCACGAACGTCGAAGCGATCGAAGGCCAATAGATCGAAAACGTAGTACGGAGCCGGATGGGCGAGCGCCATCGCCGCGATCTGGCCGCGATCGTGCGCCTGGATGCGCCGCTGCAAGGCCTGAAAGCTCGGCCGTCCGTCGGGACCGAACGCGATTATCTCGCCGTCGAGCACGAAGCGCCCAAACGGCAGTTTGCTGAGCGCGAGCACGACTTCGGGATAGTTGGCGGTGGCCTCTAGACCGCTACGGCCGAAAATCCGCACCGCGCCGCCGTCGCGGATTGCGAGTGCGCGCACGCCGTCGTATTTGATCTCGTATAGCCACTCGGCGCTCTCGACCAGCTCGTTCACCAGCCTCGCGAGCGCGAAGGGAAATTGCGCGGGCACAAGCGGCCCATTGAGTTCGGGCACGCACAGCCTCTGGAGTTCGGCGACTATGCCCGAAGCGAGAGCGGATGCGCCCGGCAGCTCCTGGAGCGTGAGGCCGGATAGCACCGAGCGCGGCCGGCTTTCCACGATATCGATATCGTTCGAGGCAAATCCGTCATGCCGCTTGATGAGCAGCCACTGCGGTTTTTCATTCCGGGCCGCGCGCGCTTGCGGATTACGTCCGCTCGTCCGGACCATCGCGTATCCACCCTTGAGCTTGAATCCGAACATCTCAATATCGAGCTTGCCCGCGCGCACGGCGCCGGCTACGTCGTCCGGCGGATCGGTCACGCGGTAAACCCCGCGGTCCCACACGATGACCTCGCCGGCACCGTAGTTGCCTTCGGGGATAATGCCTTCGAAATCGCCATACTCGATCGGATGGTCCTCGACCATCACGGCGAGCCGCTTGTCGGTGGGATTAAGCGACGGTCCCTTGGGTATCGCCCACGAGCGCAGCACGCCTTCCATCTCGAGGCGGAAATCGTAATGGAGTCTGGTGGCCGCGTGCTTTTGCACGACGAACATCCCGCCGCCCCGGCCTCCTAGCCGAGGCGACTTGCCGAATGGCTCGGGCGTGCGTTCGGCGCTACGCTTGCGCCGGTATTCTTCGAGCGCCACTATTTTCGCCCCGTCTTCGCCAAGCGGTTTTTGTTCCGGATCGCTATGGCCTCCGCCGCGACCCTACCGCTAATCTGGGATTATCGGGAGGTTCTTCAGATGGCATCACGTCCCGTCGGCAACGGCAACATCTCGTTCGGCCTGGTTTCGATTCCTGTCCGCCTGTTCCCGGCGACACGCTCCAAGGCGGTTAGCTTCAACCTGCTGCACGCCAAGGACTTAAGCCGTATCCAGCAGAAAATCTTCTGTCCGGTCGAAAACGCGATAATCGATCGCAGCGAACTGGTGCGCGGCTACGAGGTCGCCAAGGGCCGTTACGTCACTTTCACCGACGAAGAGTTGAAGGCTCTCGAAACGCACGGCGGCGACCATTCGATCGAGATCACTGAGTTCGTCCCGCTGGAGCAGATCGATCCGATCTATTTCGAGACCTCGTACTACCTCGGATGCGAGCAGGCCTCGGCGAAGGCCTATCGGCTGCTCACCGACGCCATGACCAAGACCGGGCGCGTCGCACTTGGGCGTTTCACGCTCCGCGGCAAGGAGCACGTCGTGGTCCTGCGGCCCTACGAGAAAGGGCTGATAATGCACACCGTCTACTACGCCGACGAGGTGCGTCCGATCGAAGAGATCGATCGCGCGACCAACGAAGCCGCCAAGGAGAGCGAACTCGCCCTGGCCGAACGGCTGATAGGCGAGCTGACCAGCAAGAAAGTCGATCTCTCGAAATACCACGACACTTTCCGCGAGAAGGTCGAAGAGGCTGCGCAGCAGAAAATCGCCGGCCAGCAGGTGACAGAGGCGCACGAAGAGCCGCGCCGCGGCCAGGTGATCGATCTGATGGCGGCGCTCAAGGCCTCGCTCGAAAAGCGCGGCGCAGCCGGAGCGGCACGCGCTGAGGAACGCGCCGAGCCCGCGGCCGAAGCCGGCGCCGCCGCCGAAGGCGAAGCCGAGGCGGCCAAGGCGACCGGCACGGGCAGCGCCAAGTCGCACGCCCGCGCGGCTCGCGCGGGCGGCGGCGAGCGCCGCCGCGCCGGAAGCAAGAAGTAGCACGGCCAGCATGCGCGGCAAGGCCTCGCGGCGCATGCTGGTCGTGCGTCGGTGCGTCGCGCCCGGACGGGTCCGCGGGCGCGCCCGGTCGCGTCGATCGCCGCGACTTGACGATTGAGCGGCGGGGGCCGCGCGCCTGAAGGCGCGCGCCCACCGCCGCTTTCCGCAAAGCCCGGCCGCTCGCACTGCAAAATTAGTGGATACGAACGGTGTCCTGCACGACCAGCGCGTGCAGAGCCTCGCGCTTGAAAATTCCCGCCACCGCCCGCGTCAGCGCCACCGACAGGACCTCGCTCGGCCGATC
This sequence comes from uncultured delta proteobacterium, assembly GCA_963810495.1. Classification (GTDB taxonomy): domain Bacteria; phylum Desulfobacterota; class Binatia; order Binatales; family Binataceae; genus JAKAVN01. The sequence continues at coordinate 273,288 of CAWENP010000001.1, forward strand.
ATAGATCGGAACGTCGTCGCCCATCCCGCTGCCATTGTCAGCTGGCGGATCGTTGTAGGTTGCGCCGCTCTCGCCTTGCCAGAAGGCCACGTTGAACGGAGGCTTGTAGATCGTGACATCCAGGGCAACATCGGCGGTAGTGAACCAGCCCGGCCCCGCGGTGGGCGGCGCGTTGACGTCCGTCCCGGTATGCTTGTTCACCCAGCATCGGGTGATCCTACTCGCCAGAACGTAATCCTCGTTGGTCTCCTTGAGCGCGCCATCCAACGTATCGTTGGAGGCCGTCGCGAGCATCCCGGCCTCGTCGGCCGCGCGCACGATCGCGCCCTGCACGATCGGGCCGAGCGGCGAGCTATACACGCGCTGAACCAGGGCGCCGTCGGGCCCCAGCATTACGCCGGTTGCGGGGTTGCCGTCCGAAGGATCGTGGCTCTGACCCGCAGTGTCCTTGAAGTCGCGCGCGTCGACCGGCATCAGTACCAGTATTCGGCGCCGCGGATAGCTGTTCTGATAGCCCTTCACCTGGAAGGGGAAGTAGGAGAGCGTCTCGATCGCGGTCGGCGGCTCCGCGGCGATTTCCTGCTGTACGGTGGTCGCGCACGCGGCCATGAGCGCCGCCGCTATCGCCGCCAGGATGGCGGCGAGGAGTTGCGAACCGGCGGCGCGCAGCTTCACGACGCTCCTCAACTCGGCCGTCTCAACTCTGCGCAGCTTGTGCGCGTTCGCGAAAAATAAAGAGTGTTCCGCCCACTTCGACCCGGTCACCGCTGCGTAACGCCTGGCGGCCCGTCACCGGGCGGCGGTTGATCAGCACCTGCCCGCCGCCGGCGGGACTGACCACAAAGTCGCGCCCCTCGCGCCGGATGATCGCGTGATGGGCCAGCACGGCCTGGTCGCCAAACAGCCCGATATCGCTCTCCTCGGCGCGTCCGATGATCGTGACCGGCTTGGTCAACGGATATTCGCGCCCCTCGCGCGCGTTGCGGCTCTGGCTGCGAATGACCATCAGCCAACCGCGCTTGAGCAACTCGCCGACTAGTCCGATGAAAAACCCGATCAGCATACCAAGCACGATTATCGCAATCGCGCGACCGAAGAACTGCGGAAAGGTGGTGGTCAGGGTCTGGTAGCAGAGCCCGCCCAGCGCGCCGCCGATAAGCCCGCCCAGCGCGCCGTTGCGTTTGCGTGCGGCCGACCCCGACGCCCATCCGACTCCCAACCCCACCGCCACTCCCAGCAGGGCCCATCCGACTACGCGGCCGACGAAGCCGTGCAGGATGTCGAACAGGATCTCCCCGCCAATCAGGCCCGCGGCGCCGCCGATTGCGCCGAAAATCGCGCCGCTCTTGATCCCGCGCAGCGCCTGGCGCCATTGGCCCACGCTGAGCGCCTCGATCGAAGCGAGAAAGGCGCAGATGAAGAGCCCGATAACCAGACCCGTCGCTGCGTCGCGCACAAGGTAGTTGCGGATGCCGGCCACCGACTCCTGCACGCCCCAGGCCGCGAATCCGCCCAGGCCGCCCGCGGCGGCGTAAAAGAGAAGCTTTTCCTGAGAGACGTTACTCGCCATAGCCGGTCCGGTCACAAAGCATTGCGCGCGGCGCTCAAGCGTTCAAGCGCGTCGCGCGGATTGATGCGGAGCGTAGTAGTCTGCCGAGCGTATTCGATAGCCGCTAAACTATAAACCGGTCGCCCGCGAGCGCGGTTCCGCTCCGCCCGCGAGGCTCAATTGGTGACGGTATTCCAGGTCCCGCTCTCGCCGGTGGGCGTGGAAAAGAAAGTGCCGTTGAGCTGATCGGCACTGCGCCGGCCGTCGAAATTCAACGTCTTGGCGCCATATGGCACTTGGAACACGACGTGGTTGCCGCGGATAAAGCCCTGGATCGGCGTGGCGCCGTAGCCCGCCTCATGAATCACCATCTCACCGTGCAGGAAGCCGTTGGGCTGCGGGCGCAACCGCAACTCCAGCGGTATGTTGGTGGCGCCCGCCAGCCCATCGATACGTCCGGTGGCGAGCGTCGGCACATCGATCGCGCCGGTGCTGCCGCCGCTGGATGCGCCCGATGCGCTGCCGAGCGATGCCGGGTAGGGCTGCGAGTTGTCGGCCAGCACGCGAAAATTCTTTTCCGCTATTTTTTGCCCGTTGAGATAGAAATCGACCGTGTACTGCCCCGGCAGAAATGCGCCGCCGGCCGAGTTACCGACCCGCCCGCTGAAGGTTGCGCTACGCGAGGAGGGCGGCACGATGCGGATGTCGTCGACGCTGCCCAAGGTGTGGCCGTCGGGAGCGATATACGCGGCGTCAACCCGGTATTGACCGGTGTCGAGGTTGAATAGCCGATTCTCGAAGGTTATGCGCCAGTTGACGAACAGCACCTTGGACGCGCTGAAGGTCGTGCCCGGCCCGGCCAGCGGCGTGCCGGACTTGGTGCTGTTGAGGAATTCGATTCCGGCTAATTGCAAGGGCTTGCGCCGGCGCGCCTCGAGCATCGCGAGGCGCTCGGCCTCGTCGTGCGCCTTGGCCTTGTCCGCCGCCTCGCGCGCTTTCTCGGCCTCGTTTGCGGCCTCGGCGACCTTCAGCGCGGCGAGGTCCTGGCTGACGGCAAACGCCTGCTCGGCGATCGGCTGGTCGTTGACGTAAATTCCGACCTTATAGCTGCCCGCCGGGAGCGCGCCGAGATCGGGCATCAGAGCCACTGCGCTGAAGTCCGCCGTGCTCTCTCCCGGTCCCACAAATCGGCTTGCAGTGCTTGAGGATATTTGCAGGCCCGAGGGGCTGAAGAAGCGCGCCTCGATCTTCTCGTCCTGTCCCTTGAGCCCGGCCAGACGATTTGCGAACGACGCGTTCCACTGCAAGTACTGGTTGTTGGCCAGCTCGATATTGGTAAAGGTCGCCCGTGGCGAACTGAGCGGCGTGCCCGAGCGGGTCGAGAGCTGGAGCGTCATGCGCTGGAAATCGAGCGGATGGGTCTCAGCGGCGTCCAGGCGCTCCTCGACCTTCCAGGGCAGGCTGTCGATGAACGATTTGACGCCGAGCCGCTGCTGCAACTGCGGGTTGTCATAGACGTAGGTCGCGCCGAAAGCGCCTCCGGCCATGATCGCGAAGAACGCCGCCAAGGCCACGGCGCGACGCTTGCCGCTGCGACGGCGACGCCGATGCGGCAGCGCGATCGCCTCGGCGACGTCGGGCGGCAGCGCGAGGCCGGCGGTGCCGCCGCGCGAACTGACTCCCGGCGCTCCGCGGCTTTCGCCCAGTCCCTTGCCGTAGAGCAGCATGTCGCGAAAATCCTGGATGCTCGCGGGCCGCGTGTCGGCCTGGTAAGCGAGCGCGCGGTCGATCGCGCCCGCCAGGTTGGTCGAGACCTCCGGACGCAGGTCGCGTATCGGGGGAAAACTGAAAGGCGGAAATTTCTCCGGGTCGCGCCCGGTAAGCACGTAGTGCAGCGTAGCGCCGAGCGAATAGATGTCGCTGCGCGGATCGACCACGCCCTGGTATTGCTCGGGCGGCGCAAAGCCGAGCGTGCCGATCATGGTTCCCTTGCGCGCGCTCTTGAACAGGCGTGCGATGCCGAAGTCGACCAGCACCACTCGCCCCTTTGGCGTCAGCATCACGTTGGACGGCTTCATGTCGCGATAGACCACGGGCGGGGTGGAACCGTGCAGGTAGGCGAGCACGTCACAAAGCTGGCGCGCAATGTCGATTATCAAGCCTTCGGGTAAAGGGCCGCCGCGCGCCGCAATCTCCTCCTCGAGGTTACGGCCCTCGACGTACTCCATCACCAGGTAGTGGCGGTTCTGATCGTCGAAGCGGTCGGTGATCGCCGGGATGGCGGCGTGCTTGAGCTGCGCGAGCGTGTCGGCTTCGCGGGCGAAGTAATCGTTGGCCTCGATCCGCTGCTGCTGATCGATAAAGTGGTCGACCATCTCCTTGACCGCGCAGGCGCGGTTGGCCAGGCGCTGGTCATGCGCCAGGTAGACCATCCCCATCCCGCCGCCGCCCAGCAGGCGCTCGATCTCATAGCGGTTTTGCAGAACCGTACCGGAGGTGAGCGGCTCGTTAGACTGAGCGCCGGATGTGCCCGTATTCGCCATCAGTCAACAAACACAACAATAACCGTGACGTTATCTGTTCCACCCCCCGCATTCGCAGCCACCACCAATTCGCGCGTCGCCGAGTACGGATCGTCGTAGCGGCGCAGAACCTCGCCGATAGTCTTGTCGTCGACGTGAGCAGTGAGCCCGTCGCTGCACAGCATCACGCGGTCACCGCGCTTGAGCCGAAGCGCCGTTCCCTCGGCTCCGGCCGGTCCGCTCTGGCGCGCGCCGAGCGAGCGCGTGATCACGTTTTTGTGCTCGTGATGGCGAGCTTCCTCGGGCGTGATCTGGCCGATTTCAATAAGCCGTTGCACTAGCGAATGATCCCGGGTCAGCTGGCGCAGGCCGGAAGCGTCGGACAGGTAGACCCTGCTGTCGCCGACCCATGCCACAGCTCCTTCCGGCGGCACGATAAGCACGCCCACCGCGGTCGACCCCATGCCGCGGGACTCAGGATGCGCCGCCTGGTATTCGAGAATCTTGCGGTTGGCCTCCTCGAGCGCCGCCGTCAACAGTTGACTCGGATTTTGGGCCTCCGCGCCGCCAAGCCCGCTTTCAACATAGTTGCGAATCGCGCCAACGGCAATTGCGCTGGCGATCTCGCCCGCCTCTGCCCCGCCCATCCCGTCGGCCACCACGTAGAGATGGCTCTCGGCCGGATCGACCAGGCTCTGGCGCACGAACTCGACCGCTATCGCCGCGTCCTCGTTATGCTCGCGCACCATCCCGACGTCGGTCATCGCGGCGGCGCGAATTCGCATCGTCGCATTCAGCCTGACCAGTTCGGCTTTCAGCGCATCCACCGTCGGCCATCGCCCCTGCGGATCGAACTGCAGCGCGCGGCGCACCACCTGCTCCAGTTCGGGCGAGACCACGTGCGGCGGATAGAAACGCACGGGACCCGCCTCTTCGCGCCAGCTCTCGGATTCCAGCCGTTCGCCGGTAAGACAACTGTAAAGCAGCGCGCCGATCGAGAATACGTCGGCCCGCTTGTCGACGCGTTTGCCGCGATAGACCTCAGGCGCGGTATAACCATCGTTGGGAATCGGATCGCCCTGGAGCTCGGTGTCATTGCTGACGTAGTCGAGGCCTAGCAGCTTCACTCGCCCGCCGGGGCCATACGCGATCGACTGCGGGCAGATGTCGTTAAGGCGCAAGCCGCGCCGATTCAGGAACGAAACCGCCTGGCAAATCTGGATCGCGATTCCGACCGCTTCACCCTCGTTCATCTTGAGCCCGCCGCGGCGCTGCGAAAGCAATATAAGTGGCTCCTCGGGATAGACCAGGTAGACGCGCCCCTCGTCGGCGAAGCCCTCGGTCGCGCGCTGGAAGGCCGGATGGTTGACGGTGAGCGAAAGCGCGAGCACGCGCCCGAATAGATCACCCAAATCGTCGCGTGCCGCGGTCTCGCTCGCGGCACTCTCGGCCGTCACGCTCTCGCTCGCGATGGCTTCCGGAGCGGCCGACGGCGCGACCGATGGCTCGGGCTGCGGCGCCCGCGCGGGTTCGCTACGTGCCATCGTTTCATCGAGGGTGAGCGGCTCGGTCGCGCCCGAAGCGCGCGCCGCTGCGGCAGGCGCCTCCGCGACCTCGTTGTTCGCGCCCTCGCTGACGGCGGCAGCGGCACTCTCCTCTGCGCTGGGCGTGACTGCGGCCGGCTGACTCGCGACGCTCGCGCCATTGGAGCCTGCCCGCGCGGCCGCATCGGATGCGCTCTCGACGGCGCACGCTGTAACCGCCGCAGCAGCGGACGCGTCAGCAGGCGGTGGCGCGACGGAACGTTTCAGGTCGGCGGTCTTGGCATGGGGCCCGGATGGATCTTCGTGCGGCGAAGCTTCGTTGTCGGACGCGCCTGCCTGCGCTTCCTCGTGCGCGCTCTCGGCGGACGTCGGGGCCAGCCGCTCACGCAACTGCACGCGCTCGGGACCGGCGCCGTTGCGCGTGCGCTCGGCACGATAGCGATTCTCCAGCGCCGAGCGGCCGATCACCTCGACGATACGGAATTCGCCTCGCACTGAAGCGCCCGGCTCCAGCGCGGCGAGCGCGTATTCGACCTTGGGCACGGCTGACTTCGCCAGTCCCTGGCCGCACCGGTCGCAAAACCTGGCGTCGTCGGGAGCCGTCTGACCGCACTCGGGGCACGTTATCATCACACTTGGCCCTTGGGCGTCTAGCCCTTTCGAAACTCCAGTTTAGCACTGCCGAACACCACCTGGTCGCGATCCTTGAGCTTGTAGAGCTGATCGCGGCCCAGGCGTCCGCGGCCGGTGATATAGGTGCCGTTCAGACTGCCAAGATCGCGGATGAAGTACTCTGCGCCCTGCTTGATGATCTCAGCATGACGGCGTGACACGCGATCGGCGATGCCTTTGAGCTTGCCGAGATCGATATCGGGCTCCTCGCTGCCGAGCGCGCGACCGACAATCGTGCGGCTCTGCATCAGACCGAAGCGCGGCGCGCTGCCGCTCGCGATTAGGCATGCGCCCGCATCTTGCGCATTCGAGGCCGCCGGCGCGGCGCGGTTTTGAGCGGCCTTCCTGCTGGCCGCGGCCCGCGACCCCGAAGATATACTCGACGATGCGAGCGGCTTGCCGGAGGGCGCCGCCGCCTTGGATGAGGTCGTATTTGCTCCAGAGGGAACATTTTGAGCGCGCACATTTTGCGAGATCGATTCGCTCCTCGAGGGCGCGGCGACGGGCGCCGCCTCGGCCACCGCCTTGGCCTTGCCGCTTAAATCCTGGGTCTTCGCGGTCGAGGATACTTCAGCCGGCCTGGCGAACAGCGATTGTTGTGCCTCTATCTTCGCCGCCGCCCGCTGCGCTATCGCCCTCGCCGATCGCGCCAGCGATTTCACCTTGGCGACGCCCGCCGCCGTGCTCGACGCGAGCGTCGGCGGCGCTGCCAGTGGCGACGCAGACGGGGGCGCGGCAGAGGCAGGTCCGGTAGGTCCGGCGGGCCTGAAAGGTTCGGCAGATCCGGTGGGTCCGGAAGAGCCGGCAGGTCCCGCAGATCCAGAGCGGCCCAGCACCACCGTTGGCATATTCGTAAGCGACGGTTTCACGGACGCGCCGCCGCCCGCCGATGGCGTCGCGCCAAGACGCCTGTCACTTGCAGGGGGTGCAACGCCCACACCAGGCGAGCCGCCTGATTGCGGACGATCGAGTATCACGGTCCGCATCGAGGCGATCGGCGCCGGAGTGCCGGCGCTGGAACCCAACGCGCCCGAGGCCTTTGGCTCGGGACCAGGGTCGGGCAGCGCATGCATCATGTCGCGCGCCGAGGGCGGACGTTTTTCGACGTCCTTGTCGAGCGCGCGCATCACGACCTCGGCGGTCTTAATCGAAACCTCGGGGCTCAGATCGCGCAGCGGCGGAAAGCTGAACGGCGGCTCGAGCTGCGGATCGCGGCCGCTCAGCAGATGATGCATTGTGGCGGCCAGCGAATAGAGGTCCGAGCGCGGCTCGACCTTGCCCATGTACTGCTCGGGCGGCGCATAGCCGACCGAGCCGATTTGCGTGCCGCGCCCGCCCGGCGGCAGGAAGCGCGCGATGCCGAAGTCGATCAGCATTGCGCGGCCGTCCTTGTCGATCATGATGTTGCCGGGCTTGAGATCGCGGTAGATGATCGGCGGCGTCTGGCTGTGCAGAAAACTGAGCACGTCGAGCATTTGGCGCGCCCAGCGCAGCACCCGAGTCTCGGGCAGTTTGCCCTTGGGCCCCAGCTTGTCGAGCATGCCCTGCAAATCGCCGCCCGCCACGAACTCCATCACCAGGTAGTGGCGGTTGTTCTCGGCGAAGTAGTCGATGACGTTGGGGATGCCCGGATGCGAGAGCGCGGCGAGCACGCGGGCCTCGCGCGCGAAGTCCTCGATCGCCTTCTTCTCCGCGATCCCGTCGCCGATGATCATCTCCTTGGCGGCGACGGGCCGGTTAGCGAGGCGCGTGTCGTTGGCGAGATAGACCCGTCCCATCCCGCCCTGGCCGAGTACCTTGTGCACGCGGTAACGGCCATCGAGCATCTGACCGGCGGGAAGCTGCTCACCCGGTTTCATAATGATTTACTGATCGAAGCTGGCGCCGAGACAGCAAAGGCCCGGCTCCCCAACCGGGCCTCGGCGTGGCATCTCACGCGCCCGGGCCCTAGGAAACCGGCTCGACGATCAACTTAAGAAATGTTTTGCCGATAATTATCTCGTCACCCGTCTTCAGCTCGACCGGATTGCCAGGCATCAGGCGCGGCTGGCGATTGACATAGGTGCCGTTGAGACTGCCGATATCCTCGACCGTGATCTTGCCGCTCTCGAACCGTATGAGCGCGTGCTTGCGCGAGATCTTGGCCTCGGGATCGTCCTGGTCGAGGTCGACCTCGGGAAACGCGCCGGTCTCGGGATCCCATCGCCCGACGAGATTGTTGCCGTCCTCGAGCGGGAACTCCTGGCCCTTGCGTCCGCCGCGCACGACCTGCAGCTTGGCGCGTGCCGTCGTTCCCGGCGCAGCCGGCGCCTCGGCGGCCGGCGCGGCAGCCGCTGCTGCGGCGTTCGCCTCAGGTGGCGGCTTGATCTCGCCGGTCGGCGTTTCGGACGGAGGCGGTGTCGCAGGGGCTTCGGCTGGCGCTTCAGCCGCAGCCTCGGCCGGCGCGGGTTGCGCAGCCGCTTCGGGCGCGGCAACCCCGCCGCTCTCGCCTGCCGGCGCCGGGGCCGCGGCGTTCAGCTTCGCGCCGCATCCGTCGCAGTAGTCAAGCCCATCGATATTTTCGTAGCCGCACTCGCTGCACTTGATCATCTTCTCAGCACCTCACTGGCCGGCATCACGGCGTCGCTATCTTAGACCGACTCCACGGGCAGATTTAACTGTTACCCCTGGTCGGGCTTGGAAAAATCCTTCAGAGCATCCGGATCGAGCATCTGCGTTTTGCGCACCACGGCCTGGGCCTGCAACAGCGTAGTCTTTGCCGCCTTGGTCTGTAGCGTCTGGGTCTTCTTGACCTGGTCCATCAGGCCCACCAGCGCTTGGGTCGCCTTGACGTTGCCCAGGCGCTGAGTGCCCTGGATCGCATTGCTCAAAAGGCGCGTCGCGCGATCCACGTTGCCCGCCTTGAGCTCTTCTTCCGCGCGCGACTGCATCTTGGCGATCGAAACCTGGTCGACCAGGTTCATCACGCGCCCGTTGACCTTGCCGGTAAGCGTGCGGTCGAGCGTGTACTCGACGGTAAGGTCGCGGCCCAGGCTCTGTTCGCCAACCCCCGGCACCTCGTAGCGCAGGTTGGATTGCAGGATGCGCACCGGTCCGGGCTTGCGCGGCGGCAGCACCAGGGTCATCAGCACGGAGCCGGGAACGTTGGCCTCCAGGTCGCCGATCTCGTAACTGATGTGGCGGTCTTCGCCGACCAGCGGCGCGCCCAGCGAATAAATTTCAGGACTGGCGCGAAACGCCTCGCGCACCTGCACGCCCTGCGCGAGCGTAACTTCGATTCGTCCATTGCGCACGCTCACCGCGCGCAGGCCCGCCAGTTCGTCCTCGAAGATGCCGGGAATTTCCGCCGGGTCGCCGATGAAGTGATACTTGCCGTGCGAATCTTGCGAGATCCGCATCAGCAGCTTCTCGTTGAACTCAACGCCCACGCCCATCGCGGAGAACGACATTTGTTCGCGGTTCTGATTGGCGAGATCAATGCAGGCGGTTTCCTCGTAGGTCTGCCCGTCGGTGAGCACCAGGACGCGGTTGAGGCGGTTGGGCGCGAGATTTTTCTTGACCTCATCGATCGCCGCGCGCATCCCCAGCGCCATCTGCGTGCCGCCGCCGATCTCGAGCAGATCGATATCCTCGATCGCGCGCCGCACGGCGCCCTTGTCGTGGATCTCTTCGGAGCCGACGATCACCTTGGCGCGATCGGCGAAGGCGACGATCGCAACCTTGTCCTCAGGCGCCACGTTCTCGGCGAGAAACTTGACCGCCTCGATCACGAACTCCAGCCGCCGCTCATCGTACATCGAACCCGAGCGGTCGATTACGAGGCCCAGGTTCAGCGGCAAGCGCGAGCCGCCACCAGCGCCGCCGGCGCCCTGAGCGATTGCTTCCAGCAATACGTAGAGAACGAAATTTTCCGCGCTTGAAAGCACGTACTCGCGGCTCGCGAGTGCTTCGAAGCTGAGAGGTTCTGCCATTTAAGATGCTCTCCAGCACAAATTGTAGGTGTAAGCGCGATGCTATGGCAACTGAACCGCTGCCCTAAGCCGCTGGGCACCACCCATTTAGGACTCTCCGCGCACCAGTTTATTCCCAGCCCGGCATGCTCGCAGCCGACCGCCCCCCTGACGATGTGCTGGTCCCCGGGGAGCGGCGCTTCCCGTAGTTTATACGGCGGAGACATGGCATGGATACAAGTTTGGCATGGATACAAGTTTCGCATCGATAGAAGTTTGCGTTGAAGACGCATTCTGACTCCTCCACCGTGTCCTGGGAGAGGTTGGGTGGGGGTCGAGCGAGGAAGCACCGGCTGTCTCCTTTCTCTGCGGCGCTTCCTCGTCCTGGTCTTCACGCCGTGAGCACGCCGCCTCCTCATACGACGGGGTACGGCGATCGCGCCGCACAGAAGGGCTCGTTGGCAATCTTTGCGCGCGTGGCGATTTTCGGATCGCGAAACGCTGCTGCAGACAGAGGCGGTTCTCACAGAGATTCAGAACCGCCCGGACTCTCACCTCATCCTTCCCCAAAACACGGGGGAGGGGTCAGAAGCGCCCGAGCTATAGCGGGAGCCATTTTTGAGATGTGGCTGGGTGCGGGCGATCGTCCGAAACCGCGAGCCAAACGGGGCATCATTTGCTGATCCGACTTTCGACCCACTGTCAAGCGCTTTCTCTATTCCTAGCCCGATGTCCATTTTTGGCACTTGTCGGATGTTTATTAACTCTTGTTGAGGGTTTATCCACCCCTGTTGGGTGTTTATTTCCTATGCGGAGATGCATTGCACTTCAGCGAGGGATATACTAACCAACAGGTCGGGATGGCATCCAAGGTCCAGATGCCTGCGGTGGCGACGATGCCGCGGGTCGCGAGCTTTTTGTCTAAGGCTGCGGAAAGCCAGCTGCTGACGATGCCTGATGCACGCGAGACCTACGCCGGAGCTGTGCAGGTGGGGAGGGGGCTAAGATGATTTTCGGTTTCGGGGGACCTCAAGCCGCGCGCAATCCGCTTCGAACTGCCGATCGAGGTTATATTTGGTAAAGGGGTCGCGCCGCCGGACTTTCGGCCGCGTGCCACGCAACATATCGCCTCGCGCCAAACAAAAAAATGAAATCTCAAACCTGCTGCCCGGCGTGCCGCGTCCTGGCAGAAAGGCATTGAACTTCCGCGGTAACCCATCATGTTGTCATCATTGGACCATAACTATCTTCAAAGCCTGGTCGAAAGCTCCCCGGACATCATCATCGCGGTCGACCGTACCGGCACGATCATTTTCTACAACGACGGAGCGCGCAAAAACCTTCACTACTCCGCCGAGGAAATCGTCGGCCAGAAAATCACCACCATTTACCCCTCGATCGAGGAAGCGCGCCGCGTGATGAAGGCGATGCGCGCCGCCGGCGAAGATTCGGGGCGCATCTCCAACTTCGAGACCGTGCTCCGCAGCAAGGACGGCGATCTGATCCCGGTCGCCATCTCGGGCTCGATCATCTACGAGAAGGACGGCACCGCGGCCGGCTCGATCGGCTTCGCCCGCGACATCCGCATGATGCGTCATCGCGAGCAGCTCGCGACGGCCGGCGAAATCGCGGTCAGCCTCGCGCACGAGATCTACAATCCGCTGGAGGCGATCACCAACAACCTCGACCTGCTCGCGCGCTGCGTCGAGGCCCATCTCTCCGACGCCGAGCTGGTGGTCGAGCACGAGCGGCTCGACTCGATCCGCACCGGCATCCGCCGCGTGCAGGGCATCGTGCGCCGGCTCGACGAAATGACCCGCAAGGGTATCTACGTGACCCGCGACTACCTGGCGGGCAAGAAGATGACCGACCTCGCGCCGCACGGCACTGAGGCCGAAGAGCGCTCGACCGTGTCTGAGGCGTCCAGGAACGGATGCGACTGGCCGCTGGCCGGGATGGCCGTTCTGGTGCTCGACGACGACCTCTCGGTCGTGAGCTCGCTCGCCGACGTGTTGCGCGCGGAGCGCTGCCAGGTCTACACGGCGATCCGCCCGAGCACCGCCTTCGGCATCCTGCGCAACGTGCGCGTCGACGCGGTCATCTCCGACGTCGTGATGCCTGAGATGGACGGCTACGAGTTCTACACCCGCGTGAAGGAAGAGATGCCGCATCTGCCGGTCATCCTGATGACCGCGTACAACTACGATCGCGACCACATCATTGTACGCAGCCGGCTGAAAGGGCTGGAGGGCGCGTTGTTCAAGAAACCGATCAACCCGGCCAAGCTGCGAGATCTGCTGATCCGTGCGCGCCAGAAGGGAATCACGCAGCCCGCCAAGGCGCTCCCGTTTACTTAGTGCGTTAGAGAGAGTCCCGCCTACTGCGTGATCGCGAGAAACGCGGGGAAGCTGACTGGATTGGCCGGGTTCTCCGTATCGAAGGTGCCAATCGAACTCAGCACACCCGCCGCGCCGACCTCGTAGCCGAAGACCTGGCCGGTGGCATTGTTCGCCACGTATACGAAGCTTCCGCTGGGATCGCTGACGATTCCCTCCGGCGAGCCGAGCCCGCCCGCCGCGCTCTGCAGCGACAGCACTCCGCTGCTCACGATGAAATCCGAAACGGTGTTTATCGTATCGTTGGTCGCGTAGAGGAAGAGCGCCGCCGCGTTGTTGGCGAGCGCAAGATCGAACGTCTTGCGAGTAGCGGCCGCGGTCGGATAGCCGGCCAAAAACGTCAGCGCGTTGCCTGTGTCCACCGAAAATACCGACACCACCCCGCCCGCACTGTCGGTAACGTAGACAAAATCGCCCGTGGGATCGACCACGATTCCCCGCGGCTGTCCGGGACCGTTCGTCCCCAGGCTCGCCACGCTGTTGACCAGCGCCAGCGTCCCGCCGGCCTGGATGCTCAGCGACATCACCAGCCCCGAACCGAAGTCCGCAACGTACATCGCGCCTCCGCCCGGCGCCGCCGCAATCCCCATCGGCTGTACGACGACGCCGGTGTCGGTGAATGAGCCTATGGAGGTGAGCGTGCCGTTAGAGGCGATGGTGTACTGCGAGATCGTGCCGCCGACGCCGTCGGTGACGTACAGAAAGCTGCCCGACGAATCGGTCGCGATCCGCTGCGGCGAACTGCCCGCGCCGTCGCTGACCGAACCGATCGCGGTCAGTGCGCCAGTGGAGGTATCGACGCTGAACTCGCGCACCAGATGGTCGGCCGAGTTGGCGACGTAGAGGAACCCGTTGGAGGGACTTAGCGCGAGCCCGGTGGGCCCCGAGGCCGCGCCGACCGCGGTTGTTCCGATTAGCGTGAGCGCGCCGCTGGTCAGATCGCGGCTGAATTCACTTAGCGTGCCGTCGCCGTTGTTGGTCGCGAACACCAGGCCGGCCGTTGGGGTCGCGGTCGGTCCCGCGCTCCCGGTCGCGCTCGACGTGGGACCCGCCGTCGGCGTCACCTCGGAACCGGTGAGGAAGTACTGATGACCGCACGACGCGCTCAAGACCACGAGCAGGAGCACGCCGAGCCATCCGGCAACCACCGCCGCCCCGAGCGCTCCGCCAAGCCTTCGTACCCCGCACTTTGCCCCCACGCTCCACATGCTGGCAAATACGATAGCCGACGGCTCGCGATACCGAAAATCGGTGCCTGAAGCGCACGCCGGTACGCCGCGGGCGGCGGCATCCGCGCGGGCCGTCTAAGCCCATCCCAGACTGTCAGGCTGCGGCCTTCATCGTCCCGGTGAGGCGCGCGGCGAGGCTTGACAGAAGCTTCCCGGTTGGACGAACGATCGGGGCGTGAAGCGCTCATCCGCGGGCCCACTTTGAAGTTACTCCGGAACCGGCTCCGGCCGGGGGACGGCGCCCGCTTAAACTGCGTGGCCGCATAGGCCACGCGCACGCGAGGAAGGTGATTTGTCATGGCCAAAGTCGATTTCGCAAAGCTGCCCAAGTTCTCCGAACTGCCGGTCAAGAAGGGTGCGCCGCCGGATTCGTGCTGGGGCGTGTTCGGCGACGAAGATGATCTCGGATGTCTCAACTTCCTGACGGCGGAGGGCGTTATCGAGGCGGCCCGGATGGTCAAGAAGGGCAAAATTTTCCGCCTCGACACGCGGGTGAATTACGCCAACCCGCCGCTCTTCGAACGCAAGCCCGCCAAGCACATCCTGTCGAGCTTCGAGTCCTACGGCCTGCTCGGCTTCGACGACATGCTCGACAACTACAACACCCAGGAGGGCGCCCAGTGGGACGGCCTCGGCCACGTCGGCAACCTGAAACATCAGGCCTTCTACAACGGCAAAACCTCCGACGACGTGAAGGCCGGCCGCCTGAGCATCCATAGCTGGGCCGACAAGTTCGTCGGCAAGGGTCATCTGGTCGACCTTTTCAAGTTCCGCGCCGACGCGGGACGACCGGTCAATCCACTCGAGCCCGAGCGCTACTCGCTGCAGGATCTCAAGGATGCGCTCAAGGCGCAGGGCAGCTCGCTCAAGCCCGGCAGCGTGCTGTTACTGCGCACCGGATGGATGCAGGCCTATGTCAAATCGACGCCGGCGCAAAAGACGGCGATGGCGCCGATGAAGGCGCTCAAAGCCTGCGGCATCGAGGACACGCGCGAGATGGTGGCGTGGATGTGGGACAGTCGGGTTGCTGCGATCGGCACCGATTGCCCGGCGGTCGAGCAATGGCCGTGGGACTTTCGCAACGAAGGCGCCCTGCACTATCGCACGCTGTCGTTGCTGGGCCTGCCGTTGGGCGAGCAGTTCGTGCTCGACGACCTCGCCGCCGACTGTCATCGGGACCGCCAGTACGACTTCATGCTGGTCTCGTGCCCGCTCAACGTGGAGGGCGGTATCGCCTCGCCACCCAACGCGGTGGCGATCAAATAGCGTTCGATCCTCAGTTTCGATCTTTGAAGGCCCGGGGCGCGGCTATATGCCGCGCCCCGGCACACTTCAATTCGCAGTGCGGACTGACCAATTGATGGGCGGATGCCCGCTGCGCGGGCATCACTTGCGACGCTACGCAGCCAAAAGGTCGTATTCGGCATAGCACTAAAGTTGCATTTTGCATGGCACCCTTCTTGCGCATGCCTGCGCGGATACGAGAGGGCGATTTTGTCTCCGAGCGTCCCAAATGACGCCGCGGACTGGTCTGCACCTCTGCACCAAGGAGAAAAGAATGGCCGGAGCACCACAAGAAAAACCGAAGATGAAGCCGACACTGGGGCTCACCGGCGTGACCGTCAATGCGATGGCATTGATAGCGCCGGGCGCGTTTCTATGGATCACGTTTGTGGTTCAGGCGGGCTACGCCTATCCGTCAGGCATGGCGATGTGGGCGGGGATTTTCGCCGCGATCCTGCTCGCCTACGCTACCGCAATATCGTACTCGGAGCTGGCCAAGCTCTATCCGGGCGCAGGCAGCTCGTATCTGTTCGCGGAGCGGGCCTTTCTGAACACCACTCACGCCTATCGCTTCTCCCGGATTGCGAAGTTCGTAACCGGATGGGCCTCGCATCTCTACTATTGGGTGTATCCAGGCGTGATGGTCGCGACCATGGGCGTCATGATCGGTTATATCCTGGGCACTCTGGTCCCGGGGGCGATGAACGCCGGCGTGCCCGGTCCGGTGTTCATGGCGCTGGTAGCGATCATTTTCGCCTACGCCGTCTCGTATATCGCATATCGCGGCGTCAACGGCTCGACGAATGTCAACCTCGCCATCAACATCATCCAGATCGCCGCGCTGCTGTTTTTCTCCGCGCTCGCGATCTCGTACCGGCTCGGCCATCCCGAAGGCTCCGTGGGCTATGCACTGGACGGCAGCAAGAAAGTCCTGCACTACGCACTCACCGGGCCCGCTCCGGCGCATCCCAGCGGCTGGTCGGTCGTCCTGCCGCACAACTTCAATTGGTTGATGCTCCAGATGACCATCGCGATCCTGCTGCTGGTGGGATTCGAGTCGATCACTTCGCTCGGAGAAGAGGCCAAGGATCCCAAGCGGGACATTCCGCGCGGCGTGCTGCTCTCGATCACGATCCAGTGCCTGTTCATGTACCTCATTGAATACTTCGCCGCGAATTACTTCATGAGCAATGCATACAGCCTCGCCGACGCAAAGGGCTCGGCCGCTCCGATCGGCGACATGATGGTAATCGTCGGCAACGCGATGATGGGCGGGCATGGCCAGGCCTTCATGCTGCTCGAAGCGCTGACCGTCTTTCTCGCCTTAATCGGGACAACGCTCTCGTGCATCAACACCGGCGCGCGCGTGACCTACGCGATGGGCCGTGACGAAGAAGTGCCGGAGCACTTTGGTTTTCTGCACGGCGACAACCTGACGCCGCATCGCGCCATCTGGGCACTGGCTACGATTTCCGCCGTGCTTGGCGCATACGCGGCGCTGTTCTTCTTCGCGGGCGCGGCCGCGCCCGATGACAAGACGATCGCGACGCTCCCGCATAACTTCTGGTACGCGATCGGTATGAGCTCGAATGCATCGCTGTCGGCACTGCCCAACGGCCTCGCGCTGGTGACACTGGTTTCGAACTTCGGCACCTTCATGCTCTACGGGCTGACCAACATCATCTGCATCGTGGCCTTTCGCGAGCATCACGACTTCCACGGCTTCAAGCACATGGTGGTGCCGGTCTTCGGCGCGCTCGCGAACTTCGCCTGCATGGCGTTTTACATCATTGGACCGATCGAAGGCCTTGGCAGCGTCAAAGAGCCGCTGATCGCGGTGGGAGTAGCCATCATCTGGGGCATCTATGGCGCGGTCTATTTCATGCGCAATTCGCGCCGCCGGGGTAAGGAGACCGTGCTGATGGCCAAACCGGCATAAGGGGGAAGGACCAACCTCAGACACAGGCGGGCGTCGGGGCGCGAGAGAGCGCGTCCCGACGCCCGCCATATATCTGCGCCGCGTGCATTGCATCGCACTGCATATTGCTGACCAGCGGAGCGGCAGATGCCGCCCGGCTGGTCAGCATCGCGGTTGCGGATTGCGCGGTAACGACCGAAAACATTGACGAATCGCCGGAACAACTGGACCGCGCTGCTACGGCATAAAACTTGAGTTAGCCGCCCTGACACCGTGGCCCTAAGTGCACCTTAAATCTCGCTTTCCAGACGCAACGGAACGGAGAAGAAAGTTAGATATGGAACATCGCGCAGGACGTTCGACCGTCGGAAGTCTCGTACGGGCACTCCTCCTGACCTTCCTGATCGCTTGTGCTCACAGCGCGTGGGCCGATAGTTCTGGCGGAGCCGCACCTGGAACTCCGAGCACCGCTCCAGCAGGCGCGGCTCCAGCGGCCCCCGCTCCAGCGGCCCCCGCTCCAGCAGGCGCCGCCCCGGCAGGCGCCGCTGCGAAAGCCGCCCCTTCTCCGGTCGCAGCGGCCACTCCGGTGCCGCCGCTCTCATCGCCCACGATGGTGGGGCCGCTAGTGATGGCCTCGCCCAACGAAATCAACATTCCGAAGTATGTGCCATTCCTTTCGGACTTGCCCGCTCCGATCGCCACTCTCTTCGACTTCGACGTCAATGGCGTCGTAAGCGGAATCGGAATCTTTCAGAACCACGCCGTAGTTGGCGACTTCTACAACCGAATCGACGTCAGCAATGCTGAGGCCATCATCCAGAAGGCTGACGGCGTGATTCAATACTATCTGCAGGTTGGAGGTTACGGTATTCCCGCGCTCGGCACTCCCTATGTCAACTTGGCAAAAGCGGTAAACCAACTCTATGGACCATTGCCGGTTGGCTATCTCAAGATTGCGCCCACCGATAGTTTTTCAATCATGGCCGGTAATCTCCCGACGCTCTTTGGGGCCGAGTACACTTTCACTTTCGAAAACATGAATATCGAGCGCGGGCTACTGTGGAATCAGGAGAACGCCATCAATCGCGGCCTGCAGCTCAACTATACCTATGGACCACTCGCCGCATCGGTGAGCTGGAACAACGGCTTCTACTCCCACAGCTATACCTGGGTTTCGGGCTCGTTGGCGTGGACGATAAATCCCGCGAATACCTTGAGCCTGGTCGGCGGTGGTAACGCCGGCTTTGCGAAATCCTCGAATTTTGCAACGCCGCTTCTCAACAACAACGGCCAGATCTACAACGTAATCTACGAATACAACAATTCGCCCTGGATCATTGAGCCCTATTTCCAAGAAACCAATATCCCGTTCAACCCGGACATCGGTGTCCGTAAATCAACCCAGACCATAGGTGGAGCAATCCTCGCAAGTTACGCTGTCACGGATAAGATCTTTTTGGTTGGGCGCGCGGAATATATCGGAGCCACTGGGAATGAGAATTCGCCCCCGGGCAGCGCCGCAAACCTCTTGTATGGAATCGGCAGCGACGCCTGGTCTTTGACCCTGACGCCGACCTTCCAGTGGAAGCAGTTCTTCTTCCGCGGTGAGGTTTCCTACGTGCAAGCGAATAGCTACACGTCCGGCGACGTGTTCGGCAAGGAGGGCAACAATAACTCACAGGTTCGGGGTCTGGTCGAAACCGGCGTCATATTCTAAATGGCCGAGACAGCTGACAGCCCGGTGATAAAGTACGATTAGGCAGGAAATCCCCGTGTGCCGGCCGGCGGGCCGCCGTCCCTGCGGTCCGCCGGCCAACCAACTCATATGTGGCGCGTATTCCAGCGGCCGTCCGGTCTCCAAGCGAGAACGGATGGCCGGCGTCTTATGAAGTGTCTGGCGCCCTCCTGGCCCGGCGCCAAGCACACGGTATCCGTTAACAGGAACGTTGCTTGTCCGGTTTTTTGCAAGGAGGTTTTTGCAAGAGATGGCTACGGTGAGAAAGGGGAACGGGACGACGGTGCGGCGGCGGTCGAAGAGCGCGGCCAAGGAGGCAGCCACCGCACAGGAATCCAACGGCATGCCGGCGCACAACGGTGCGGCCGCGGCCCGGCTCGATCGCGAAATGAACATGGCAACCATACGCCTGCGTGCCTACGAGCTTTTCCTCGCGCGCGGCGCTACTCATGGCAACGACCTCGCCGACTGGCTCAATGCCGAGCGGGAATTGCTAGGCGCCCGCACAACGTAACTTCGCCACGCTCAGAAGCGCTCGCGGGGCGTACACGCGCGCCGCGGCCCGTTCGCGTGGGTGAATGGAGCTGAGCGGCGGGCCCATACGGCCACCGGGGTGAACGCCGCATGGCCGAATCAATCGGCTCTGATGCCGCGCCGCCAGGCTTCGATCTCGCCGTGCTGTCCGACACCGGCACCAATCGGCCCGGCAACGAGGACGCGTGCGGTTACTTCATCGAGGGCCCTGAGGCAGCGGTGCTGGTGGTCGCCGACGGGATCGGCGGCTATGAAGGCGGGGAGGTCGCCAGCAGAATGGCGGTCGATATCACGATCGAAGCTTACCGCGAGAGCCCGCCCGTATGGGGCGCCGCCAAGCGTCTGCAGCGTGCCGTGCAGCGCGCCAATATCGAGATCCACAACCGTGCGATCGCGGTGCCCGAGTTGCGCCGGATGGGTACCACGTTGACCGCGGTGGTGGTCGAGGGTGGCCGAATGAGCGCCGCACACGTAGGTGATTGCCGCCTATACCTCGCGCGCCGCGGCCGCATATCGCAGATGACCAAGGACCACACGATGGTCGGCGAGCGTGTCCGGATGGGCCTGCTGAGCGCGGCGAGCGCGCGCAATCATCCGGACCGCTCGATGCTCAGCCGCTCGCTGGGCCGCGAGCTCATCGTCTCGGTGGATCGGCTGTCGATGCCGCTGGTGCAGAATGACCACCTGCTGCTGTGCAGCGACGGGCTCTATAACGTGTTCGAGGACCACGAGATCGAGCATCTGCTGCAGCCGGGCGACGCGGCCGCAATTTGCAAGGCGCTGATCGAAACGGCCAACGCTCGCGGCACCGCCGATAACCTGACCGCCGCGGTCCTCATCATGCGCGGCGCGACGCCGTTTGCCGAGAGCGCTGCCGGCGCGGGATGGCGCGTGTGGCTCAGCAGGCTCCTTGGACGAAGGCGCTGAACGGGCCCGGTGCGGATGGCGCACGCTGTGCGGTGCACAACAGCATTAGCGCGCGTTGCGGTGGCCGGCGACGCGATGTTAACGTCCGCCCGCATGCGGTGCGCGAGCACGCTCTCCCCATGATGCGCGAGGTCAACGTCGGCGACAAGCTCGACCAGTACGAGCTCGTCGAACTCATTGCACGCAGCGGCATGGCGTCCATCTTCAAGGCCGTCGATCAGATAAGCGGCGCGACCGTCGCAATCAAGGTTCCTTACCTTCAGTTCGAGAGCGACGTGGTCTTCTACGAGCGCTTCAAGCGCGAGGAGGAAGTCGGCCGCCGTCTTGATCATCCCAACATTATCAGAGTGCTAACCCCGCGCCGCAAAAGCCGGATGTACATCGCGATGGAGTACGTCGACGGCGTGTCGCTGCGCGCGATTATGCGCGACGAGCGGCCGATGCGCCGCGAGCGCGCGCTGGACTTCGCTCGCCAGCTCTGCGACGCAATGGTCTACATGCACAGCCAGGGCGTCGTCCATCGCGACCTCAAGCCCGAAAATGTGCTGATCACGGCCGACGGCAAGGTCAAGCTGATGGACCTCGGTATTGCGCTTGACGAGTCGGCGCGCAGGCTCACCTGGACGGGCCTCTCGAGCACCATCGGCACGCCCGATTACATGGCGCCCGAGCAGATAAGCGGCCGCCACGGCGACGCGCGCACCGACATCTATGCGCTCGGCACGATGCTGTTCGAGATGCTGACCGGCAACCTGCCGTTTGACGGGAGCAACGTTTACGCGTTGATGCGGGCGAAGGCCAACAACGATCCGCAGCCGCCGAGCCACTTCGTACCGGATATCGATCCGCATCTCGAAGAAATCATCCTGCGCACGATCGAGCGCTTGCCGCGCAATCGCTATCATAGCGCCGCCGAGATGCTTGCCGACTTGAATGCCCCCGAACAGGTCGCAGTGACCGGTCGCGCGAAACGGCTACATCCCCAAAGCTTACGCGCGCTGCGCGTGCGGCGGGCTTTATGGATGGTGCTGTTCTTCGCATCGTTGGCGGGCATCTTTGTCGCGCTCATCTGGCTCGCCAATCGTTACCCGGCCGCGCAGCCGCAGGCCGGCCAGTCATTCCGTGGGAGGTTGAAATGATGGCGCGTGCAAGGCGTGCTCGTGCGCTTGGCTTGGCGCTTCGTGCTGCGGCGCTGACGGTTGCCGCTGCAGCGCTGCTGGCCGCGGCCGCGTCCGCCCAGACCCCGGCTTCCACTCCATTGATCGAAACTCCACCGCAGGGCTCGCTTACTTTTTCGCTCAACCTCGCGTGGGTGCTGGTCGGTGGGTTTCTGGTGATGTTCATGCAGCTGGGTTTCGCGATGCTCGAGACCGGGTTCACGCGGTCCAAGAACGCGGTCAACACGATGGCGATGAACCTGATGGTCTATCCGATCGGCATCATCGGTTTCTGGCTGACAGGTTATGCGCTGATGATGGGCGGGGTGGCGCAATGGCCCTCGCTCGGCGCAACCGGGATCTCCGGTCACGAGTTGAGCCTTCACCTAGGCGGGCACACTTTCGGAGTGCTCGGCGCCCGCAAGTTCGCGCTGCTAAGCGTCAGTCACGACCCGGCGAGCCTCGCGATGTTCCTGTTCGCGGTGGTCTTCATGGATACCGCGGCTACGATTCCGACCGGTGCGATGGCGGAGCGTTGGAAATTTTCGGCGTTTTTCATCTACGGCCTGTTTATGTCGATGTTTCTCTATCCGCTTTATGGCAACTGGGTTTGGGGCGGGGGATGGTTGGCGCAGATGGGTGTGAACTTTGGGCTCGGTCATGGCCACGTCGACTTCGCAGGGTCCTCTGTGGTGCACATGACTGGCGGTATCACGGCCCTGGCGGGTGCAAGGGTGCTCGGGCCGCGGATCGGGAAGTTTCGCCGCGAGGGGCTGATCGGCGCACTACCCGGCCATAACCTGCCGATGGCGATAATCGGCACGCTCATCCTCGCCTTCGGATGGTTCGGCTTCAACGCGGGATCAACGCTGGCCGCGTCCGATCCACGCATCGGACTGATCGCCGCCAATACGATGCTGGCCTCGGCGGCGGGAGCGCTCGCGGCGCTGCTTTACCTGTGGCATCGGTATCACAAGCCGGACATCGCGATGGCCTGTAATGGGCTGTTGGGCGGGCTGGTCGCGATAACTGCGCCGTGTGCCTTTGTCACGCCGGTCGCGGCCGTACTGATCGGCGCGATCGCCGGTCTGCTGGTGGTCGCGGCCGTGCTTGCGCTGGAACGGCGCTTTCGCATCGACGATCCGGTGGGTGCAATCGCGGTGCACGGCGTATGCGGGGCGTGGGGCGCGCTGGCGTTGGGGCTTTTGGCCGACGGCAGCTATGGGGACGGATGGAACGGGGTCAATGGGCCCGTCCGCGGCCTGCTGTTCGGCGACGCGAGTCAGTTTGTCGCGCAGCTTATCGGCGTCGCGGTGAATCTGTTGGTGGTGTTCGGTCTTGCGCTCGCGTTCTTCCTGATCGTGGAACGCACCATCGGCAATCGTGTTCCGGCAGAAGTCGAATGGACCGGACTCGACGCGCTCGAAATGGGTAGCGACGCGTATCCCAACGTCTGAACGACGTTTGCTAAAGGCCGGCCGGGACAGCCGCACTCGCAGCGGGGCGAGCGCCGGTTCCCGGCCGCGAGGATGACCGCGAGCAGTGCGGTACACTTCGCGGTTGACCGTCATGCTGGCGTGCCCTTGAGACTTCGTGACTATCGTCTTCCGCGGTGATGCAGGCGCGCCAATCGACGATCTAGCGCCTAGAACTGCGCGCTCACAAAAAGCCGCGCCGGCATGGTGGCGGAGGGGGGAAGGAGTCGAACCTTCCGACGAAAAAAACCCTTGCAGACTCGAGGACAATCCATGGGTTTAGAGGCCGGAAATCGGCCTTTCTTGGTGGCACTTTGGTGGCACTTTTCTCTCGTGGCGCAACCCGCCACGGGAACCCGAACGAGACCATAGGGTCAGGACCGTAGCCTCCACCCCGGCAACGGGCGGGGTCTGAGAAAAGGGGAGCGCGGCCGGCAGCGCAGCTGTCCAGAAGGGACAGTTGCGACAAACGACCTTCCAGCGTAACGCGCGGGACCCTGCGTCAGAGAAAAACATTCCACCGGCCCTTCAAAAGGGTGAGGGCCGGTGGAATGTTGCTCAAGCTTCGGAACCGACCAGAGCGCCGCTTGCAAGCGGTGCCGCTCGAAAGCTTCAGAGAGCGGCACTGCTTGCAGGCGCGGCGGGAGCGCGACGCATGCGTCATTAGGCGCATGCCCTCCCTTGCAGCGCGGCGTCCAGACCGCGCCCACCGAGGATGGCCGTGTCTCGCGGGTCCTTCGACACGGGGCCTTTGCTATGCGCTGATGCTGGCCGTAAGGACCAGTCACGGCCGTTCGCGCCGACAGGGTGCGCGAAGCCAGTATCCAAGGGTCCGAACGCTCCCATCCGGGATCCGGGAGCCGCCAACATCACGAGCCGCCCGAGCCAACCAAGATTGTCTTGTGACGTGACGGGTAAACCCGGCCGAAGCGGCGAGAGTACATTTACTCCGGGAAAGAAAGGGGGGCTTTGGCTCTGCGTCTTGTATAGTCGCTCGCGCAGCGCTCGCGAGGATCGCGCGCTTCGCGCGTTCAGAGCGAGTGCGGAGCGAGCCTACCGCACTGCCCCCTTCTTCGTCGGATCTGTCTGCACCCTGATTCGCCGCGTTCGAACTACAACAGAACCAACCGAGGCCGAGGGGCCAAACTCTTTTACTTTGGACCAATCGTCAATCGAAGCGAGAATTTTGGGTTGCCTTGTGTCATCCCAAGGGTTTTGTTTGGTAAGGCGGCCGTGGGTCCGCTAATTGATAAGCCATCGGATGCAAGGGATGAAACCAACAGTTCTGCCGCTTCTCTCGTTCGTTTGTCGGGCGGCCCGGTTTGCGCCTCTTCATCAAGCTCTACCAACATCCCAGACACGACGCGTCCGCTGCCGCCCAATTTTATAAATGCATTTACAGTCCAGCCGGCGTCGACTAACGCCTTGCCGATCTCGTTGGCAATGCGGTTGATTTCGGTACTATTCGGATAAACGCAGAAGTCGATCTGTTGCCCAGAAAACTTCCGCGCCGCCGCTGTCAACGTCACCATCTGTTCTGCGGTAAGGCCGCGTGGCGCAAGCGCGGCTTCAAGTTTCAGTCTTGCTAATCGTTCCTGCTCGGCGATCTGATTCGCTTTTGCGGCACGCTCGTTAGCATCCGCAATGTCTCTGGTCAGAACCGTGCTTTCCTTTTGGAGCCGCGCAGTTTCGTTCTGCAGTTGTAGAACCTCCTGTTGGCGAGCGGCTTCGATCCTCTTTCGGAACGGAGCTGCGACTCTATCTGCGAGAAACTCGTATCCAACACCTAGAGCTACAAGAAATAGCGCGATCGTGCTGCCCAGTTCGATCCAGGATACCCAGTATTTTGCCGATTCTAGTTCGGACATCGACCGCCCACGAAACCTTATCTTTTGGCCCTGCTGCTTTATGGGTCCTACTCAGAGACGCGCATTAGAAAACGCCCGTGGTCGTCGCGTAGCGCGTTGCGCGCGCGTGCACGGCCGGCGCGCACTTGATGCGGATTGCGTATCAGCGCGCGGCGGCATCTTGCACATATTGCGTCAGCTTCCCGAAGCCGTGTCGCTAGCGCTGGCTGTTCAGCTGGCCGCTCTTCCGGGCTGGTCGCTGAGGGCTCTGGACGCACAAGGCGCTTGAGAAACCGCTTGGTCCACCGCATGGCGAGCGTCATTCTAGCGTCTGGAATCGCGCGCGACAAAAAGCCGGGCCGCGGTCGTCCAGCAGCGGGCTCTTGCCCTCTGTAGCGCCGCGGCGCAAACTCGCTGATTGGTGGACAGCGATGTCGAGCTTACCCTCCAAAGACCCGAAGCCGCAACTCTCGAAGATTGCTTTCCGCGCCCGCGCCGATGGCGTGCTGGAAACTCTGGACGGGGCGGAGCTTCAACTAGCCGAAAGCTCGGCCGGCAATTTTCACCAAGTCACCGGCGCTGATGCGCGCCGGCTTTACGGCGATCTGGCCGAGCTGCACGCGCTGCGGCTCAAGCGTGCCGGCGGCTATGTTTTCAAGCGCCGGCGGGTCCCCCTACTGGCAAATCAAATATCTGGTCGGCGACAAGTGGCGTCACGAATCGACTCACACTGAAAGCAAGCGCGACGCCAAGGCGCTACTGACGGAGAAGGTCTTTCACGCCAGCGCGGGAACGTTGCCGGGCACTGCGAGCTTCGAGCAAGTCATCGACGCGCTGGTAGCCGACGCGCGCGTGCGCGGGCGTAATTTCGCGCGCCTCGCTGGTGCCGCGCGCGCGCTTAAGACGCGACTCGCGGGCCATCGCGCCGAGGATTGCAATTACGCTGTGTGGCTCAAGTACGCCGACGAGCGCCAGCGGGAAGCGTCAGCCGACACTGTGCATCTCGAGTTGGGCGTGGCGAAGCGCGCGTACAAGCTTGCGCGCGCCGGAGGTTTCGTCTCGCGCATACCCGATTTCCCGCGCATCGGCAAACTGCACGTGCGGCAGGGCTTTGTCGATCCGGGCCAGTGGGCGCAGCTGCGCTCGAAGCTGCGCCCCGACTTTCGCGATGCGGGCGACTTCGCGTTTCTCTGTGGCGCGCGCGAAATGGAAACCCTGACGCTCAAGTGGGACGACGTTGAACGCGACGCGCGGGTCATTCACTTGCGCGTGACCAAGAGCGGGCGGCCGCGCGCGATTCCATACGCCGAGTGGCCCGAACTGGCCGCGGTCATCGAGGGCCGCGCGGCCGTAGCCGAGCGGCTGAAGCGGGCCGCGGTCATCACGCCGTGGGTCTTCTGCTTCAGCGCTCCCGTCGCGGTCCGCGGCCGTCAGTACCATGCGGCCGGCGGGGAGCTGTTCAAAACCACCGGGCAGCGTGGCTTGCCCGCGCTACTGCGCAGTGAGTGGTCCGCGGCCTGTATCGGCGCCGGGCTGCCCGGTCTGCTATTTCACGACCTGCGTCGCTCGGCCGCGCGCAACTTCGAGCGCGCCGGCTGGCCGCGCAGCGTGGCGATGAAACTGGGCGGCTGGACCGACAAGATTTACAGCCGCTACGCCATCGGCGCCGAGAGCGAGATCGCGCTGGCGGTTCCAAAGCTGAGCGAGTACCTGAAGCGCGCCGGGTGGCACTCTGGTGGCACTGGTGCGAAAATCCCAATCAAATCAAAGGGAATCGTGGCGGAGGGGGGAAGGAGTCGAACCTTCCGGCAAGCGTATTGCCCGCCAAGCCGGTTTTGAAGACCGGTGGGGCCACCGGGCCCCTTCCTCCTCCGATTGCGCCGCTTAAGCGGCCCGCATCATAGCAGGTGGCTATCGCTCGCCGCGACTGACGATCGGTTACCGGTATGGGCGCCGGCAGTCTGCAGATCCCGGACTACTTCGTGCCGTGCCACTTCGCCATGTGATTTACGTGGGTGTCGAGGTAGAAGTCGTCGCCGAAGAAGCGGTCGTAAAATTCCATCTCGCAGTGCTGCGCCTGCGCGTAGGCGCGCATGTAGAAGCTCGGTACCGTCGCGGGGAAACGGCCGAAGGTGTCGTAGATGTACTGTGCGACCTCCGCCATCAACTCGATGAACTCCGGGCTGTAGCGTTCCACCCGCGCCTTGACGCGAGGGCTCTCGCGGTACGGTCCGGGCCGCTCGGGGTCAAACGCGCCGTTGGGTCCGAACTTGAGGTCGGCGAATTTCTTCACCGCCGCGCGCATGTCGGCGCAGTAAGGCGGGCACAGGCCCTCGAAGTGTTTGTCGATTCCCAGCGGATTCGGCACCGCCCAGCGCGGGTCGGTGGCGAAGCGGAAGCCGAGTCCGGGAATCCCCTTTTCGGCGAACGCGCCCATCAGGCTCGCCGGATTAATCCCCGTGTACATCCATCCACCGAGTCCCATCGCCTGCATTGCGAGCACGATGTTGTAGCACATCAGCGCGAGTTCCATCGCGCCCGTCGCGAGGCAGTACTGGTCGAACTCGAAAATCGAGAACCGCTTGGCGCCGTCGATCAGGCCCATCTTGATGAAGCGCTCGAGGTCGCCGCACACCCGGCCGTTCTGCGGATCGAACGGCGTAAATCCCATCCCGAGATACACGGCCATCAGATCCATCATCTGTTGCGTCAGATCGATCACCGGAACGAAGAGCGTGGTGCCAGGCTTGTTCGCGTTCCATAGATTATGGGCGCTCGTGTGCGGCGGCTGGGCCGGGACAGTGGCGCGGCCCGGCGCGAGCCTGACGCAGTGTTGCTTGACAGAATCGAAAAGCGCGGCCAGGTCGGTCGGCCGGTTGCCGTCGAGGATGTCTTGCGGATCGAGGTCGCGCAGCTGCGTCAGGTAGGTGCCGTCGTCGTCGGTGAAGATCAACTCGGAGGCGTAAATCGAGGCACCGCTCGGATAAGTCCGGCCGAGCAGCCGCACCGGATAGTTGCATCCCGTGTCCGGCTCGCCGGCTGAAGTATGCTCCATCCCGGTGTTCCATCCGTTTATCCCGGCGCCGCACATCACCAGCAGCATCCGTTCCGTCTCGCTGAGCGCGACCGGTTCGTGTTGCGATTCGTAGGCGAGCGGGCCGTCGGGAATTTTCATCCCCAGGCCGAAGCGGCGCGCCCGCCGGCCGAACATCGCGCCGAGCAGCGGAAATGAGGAAAGCTCGCGCACCAGCGCCTCGGGAGTGGGAGCGGATTTTTGTTCCGCCATGATGGTTCGTCCTCTCTGCACCGTTCCTGTCGGGATGTTTCCGACCCGATCTTTCCGGACCGCCTATCGTAGCAAAGACCGGCCGCCGCGCAGGAGCTATGTGGGATGGTTCTGGTCGGGGGAGGCGCGATGCTTGGCCGGCCCGCGCGCCATCGAAATGTTGTAGGCGCTGTTGATGAGTGAGATGTGTGAGAACGCCTGCGGAAAATTGCCGAGTTGGCGCTTCAGTCTCGGGTCATATTCCTCGGATAGCAGGCCGACGTCGTTGCGCAGTGCGAGCAGCCGGGTGAAGATCTCGTGCGCCTGCTCATGGCGGCCCATCGCCTCCAGGCAATCGGCGAGCCAGAACGTGCAGGGCAGGAAGACGCCCTCGCCCGGAGGCAGGCCATCGACCACGGCCTCTGTCAGATAGCGATGCACCAGGCCATCGCTCATCAGCTCGCGCTGGATCGCCTCGACCGTGCCGACTACGCGCGAATCCTTCGCGGGCAGGAAGCCCACCAGCGGCATCATCAGCAGCGACGCATCGAGCGCGTCGGAGCCGTAGTACTGAACGAACGCTCCGCGCGACGGGTTGAAGCCCTGGCGGCAGACGTCGTCGTGGATACCCGCGCGCAAAGCGCGCCACTTTTCCAGCGGCCCCTTCAACCCCATGCGCTCGACCGCTTTGACCGCGCGATCTACCGCGACCCAGGCCATCATGCGCGAATGCACGAAAGGCCGGCGCGGGCCGCGCACCTCCCAAATGCCCTCGTCGGGCTTTTCCCAGACCGTCTCCAAAAAGTCGAGCAGCACGCCCTGCACTTTCCAGGCATCATCGTCGGCGCGCAGGCCATAGCGGCCCGCGACGTACAGCGTGTCTATGACCTCACCGTAAACGTCGAGTTGGAACTGCTCATGGGCGGCGTTGCCGATGCGCACCGGATGACTGCCCTCGTAGCCTGGCAGCCACGACATCTCGAATTCGGTGAGGCGGCGCTCACCGGCGAGCCCATACATGATCTGCAACTCCTGCGGATGGCCCGCGACGGCGCGCAGCAGCCATCGCCGCCACGCCTGCGCCTCCTCGGTGTAGCCGGCGATGAGCAGGGCATAGAGCGTGAAGGTCGCGTCGCGCAGCCAGCAGTACCGGTAATCCCAGTTGCGCACGCCGCCAATTTTCTCCGGCAGCGAGGTCGTGACCGCGGCGACGATCGCGCCGGTGGGGCTGTAAGTCAGCGCCTTGAGCGTGATGAGCGAGCGCATCACGGCCTCGCGGTACGGTCCGCCCATCGAGCATCGCGCCGACCACTTCTGCCACCAGATCTCGGTCTCGCGCAGCATTTTGGCCGGATCGCGGCCGCGCGGTTCGCCCAGGTGTGAAGCGTAGCGCGTCATCACGAAGGCGACGCTCTGTCCCTCAGCGATCTCGAACTCGCCGACAGTGCGAAAGTCTTCGCCGCGGAGATCGATCGGCGAGCGCAGTTGCACCGCGTCCGGGCCGGCGATCGCTCGCAGGCCGTAGGAGCGCCGCCTCACCCATGGGACGGTGCGGCCGTAGTCGAAACGCAGAATCGCCTCGGTGCGCATCGGCACCCGGCCCGCGCGTCCTTCGACCACGCGCACCAGGTCGACTTTACCGACGCGTTCGGCGACCGGCATGAAATCGATTACCGCGGCCGTGCCGCCGGCGCATCGGAACTCGGTCTCGAGGATCAGCGTTTCGCCGCGGTAGCGGCGGCTTGTCTGATATGGTTCGGCGTTCGGGGCAATCAGCCAGCGCCCATTGTCGGGAGTGCCGAGCAGTGCCGCGAAGCAGGCGGGGGAATCGAACCGCGGCATGCACAGCCAGTCGATCGAGCCGTCGAGCCCGACCAGCGCGGCGGTGTGCATGTTGCCGATGATCGCGTAGTCCTCAATTCGAAGTGCCACCGGTTCGTCCTCGATTCGAATTTACCCTGTACCGCGCCGGCGCGCAGCGCCCAGCGCGATTTCGCGATAAACCTCGAGCGTGCGCCGCGCCATCAGCTCGGCGCTGAACTCCTCGCGCACACGCTGGCGCCCCGCCGCGCCCATCGCGGCGCGTCGCGCCGGATCGTCGAGCAGCGCGTTCAGCGCCGCTGCCAGCGCCGCCCGGTCGCCCGGCGGCACGGTCAAACCCGTGAGCCCATCGAGCGAGACGTGCGGCACGGCGGAGTCGAGCCGCGTGTTTACCACCGGCTTCCCGCAAGCCATCGCCTCGAGCTGTACGATACCGAAAGCCTCGCTGCGCTCGACCGAGGGCAACGCAAAGACGTCGCACGCGTGATAGTACGCTTTCAAATCGGCGTCGTTGACGCGGCCCAACAGCACGACCCGATCGGCGACGCCGAGCCGCGCGACTTCGGCCGCCAGCGCGCCGCTCAGCGGTCCGTCGCCGGCGATCAGCGCGGTCGCGCGCACGTCCGCCATCGCGCCCACCAGGGTTTCGAAGCCCTTGTAATAGATGAGGCGGCCAACGCCGAGCACGATGCGTTCGCCGTAGCGGCGGCGCACCTCCGCGACGCGCGCGGCGTCGGGATGCTCGAAGTCTTTGGCGCGGATGCCGAAGGGAATTACATGGCACAACTTGCGCCGCGCGCTCAGCACCGTGGAGGTTTCGATATAGACGGTCGAACCGACGATGATCGCGGCGCATCGCCGCAGCAGCAGCGAGAGCAGCGGCGCGAAGGCCGCCGCCGCGCGCCGCTGGCGCACCACGTCGCTATGCCAGGTGACGACTATCGGCACGTCGAGCCGGCTCATCACGCAGGCGAGCGCGGCCATCGGGTTGGGAAAATGCAGATGAACCACGTCGGGCCGCGCCCGGCGCATCGCGCGCGCCATCAGCGGCACGATCGGGGTGCCGTGAAGCATCAGCGCCGTGGCAAGCCGCGCGACTTTGACTCCGCTTTGCATTGAGCGTTCGCTGCGCCATCGATCGCTCGCCACGAGGACTTCGACCTCGATCGACTTGCACAACTCTTCGCACAGGGTCTGCAGATGCGACTCCATGCCGCCGAAGTGAGGCGGGTAAAACTTCCCCACATGCAGGACCTTGAATGGCGCGTCACCCATCGACTCGGACGGCGACCTCATTGTCAGACGGCGATCTCATCGGACGCGACCTCACGGTAAAGCGCGGCGCAGCGGTCGGCGTATGTGGCCCACGAGAAGCGCGAAGCCTGACGGATCGCCACGTCGCGCCGCGCGGCCCATCGCTCAGGATTCGCGGCGCGTTCGCGCAATAGCGCAGCCAGCGCCGTGCTCCACGCCGGCACCTCGGCCACGGCGCAGTAGACGGCGGCATCGTCGCCGATTTCGCGCAGCACCGGGATGTCGCTGGCGATCACCGGCGTCGCGCAGGCCATCGCCTCGACGAGCGGCAGTCCGAAGCCTTCAGCTTCCGAGGGCATCAGCAGCAGCGCGGCGCGGCGATAGAGCGCGGCCAGCACGGCGGGCTCCAAAAACGGCATCGTGGCGATCGAATCCTCCAGGCCCAAGGCCTGCGCCAGCCGTTGCTGATCGGCATCGAGCGCGCCGCCGGCCTTGACCAGGCGCAGGTTCGGAAATTGCGCGCGCACGGCTGCCATGATGCGCAGCAGCACGTCGATTCGCTTGCGCGGGATGGTGCTGCCGACGTGAAGAATTTCGATCGTGCCGGGATTGGCGGGCCCGAGCAGATGCGCGGCCGCGGCGTCGGCGGCTTCATCGGGGAGTGGCGAACAGGCGGGATGCACGCCGTTGGGAATTACCACGAGGCGGTCTGGCGGAACCAGCGCATCGGCGACAAGCGCGTCGTGGGTGGCGAGGCTGTCGCAGCATACGCGCGCCGCCTTGCGCATCCCGGCGAGCGTCCGCCGCGCCATCAGGCGAAACGGCAGTGAACGGCGCGCGGCGCCGGAGCCGAGCAAGCAGCGGAACGCGTCGAGGTCGTGGCAGGTCACGACCGTGCGCGCACCCGCAAGCTCGTGCGCGAGATGCGCGTAGCTGTGGTCGACGATGTGGAAGACGTCGAAGCCGCCGCGCAAGCGTCGCAGCGTGCGCGGGTATTCGAAAAAGCGGTTGAGTGCACGGTCCGCATTGAAGCGCATGCGCGCGCCGCCCTCGCCGGAGGCGCGGCTTAAGCGGCGGACGAAGGCAGGCTGGATGCGCGTGACCTCGAGCGCGGCCGAATGGCGCGCCTTAAGTTCCGCGCCAAGCATCTCGCCGACCAGGTCCATGCTGGGCCAGCCTTCTTCGGCGTAATCGCAGACCACGGCTATGCGCAGAAGCCGCACGATGGTTCAGGCGGCGAGGAGCTCGTCGAAGAATTCAAGATGGCGGCGTGCGACTACCGGCCACGAGTACATCGACTGCGCGCGATCACGTCCGCGGGCCGCGAGCTCGGCGCGCCGCGCCGGGCTCTCGAGCAGATTGGCCAGCGCGCGGCACCATTCCGTCTCGTCACGTTCGCCGACGATCACGCCGGCATCGGCGACAACGTAGGGAATTTCGCCGCTGTTGCTGGCGAGCACCGGCACGCCGCAGGCGAAGGCTTCGATCAGCATGCGTCCGAATTGCTCGCGCCATCGCGCCGTGGTCTGACTGGGCGCGAGCAGCAGGTCCATCGCGTTGAGATGTTCGGGCACGCGGTCATGAGGAACGCCGCCCGCAATCCGCACCCGATCGCCGTGGCGCGAGGCCCACGACCTGAGCGCCGCTTCGCCCGGCCCGCCGCCGACGAACAGGGCCCGCCACGGCGACGCGGTTTCGTCAAGCACGCGCATCAGCAGATCCAGGCCCTTGGCTTCAATGAAGCGTCCGAGATAGCCGACCACCGGCGGCCCCTCGTCGTTCCATCCCAGCCGCGCGCGCGCGGCACGGCCGCGCTCCGTGTCGGGACGAAACAGTTCAACGTCCACACCGAGCGGCACTACGCGGTGCGGCCTGTGGATCCAGCATCGCTCGAGCTGCGTTTGGGCGACCGTCTCGCCGCTCGCGAGCCATCCGGCCGCGCGGCCGGCGCACATCCGCTCGATTACGGAGAAGGGCGGCGCATAGTTCTTGGCGATATTCTGAAAGGTGTAGAAGACCACCTTCGATGCGGCCGGAGACCATCGTGCCACCTGTCCGCCCGCGATTACGTAGGGCTCCTCCCAGCAGTGCACGAGGTCCCAACGCTCGTGCATCACGGCGCGCAAACCGAGGCCGTAAAAGAAGAGTTGCGGGATGCGGCTCAGATGGACGTCGATAGCGGCGACGCGGCAAAGTTCGCCCGGCTGCGGCTCGAGCGGAATGGGACGCAGATCGCCATGAAAAAAGCGCGGCGCGACCGCGGTGACCTCCCATTGCGCACCGCCCGCGCGGGCCATCTCGTGCGCGAGGCGGCGGTTGAGCGCGACGCAGTACGAGTGCGCGATCGTAAGCAGGCGGCGCGGATGCTGGACGGCCATGATTAGGGATCGCGCACGTTTACGAAGTCGGCGCCGGCGCGACCGCGTTCACGCCGATGGCTCCTTCAAAAATCGCCAGCAAAGCATCGACATGTGCGTCGAGGCTGAAGCGGCTGGACAACTCGCGCGCACCGTTACTCAACCGCGCGAGCTCGGCCGGGTCGCGCACGCATTCGACGATCGCGCGCGCCAGTCCCGCGGCGCTCGGCGGATCGCCCGGCGCAAGATGGCCGTTAATCCCGTCGCTCAGCCACTCCGGAATTCCGCCCACGGCAAACGCTGCGGCCGGAAGATCGCGAAGTCCCGCCTCCGGACCCACCAAACCGAACGGCTCCGGCCATGTGCTTGGCACAACCAGCAAATCGGAGTCATGCATGAGTTGGTCGAGGCTGGCGGGATTCAACAAGCCGCGAAATTCAATATTGAGGTTCGTGTTCGCCGCCTGTACCCGCCGCGATTTCCGCTCCCATTGCGCGCGCTCGGGGCCATCGCCAACGAAGGTTACTTTAAGCAGCCGCCCGAGCGAAGCCGCGGCCAACGCCAGCGCGTCGAGCATGATCGGTCCGCCCTTAAGCCGGGTCATCCGGCCGACGTACAACAGCCGAAGCTCGCGATTTTCCGCCGGCGTCGCCTGCGCAGTTTCGCTCCCGGCGGATCGCGAAGACCGCGCAGGAGCGAGCGGCAGCCGCAGCGCATGCACGCGCTGTGGCGCGCAACCGTGGCGCACGAATTCGGTGCGCATGTGCGCGGAGGCGGTCAGGATCGCGGCGTAGCGGCCCAGCAGAGCAAGGCGGGCGCTCTGTCTCTGGTAGTCAGTCCACATTCGCAGCGGACTCAGACCGCCGCATCGATGGGGATAATACTGGACGAAGCATCGCCATCCGAAGCGCCGCGCGCACGGCCGCGGACGCGGCGCGGAGAACATCTTGTTGCCGCTGATGCAGGTGCCGTAGTAGCCGTGAGCGAACAGCACGGCCGGCGCGGTTTCGACTATTCCCGCCGCACCGGGGAGGTCATCCATCCCGTGCACGTAAATGATATCGGGGCGCCAACTCTTAAGTGCAGCGAGCGTCTGAAGCCATCCCATTTCGGATGCGCACCAGGCCGGCGCGGTCGCGGGCAGGCGGATCGGTGGCAGGGTCGGCGGAGAGTCCAACTCCGAGAGAAGAGCGATCTGATGGCCGGCGTCGTCGAGCGCGGAAATCACCGTGTCAAGATAGGTTTCGGCGCCGCCAACGCGCACATGATGCGTGTTCACCACCGCGATTCTCATTGTCGCTCCGGCCGTTTCATCAGACTTGTCATCGCCGGCGCAAGCGGCGCAGTCTCCGCAGCATGCCGGCGCCAAGCGTGCCCGGCAAGCTCGCCAGCGCGAACGCGAGTCCGATCGTCGGCGTCAGTCCCTGCAAGACCATCGCATCGCGCAAATGTTTTCGAGCTTCGCGCGCCCGGCCCGCCTGCAAAAGGAACAGGCCGTATGTAAGGTGCGACGCGCCGCATCGCGTTTCGATCTCGCCGCGCAGCCCGGCGAGTTCCGGCATCGCCATCAGCCGCGCATACAACAAAAGCATCCCAAAACTGCCCTCGTCGCTGGCGCTCTGGGTCGAAGAGCCGCCGTGGGCGCGGTACTTCGTCAGCCGCTCCGGCAAATAATAGCAGGCCCTGCCCGTGCGGCAGGCCAGATACCCGAGCCATTGGTCATAGGCACTGCCGGTTTCGGCCGGGAAGTCGCACCAATCGATCGCGTCGCGTCTGATAACGCTCGCCTGGGCCACTGGGATGCTCAACTCCACAAGACAGCGCCAGAAGGGGCGATGCAGCCCGGGAGAGAGAACGTCGCGGCGCCAACGGCGCGTGTTCCCCTCGGTCACGACCTGATCGATGCGGCCGCGCTCGTCGATTACGTAGTGGTCGGAAAACGCGAGTACGACATCGGGGTTGTCCAGCAGGGGCGGCATCAGCTTATTGAGAAACGCCGGTTCCCATTCGTCGTCGTCATTGAGAATCGCGATGAACTCGCCCGAGACGAGGTCGCGGAAGGCATGAATATGGTTGGCAGCCATGCCGAGATTCGTGTCATTTCGATGGTAGACGATGCGGCGATCGGCAAAGCCCGTCGCAATTTCGCGATTGACGTCGCTTCCGAGGTCGTCGGCCACGATGATTTCGACGTTGCGATAGCCGCCGTTTACGACACTCGCGATCGCGCTTTGCAGATAGGCGGGCCGATTGTAAGTAGCGATCACCACGCTAACCAGCGGAGCGCTGGAGGCTGCCATCAGCCACCTTCGCGTAGGGCGGCGATAGTGTGCGTGAGGTCAAAGCGCTCCGCGTAAAGCGCGCCGGCCGCGGCTCCCAGCCGCGTACGTTCCCCGGCATCGTCCATCAGATGCGCGACCGCGGCGCCCGTCGCCGTCACATCGCCGATGTTCACCAGCGCCACCGCGTCGCTTTGGCTCCACAACGGTTCGCTGAAAGCGCTGGCGCTGGTCACCACCGGACGGCGATGCGCCAGCGCCGCCATCATGCTGCCGCGCCGCGTGCTCACGCCATCGGTGTAAGGCTGGAGCATCACGTCGCAAGCGCTCAGATGACGCGAGAGATCGGCGGGCGCGAGCGGACCGGTGGCGTGCACGCGCGCGTGCAGTTCGGGAGCACGAGCCAGCACGCTTGCGCGCAGGTCGAGGCTGTCGCGGCCCACGAGCAGAAAAGCCGCGTTCCGGCGTTCACGCAGCAGCGGCGGCACGACCGCCGCAAGTTGCGCTGCGATCCAGGTTTCGCGTGCCGTACCGAAATGGCCGAGTATCTTACCGCCCCTGCCCACTAGCGTCTTGCGCAGCGCGCGCACTCCCGGCGGGTCATCGACGACCGGCACGTTGCTGGGCACCGGCAGCCACGAAATATCGGCTTGCGCGGGCGCGAGCGCGCGCAGCCGCGGCTCCCATCCAGCGGCGCCGACAAAGCATCGGCGAGCCGCGCGCGTGAGCGCAAATGCCATCGCGTGATTGACCGCGCCGATGACGTTGTGGCGCATCGATTGTTGCCATCCGAGCGCCACCGCAACTTCGTGAAACATGATCGTGATGCCGGCGCGGCGGCGCTCGAAGAGCCACACGCAAAACGGCAGGTTCATCCCCCGCATGCCGAATCCCTGCGGAACGTATTGCACCAGTAATTGCCCGGGACCGGCAGCGGCGAGTCCGCGGCCGAGCGCGTCAAGCGTGCGCGGGCCGAAACCGCACGGCAGACGATGGACCTCGACGCCGGCTTCGACCGGCTCGCCATCCGTCACCGCGGGCGCCCAAACGTGAACGCGGTCGCCGTGCGCGACAAGTCCGAGCGCGACCAGCCGCGTGTAGTCCGCGACGCCGCCCTCGTTGGGTGGATACTCGCCGGTAATGATATGCCAGGTGTGCGTAGCGCTCAATTTGCGGGGAGCTCTCCGTGCTCGCGCAGGAAGGTACGATACCATTCGACCGTCAGTTTGAGGCCCTGCTCGATGGTGACCTTGGGGCGCCATCCGAGCAATTCGCGGGCGCGGGTGCTGTCGCAGTACATGCGCCAGACCTCGGTTGGGCGATATGGCAACGCTCCGATCTCGACCTTGGATTTCGTATTCGTCAACTCGGCGATCTTGAGCACCAGATCGCGGATTCTGATTTCCTCGCCCGCGCCGAGGTTCATCACACCCTCGATGCTTTGATCCGTGCGCGCCGCCAGGATCATTCCCTCGATTAGATCCTCGACGAAGTTGAACTCCCGCGTCTGCTCACCGGGCGTAGTCCGGATCGGCCGGCCCGTCAGGCACGCCGTGATCAGCTCGGGGATGATGGCCTTGGCGCCTTGATAGGGACCATAAGCGTTGAACGGACGTAACACGATGGTTGAAGTTCGCTGCTCGGTGCGCTGCTTCAGGCGGCAGTACAGCTCGCCGGCGTACTTGGTAATGGCGTAGGGCGAAATGGGTTCGGGAGTGGCGGTTTCGATGAAGGGCACGCTGGTCTGAAGGCCGTAGACCTCAGAGGTTGAGGCGTAGATGAACTTTGGCGCGCCGGCCACGACATCGAAGACGTTGGCCGTTCCCTTGGCGTTGACATCGAAGCATTCCTCGACCTGGACGAAGCTGTCGCCCACATGATTGTAGGCGGCCAGGTGGAACACGACCTGCGGCGCGAATTCGCGAATTGCGGCTAGCGCGCCGCGGTTGCGGATATCCGCCTCGATGACGTGTAGCGAATCGTAGATGCCGCGCAAGCGCTCGTTGTGCATGGCGTTGGCGTAGCGCACGACCACAGCGACCTTGCATCCTTCGGCCAGCAGCCGGCGGACCAGGCGATTGCCTATAAAGCCCGAGCCGCCGGTCACCAATACGCGAGTGTTCTTCATCTTTCTATGCATCCATAACGGTGAGAAATTCGACAATCTGCTCCTCGGCCAGTGTTCGCTCCTTCTCGGTATTCACGGTGAGATGCTTGCCGCTGTGCCGGTAAGCGTAAAGCCGGCCCGCGCGTGAAAGCGCGCTCAGGAACTCGTCCATGTCGGTACCGCGACGCATCGCGCCGAAGGCCTCGCGCTCACACAGCAGATAGCCGATGTTGATCCAGTACGGCAGCCGCGGTTTTTCGGCAAAAGCGGTCACTCGTCCGGCGGCGTCGGCATCGACGATGCCAAAGGGGCTGTGCAGCGGATAGATGGTGAGCGTGGCCGCCGCACCGGAGGCTCGATGTGAGCTAAGGAGTGCGCCGATATCAACGTTGGCGAGAGTATCTCCGTAACAGACCAGCGCGCGCGCGCCGACGTGAGAGTTGGCGTCCAGGATGCGATCGATCATGCTGGCGTCGCCCGAGTTCACGCAGGTAGTGGCGTCGCGAAACTCGGCCGATCCGGCCACGAAGCGTTCGATCGTGTCGGCGAGATGACCGATGCAAAGCACGAAGCGGTCGACCCCGCCGAGCCTGAGGTAACGGAGCACGTGGTACAGCAGAGGCTGGCCGTTGAGAGGGATCAGCGCCTTGGGGAGAGTGTCGGTGTATGGACGCAGCCGTTCACCGCGCCCGCCGCACAGGATTATCGCTGTAAGGTCGCCTTCAACCGCCATCGCTTCGAGTACCGCTATTCGATATGCCCGGCATTCTTTTAAGCGGCGATCCACCGCCACTAAGCGCAAGCAACCGTGGAATATAGAGCTCGCGAAATCGCGCGAGCGTCAGCTCCGCCGCCGTTCGTCTCGCAGCTTCTCCCATGCGCCGCACCAGCGCAGGATCATGATACAGATGCTCCAACCGCTCCGCGATTGGGCCGCTCTGCCCGGCGGGCACGACGTAGCCGTTGCGGCCGTCGACAACGAGGTCGGCGGCGCCGGCGCCGTCGGCGACGATCACCGGCAAGCCGCTGGCCATCCCCTCCAGCACGGTGTAACCAAAGCCGTCGGTAAGCGAAGGATGCACAAGCACGGACGATTTGGCGTAGACTTCGGCATACCCGATTCGGCGTACCTCGACAGGTTTGAGAAGGATCGCGGGATTGCGCGCCATCGCGTCGCGCAGGAAATTGCTTACCTGCCGCGAACCCGGCCCTCCCCATAAAACCAGTTCATTGTCCGGCAGCCGCAAGGCATTGAAGGCGGCGACCAAGTACTGAAAGCCCTTCCAAGGTTCAAGCAGGCCCACGAAGCTAATGCGGAACCTGGGCCCGGCAAAGTCCGCGAGCGGGAATTCATCGAGGTCGATATGCGGCGCCACCGCCACGATCCGGTCCTCGGAGAAGCCGCGATCGAGGAAGGTGAGCCGGGTGCGCTCGGACATGACCCGGATCAGGTCGGCGCTGGCATATTCGTCCAGTATGCGCCGATGCGTCGCGCCATTGAGCGGCGGCCGCACACCGAAAGCCGCGCATTCACGCGCGGCACGAGCGCAAAATTCATCGACGTGGGCCGTGACAACGTCGGTCACCGTGCGCATGCCGCGCGCCCGGGCGGCGCGCAGGCTGAATGCGCATTGACCGGTGACTCCCTGGAATAGCTCGGCGGCGGGCAAATGAGTGGAGACGTAGCGATCGAAGTGCGTCGCCGACAAATGCGCCTGCAGATCGCGGGCGCGGCGCAGCACTGGCGTTGCACCGATGATGGCCTCGGTCCGCGAGGCGGGCACCACATGGGTCGGTGCGATACCGGAGGGGGCGCGGCAGAATATTGAAAGCTCGAAGCTTTCGCAAAGGCCCTCAGCCATGTGCTGAAGATTCAGTCCCTGGCCGCCCTCCCCCGGGACCGCGTTCGCCGCTATCACCATCCGCGGCTTGCGCGCGGGATGCGGTCCAGCTGCGGGCGCGTTCACAGATTCAGCCGGAACACAGGGCATTCAAGCGCCTCGTGCGCAGATAGGCAGAGCAGATACGCATCAACGTCCGCCGTCAGCCGGTTTGAGAAGTCCATCGCTCTTGGTCCAAATTCGCCAGTACGGCCCCGCTTCCACCAGACTCCATCCGTGCTTGAGGTAGGCAGGATTGGGTTGGCTCGCCCGGAGCGCTACGTAGCGGACGCCAGATGCCTCAGTCTCCAGCTCGGGAGCGTCTTCCATTCTCGTGAATTCCCGCATCATATCCGCTTGTACTCTGAGACTCTTTTGCGGGCTGGCGCTCTCGCCCCAACCATAGCCACTGGCAAGGTGAATCGCTTGCTTGCGAAAGTCCTGTTCGCTGAGCCCTTCGAGATGAGCATTAAGGGCCTCGCGTGCCTCCCACTCGTGGTCGCTCAGGCCCAGGCTCAGAAACGCCGCATAACCGGCAACCGGCCTGGTGCCTCTAACTATTGACGCCAAGTCGCAGAACGTTTCGTCACCCGCGACGACCGCGCCAACCGGCATTACTCCGGACACTTTCAACGAGGGTTGCGACAGAAATCTTCGGTATCCGTCCGCGACAATCTGTGCGTTGATACCGCGATTCACTTCAATAGTTCTAAGTACCGCGCCGGTAGCCACTTCGATCAACATCAGGACCGCTACCACTATTGTCATGGACGAACTCGATAGTCGGACATTGTTGCGCAACAGTTGCGCGGCCATAAGGAAAATCAAAATCGAAAGCCCCGTGCCCCAAATGCTGCGCCAATGGCCGGCTCGCAAGTCCAGACCCGAAATAATGTGATTGTTGGAGAGCGCCAAAGCCGCGAGCGCGAGGCACCACAGATAGAGGCCGTCCCGGTTTGGCCTACGCCATATCCAAACGCCCGTAACGAACAATGCGAGCAGACCAACTTTCGGAAGCAGAAAAAAAGCCAGGTGCGGGACAGGAGCAAAAAACCCGATCCTCTGGAGCGCCTGCTGATCGAGCAGCGACCTGGTAATCAGACCTTCGATGATCGCGGGTGCACCGGCGGCCAGGCCGATCCCGAGAATTTTCGCATATGTACGCCGGGCAGGACGATCGAGGACGAACCCGACTACAAGCGCCGCGACGACCGCGGTCCAGTAGTAAAACCAGACATAAAATAGCAGGGCGGTCGAAATTCCCGCCGCTAACGGAACTGAGCGACCTTGGGGTTTCTCAACGGCCACACTGACAAAGAAAACCTGCAACAACAAAAAGGGCATGCCGAGAGCAGGATCGATAATTCGCCATTGGCCGAGCAGGTCCTGGCCATCATATAGGACCGGGAGACGGCCGACGGCAGTTTGGAATGTTCGC
The DNA here is from genome assembly GCA_963810495.1 of uncultured delta proteobacterium. Lineage (GTDB taxonomy): Bacteria > Desulfobacterota > Binatia > Binatales > Binataceae > JAKAVN01. Next base: position 314,428 of record CAWENP010000001.1, read on the forward strand.
ACCGCCTGGATGACAAGTGGCTCCGCTGTTGAGACTCCGCAATCGACCAGCATTATGATTGCGCAACAGGCAGCAGCCCATGGTCGTCGCAACCAATGGAGAAAGACCAGGTAAAAGGCCAGCGGGAAAGCGATTGCCGCCCAGAGATGCCAGACCTTGTTAACTTCCAGTACTGGAAGACCGAGCATTCGGACCAGCAAGACGGCTGGCACGAATTGCAACGATTGATACATGGTCGTCGCGTCCGGAACAACCACGTCTCTCATGGAAAACGGATTACCGTAGTATAGTCGCGAAGCCAGTTGAAGATAGTATTGATTATCCTTGTCGGCGAGGTACTCAAAATGGCCAGTGCGGTGCCACCAAAGGCAGTAAGGCAAAAAAGAAAACGCGAGGCCCACCGCAAGTGTGGTTGCTATTGGCGCCAGCCATGTTGAGACAGATCGATTGTCCTCTCGCGCGTTCGGTACCGGCGTGCTTCCACGCGCGAATTGAGGTGATCGGACTGACGATGATTGCTCCTTCATTGACTTAGGACTGCAGGATTTGTTCCGCATAAATTGTAACGCAGCGGCGGACAACTTCAGGCGCAGCGAGTGTGTTAACTTGCTTCATCCGACTGCACCCCCGAGTTGACCGGCGGCGAGTAATTCACAGCGCCGCACGCTCAGGTGCTTGTTCGTCGCACGTCCGGCGATGGTCGCTCCGTACGCGGTTGGCTTCCGAAGCCGTCATCAAAAGCGCCGAAACATAGGCCAGAACAAGCGACGCGAAGATCGTCTCCGGCACCATATGCCAGATATGCTCATGCCCCGCCAGCAGGCGTTGCACCCTCTCAGTGATGAAGCTGACCGTCGGACCGCTCATGACGAACGCCAACAGATAGCTTGCAGCGGCCATATACACCACGCCGGATGGCGCCGATCCATCTTCGCGCGCTGCCGCAATCCCCACGTAAACCGGAATAAGGCAGGCCAGGAAATGCGGCCACGCCACGGGTGAGAGCAGCGTGATGAGCGCGACCCACAGCGAAAAGCCGCAGCCATAAGCATCGCTCTCCAGGCGGGCGACCGCGGCAAACGAGATCGCCGCGAGTATAAGCTCGACAGCGAAGCCCGCGGCGGGCGCCCAGGCACGGGCGCCGATACTGTGCTGGACCATAAAACGCACAAACCACCCGAGATTGAGATTGGACGGGTGGTTCAGCAATCCCATCAGCTGGCCCAACGCGGGCTTTCCCGGCAACAGCGTGGTCATGTTTACGAAACTCGAGATCGGGCCGGTTCCGAGCATGGCGAGTGTCAGCGCACCGCCGGCCAAGCACCCACCCACCATGTATGCGCAAGCGCTCCAGTTGCGGCGTGCAATCAGATATCCGAGCATGCCAAGCGGGTATGCCCGCAGCAGCGCGGCCATAGCAAGTGTCACCCCGAGCACCGCGTTGCGTCGCCGCTTCATGGCGATTAGCGCCAGCACGAACAGCAAAAGCAGGATCATCTCGCCGCGGCCGAATGAAATGCTTAACCAGACCGGAGGGTACAAAACCATCAGCGCGGCGACCCCCCATCCGTCAACTCCTGGCGGCCCCAGTTCGCGAATGAGCAGAAACAACGCGCCGGCGAGCGCCAGAATGTTCAACACCTGCCATGTCCAGTAGGCGGTCTTGAAGCTCAAGAGCGTCAGCGGCTCCAACGACAAAGCCCAGATCGGCGTGTCGCCAAGATGATTTGTACCCATATCGGCATCGCCAAGCGGATGCCCGGCCTCGGTATAAACGGTCTCGAGATCGCCCTTGTATGGGTCGATACCCTTGCGCACCGCCAGGGCTTGCACGTAGTAGGCAGCGAAGTCGCGATAGTCGGCCAATGTTGCACGCGGTTTGCTGAGGAGATTTACCGCCGCAGCTAGAGCGGCGATCCACAAAACGATCGCGCCACAGGCAAGGATCCGCATCTGCCGCCGGCCTCTCCAGCCTAGCCAAAGGTCCACGTCGCGGGCCAGAAGACCGGTCCGTCGATCGGCCGCGGCAGCATCCCGGTGCCCAACAGGTCGGCCGCCACCACCTCGAACGAGATGGCGTCACGGATGATGTCCAGGTCGCGCGACGGATCGCCGAAGTCACCGAAGTAAAGATCCAGCAGATAGGTCCCCGGCATTAGCGGCAGGCGCTCAAACGCGCAGGTCACCGTGCCGCTCGCCGTGCGCGCGTTATCGACGCCCTGGTTGGTCCAGCGATTGCTGATGCCGAAGAGCGGCATCCCGTCGGCGGTCTTCAAGGTGATTCCCAGGATCGGCCGGATGGGATGCGGCGCGCTGAAGTCGACGGCCGCCGCGAACGGAGCGCCCATCCGCACGACTCCGGTCGGTCCGTCGCCCTGTGAGCGCAGGCGTATCGACGTCGCTATCGGAATCGAATCGCCGCGGCGGCTCTGATGCTCGACCAGAGAGCGCACGCCGCCGTGGCCGCGCAGCTCGGCGGCCATGTAGCGCATCACGATCTGCGCCGGTTCGGCCTTGGCTTCGAGACGTCCCGAGCTGATGAGGAGGCAGGAACTGCACAGCGACTCGATCGAGGCCATGTTGTGGCTGACGAAGATTATCGTCCGCCCGGCGCGCGCAACGTCGCCCATCTTGCCCAGGCATTTCTTCTGGAAAGCGGCGTCACCGACCGCCAGCACCTCGTCGACCAGCAGGATCTCGGGTTCGAGATGGGCGGCGACGGAGAAGCCCAGCCGCACGTGCATCCCGCTGGAATAGTGCTTGACGGGAGTGTCGACGAACTTCTCGACCTCGGCGAAGGCCACGATCTCGTCGAACTTGCGCTGGATCTCGGCGCGCCGCATGCCGAGGATCGCGCCGCTCAGGTAGATATTCTCGCGCCCGGTCAGCTCGAGATGGAATCCGGTGCCGACCTCGAGCAGGCTGCCGACGCGGCCGTAAATCTCGGCCCGCCCCGCGCTCGGTTCGGTGATGCGCGAGAGCACCTTGAGCAGGGTCGACTTGCCGGCTCCGTTGCGTCCGATGAGGCCGAGCACCTCGCCCGGCATCACGTCGAAGCTCACGTCGCGCAGCGCCCAAACGTGGCGCCCGTCCGGCGGACGTCTGTCGCGCGGTCCGCCCGCGAGCATCGCGCGCACGGCCCGCGGCGGCGCGGTTAGCGAACGCACGATGCTCTCGCGCAGAGTGCGGTAGGGCTCGACCCGTCCGATGCGGTAGCGCTTGGAGAGGTTATGGACCCGGATTATCGGCTGCATCGTATCGGCCCGCGCCAACGTCAAATGACGTCGGCAAAACTGCGCTCCATGCGCCGGAACGACCATACCGCGTAGGCCGCGCTCGCCAGCGTCAGCGCCGTGGCTAGCGCGATCGCGGGCCAGTCAAACGGCTTGTTCAACAGCGCCGAGCGAAAGCCGCCGATGATTCCGGTTAGCGGATTGAACATCAGGATCCAGCGCCAGCCGGCCGGCACGAAGCTCGTCGGATAGATGACCGGAGTCGCGAACATCCAGAGTTGGAGCATGAAGGGCAGGACGTACTTCACGTCGCGGTACTTGACGTTCATCCCCGCCATCCACATCCCGACCGCTCCGGCGAAGATCGCTAGCAGCGCGACGAGCGCCGGGAAGATCGCGATCCCCGCGCCCGGCGCGATCCCATAGCACGCCATCATTGCGAACAGGATCACCGAGGCGATCGCGAAGTCAACCAACGCGGCGCCGACCGCGGCGCCCGGGATCGCCATACGCGGAAAATAAACCTTGGTGATGAGCTGCGCATTGCCGACCAGGCTGGAGCCGCCCTGGCCCACCGCGCTCTGGAAAAACTGCCATGGCACCAGTCCGGCAAAGGCAAAGATCGGATAGGGCAGGCCGTCGGAAGGCACGTGGGCGAGCCTGCCAAACAGCACCGTGAAAACCACCATCATCAGCAACGGTTGAAGCACCGCCCATAGCGCGCCCAACACGGTCTGCTTGTAACGCAACTTTACGTCGCGCCAGGTCAGGAAGTAGAGCAGCTCGCGATGCGTCCATAGTTCGCCGAGTGCGTCCCATAGCGAGCCGCGCCCGGCCTCGATGACAAAGTGCGGTACGTGGACCGCCGGTTCGGCGGAGGGTGCTTCGTAAGCGGAGACTTCAGTCTTGTGCGGCAGTGCTTCCAAGGATGCTCCGTCACGCGGCGAAACCGGAGCGGCGGTTGCCGCGCACGGCGCCCAACTGGCCACGATGGCGTTCAATAATCGCGACTATCTGCTCGGCCATCCTGCGCCAGGTGTGCTCGCGCAAGGCCGCCGAGAGCGGCCGAATTTTTTCGCGCCACGCGTCCGCCGCATTGCGCCATCGTGCAAGCCGCGCGGCGAGGTCCGCGACATCTTCGGCGTCGGGAATGATCAGGTCGGCGAGTTCGGCGGAATACTGCTCGGCGATTCCCGAGGCGCGGCTGACCAGCGCCGGAATTCCGCAGCACAGCGCCTCCTGCACCGGGCGTCCGTAGCCCTCGTAGCGCGAGGGCAGCACCAGCACGTCGCATCCCCACAGTATGCGCGCGATAAACGTATCGTCGCGGTCGAAGCCCAAGAATCGGATGCGCGGGGCTATTCCGGCGCTTGCTGCGCGTGCCTTCCATACCGGTAACTCGCCGCCCGTCGCCACCACCACCAGGTCCGCATCCCAGGCGGGCTCAGCACAGAGCGTGGCCCAAGCGCCAAAGAGCGTGTCGAAGCCCTTGCGAGTGTCGCCAAGCGCGCCGACGAAAGCCACCAGCGACCGTTTTCTCGCCGAATCGCTGACGCCAGCGCCGAGGCGGGCGCGGGCCGCGGCGCGCTCGTCGGCGGTGGGCGGACGAAAGAGCGTAGAGTCGATACCCAGATAGACTGGATGGGCGTGTTCGGCCGGGAAGCCCAGCCGTTCGACGATGTCGTGCTTTACGCTTTCGGTGGTAGTGATCGCCAGCTTCGCACGCGGCACGATCCTGCGCTCGGCAGCGAGGTCGACGCGGCGCTGCGCGCGATTCTTCAGCCGGCGTGCCCATCCCGCAGTGACCTGCGGCGTGAAGATCGCCTGCACGTGATGAACCCAATTGATGTCGTCCCAATCGCAACAGGCACCGTTGACGATCACCCGGCCATCGGCGGCCGCGATCGCATGCGCCCAGCGCCGGCCAAGGCGGTTCATCAGCGGCTGCGAGAGAAAATATGAGCCGGCCGGCTTGGGCACGCGATGGAAAGTCACGCCGGGATGGCGCGCGAGATCGTCGGCCACGCGATAGCCGACCAGGTGAGTTTCGAAGCCTTCGCCGGCGAGATAGCGCGCGAGTTCGTAATTGGGCTGGTTCATGCCGCCCGCCTTGACGAAGTCGCCGCTGACAATCAGATAGGGCACCTTCATGCGCGCGCCGCCTCCGCAGGCTTCGGTGCGGGCTTGCGCAAGGTGTGGAAGGCCGCGTTGAACAGCATCGCGTTCAGCATCCAGAAATCCAGCCCGCCGCCGCCGATGAAGAAGCAACTATCGAACGTTGCCGCCAGCACGCCGACATCGTAGGCGAAAATCACTGCCGCCAGTGTGGCAAGCTCCGCAGAACGCTCATTGAGCGCGATCTTGTATGACACGCGGAAGGCAAGCGCGATCGCGAGCGTGTAAACCACCACCAGTGCGATCCCGCCGTCGTAGAGCCACCCGGTCCATTGGATCTCCGCCCACAGGCCCGGATTTTTCGTGTTACTTTTGTCGCCGAAGTAGTAGAACATCATGCCCCAGCGGCCCGGGCCAGCGCCCAGCGGGTACTCAGGCAGGACCTCATCGACGGTATAAGCCAGGAACTGGCCGCGGTTCTTCTGGTAGACTTCGCCAGGATTCTCTGCGGTCAGGCTGTTGACACGGTCGGTGATCGCGGTGCCTCCCAGGCCCACCGCCCAGGTGAATCCGCCGACCGCCGCCAGCGCCATCAGGCCGGTCAGGTATGCGAGGCGCCTGCTGCCGATCCTTCGCCCGAGCAGCGGGTTCGAGACCCGCGCGGCGCGCCAGCTCATCAGGGCGAGGAAGGCCAGCATGCAGACTATCTCCATTACCAGCATCACGCGCACTTGCGAGAGGTAAATCGCCACCATCCCCACCAGCATCGCGCCCGCGGCCACGATCTGCATCCAGCGCCGCCGTTCGAGCAGAAAGAAGGCGGCCGCAAACAGCACCGCGAAGAAGCCGGCGGCCGCGGCGCCGCCGGGCGTATCGGTCAGGCCCATCGGGCGATAGACCGACACTCCGTAGGCGTTCTGGAAATGCTGCATCGCCATGTAGCCGGCCCCTTGGCCCTGCACCACGGTCGAGACGGCGAACTGGAAGCGCGCGGGAAAGTAGACCTGCAATACCCCGAAGACGGAGCTGACGACTTGAAACCCCCATAGGATGAAGAGCACCCGGCGCATCTCCATGAGATCGATCCGGATTCGCGAAACCCAGAACAGCGGCGCCAGTATGGCAAGGTATAACCCGAACTCCGCCGCCGCCGCGGTCTCGCTGTTGACGCCGGGATTCAGCATCGACACCGCCAGAACCACCATCACGAAGAACCCTGCCTTGGCGGCGGGATGCTGTTTGCCATGGCCCGGCAGCAGGAACAACAGCACCATGCTGACACCGAAGACGGCGGTACGGAAAAAGACTCGAAAGGGCGCCAGCGTGGGCGAGAGCAAGGCCAACTGGCAGATGATTTCCAGGACCACGAAGTACTCGAGCAGTCGGCTCGGTTTGGGTTGGCGGACCAGAGCTCCGGCGGCCGGTTGCCAGTGCGGCGGCGGTGTAGTCGCTGTCGCCATGTTTCAGCGCGCCGAAGATCCGCCGGGCAGTCCAGCCGAGCCAGACCTGAATCGCCGACCGCTCGGCATGCGCAGCGGGACAGTGCAGCGGTTGGTGCGGCGGAGAATATTGAGAGTTGCGATACTCAAGACTTTGATTGTTCCGCAGGCAGACAATAGCCAGTGCGATCGGTTGAGCAGGCTGCCCAAGTGAATTATCGACAGTGTATCCCGTCGCCGATGCTGGTCCAATCCAGGTAGCGCATTCTCGCAGCGGCCGCTGTAGTGCGATGCTATGACTGCCAAAGCACAACATCGCGCCGCGCGCGCGGCCGGTGCGCAAAGAGCCTCCCTCCGCCCAGCCGAAACTCCATGCCGTAACGGGCACTCAGTTTCTTTCGTGCGAGTCATCCCGATGCTCAGCTTTCCCAAAGCGGCGCGACTCGTAGCGGGACTGGACAGACGAAGTGCTCCGGATGACCCGTATGATGTGTCATGAAAAGTGGATTCTCAGTCGGTGCCGTTCTATCAAGTGCTTCAGTTTCAGGTGCGGCTGGTAAAACGCGGCGATAGCCTGCCCTCCCGATAGGCAGACCACCTCGGTGGTGTCGTCGGTCGAATTGTTGTCGATCACGACAACCTCGAACGAACCGTCCACTGCATCCTGAGCCGTCAGGTTCCGCAGCATCACCGGCAGGCGGCGCGCGCCGTTATAGGTCGGTATCACGACGGTAACTTGCGGAAGCATCGACAGTGTCTGTGCCAAAAGGCCCTAGCCAGGCCTCCGAAAATAAATCATCGCGCCCTGGTCGTCGTCGGGGCCGCCGTAAAGTCCGGCCCAATCCGCGTATAGCGATTTGATCCCAGCCTCGTACAGGAGCCCGACAACGCGATCGAGCGGAAAGCAGTGCATCTCGATCCGGCCGAGGTTCCAAGCTCGGCCGCGGTAGATATTCGCCGCGATATTGACCGGCGGAAGCACCTCCTTGAGTCGATGGACGACCCGCTTGCGCAACGGCAGCCAGGTCGTGAAGTGCAGGGCGCCGACGCCGCCGGGCGCCAGGTGCGCAAGCAGACCGCGCACCAGCAGTTCGACCCGGCGCCCCGCGATGTGCTGGAAGACGATGGCCGAGTGAATCAGGTCGAACGTACCTTCCAGGCGCGAGAGCCGGTCGTCGGATTTGACGAAGGCGACGTTGGCGAGGCCGCGCTCGCGGCAGTTGCGCGCCGCCTCGGCCATCATCGCGTCCGAGACGTCGACGCCCACTGCGTGATCCGCCACGCGCGCGAGCGGAATCAGGGTACGGCCGACGCCGCATCCGAAGTCGAGCGCGCGCCGCGGCTTGAAGTCCGCGGCCAGGTGCGTGCGAATCGTCGCTAGCTCGTGCGCGACCTGCGCCTCGCCGGTCTCGAAGAATTCGCGCAGCGCGGCCGAATCGAGATTCGCGCTCAAGAAACGGTCCAGGGTGATGACGCCGTAGTAGGGGTCGGTCCGCCCGACGCTGTCGTAGGCCCGGTCGGCGCGTTTCATGGTAAGGATTCCTTGACCGTCTTCACCCGAATATCGCGCGCGCGGATGGGGCGCAACTTCACTAGCGCGCGGACAAGCGCCGCCATCTGCACGCGCGGCTCGCATAGCGCCCTGGCGCGCGCGGGGCCAGCCGCGCCCAGGCGCGCGCACAATTCGCGATCCTCAGTCAGCCGGCGCAGCGCCGCGGCCAGCGCGACCGGGTCGTCCGGCTGAACCAGTATCCCGCACGAGCCGTCGACAATTTCGAGCGCCCCGCCGATCGAGGTGGTCACCACCGGCAGCCCCGCGTACAGCGCCTCGATGAAGGTGATGCCGAAGGGCTCGGGTCCGGTGTTGGGCTGGCAATGGATGTCGGCGGCGGCCAGCAGGCGCGTGACGTCGCCGCGTTGCCCAAGGAAATTCACGCGCGGGCCGATTCCAAGCGCGGCGGCCTGGGCGCGCAGCGTTTCAAAGTAATGCGCCTCGTGCGGCCGCTGCGCTCCGCCCACGATCCAGCAGGTCCATTCGGGTAGGCCGGGCACACGGGCCATGCGCGCGAGCGCGTTGAGATGCAGCCGATGGCCCTTCCACTCCTCCATCCGGCCCACCTGGATCACCACGATCGTTTCGGGAGCAGCACCAAGTTCGGCGCGCACGGCCGCGCGATCCGCCTGCGAAACGCCGGGCGCGGGCGCGACGGGACAGTAGACGACCTCGCACGGCACTCGCGGCACTCGCGAATAGATGAGCGGCAACGTCGCGGCGGTGAAGCGGCTGTTGCAAATCGCGCCGTCGGGCACAACGCGGGCGGCCCAGCGCTCCAGCCAGTGGCGCCCCGAGGCGACGTCGTGCAACCAGAAAATCGAAGCCACGCCCGCCTGGCGCACGACAGAGCCGAAGATCGCCTGGGTCCACGGCGAATGACAGATGACCGTGTCGAAGGCGCGCTGCTCGATTAGGTTCCGCAGCGCACGCCGCGCCCGCAGGATACTCAGCGGCCATCGAAAGCGGACTTCGTCCAGCCGATGCACCGGGGCGCCGGCTGCGCGCAGTTCATCCTCCACCCGCCCTGCGAAACACAACGCGAACTCGCATTGGAGCTCGGGGCTTAGCGCACTACATCGCGCGAGCGTCACCAGCACGGTCTCAAGGCCGCCGTAAAGATTGCCCGCGCTGACGTGCAGCACTCGCATCAGGCCGCCTCCGCCGAGAGCAGGCGATAGATTGGCATCAACTCGTCCGCGAGCCGCTCGCGCGCGAAGCGCCGCCGCGCCGCCTGTGCCGCCCTCCCGCCGAGCGCCGCGCGCAGCGCCGGGTCGCGCGCCAGCTCGCCCATCCGTTCGGCCAATGCGAGCGCGCATCCCGCCTCGTGCACCAGCGCGTCCTCGCCGGGCGTGACTATCTCGGCGGCGCCGCCGCCCCGGCTCACCACCACTGCGCGCCCGCACGCCATCGCCTCCGCGACCACCAGCCCAAACGGCTCGGGCTGCGTGCTCGCGTGCACGACGACGTCGAGCGCGCGCATGGCCGACGCGGCGTCGTCGACAAAGCCCGTGAAGCCGACGTGGCCGGCGAGCCCCAGGCGCCCGGCCAGAGAGCGCAGCTTTTCGAGGTCGCACTGGCTGTTTTCGGTCTCGTAGAGCGCGCCGCCGATCACATAGCCGCGCACCATCGGATCGCCGCGGAGCATTTTGAGCGCGTGCAGGAAGACCTCGTGGCCCTTCCATCGCGCCATCGTCGCGACCAGCCCGATCCTGACCACCGGATGGCTGGGCGGCGCCAGTCCCGCAAGCCGGTCGAGGTCGAGCGCGGGGCCCTCTGGCGAAAAGCGCCGAAGGTCCACGGCGTTGTGGATGGGAAAGACTCTGAGCTGCGCGCCGCAGGCGGCGCGCACGTCGTCAGCCACGCTCAGCGAGTTGGCGACCGCCGCCGCACAGCGGTCGGCATGCGCCCGCATCAGGCGCGCCATCAGGGGCCGCGAGCTGATGTAGTCGTGGATATGCCAGAGCATCGGCACCCCGCGAGGCGCGGCCCATGCGCCGAGCACATGCATCTTGAAGCCGTTGGTATGGATCAAATCGGGAGCGGCGGCGGCGAGCGCATGCCGCAGCCGCGTGGTATACAGCGCGACTGAAGGCGTGCTCAGCGACACACGCCCGAGCGTTCCGAGCAGGCCGGATTTACCGCCGCCGGCGCCGGCGTCGCCCAGCCGGGCCAGCGCGTGCGGATAAGCCAGTGAGCGGGCTTCGACCCCGAGCGCACGCGCCTCGTCGAGTAAGGCGCCGTCGGCACCGGCGATAAGTTCGAGCGCGACGCCCGGCTCGGCCGCGCGCAGGCTCGCCATGAAGTCGAGCAGGCTGCGCTCTGCGCCGCCGATTTGGCCGGAAGGGTTGAGATATACGATTTTCAAGCGGCCTGAACTAATCGTTGCTGTCCGGGGACGGCGCGGGGGCGGGCTCCGGCGCGGCGAGTCCACTGGCCTGCGCCGCTTGCGCCGCCTCTGCCTTGGCCATCCGATGCTTGAACTCCGTGTAGTAGTTGCTGATGGTGCGATCGTTGGGATCGAAGGTGACCGCCTGCGCGTATGCCTTTTCGGCCTCATAGTAGTTGAACGCACCTTCCTGGGCACGTCCGAGATCGAACCATGCGCGCGCCGAGGGTTCGGCGTCGGCGGCCTGCTGCAGGGTGAGCGCGGCGCGATCGTAGTGCGATTGATTGAGGTAGAACTCACCCAGCGCGAGGAGCACTTCGCTTCCCTGCGGACGCTCGGATGCCGCGTCGTTGAGCGCATTTTCCTGCGCTTCGGCGTCGTGAGCCACCTGCGCTGCCTCGGCCAGGGCGAGATCGAGTTCGTAGGGGTCACCGCCGGCCTTGGCCGCTTCCTCCATCGCCGCCTTGGCTGACTGCATGTCGCGATCGGGTCCATATACGCTCTTGACCAACGCCAGGTAAGGATCCGGATCGCCCGGCACCTGTTCCATCGCGGCGCGAAAAAATCCCTCGGCGCTCAGCTTGTAGCCGGCTGCCGCGTAGGCTTTGCCAGCACCGATAAGAAAGCGCATTCGCTGGGTAGGATCGCTGGTCTGTGCCGCCGCGTTGGCATAGAGCGCGGCTTCCTTGAGCGGCAGGTTGAGGCTCGAGTAGAGCTGCCCGATCCCAACGAAGGCGCCGGGAAAGCCCGCCGCCACCGCCTGCTTGAATCCTCTCTCGACGGCTGCTTGGGTGACAGGCGCAAGCCATCGCACCAGCTCCGGGCTCAGATAGAAGTGAGTGCTCGGAGTGGGCGAGTCGAAAACCGAGCGCGTGACCTCGGCCAGCGCTTGCGGCAGCTGGCCGTGGCGCGCGAGCATGCTGGCGTAGGTGTCGCGCTTTTCGGGATCGGTCGGGTCGAGCCAAACCGCCGTCCCGAGCTCGCGCATCTGCGCCTGCTCGCTCATCGCGCCCCCGCCTAGGGTGGCCATGATGTAGTGGCTGTCGGAATCGGCAGGATGTGCGAGGACGCGGGCGGCCGCGGCTCGCAGCGTCTTCACCTCCGGCATGAAGTTCGGGTAGGAAACGTCATGCTGGCCGAATCCGATGACGATCAGCGCCAGCGCGCCTGCCGCCACAGCCGCCAGCAGCACCCTGGGCACCGGCCGCCATCCACGCGCGTCGCTATCGGCGGAGGCGGGGGTCGCGAGCCTCAATCCGAGGCCGAGCAGCACGGCCAGCAGCGCGGCGTTGGCCGGCACGTGGAGGTTGAAGTCGACCAGCTCATGCAGCGCGGTTGCGATTGCGGCCGCCACCACCGCGGCCAACAGCGGCCACTTGCGGGGATCGCCCGAGCGCATCGCGGCGCCGATTCGGCGCAGGAGACGCCAGAAGAGCCAGCCCAGCGCGAGCAGGGCGATAAGCCCGCTCTCGGCGGCGAATTGCGCGTAGTCGTTGTGGGTCTCGCGATAGTAGAAGAACTGCGACCACGGCGGGGATACGTAGCGCGTGAACAATTCACCCCACGCGCCCATGCCAACGCCGAAGAGCGGGAAATCACGGATCATCGCGAGCGTGCGCCGATACAGCATCCCGCGCTCCGACAGGCTGAGCCCGGTCGAGACGGTTTCCGCCAGGCGGACGTCGGTCAGGCTGCGTCCCTGCGGACCAATCAGCATCAGCGCGAAGACAAACAGCCCGGCCGCGCCCAGCGCGATCCAGCGCAGCGTGCGGATGTCGGCATGGCGTGCGAAGGCCGCGCGCCGCTGCTCGGGCTGGAGGAAGAACATCGCCACCAGCGCTCCCACGCTGAGCGCGCTCGAAATCCATCCGCCGCGCGAGAGGCTCAACACGATGGCGCATAGGAGCATGAACGCGATCGCCATCGAGGCCATACGCACCAGGCTCGCCGAAGCGCGCGGGACAAGATCGATACGCAGCAGCGCGGCGACCAGCGCCAGCGGCAGGATAATCGCGAGATAGTTGGCGAAGTGATCGGGGTTGACGAACGGCCCCGTCGCGCGCAACGCGAAGGCCAGGTGAGGCCCCTCCCAATCCAGCGGCACGAAGAACCATAGGATCTTGCCGTTCCACGACGCCCAGTTCATCAGCCCCAGAAATGCCACCACGCAACCCATCGCCAGCACCAGGCCGAAAATCGTGCGGCAGAAGCGTTCCTCGGCGTGCGGATCGCCCTCGGCGCCGAACGGGTAGAGCGCGACCAGCAGAAAGAGCGCCGCGTAAGCCAGCGCCTTCAGCATCCCCGACCGCGTCACCGCAGGCTCGAAGCTGAGCGCGCGCCATCTGGGACTGTCCGGCAGCGGTGCGGCGGTCGCGGCCTTGGCATTCTTGACTGGCGCATGCGCCTTGGCGGCCGGCGCGAAGGGCACCTTCGCTCCGGCGCGCACCTGTTCCGCGGTGGGCAGGATGACCGGCCCGGACGGGAGCGCGGGCTGCGCGTCAAACTTGATATCGCGATAGGACGCCTGCGCGGGCCACCCGGGCAGCGCGCGTGCGTAAATCTCATGGGCCGCGGGCGAAAGGACGGCTAGGAGCGCCGGCGGTATCGGCACCATCTCTAGTCCGATCAGCGCCAGCACCAGCGCGAGCGGAAACGCGACCGCGGCGGCCGCCAGCCGCCCACCGTCGCGCATCAGGCGTCCGCCGCCGAGCCATGTCCGCGCCATCCACGCTCCGACCAGCGCGAAGACGATCACCTCCATCAGCGTGTAGGCCCACGGATGGACCGAGCCGAAGCACAGCGGAGTGAGAACGATCAGCAGGCCGAGTCCTGCGACGATTATTTGGTCGAGGTGGCGCAAGGTCTTGGCGCACCCATCACGGGGTGCTCAGTGTCTGGCCCGTCAGGCTGGAGCGAGACGACGGCGCGGGAGGCAGACCCTGCCTTCAGGGGGCCTCTTGGTCCTGATGTAGGGCGGCGTTTTCATCCTCGGGAGTGTAGTAACCCTGATGGTAATAGTACTGGTACTCGGAGTGATGAATCCTAATCCGGTTGAGCACCGTGCCAAAGATCTTGGCGCGCGCGTACTCCAGGCGCGCCCGCGCCGCTCTGACCTGCTGTTTGGGCGTGCGCGAGGCGTTGGTCACCAGCAACACGCCGTCGACGATGGTCGCGAGGAGCAGCGCGTCGCTCACCGGCATCACCGGCGGCGAATCGATCACGATGTAGTCGTAGATCTGCTGGAGCTGGGTCACCACCTGATGCATCTTTGGCGAGCCCACCAACTCGGTCGCGTTGGGGGGAACCGAACCGGAACTCAGGATGAAGAGATTGGGAACCGCGGTGGGCCGGATGAGGTCGTGCAGGTCGCGCACCCCGGTCAATACTTCAGTCAGCCCCAGATTGTTGTCGAGATCAAGCACGCGATGGCAGCGTGGGCGGCGCATATCGGCGTCGATCAGGAGCACGCTCGCGCCCAATTGCGCCAGCATCGCGGCGGTGTTGACCGCAGTCACGGTCTTACCCTCGCCCGCGATCGCGCTGGTGACCAGCGTGACCTTGGGCGGAGCTCCCGCGCGCGACAGCAACAGCGCCGTGCGCAGGTTGCGGTACGCCTCACCCAGCGCCGAGTAGGTGCCGTGCTCGGTCACCAGCTCCTGGATCGGCGTTGCCTTGCGGCTGACCGACCCGTTGGCGCCGTTGCCGTTGCTGCTATTGCTCAAGGCCTTGGGCGCATCGCCGTCGCCCGCCAGTTCCGCAGTCAGCGCCTTGGCCGGCGTGTAGCCCTTGGGCCCGTAGGATGAGGAATTGAGACGGCTGAACTCGGGAATGATCCCAATGTTGGGCAGGCGCAGGTAGCGCTCCGCCTCCTCGGGGTCCTTGAGCGTGTTGTCGAGGTAGTCGAGCAGGAAGGCAAGCCCCAGCGCGCCCAGCAGGCCCAGAATCCCGCTCACCATCAGGTCGCGCATCTTTCTGGGGTAGGAGGGGATGCGCGGAGCGGTCGCCTTGTCGACGATCGAGACGTTGGAGGTCTGGGCTTCGGACTCGACGCCCACGTCCCTCATCCGCTTGAGCACGGCGTTATAGAGCTGGCGATAGGTGTCGACGTCGCGCTGCAGGATCGCGTACTGCACGGCGGCGTCGTTGAGGCTCAGCGTCATGGCGCGCTGACGCTGCATCTCGGCGTTGAGCTCTTTCTCCTTCTCGAGCGCCTGCTGATAGGACGATTCGACGCCCTTGACGGAGTTCTGGATTTCCTGGTTGAGCCGCGTCTTGAGCATGCTCTCCTGAGCGCGCAACTGCGCCAGTGGCGGATAAGCGGCAGTGAAGCGATCGGAGAGGCTCGCGTCCTGGGCGGCCAGCTGGTTGAGCTCACCTTGCATGGTCTGGACCAGCTTATCGTCCATCACCACCGGCAGCGAGTCGTACTGATGCTTGTGGATGAGCTCGACTTGCGACTCCAGCCCGATGCGCTCGACCTGTGCCCGGGTCAGGTCCTTGCTCAGGTCGGTGAGCCGGTCGATCACCACTGTGTCCTTGCCGTCGAGCGACATCAGGCCGGGAATGATGCCCTTGGCGCGGCGATAGTCGTTGAGCGCGACCTCGGACTTCTCGAGCTGGTCCTTGAGATCGACCAGCTTGCCGCGGAGGAATTTCTCGGCGTCGCTGCTGGCGTCTCGGTGCATCTCGACGCCGCGATCGATATAGGCTTCGGCGTGGGCGTTAGCGATGCGCGCGGCGAGCATCGGGTCGGGAGAGCTGTAGTCGATCTCGACCAGGCTGGTACTGGGAATTGTCCTGATGCTGAGGCCACCAAGGTAGGCGTCTATCTGATCGGCAGAGACGCCGAGCAGCCCCGAGCGCGGCGCCGCGCTGGAGCCCGGCGGAGGCGGCGTCAACAGGTCATGCAGGCGCTGATGCAGGCCGTCCACCATCGCGCTGAACAGTCCGGGACGCCCGCTCCCGGTGAAAGCTGAATTGCGGTTCAAGCCGAGGTTGCGGACGACCGACGCCGCCAGCGTTCTGCTCTTGAGAATCTCGCCCTGAGTCTTGAAGTAGTCCGAGCCGTCGTACGACGCCTCGATCTCTATCAGCGCCTCCGCTGGATCGATCCCGGTGGGCGCCTTGGGCAGCATCATCACCGTGGTCTGCGCGGTGTAGATCGGCGTGGTCATCAGCAGATGAAGCAACGTGACGAAGACTGTGCCGGCCACCACCGCTCCGATCAAGCGCAGGTGCTTGCGGATCAGCCGCCAATAGACCCAGAGATCGATCTTGGTGACCTCGTCCTCGAAGAACGAGGGTGCGAAGTCGGCCTCCATCGGGGGCTCGGCAGCCGGCCTGCGCTGAATGAAATAGGGCGAAGGTTCTCTCACGCTCTTTGTTCCACCTAAGGTGTCGGTAACGAAGGGCCGCCAATGGCCATCTTGCTCAGCATTTGATAAAAAACATACGGACCTACTTTGACGGTGGAGTAGGGCACGTCGATAACGTCGTTGCCGCGCACCGGAAAGTCAGCCTGCTGCCCGTCCTTGATCTTATCCAGATCGATCTTGAGCACCAGTTTGGAGCCGTCGCGGCGAGTGCGGATCAGATGCACATTGGATGTGTCGGCCGCGAACATCGGGCCGCCCGCCGCGCCGATCGCTCCCAGCGCCGTCAATCCCGAACCGACCTGGAAGTGCCCCGGGTTCTGCACCCATCCGACTACCATGACATCGCCGCCGCCCGGTACCACGATGACGTCGCCGGGACGCACCGGCATGTTGAGATAGGTGCCGCCGCCCGTGAGTGCCGTGCTCTTGAGCCCGATGACCAGTGGATGCGAATTCTGCCGCAGCAGGGCGCTCAACTCGCCGCGCCTGAAGGCCGCCTCGCGAGACGCCGAGGCCTCCGACGGCGGCACGCCCGCGTGCAGCGCCGACGCAGGATCGGCTCCGTTGGCCGAGACCTCGGCGATACGCCCAATCGCCTGCTGCTTGTTCTCCTCGGCCGGCATCAGGATGATTTCGTCGGCCGCGGTCGCGGTCAGGCCGCCCGCACGGGTTATCATGTCGAGCACGGTTTCATTGGGGCCGGTAAGAGTGACCAGACCAGGGGTGTTGACCATCCCGATAACCGCCACCTGGCGGCTGCGATACTCCTTGACGAATACGTCAACCTCGGGCTTGTACATATACGTTTTGAGCCGCTCGGTGAGCTCAGCGCGCAACTGCTTCTCAGTCTGCCCGCCGGCCTGCAGCGTGCCGAGCATCGGCAGCGAGATCGAGCCGTCGGCTTCCACCCGCACAGTCCGCTCTCGCAGTTCATCGATGGGGGGTACCGAAATGTCGACGATGTCGCCCGGACCAATCGGGTAATCGGCCACCGTTTCGCCGTGGGTGCGGGCGCGATAGAGCGCGTCGAGCCGTGTGGTGTCCTGAACGTTGTCGACCGGCGGAAGCGTCGTCGGTGCGGATGCATCGGCAGACTGCGCGTCAGGAGTGCTAGGCTGCGCAGTGGCACCCGCCTGCTGCGGCGGCGGACCCGCGCTCGCATCGCCGAAGTTCGGCTTGTCTGAAGCCGCGCTGGTGGATCGGGCCCCGGCGCTCTCGGAAACAGAACTACTCTGTGCGCACGCCATCAGAGCGCACACACAGAGCAGCGTCAGCAGATACCTTACGAGGTTCATGTTTTCAGCGGCCGCACCGGATGAAACCCGGCGCGGCCGACCGGGCTATTTACTCGCCAGTCGATTGCGGCTGCTTGTGGTTGGTGTGGTCCCCGCCGCTTCCGAGCCCAACTCCGAGTCCAATCGCGGTGCCACCCAACACTACGGCTCCCGCACCTACCCAAGGCGCCGGATCCCACGCTGCTGCAACCGGATCGCAAGTGCTGCCCGGCTGAGCCGTGGCTACCGCCGGCGAAGTCGTCGAAACGCCCCAGTTGAGACATATCCCGTCAGGGCCGACATAGGAAGCGACGGTCTGACCCTGATATCCGGATGAACCCGGGTCAAGAGTGAAATTGTAATTGCCAGGCTGCAGGCCTGAAATGTCGTAGACTCCGGTGCTGCCGGGGGCGCCTTGGCCGACTACATGACCGCTGGCGTCCTTTACGATCACCTGTACGCCGGTTAGCGGCTGCCCTTGCGAACCTGCCACCGTCCCGCCCACTGACGCCGCCATTGCTGTGACAGACATACCAACAACAAATGCGAGTGCCAATAACACCGAGCAACTCTTCTTCATAACTTCCCTCTCTAACGTGCGGATAGTTGCGCCGCGCCCTTCTATGGCGGAATCGGCCACCTATCGAATCTGTCCCGAACAAACGTCGGCTCTTGACCGGTACTTTCCCCTTTGCAGGTGAGCGCGCTTGAACAGCCTAAATTCCTTCTGACCCCAAGCCGCAAGCGAACGGCATCAAAGAAGCATACATTCGCATTCTAACTGGGTCAATGCTTCTCTAAACTTCTCTAATCACTCAAATTGAAGAACAAAGATGCGTTTTCACAGCTTCTCAAATACTCGGACAGACTGCGGAAAAGCAGCAATCTGTCGACTTCGCTCTCTTATATAAGGTAACTGCCACGTAGGGTTCAAGAATGCTAATTACAACATAACGTCGCAAGTCTAGATGTTTTGTGAGCTAATTTTCACGCAGCACATGACCTGCGCGGGCTATTCGCGACATAAATCGGGTTGTGAATCGTCAACGCGCTCGATTGAGCGCATCGTGTGGCTCAGCTAGCGAGCCCGCTTTCAGACAGACTGGGTTCTAAATGCGTCGGCGAGTGCAGAAAGAATTTCGGACCAGTCGGCGACCAATCCCAGCGTCGCGCGCTCGAAGATCGGCGCTTCAGAATCGTTGTTGATCGCGACGACAACCTCGGCGCGTTTGATTCCCACGGTATGGTTGGGGGCGCCGCGCACGCCTATCGCAAAGTAGAGCCGCGGATCGATCGCCTTGCCGGTCAGCCCGACCTGCACCTGCCGCGGCATCCATCCTTGGTCAGTCACGCGCCGCGTCGCGCACATCCCGGCACCGAGAGCGCGCGCGAAATCCTTGACCGCCGCGACGCCCTCGGGTCCGCCCACGCCCATGCCGACGCCGACCACCACGTGCGCGCCGTCAAGCGGCGCGATCGAATTGTCGAGCAGCGAGTGCCTCGCGGTCGTCCGGCCGAGCACCCGCGCGAGCCGCGGTCGCACGGTTTCGACCGCCGCCTCGCGCGCGCTATTTGGCGCAGCGAGCTCAAGCACGCCGGCGCGCACTGTCGCCATCTGCGGGAATGTCCTGGACAGGATCGGCGCCACGATGTTACCGCCGAAGGCCGGCTTGAGCGCGACCATCCGCCCTTCGCCGTCGAACTCGATCCCAATCGCGTCGCCGGTGAGTCCCAAGCCCAGTCGCGCCGCCAGCCGCGGTCCCCAGTCGCGGCCGCGCTCGCTCGCGTTGAGCAGCAGGCCCCACGGCGTCCGCTCGCGCACCAGATGCGCCATCGCTTCGGCCACGGCCTCGGGCGTGTACGACTCGAGTGCTGGATGGTCGAGCACCACGACGTGATCCGCGCCATAGCTCGCGAGCAACTCCGCGTGACGGGCGAGCGCCGCCGGGAAACCCACCGCGACCAGCGCTCCGCCGAGCCGAGCCACCAGTTCATCGCCGTGCGAGAGCAACTCCAGGCTGCCGCGCGTAACTGCGCCCGCAAGATCGGTTTCGCATTCCACCCACAAATCACGCCCACGCGCCGGCTTGCGCACCCTCGCGCCGATCGGGCGGCGCGACTTGTTCTCGCGCTTAAGCGCGCCCATCGAGTTCAGCGCCGCGACCACTTCGCGCGCCGCGCACTCGGGGTCGGCCGCGTCGATCATGCGGCACTTGGGATGGCTGGTCTGGACCGCGCGCACCTCCTGCACCCAGGTCGGCGAGCCAGCCGCGCCGAAGTGCGCAAGGTCGGAGTCGAGCGCGGCCGCGCGCACCGTTTCGATCGGCTTCGCACTTGCCTGCTCGGCGGATTCCGGCTTCACGCGAATCGGTTGTGCGACGCGCTCGGCGCAGGTCAGCACCGTGGGCATCGCGCATTCGACCTCGTCGTAGCCCTCGTCGCTTTCGCGCTCGGCGACGATGGTGCGGCCTTCGATACGAACCTTGCGCACGCCGGTTATCTGCGCGACGCCGAGCAGTTCGGCGATCTCGGGGCCGACCTGCCCGGTCTCAGCGTCGAGCGAGTACTTGCCGAGCATGATGAGGTCGAAATTCTCGCGCTTGAGCCACTTGGCGAGCGTGCGCGCGGTGGCCAGCGTGTCGGAGCCCGCGAACGCGCGATCCTCGAGATGCACCGCGCGATCCATGCCCATCGCCAGCGCGTCGGTCAGCGCCGCGCGCGCCTGCGGCGGCCCCATCGTGATCACCGTCGCGTGGGCGCCGAGGCTCTGCTTGAATTCCACGGCGAGCGATATCGCGCGCAGATCAAACGCGCTTATCACGTTGGTGCCGTCGCGCCGGATGGTCTTGGTGACCGGGTCGAAGTTGGCGTCTTCGACCAGCGGAATCTGCTTGATACAGACGGCGATCCTGAGCACGGCGCTGGCTACTCCTTGCGATTGCGCGATCGAAGCCGGGTTTGGCGATGCGCGAGCGTAACCGAGCCGGGCGCGCCGATGCAAGGCAAGCTCTGCCGCGGGCGCGCGGCCGCTTACGGCGGCACTTCCGATCGGGTAATTTCGCAGGGTGCAAGAGCTCGCTAAAAACCGTGCCCCGCGAGTCATCCGGATGTTTGTCCGGATACTTGCCCGGCTGCTCGCCGGGCTGCTCGTGGCTGCGCTCTCGATCGGCGCCGCGGTCGCTGCTGCTGCCGCGCCGGTCGCCGCCGCGCCGCCGATGCGCATCGTGTCGCTCGCACCTGGCGTCACCGAAACGCTCTTCGCGCTGGGCGAGGGCGGCGCGGTGGTCGGCGTCTCGCAGTATTGCGACTATCCGTCGGCGGCGACGCTTCTGCCGAAGGTCGGCACTTTCCTCACGCCCAACGTCGAGGCGATCGCCGCACTGCGCCCCGATCTGATCATCGGGCCAGGACTTTCCTCGAGCCGGCGCGAGGTCCGCACGCTCGAAGCGATGGGCTATCCGACCATGACCGTGGACGACAACTCGCTCGACGGAATCGAGCAGAGCATCGCGCTCATCGGTGCGCGCACCGGAGCGCAGGAGGCGGCGCGCCGCCTGCTCGGCAGCGATCCAGGGTCATATCGACGAGGTCCACGCGCGTCTTGAGGGTACGAAGCCGCGCACGGTCGTGATGCTGGTGGGGCATCAACCGATGGTCGCGGTCGGGCGCGGCACGTTTCTGGATGACCTGCTTCATCTGGCCGGCGGCGACAATATTGCCGACCTCGCGGCACAGAATTGGCCGCGGCTCAGCATCGAATACATCATCGCGATGCGGCCCGAGGTGATTCTCGACGGCGCGATGGGCAGCGACGCGAACACGCCGGCCGGTTTTTGGGCGCGCTATCCGACCATCCCCGCTGTCCGCGACCATCACGTCTTCGGCTACCCGGAGAACCCGATGCTCCATCCGGGGCCGCGCGTATGGCAGTCGCTGGACATTCTGGCCCGGCGGATTCATCCGGAGGCTTTTACCGCGGCATCCGATACGCAAGGCGCCGCGAGATGCGCGCAGGGCGCCTCACAATGAAAGACCCGGCCGGAATACCCGCGCAACCCATCGCTGCGAGCGCCCGTGGCGCGGCGCAATCGCCGGCCGTCTTCGAAGATTTCTCCGGCGCGCATCTGACGCGCGCGCGCATGACGATGACGCTCGTTGCGCTTTCGCTCCTGGCGCTGATAAGCGCGATCGTCGCAGCCGCCTTCGGCAGCGTCCATATCAGCCTGATACGTGCGCTCAGCGAGCCGCTCAGTCCCGACCATGCGATCTTCATCAGCGCGCGGCTGCCGCGGGTGCTGATGGGCGCGGCGGTCGGCGCAGCGCTGGCCGCGGTCGGCGCGGCGCTTCAGGCGCTGGTGCGCAACCCGCTCGCCGAGGGCGGCATCCTCGGCATTTCGGGCGGCGGCGCGTTCGGCGCGATCGTCGCGCTGGTGTTTGTTGCCGGCCGCGCGGGTGCAGTGGCGACGGTGCCGCTGTGCGCCTTCGGCGCGGCGTTGCTCTCGACCGTCGTGGTCTATCGATTGGCGGTGGTCGACGGACGGCTCGAGCCGTTCACGCTGCTCTTGGTCGGCGTAATCTTCAACTCGATTTGGGGCGCCGCGATCATGCTGCTCAACAGTGTGGTCAACTACTACTACGTCCACGATATCGTGTTCTGGCTGATGGGCAGCCTCGAGGCACCGACCTACGGCGAGGTCGCGATGGTAACGGTGCTGGGTGTCGCCGGGTTCGCAGTGCTGATGGCGCATGCGCGCGACCTCAACTTGTTGAGCCTCGGCGACGAGGCGGCAGGCGAGCTTGGCGTCGACGTCGATCCGATGCGCCGGCTGATCTTCGTCGCGACCTCGGTGATGATCGCGGCGGCGGTCTCGGTCAGCGGCATCATCTCCTTCGTCGGATTGATTGTGCCGCACGTGTTGCGGCTAGCCTTCGGCGCCGACCATCGCCTGCTCCTGCCGGCGTCGTTTTTGGGCGGCGCGGCGTTCCTGGTGCTGGCCGACCTGCTCGCGCGAGTCGCGATCTCGCCCACTGAATTGCCGGTCGGTGCGATAACCGCGCTCTGCGGCGGCCCGTTCTTCATCTATATGCTGCGGCGCGAGGGACGCGGCCCGCTCGCGCTGTAGCCTGCGCTCTTGCCAACGATTGTGCCGATGGCCAACGCTCACGATACGCCGCGCCCCGCGCCGCACGCCTCGAGTGCCGTCGCGGATGCCCCGGCGCTTCGCGCCTCGAACCTCGTCGGCGGTTACGGCGAACGGGCCGTGCTGCATGGCGTGTCGTTGGAGGTCAAGCCGGGCGAGATGCTCGCGATCGTCGGACCCAACGGCGCGGGCAAGTCGACGCTGCTCCGGCTGCTGGGCGGCTCGCTCGATCCGTGGCAGGGGACGGTCGAGTTGCTCGGTGCGCCGCTTGCCTCCTTCGAGCGGCGCGCGCTGGCGCGCCGCCTCGCCTTCGTCGGGCAGGAGAACTCGGTCGCCTTCTCGTTCACCGTGCTCGAGGTGGTGCTGATGGGCCGCGCGCCGCATCTCGGATCGTTTCACTTCGAAAGCCGCGGCGACCTGATGCTCGCGCGCGAGGCGCTCGAGCGCTTCGATCTGCTCGCGCTCGCCACCCGCCCGATCCAGGAACTCTCCGGTGGCGAGCGCAAGCGGGTATTTCTCGCGCGCGCACTCGCGCAGGAGCCGCGCGTGGCGCTGCTCGACGAGCCCACCGCTCATTTGGATCTGCGCCACGTGGCGGAAATCTTCGCGCGCTTCGGCGAGCTGCGGGCCGAGCGCGATCTCTCCGTGGTCGCGACAATGCACGATCTCAACGCGGCGGCGCTCTACGCTGACCGCGTGTTGTTGCTCAAGGACGGGATGACGATGGGCTGGGGCGCGCCGCATGAAGTCCTGACCGAAGACAAATTGCGCGAGGTTTACGAAACCGAGGTTTACGTCGGACGCAATCCCGCGACCGGCGCGATCGCGGTGCTGCCCGGCACGAGCGCCGCGCCGCCGCGCCGATGAGCGCCAGAGCTGCGGATCGTTCATAGCGACGTCGGAGCGTGCGGCGAGTTCAGGTGAAACGATGAGATATTCGTGTGCAGCGATTCTTCTTACCGGCTGGTATCTGATCGCTCCGCCGATGTACGAATCCTACAACTCCAAGCACAAACTTCTCTCGACGCGCGCCTACATCAATGCGCCGCTCCCCGCGTGGACCAACTTCGGCACCTATCCAACCCGCGAGAAGTGCGAAGCACAGCGGCACAACGATTTTGATGACGCGGTCAAGGCGGGTCCTGGCAACGACGCACGCCAGCGGGCGCTGTGGGAAAGCTCGCGCAACGCGATATGCGTGTCCGCCGATCCGCGTCCGAAGCAGTAAGTGCCGTCAGGTAGATGCTGCCCTACTTCGATCGCGAAGGCAGACGCACGATTCCCTTCGCGCGCACTGACAGTTCGCCGTCCTGGTTGGTCGCGGTCTGCGCGATCTCGGCATAGTGCGCGCCGTCTTCCGCAAAAACGCGCGTCACCTCGCCGTTGATATAGAGCGTGTCGCCGACCGGATTGTGGCGGCGTATCTCGACCGACAGGTGGCGCAGAAATCCGGCGTCGCCCATCCAGTTGGTGAGTTGATGCGACATCCAGGAGCATCGCTCCGGCCCGTAGTCGTACGCCGCCGGCGTTCCGACCAGCGTTGCGAGGTCGTCCTCCCAGTGTACGCGTTCGGGGACGTCGGGGATGCCAAACTTGTTGGGTATACCCACGCCGGGATGCTTGCGCAGTTGTTTCCACGCGAGCTTGTTGGCGCGGATATAAAGCCCGCCCCATCCCTGCGCGAAAGCGATGAAGCCGGTGACCGTCATCGGCCCCTTCGCCATCGTTTGCAATTTGTCCCCGGCCTTCACGTCTTCGATATAGCGCAGATTGGCGCCGCGGATTTCCTCCGCTTCGTAGAGCGCGAAAATCTTCGTCAGATCGTCGCGCGAGTAGTGAACCGGCTCCTTCTTTTTGACCTCGTCGTACTTGGTGCCGCGCTCGCGCGCTGTGTCGCGCTCGGTGCGGAAGCACCAGCTGTCGCCCTCGGCGACCATCTCGCCGCGCTGATTGTAAAATTCGCAGCGGTAGATCTGCTGGATCGCGCGGCCGGCGAAACGGGTCTCATGCTCGACCAACTTCTTGAGCCACGCCTTGGTGGTGAACTGGTCGCCAAGCAGCATCGGGCGATGCCACACCGTATCAATGCCGGCGAACATCGCGTGCACGCCCGGCAGGCCGCCCACGTAGCCGCTGAACGCGCGGTTGAGCGCGAAGATGAACGAGGGCGGCGCGGCGGTGTGTCCGTGCGCCTTCGCCGCGTATTCCGGCTCGCACCACAGCGGATTGTCGTCGCCGATGCCGTGGGCCCAGTGGCGGATATTGTCGCGCGTCGCCTCGTAGCACCACGGCTCGAGCGAGTCCTCGATCGGCACGCCGACCAGTTTGCGCAGGTCGGCCAGGCTCTTGTCGGTGATCAACGAAAAGCGTTGTTGTTGTTCCCTCATGACTACGAATCACTCCCTTTGCGAGCCATCTCACCGCACATTAATTGCACATATTCGCCAATCTTCGCGCTATCGCTCAAACAGCTCGAGCTGCCGGCTGCAAACGACGCGCAGGTTGCCTCGACCGCGCGCCCGGCGATAACATCCGCTTCTACTGCGCGAGGAGGCGACGACGCCATGGCGAAAGAGCCGTTTACCGTTGCGATTCCGGACGAGACGCTGCGCGATCTGAGGGAGCGCCTGAAGCGCACGCGATTCGCGCCCGACTTCGCCAATGACGGATGGCAGTACGGCACCAACCTCGATTACTTGAAACACCTGGTCGAGTATTGGATCGACGGCTACGACTGGCGCCGCGTCGAACGCGAGATCAACTCCTTCCATCACTACACTACCCGCGTCGAGGGTATCCCGATCCACTTCATCCACGAACCCGGTAAGGGGCCGCGCCCGATTCCGATCATCATGAGCCACGGATGGCCATGGACGTTTTACGACTTTCACAAGGTGATCCGTCCGCTCGCCGATCCGGCCGCTTTCGGCGGCGATCCGGCCGACGCGTTCGACGTCGTCGTGCCGTCGCTACCCGGCTACGGATTTTCGACGCCGCTTACGACCACCGGAATAAACTACTGGCGCACGGCGGATTTGTGGGTTGCCCTGATGCGCGACGTGCTGGGGTACAGAAAATTCGCCGCGCAGGGCGGCGACTGGGGCGCGCTGGTTTCCGCGCAACTCGGGCACAAGTATGCGGAGCTGTTATACGGAGTACATATCCATCTGATGGTCCCGTTGACCGCATTTTTGGGCGGGATGCCGGATCGCTCGCTGTACGGGCCGGGCGAGGAAGGATGGCATCAGCGGACGATGACGTTTTTCACCGAAGGCAGCGGCTATTCAGCGATCCAGCTCACACGTCCGCAGACGATCGCGTTCGGGCTCAACGACTCGCCCGCCGGACTGTGCTCCTGGATACTTGAGAAGCGCCGCGCGTGGAGCGATTGCGGCGGCAACGTCGAGAGCCGCTTCACCCGCGACGAACTACTCACGACGATGACACTTTACTGGGCGACCCAGAGTTACGGGACCTCGGCGCGTTACTACTACGAGGCGATTCACAATCCGTGGCAGCCCTCGCACGATCGTCAGCCTGTGGTCGAGGCGCCGACCGCCGCCGCGGTGTTCACCAAGGAGATCATCTTGATGCCGCGGCGCTGGGCCGAGGGCTACTACAATCTCAAACGCTGGACGGTGTTCAACTCGGGCGGTCACTTTGCCCCGATGGAGGAGCCCGCTAAGCTGGTCGAGGATATCCGCGCGTTTTTTCGTCCGCTGCGCTAAACGCGCGCATTTGCGAGTTGACCAGTCCAAATCCGCCGCCCCGGTATCGCCCGCCTCGCAAGCCGCATCGGGCCGCGGCGCATCCGAAGAAGCCGCGCGGGCACAAACCGCTCGGCGATGGCCGTCCCTTCCATCTGATCTTCGACGCCGACGACACGCTGTGGGATTCCAATATCCATTTCCTCGAAGCCGAGGCGGACTTTATCGCCGAACTGGTCGCGGCCGAGGCGGGTGCGACCAAGGCGGTGCACGCCGCGATACGCCGGCGCGAGCTCGAAATTATCAAGAGCCACGGCTACGGGCGCGAGCCGTTCGTGGTGCTGATGCGGATGGTCGCGGCGGAACTTGCGCCTAAAGGATCGCGCGAGACGCTCGGCGCCGCGGTCGAACGGATCGCAGCGCATTTCCTCGAGCGCGAATGCGAGTTGTTGCCGGACGTCGAGCCGACGCTCGTCGAACTCGCCGCGCGCCATCACCTGACGCTATTTACCAAGGGCAACCCGCGCGAGCAGTTGCGCAAGCTCGAGCGCTCGGGGCTGCGGCGCCATTTCAGCCACGTCGAAGTGCCGGCCGAGAAGGACGAAGCGGCGTACCGACGGCTGGTCGAGGCGGCGGCGCTCGACCGCACGCGCACTTTCATGATCGGCAACAGCCCCCGCTCGGATATCAACCCGGCGCTGCGCGCGGGCCTGCGCGCGGTTTTCATCCCGCATCCCCATACCTGGGAGCTGGAGCACGAGGAGGTCGACCTGGCCGACGAACGCGTCACCGTGATTGCCAACTTCCGCATCCTGCGCGAAATATTCTAGAATGAGGGTTCTGATGGCGAAAGCTGATTTCATCGCCCTCCTTCTTGGGCCTCGCCGTCGCCATTAATCCATCAACGCGGTCGTTTCGATGAAAAAGCTCTCGCACCCAACAGTCCAGCGGTCCGCGTTCTCAGGGTCATGCGTGATGGGCGTTTCATCGTCATCCTTCTCGTCGTTTTCCTCGGCGATGACGCGCTCGATGTAGGCGACCGCGCCCTCGCGCGTCTTGAAGTGCCCGCGTACGAACTCGATGAGCCCGCCACTGGCTCCGTGCGTCCGGAAATCCGCGTCGTCGCAAATGAACTTAACTAGCTAAATCGTCTGTACCATTGGGTCTGGCCCTCCATTCTCCCTTAAACTACCGCACCCCATTTTGGCACAATAAATGTCGATACCTACTGAGCAATTGACTAGCTATGCATTCGATGAGACCCGTATGGCTATACCCACTCGTGTCTCAGCACCCATTGACAGAGTATATAATATATTGTCCGGTCGCGCCAGCCGTTGGGGGGACCGGTTCTGCCCGCCGTGTGGTGGATGCCGAGAGGAGCGAGGTCCTACGGAGGCCAGTGAAGCTTCGCGGTCGTGCCCTGCAGGTGGAGTCGGGCGGCGCGCTTACCGTTAGCCTTGGCGGGCATGGGAACTATTTCCACACCCGACTAAAGCTGAGTATAACAAACGAAGGCTTGGGCCGGGTTGAAAGGGCATCGGCGCAACTGACAGAATTCGGAGCGCGGAGGAATGCGGGATGAAGAAAACGAGCCCGGGAATCTACCGAGTGAGGATCGCGAAAGGCGATCAAGAATTTGAAGCTGAGGGCGATAAGGCGTTTGTCCTCGACATGCTGAAACGCTTTGAATCACCGGAAGCCGCTGTTGACTCCTCATCGTCAGCTAAGAAGGGAAAGACTTATCCCGCCGAAAAGATGTTGAGGGCTAACAGTGGGAAGAACGTTTCCGTGGGCGAATTCATACGGCAAACGGGCTTTAAAAAGCACACCGACATCGTTCTTGCATTTGGCTACTATCTGGAACGCCAAGGCACGAAAGACTTCACACCTGCCGATATCAACAATTGTTACTATGAAGCCAAGATGGAAAACTCCAACACAAGCCAGATGGTGATTCACAATATCCGGCGGGGCTATATGATGGAGGCAAAAAATGCGAAGGGGGAAAAGCGCCGTTACACACTGACGCAGTCAGGCGAAAGCTTTGTAACTACGAAAGCCGCTAAGCCCGTGGCAGCATAAGTCCCGCCTTCGATGGCCACGATTATCAGCAAGAAGGCGAAGAAGCCGAAGATAGCTGGGCCACTTCTTCCTCCACTTTCTCCCTTACTGCGATCGGCCTTTGAAACGCTCGAACACGGGTTATGGCACTTTTTCCGTAGCAGCACCACGGCCGACATGAAGTTTGCTCTGTTACATGTTGATCAAGCGATCGAGCTTCTGCTCAAGGAACGGGTAAGGTCGAGCGGAAACTCAATCTACAAAAATCCGAAGGAGACGATCAGCGTCTGGGGCGCATATGACATTTTGACAGACAAGGTGAAATGCTCGATTCCAGAAAAGCCCGATCTCGAACTCCTTCACGAGGAAAGGAATAACATCCAGCACAAATTTGCTAACCCCAGCGCGGACGATGCAGCCTTTCACGTGGATAAAGCAATGAAGTTTATTAAGCGATTTCTGAAGGACGAACTGAAACTCGATCTGGCCGATTTTATACCGTCGGAGTTCTTAGACAAGCTGGGACTGTAGCGCCTCACTCACGCGGGGTTTCGTCGAGGTCTCGCAGTGACGAACCCGCAAGGTGTCATTTCGCCAGAAGTCCCTCGCGTTCCAGCCTCCTTCGGATTTCCTCAAACTTCCAATGCCGGTCTGGCCGCGGAAGTGTCCTAAAACTTGCCACGCCGCGCGGCGGCGGGCATAACGGATCGGCTACGGTCGGTCCCGGACCTCATAGAGGTGGCGAGCCGATGAACAGAGTGCTTGCAGACTTATGGATGCGTCTTCCCACACCGGGGAAAATCGCGATGCTCTTCATTATCTCCGGACTGTTCGGGAAATGGGCCGTCGATGATTTCAGGCGTTCGCGACGTTCCGCGATTACATGGGTGTTTGCCGTAGCCTCGGTGCTCGGGTTTTTACTGGCAGCGGGGGCCGCGTTTGCGCCATCGAATTAGGGCATACCCCGGCCTCGCTTTATTGCCTCCGCCTCGCTCGGCTGAACTAGCGCTATGAGGAATTTCAAAGTTGCTGTTGTTGTGGTCGGGTTACTCGTGTTGATCGGTTGTCAGTCGCTGCAAAAGAGCGTCGCCGCCGCTGGCGACGAAAACATCGGCAGGCTGTGCGTCGTGCTGCAAATGCCGGATATGGTGGTGCCGGGTATGGTGGTGCCGGGCGCGGAGCCGGACGCGACGGCGGGTCCATCGCCAAGCACGCCGACGGCCGACGCTTCTGTTTAAACTGGAATTCTTGAACCCATCGTGAACCCACTCGCAGCCTACGGGGAGGCTGAGGGTAGATCGAGGGCAGGACGCCGTAAGCACAGAACCCGCGCGGGACGGGCCTCTTGCGGTGTTGCGGGCAGGCGGAGGAATCACTGCCTGCGGTCGAACGGATCGCAGCGCATTTCCTCGAGCGCGAATGCGAGTTGTTGCCGGACGTCGAGCCGACGCTCGTCGAACTCGCCGCGCGCCATCACCTGACGCTATTTACCAAGGGCAACCCGCGCGAGCAGTTGCGCAAGCTCGAGCGCTCGGGGCTGCGGCGCCATTTCAGCCACGTCGAAGTGCCGGCCGAGAAGGACGAAGCGGCGTACCGACGGCTGGTCGAGGCGGCGGCGCTCGACCGCACGCGCACTTTCATGATCGGCAACAGCCCCCGCTCGGATATCAACCCAGCGCTGCGCGCGGGCCTGCGCGCGGTCTTCATCCCGCATCCCCATACCTGGGAGCTGGAGCACGAGGAGGTCGACCTGGCCGACGAACGCGTCACCGTGATTGCCAACTTCCGCATCCTGCGCGAAATATTCTAGAATGAGGGTTCTGATGGCGAAGGCTGATTCTACCGCGAGCTTATTGGAAGCGCAGGTTGCCAGGGAGCAGCCGCGGCGCGCGCGCCGTCCCAAGCCTCCGATTGCGCTCCGCCCGCTCCATCGCATTTGGCGCCGCACGCTCGACGAAATCGACGTCACGCGTATCCGCCTGCCGGTGCGCGGCCTGCCTGCGGCGCTGGAGGGGATGGTTGCCTGCCAGTTGAGCGATCTGCACGTCGATCGCGACGAGGACCTCGAGCGTCTGGTGCTGGCGGTCGGCGCGGTGAACGCGCAGCAGCCGGACCTGGTGTTCCTGACCGGCGACTACTTCACCGGGCCGCAGACGATGCGCCGCTACCTGTTGGGATTTCGCGAGGCGATACGCGCGCTCAACCCGCGCCTGGGCGTTTTCGCGGTCGCCGGCAATCACGACCATTGGTCTTCGGTCGAGCGGATCGCCGAGGCGCTCGAGCAGGCGGGGGCGCGCGTGCTCGCCAACGAAAGCCATCGCCTGCACGTTCGCGGCGAGTCGCTGGTGGTGGTCGGAATCGACGACCTGTGGTCGCGGCGCGCCGAACCCTCGCGCGCCTTTGCGCAAGTCCGCCCGGACGAGTGCACGATGGTGCTCGCGCACAACCCGGACACCGCACTCTACGCGCGCCATCTCAACCCGGGCGTGATGCTCTCGGGGCATACGCACGGCGGTGTGGTGCGCTTGCCGTTCTACGGCTCGCCGCTGAAGCTGCTCCGGATTGGCAAGCAATTTTACGCGGGGCTGAATCGCTATCGCGACTTTTACATTTACACCAATCGCGGCCTGGGCACGTATTGGCTGAGAATCAGGATCAACTGCCGGCCCGAGGTTTCGCGCTTTCACCTGACGACGCTTGGCGATGCGGCTCAAGACACGTCCGATGCGCCGGTCCAATCTGCCGGCAAGGCCGGCCCGCATGGCGCGACGCCGGCGCGGCCGCGGCGGCGCCGGGTCCGCCGCCGGCGCGCATCGTAGTAGCCGCTCCTTTGCGGCGATCTGGCCGCGCCGTGCGCACCAGGGCGGCGGATCTCCAAGTGAACATCAATCCGAATATCTGATGAGTATCTGAAAATGGATCGCATCACTGTCGCGATCGCAGGCGGCTCAGGCTTCATCGGCCGGGCGATCGTGCGGCGGCTGGGCGACACGGCGCGCGTGCGCGTGCTGACGCGCAATCCCGACGCGGTGCGCGCGCGTCTGGCCGGCACCGGGGCCGAGTTCGTCCGCGCGGACGTGACTGACGCGGCTTCGTTGGAGGCCGCGACAACCGGGGCGCAGGTCGCAATCAACGCGGCGCAGTTCGACGGCTATCCGATAGAGAATCAGCGTCGCGGCCTGACCTTCGAGCGGGTCGACTACGGCGGCACGGTCGCGATGATCGCGGCGGCGCGCAAAACCGGCGTCGCGCGCATCATCTATATCAGCGGCGCGGCGGCCGACGAGCAGAGCCGCCAGCCCGGCTTTCGCGCCAAGGGCCGCGCCGAGCGCGCGATCCGCGAATCGGGCCTCGAGTTCACCATCTTCCGCCCCGCGCTGGTCTACGGCGCCGACGACCGCGTGACCAACCTGCTGGCGCGCGCGATCAAGTACGCGCCGGTTTTCGCGATTCCGGGCAGCGGCAAGCAGGTGGTGCAGCCGGTCGCGGTCGACGACCTTGCCGCGTGCGTGGCGATGGCGGTAATGGGGCGCGGGCGTAACGCCACGTTCGCGATTGGCGGGCCGGAGCCGATGAACTTCGATCAGTTGATCCAACTGATGATGGAACTGAGCGGCCATCGCCGGCCCATCGTGCACGTGCCGCAGGCGCTGATGCGCGTGGCGGGGATGCTGGGTGAGATACTGCCGCGGCCGGTCTTCTCGCGCGACGCGGTCGATTTCGTGGTCGCCGACAATTCGTGCGACAACGGCCCGCTGATTGCGGAATTCGGAATTCGCCTGACGCCCGCGCGCGTTGGAATGTCCTACCTCAAACCGAAGGGGTGACTTCTGCCATGGCACGCCTCAGCATTCGTGTCGACTCTAAGACCGACGCTTTCCTGCGACGTCTCGCGAGGGAGCGTGGAGAGAGCAAATCCGAAATTATTCGTGGTGCGTTGGCCGCGTTGCGCGAGCGCACCGGAAAAGGTGCCCAACCACCCGCGCAAGCTTTGGCCGGTATCATAGGATGCTGGGACAGCTCAGGCATGAGCCTGTCGCAGAACTCTGGGCAGAAATTCTTCGATCTACTAAGCGCAGGCAGACATACCCCGCGCTCTACTCGCAAAGCTTAGAGCGGCCCCGACTGATTGTCGGTGAACCCGCAAGTTCCGGTTGCCACCAAGGCGATGGCGCAACCTACGCCGCGCGGTGCCAGCCGGTGCCTTCGTGGCCGAATTGGAACAGCTCCGGATGGAGGATCTCGGCGAGGATTTCCAGAGACTCGGCGATCCGCGGCCCCGGCCGGTTGAAATACTGGCTGCCCTCGGCGACAAATACCCGGCCCTCGCGCACCGCGCGCATCGAGGTCCATCCGGGGCGCGCGCCCAACCCGGGCAGCTCCTCCATCGTGTGCCGCATGTTGAAGCCGCACGGCGCGACCAGGATAACGTCGGGGTCGGCGGCCACCAGCGCGTCAAAATCGAGGCGCCCCGAATGCTCGCCCGCGCTGCCGAACAGGTTGTGGCCGCCCGCCATCTCGACCATCTCCGGCATCCAGTTGCCCGCCGACATCAGCGGGTCGAGCCATTCGATGCACGCGAGCCTGGGGCGCGCGGCGGCCCGGCGCGCGCGCGCCGTGACCGCGTCCATCCGGGCCATCAGCCGCCCCACCAGTTCGGCGCCGCGCGCGGGTTCGCCCAGCGCACGAGCCACGCGTTCGATGTCGGCGAAGATGTCCGCGAGTCCGTAGGGCGCGAGCGAGACGATTCGCGGGCGCGCGCCGAGCCAGCTTCCGACCGCGTCCTCGACGTCGCGTTCGCTGACCGCGCATACCTCGCATTGCGACTGGGTGACGATGACGTCGGGGGCTAGCTCGCGGAGCTTTTGTGCGTCGACGCGGTAGACCGAGAGCGCCTCGCCCACGATGCGCCGCACCTCGCGGTCGACCTCGGCGCTGGGGCGGTCGGGATTGAACTTGGGCTCGGTGAGCGCGGGCAGGCGCGTGACCGCGGCCGGGTAGTCGCACTCGTGCGAGCGCCCGATTAGTTGGGACTCGAAGCCCAGCGCGCAGACGATTTCGGTCGCGCTGGGAAGAAGGCTGACGATTCGATGCACGCGGGGCTCCTTGCCTCTGAGCGATAGGGTCAGACTACTGCGCGGGGCACCGCCTGTCATCACGACGCGAGGAGCCTCCGCGCCATTGGCGTGATCGGCGGATGCTGCGCTATACAACGGGCACAGGATCGAAAAAGCGGCGTGTCCGCCAACGGGAGGATCGACAATGCTCCACGTACATTATTTCATCACGCGAAAGGCCGGGATGGGCGATGCGGAGTTCCATCGCTACTGGCGCGAGACTCACGGGCCGATCGCGGCCAAAATTCCGCAACTCCATCGCTACGTGCAAAGCCATCGTATCACCGCCTTCGGCTCCAACTCGCCCTACGACGGCGAGGCCGAGGTGCTGATCGACGGACTCGACGCGATGGCCGCGCTCAGACGAAGCCCCGAATATATCGACGGCGCGCTGGCCGACGAGCGCAAGTTTATCGATCTGACGCGCGTGGAGTGGATGGTGACGCGCGACCACGTCGTGCTCGACGGGCCGACCGGCGGCAAGCTGGTCAAGGGCGTTTGGCAACTTGTGATCAAGCCCGGGATGGCGCTCGAGGAGTTCCGCAAGTACTGGCTCGAAGTGCACGGGCCGATGGCGCTCAAGCTACCCGGACTGCGCCGCTACGTGCAGTCGCACCTGATCGACGAGGCCTATCTCTACGCCACGCCGCGCTTCGACGGTGTCGCGCAGCTATGGTTCGACAGTATCGAGGCGTTCGCCGCGGCCTTTGCGTCACCGGCCGGCAATGACCTGCTGGCTGACGGCCGCGTATTTATCGACGCGCCCCGGATGACGTTTTTCATGGCGCAGGAGCATATCCAGATCGCATCGCGCTGAGTCCGGCGCTCGCATCAAGTTGAATTTTCCGGAGGTACTCAAGATGGCAGGGCTACTGCATGGCAAAGTCGCATTGATAACCGGCGCTGCGAGCGGGATTGGCCGCGCTACCGCGATCGCCGCTGCGCGCGAGGGCGCGAAAGTACTGGTGGTGGACGCGGTTCCCGCCGGCGAAGATACGGTCAAGGTCATAAAGCAGGCGGGCGGCGAGGCCGCCTTCCACAAATGCGACGTTACGCGCGCCGCCGAGGTCGAGGCGACGGTCGCCGCCGCGGTCAAACTCTTCGGCCGTTTGGATTGCGCACACAACAATGCCGGCATCATCGGCAAGTCGCTGCATACCGCCGACGACACCGAGGAGAATTTCGACCGCATCATCGCCGTCGACCTCAAGGGCGTGTGGCTGTGCATGAAGTACGAGATCCTGCAAATGCTCAAGCAGGGCGCGCGCGGCGCGATCGTCAATACCGCCTCGGCCGCCGGGCTGGTCGGCTCGCACGGGCAGCCGGCCTACACCGCGGCCAAGCATGGCGTGGTCGGACTGACCAAGGTGGCGGCGCTGGAGTACGCGCGCCACGACATCCGCGTCAACGCGGTCTGCCCAGGCGTGATCGACACCGCGATGGTAGCCGAGATGGTGACGGGCCATCCGCGCCTGCGCGACCGCCTGATCGCGGTCGAGCCGATCAGAAGAATGGGTAAGCCGGAGGAGATCGGCGAGGCGGTGGTGTGGCTGATGTCGGACTACGCGTCATTCGTGACCGGCGCGTCGCTACCGGTCGACGGCGCCATGACCGCGCAATAGACACAGCTCGCGCGACTGGAATGATTGCGCAGATCGAAACAGTGGAGCTTGAAACACGATCGCGCACCAGAGGATGAGTCATGCCCAATGACAACCGTTTCATCGACAGCGACGCACACGTCGTGGAACCGAACGACCTGTTCGAGAAATACCTCGAGCCGAAGTTTCGTCAGTGGATTCCCGAGGCGTGGGCCAACTACGCAGGCAGTCCGCTTGGGTTCGGATTCAAGATCGTAATCGCGACACCGAATGGTACGAAACAGGTGATGCCTTTCGGGAACGACCCGATGAACGATGAGGCGCTGGAGCGCTGCGGCGGGGTGGCGTTCGATCCGGGCGCGCGGGTCGCTCTGCCGGGCCATGACGAGGCCTATGCGGAATTCGCGCGCGAAGATTTTCCGCCGCGCATGTATCCGCTGGCAATGGACCGCGCGGGCATCGACTATATGGTGGTCTATCCGACGGTCGGGTTGTTAAGCACGGCGGCACCTGAGCTCGCGCCGGACGCGGCCGCCGCGATTCGCCGCGCCTACAACAACTGGTTGCACGATTTCTGTTCAGAGACCCGCGGACGGGTGTTCGGCGCCGCCTCCGTGGACTTGCGCGATGCCGAGGAAGCCGCGCGCGAGGCGCGGCGCTGCGTCAGGGAGTTTGGCTTCAAGGCAGTGCATGTCAATCCGGTGCCGGTCGGAAGCCATCGGCTGTACGACAGCTTTTACGAGCCGCTGTGGAACGCGCTCGAAGACCTCGACGTGCCACTCGCCGTGCATACCGGCGCCGGCGTGGGAGCGGACGAGATGCTTTACCACTACCTGCCGGGACTGCGCACCGCCCAGGTCACGGTGGCGTTTACGGTCGGCAACATGTTCGCCAGCACCGCTTTGATCATGGGCGGCGTGCTCGAACGGCATCCGCGCCTGCGGGTGGTCCACCTGGAGTCTGGCGCCGGATGGGTTCCGTTCTGGATGGACCGGCTCGCCGCGAGCGTGCAAGGCGGGTTTCGCGGACTCGATATTCCCGGCCTCAAGCGCAGTCCGGCCGATTACTTTCGCCGTCAATGTTTCGTTTCGGCCGATCCCGACGATCCCTTCATCAAGCAGACAATCGAAATGATCGGCGACGACAGTATCGTTACTGCCACCGATTTCGCGCATCCGGAGGGCCGCCGTTACGAATCGGCGGTGAAGGAAATTCTGGAACTGCCGCAGGTGTCGCTTGAGAGCAAGCGCAAGATCATGTGGGACAACGCGCTCAGGCTTTATCCCATCGATCCCGCGTAGCTGCGCGCGATACTTAACTCGCAGGATCTAGTCGCGATGCCGGGATGGCGGCGAGCAGCGATGGCAGACTGACGACACGCGGACGAAGGAGCACACGATGGAGCGGCTCAAGGGCAAGAACACGATCATCACCGGGGCGGCGGGCGGACAGGGCCGCGTCGCTTGCCGGATGTTCGCCGAGGAGGGCGCGCGGATTCTAGCCAGCGACGTGAACCCGGGCGTCGCGAAGGAAATCGAAGCGCTCGCGCCCGGTGCGATCACCTACGTCGCGGCCGACGTGACCAAGACCGACGGAATCCGGACGATCATCGATGGTGCGCTGAAAGCGTTCGGCGGTCGAATCGACGTGCTCTACAACAACCACGGCGTGATCCTGGGCAAGCCGTTTCTCGAGACCACGCCCGAGGAATGGGACCGGGTGCACGACGTCGATCTGAAGTCGGTCTACTTCCTGAGTCAGCGGGCGGTGCCGGCAATGCGCGGGGGCTCTTCGATCATCAATATCTCGTCGGTCGGCGGGCTGGTCGCGATGCAAAACATGTCGGCTTACTCGGCGGCCAAGGGCGGAGTGGCGATGCTGACCAAGGGGATGGCGCTAGACCTGAGCCCGCGCGGAATCCGGGTCAACGCGATCGCTCCGGGAGCGATCGATACGCCGATGCCGCACAACTTCGTCAAGGACCTGCCCGACAAGGAGGGGATCTGGGCGGCGATCGAAGAGCGTCACATGATGAAGCGGTTCGGGCAGCCGCACGAGGTCGTCGCGCTGGCGGTCTTCCTGGCCAGCGACGAATCGAGCTTCATGACCGGCAGCGTGGTGACGATCGACGGCGGCTGGAGCGCGTTCTAGCCGCGGCGGCGCGCTCAGCCCGCGAGCGAAAAGCCATAGACCCGCGCACAGTTCTCGCGCACGATCTTTCGCCGGTCGGCTTCCGGAAGCGACGCGAAATCGCGCGCCAGCACTTCCATCGTGTGCGGCCAGGTCGCGGCCTGATGCGGATAGTCGGTTGACCACATGAAATTATCCGCGCCGAGGTAGCTGTAGATCTTGAGCCCCAGCGGATCGTCGATAAAGGTGGCGAAAACCTGGCGGCGGAAATACTCACTGGGCTTCAGCGACAGCAGGGTTCCATAGCCCTGCTTGAAACGGCGGTAATACTTGTCGGCGCGCTCGAGCAGATGCGGGACCCACGCGATGTCGTTTTCGGCCGAGACTATTTTCAATTCCGGAAAGCGCTCGAACACGCCGCCGAAGATCATCGAGCAGATCGAATGTTGCGCCTCCTGCGTGCGGATGACCATTCGCGCGTAGAGCTCGCCGATATCCGACTCGTCCTGTTGCGCGGTCTTGGTCCTTCCGGTCAGCGTGTGCAGCGAGAGCGGCATCTTGAGTTCCTGCGCGGCGGCCCAGAACGGATCGTAGGTGTGATGGGTATATGACCGATCTTCGGGCGGCGCGGCCCAGATGAGCGCGCCCTTAAGCCCCATCTTCGCGCACCGCTCGAGTTCGCGGCGCGCGCGGTCGACGTCGAAGAGCGAAATCATCGCCAGGCCGGCAAACCTGCTCGGCGCGTAGCTGCAGAACTCCGCGAGCCAGTCGTTGTAGACGCGGAAACAGTCTTCCTGGAATTCGGCGTCTTCGATCCAGAACAGAACGAAGCCCATCGTGGTGTACAGCACTGCCGCTTCCACCCCGTCGAGTTCCATGTCTTTCAGGCGCTCGGCCGGATTCCATCCACCCGCCGGCGCGCTGTCCAGCCCGGCCTCGAGAAATTTCTTGTCGAACGTCTTGCCCGCGGCGAACGCGCCCGACACGCGAAGCGGCGGCAACCGCTCGCAGGTGAAGAACAGGCCCTTGCGCCCGTCCGGGTCCTTGATGATTCGCGGCGCGCGGTCACGAAAGCGTTTGCTGAGCCCTTCGGTCCACAGGCCCGGCGGTTCGAGCATGTGCGCGTCGGCGTCGATTATCTTGAGCGTGTCCATCGATAGTTCTTCGTGGCAATTTTTCGCTATGAGTCTTGGCGCTTGAGGTTTTCGCGGTTGAATATTCGCGCCGGACGCGCGCTAGAGTTCCAGTTCGATCACGCGGCGGTCGCGCTTTTTAAGATCGAGGAATTCGATATACGGGCGCGCGTTGGGCGCCTTTTCGGTGCCGACTTCCGTTTCGAGGTCGGTGGTTCCTTCGCCGGGGTTTTTGCGCGTGACATTGATGAACTGGCATTCCGCGCCGAGCGCGACCACGTTGTGCCAGGTGCCCTTGTCGATGAACGCGGCCTGGCCCGGCTCGACAATAAAGGCCGCGAGCTTCTCGTATGCCACCTCGAAGCGCTCGTGACCCTGCTCGCGGTTGCGCGGCGCCGGCGCCACGATCAAAGCCATCGATCCGCGCACTGGAATGAAGGTCTGGTTGTACGAAAAATGCACCGCCATCTGCGAGAGCCGCCGCGGATTCACCGGCCGCTTGAGCGTCAGCAGTTCGATCGCCACCCGTCCTTCACCGGGGTCGACCTCTGGAAAGACCGGCTCCTTGTCTTCGAGCATCCGGCCGAAGGGCCGAAACGCCTCAGCGGTGATCGGCTCCACTTTTACCTTGATCGTTTCTTCCATCGGGACTTTGCCCTCCGCGACCGGTGCGCCGCGCGGCATCGGAAGCAAATCATTCGGCCAGCGTGTCGATTCAGATGTCTAGCAACTCCAAATTGGTTTGACAACGAACTCCGCGCTGGCGCATACGTCGGAGCTAATGACTTCCAGCAATCCGATCGCCGGCAGCCCCAACCGCCTCAAGCTCGGAGTTTTCGGCCTCAACGTGAGCAGCGGCTGCGCAATGACCAGCGCAGCCGACACGCTCAAAATCGAGTGGGAGGAGTCGGTCCGGATCGCCCGCGCCGCCGAGGCTGCGGGGATCGAGGCGCTGGTGCCGGTCGCGCGATGGCGCGGGTTCGGCGGAGCGACGAATTTCAACCATCGCAGCTTCGAGACTTTGACCTGGGCCGCGGGCCTGGCCGCGGCGACCGAACGTATCGGGATCTTCGCCACCGTGCACGTGCCGACCGTGCATCCAGTGCGCGCAGCCAAGGAAATCGCGACCATCGATCACATCTCGCGCGGCCGCTTCGCACTCAATATCGTCGCCGGATGGAACGAGCCCGAAATTCGGATGTTCGGCGTGTCGCAGCGCGAGCACGATCAGCGCTACGCCTACGCCGACGAGTTCACAACCCTGCTCAAGCGCCTGTGGACCGAGAACGAATTCGATTTCTCGGGAAATTTCTTTACCGTGCCCGGCGCCTACTCCGAGCCCAAGCCGCTGCAGCGGCCGTGGCCGTTGATCATGAGCGCGGGCAACAGCCCGGCCGGGCGCGATTTCGCCGCGCGCCATGCCGATCTGAATTTTGCCCTGGGGCCCGACCTGCCGACGCTCGCGACAACCTGCGCCGATATCAAACGCCTGGCGCGCGAGCGCTATGGGCGTGCGCTCAGCGTGTTCACGATGGGCTACGTGGTCTGCCGCGAGACCGAGCGCGAGGCGCTTCGCTATCGCGACTATTACGTCAAGGAAAAGGGCGACTTCGCCGCCGCGCACAATCTGCTCGAGACCCTGATTCCCAATTCGCAAAGCGCGCTCGGCGATCAGTACAAGGCGATGATCGAAAATTTCATCGCTGGCTACTCCGCCTTGCCGCTGGTCGGAACGCCCGAGCAGGTGGTCGACGGTATGATCGAGATGGCGCGCGCCGGATTCGACGGCCTTACGCTCAGCTGGGTCGACTACGACGAGGGTATCGCGCAGTATCGCGACCAGCTTCGCCCGCTGCTAATTCAGGCCGGCCTGCGCGTCGAGTAGAGACGCGCGCCGGCGCTTTTTATCCGACCGCTCCATCCTCCCGCGGACGCAGAAACCCCGCGCTATTCCACATCCTTCGCTCACTATTGCGCTCACAATTGTCGCAATTAGATTGCGTATAGACTCAAATAACAGTGCCTTGACTCCAATTGCGTTGGGATAGTAGCTTGCAATAGCAGAATGTCCCGATGAGGGATAGCAGCGCCGGGTCTGGATGCGCCATTGAGCCGGCCTCCTAACCGTTCTGGCGCGCCGGGAGTACGCGAGAGGAGACGCGGAAGGCCATGTACTACAGCCATTTTGGTCTCACGGGTCCGCCGTTCCAACTCACTTCATCGCCTGCCCAGCTCTACATGAGCAAGGAGCATCGGGAGGCGTACGCCGCCCTGGAATGGGGCCTGCTGCACGAATCGAGCGGCTTTACCGTGCTGATCGGCGAGGTCGGGACGGGCAAAACGACGCTCGCGCTGGCGATCCTCGCGCGCGAGTTCGAAAACGTGCGCGCCGCGTATCTGAGCAATCCCAAGCTGACCTTCGAGGAGATGGTGAAGGTCATCATGAAGCAGCTCGGGATCAAGGCCCGGAGCAAGAGCAAGCTCGCCGACCTCGAAGCGGTGAACGATTTCTTGTGCGGGCTCAAGCCCGGCGAGCGCGTCGTAATAATAATGGACGAGGCGCAGGGGCTGAGCGACGAGACGATGGAGCAGCTGCGCCTGTTTTCGAACAGCGGAAAGACCGACGAGAAGCAGCTTCACTTCGTCTTCATCGGCCAGCCCGAGCTGTTGCGCCGGCTGACCAATCCTTCGTTGCGCCAGCTCGAGCAACGTATCGGCGCCAAAACCATGCTCAATCCCTTGCAGCGCGCCGAATGCCAGGAGTACATCGAGCAGCGGCTGCGCGCGGTCAACGGCACCACGGAGAGAATCTTCAAGTCGGGCGCCTTGCGCTACCTTATCCGCCACGGCGGCGGAATCCCGCGGCGCATCAACGTGCTGTGTCACAACGCGATGCTGCTCGCGTACTCCGGCGGCGCCAGGATGGTCGATACGCGGATGGTCGAAGCGGCGGTTACCGAGTATGACAGCCTCTTCTCCACACTGCGCTCGCAGGCGCCGGGCGAAACCCGTGCGCAGATTCGCCGATGGCTCGGGCGCGCGCTCGAAGCCGTCGCACTCAGAATGCTGGCGCTGGCGCACACGCTGAATCCGCACGAGATTCACGCCTTCGATGACGAGCCACAGAGCGCGGACGCGCCGCAAGCGGACGGCGACGCGCTCGAAAAGCCCGGCACGATGGCGCAGACCAGCTAGCCTCAGGCCTTAGATTTTCCGCTCGGCCCGGAGCCCTGCGGCGCCATGAACGGGTTGAGCGCCTCGACCGCCTTGTCGAGCCTCCCGATTTCGTCGCGCACCGCATGAACGCGCTCGCCGACCGGCTTGCCCAGCTCGGCGTCGCGGCGCAGGAGATCCAGCTCCGAGCTGATCGCGCTCAGCGGATTGCGAATCTGGCGCGCCACGTCCGAGATCACCTCGCCGAGGCTCATCAGTCGGTCCGAATGGTCGACCACGTTGCGCAGGCCGCGCACCGGCTCAAGGTCGCGCAGGATCAGCAGCATCCCGGGCGCCGGCGGCTCAAGCCCCAGCGCTAGCACCGTGACCAGGAAATGCACACGATACGCGCCGTCGCCCATCTCGATCGGCACGTCATGGACTCCCTGTCCGGCGTTGCGCGCGGTTTCAACTATCCTGACCAGCGGATGGTCGTCGCCGAGCAGCCGCGCGAGCGGCTTGCCCTCGGCGATCCCGCCCGCCGGCAGTCCGATCCGGCCCTCGGCCTCGGCATTGGCGAACATCACGGTCGCGTTCGTATCGAGCACCAGCACCGCGTCGCTGATCGAGTGAAAGACGTTCACCAACTGTCCGCGCTCTGCCTCCCACTGGGCATGGTTGAGGCGGACTTTCTCCGAGAGCTGGTTGAACTTCGCGGCCAGCACGCCCAACTCATCTGAGCCGGCGACCGGAACCTTGACCTCGTCGTCGCTGACGGTCATCTGCTCGACGCCGCTGGTGATCGCGGCAAGCGGGCGCAGCACCAGTCCGCCAAAGAACAAGGCGCCAATCAGGCTCAGCGCGATCGCGCATCCGGCGACGATCAGGATTTGTCCCAACGCGCGATGGAGCTTGGGCGCGATAAGGCTGGTCGAGACGCCGACCGCGATGATCGCGATGGGCCTTCCGTCGGACTGGACCGCGCGGCTCATCTCGTAGTTGTGCGCCGCCCACAATGCGCGAATCGCCCCGAGCGGCCACCATCCGTTGGCGAGCGCCTGAAGGTCCTCAAAGGGCGGCGGTGCGCCCGCAAAACCCGACGCGCCAATCGACGTGGCCAGCCCACCGGCGATAATCGTGCCGTCCGGCTTTTCGATTCGTAAATAGACGACGCCTTTGCCAAAGGCCTGCGCGGATCCGATGAACGTCTGCAATGGTTGGCTATCACGGAGCGCCGTGATCGCGTCCTGTCCCGCGCCGCTCGCCGCGCCGCGCACCTGTTCGAACGTCAGATCGATCAACAGCGATGCCGTATCGCCCAGATCCTCGACCATCACGGCGATTGTGCGATCGAGCTCGAGTGCGGTAACGGCGATTATCGGCGCAATGAGCAGGAGCAGGAAGACTGCCGCGAACTTTGCGCGCAGGCTCATCTAATACGGCGCGGCTAGGTGAACATCGCCGCGAGGCCCTTGGGCCGCACCAGCTTGCCGGCCGGCTTCAACTCCGCCGCTAGCCGTTCGAGCCGTTCCTTGAAGGCCTTGAGCTCTTCCGCCTGCTGACGCTCGAACTCGGCGCGATCGAGCTTTAGCTCGCCGCGCTCGAAAGCCTCGCGAGCGCGTTTGCGCGGCCCCCAGAAGCTCTCGAAGACCTGGCGCATCTCCTTGGCGATAGTCGTACTGGGAACCCATGAGCCCTGGCACGACGGGCAATGGAAGACCACGCCGGCGTGGAAGTTGCGATAGGGCACGATGAAAGGCTTGTCGCAATCCTTGCAGATGATCGGCACGTCCCATCCGAGCGGATCGAATTCGTCGACCGGCTGCGGCTTGGGCGGCGGTGCTGGCGGCGGCTGGGGCGCGGCCGCCCTGGGGGCGGCCGGCGCCCCAGCCGCCGGAGCCGGCTTCGCCGCGGTGGGCGACCCGGCCGCTTTAGCGGCCGGGTCGCCCACCGCGGCAGACTGCGCAGCACCAGCGGGAGTAGCGGCGGCGGCGGGCTTAACTACCGCCGCCGCTGCTCCTGCTGGCGCAGGGGCGGCGGAACTCGCGCCGGCGCCTTCGGCGCCGGCGCGCGCATCGCTGACGCCCGCTGCGGCGGACGCGCTGTGCGCGTCCGCCGCAGCGGGCGTGTTGCCGGCCGGCGCGCCTTGCGACGCGTCGTTCTTGTCTTGTGGGGCGATCTTGTCCGGTAAATCTTCGGGCATCATCGATGCGTTGTGCGCTCGCGTGGCGCTTCCCTCATGATGGCAACTTATCAATGGGTTGCCAGTCCATCAATTGTGCCACTTGCAATTGTGTCATCTGCAATTGTGCCAGCACTTGCGACGGCAATCGCGGCCGCAAGTGCTGGCCGCGGGGCCCGCGCGTTTTCAGCTTTCAACCGCGCGCTGCTTTTGACTATGCTTGGGAGAACGCCTGTCCGGGAGGCTCGGTCACTCGCCAATGGATCTCGAATTCACGCCAGAAGAAGAGCAGTTGCGCAAAAAGCTTCGGCAGTGGCTCGAAGAGAACGTGCCGCTGAGCGGCTTGCGCGGCGCTGATCCCAACGCCACGCGCGACCGGGCCGCGATCGAAAAGGCCAAGACCTGGCAGCGCCGCCTCTACGACGCGGGTTACGTCGCGCTCGCGTGGCCCAAAGAGTACGGCGGCCAGGAACTGGACCCGGTGCGCCAGTCGATCGTCAACGAGGAGATGGTGCGGGCGCGCGCACCGGGCCTCGTCGGTGGGATGGGAATCTCGATGCTTGGTCCGACGTTGATCAGTTGGGGCAGCGACGAACAGAAGCGCCGCTACCTGCCGAAAATTCTCACCGCCGAGGAAGTCTGGTGCCAGGGCTACTCGGAGCCCGGCGCGGGCTCGGACCTCGCCGCGTTGCGCACGCGCGCCGAGATCGTCGGCGACGAGTTCGTGATCAACGGACAGAAGGTATGGACCTCGGGCGCGCACTACGCGGACATGATGTTCTGTCTGGTGCGCACGGATCCCGAAGCGCCAAAGCATCGCGGCATCTCCTACGTCCTGCTCGACATGCACTCGCCCGGCATCACCGTGCGTCCGCTGATCCAGATGACCGGCGCGCACAATTTCAACGAGGTATTCTTCGACAACGTGCGCGTGCCGCGCGAAAATCTGGTTGGCAAACTCAACGAGGGATGGTTGGTCGCCAACGCGACGCTGTTCCATGAGCGCAACATGCTGGGCTCGACCACCACCAGCCAGCAGTCGATGGCGCGGCTGATTGCGCTCGCCCGCTCGGTCAATCGCAACGGCCGCCCGCTCACCGCCGACCCGG
The DNA here is from genome assembly GCA_963810495.1 of uncultured delta proteobacterium. Lineage (GTDB taxonomy): Bacteria > Desulfobacterota > Binatia > Binatales > Binataceae > JAKAVN01. Next base: position 359,142 of record CAWENP010000001.1, read on the forward strand.
TCTTCCGCCAGCGCCTGGTCGATCTCGAGATCCGGGTCGAGGCGATGAAGTACCACATGCTGCGCCAGCTAACCGACCAGGTGCGCGGTCGCAATCCGGGAATCGAGGCGATGGTCAACAAGCTCGCCGGCACCGAACTCAACCACGACATCGCGACCGCCGCGATGGAGGCGATGGGCGACTACGCGATGCTCGCGCGCGGCGAGGAAGAGGCGATGGACCGTGCGTTCTGGCCCTACGAATGGATGTTCTCGCTGGGCCTGGTGATCGGCGGCGGTACTTCGCACATCCAGAAAAACATCATTGCCGAGCGCGGGCTCAAGATGCCCAAGTCGCGCTAGATCGGCGCGGGAACTTAGACGGACCCTTGAAATGGATTTCGGCCTTAGCGACGAGCAGCGCCAGTTGCGCGAGAGCGCCCGCGAATTTCTGACCAACGAATGTCCGCCGGCTTACGTGCGCAAGACGATGGCCGACGAGGCGGGCGCGGCGCGCGAACTGTACGCGGCGATCGCCGGCCTTGGATGGAACGGGCTGATCGTGCCGGAACGCTACGGCGGCGCAGGCATGGGCATGCTCGACATGGCGGTGCTGCTGGCCGAGACCGGCTACGCCGCGATGCCCGGTCCGTTCTTGTTTTCCTCTGCGCTCGCGGCCAGCGCCCTGGTGCATGGCGGGTCGGACGAAATCAAAGAGCGATGGCTCAATGCGCTCGCCGCCGGCACGGCTATCGGGACGGTCGCTATCACCGAGCGCAACGACTCGCTCAACCCGGCCGAGATGGCGACGAGCGCGCGGCGCGAGGGCGCCGGATGGGTGCTCAACGGGACCAAGATGTTCGTGCCGTACGCGCACGCCGCCCACTTCATCGTCGTGGTGGCGCGCACCGGACCGTCGCCTGCCGACATCGGCCTGTTCGTAGTCGAGACCGGCGGGCCCGGGGTGCGGATCCGGATGCTCCACGGCCTCGACCTCACGCGCCGCGTGTGCGCGCTCGACCTAGAAGCGGTGATCGTGACGCCCGGCGCGGAGCTAAGCGGCGGCGCGGCGCTCTATGCGCGGCTGCTCGATATCGGCGCGATCGCGATCGCTGCGGACTCGCTCGGCGGGATGGATCGCGCGCTTGAGATGGCGGTCGAGTACTCCAAGGTGCGCGAGCAGTTCGGGAAGCCGATTGGATCGTTCCAGGCGCTCAAGCATGCGGCCGCGGAGATCGTGGCGGAACTGGAACCGGCGCGCGCGCTGCTCTGGTACGCAGCCTATGCGCAGGACGCTGAGACGCCGGACGCGCCGCGCGCGGCCGCGATGGCCAAGGCGCTGCTCTGCGCCATCTATACGCGCGGCACCGACCGCGCAGTGCTGATGCATGGCGGGATCGGCTTCACCTGGGACCACGACATCCATCTGTGGTTCAAGCGCGCACGCTTCAACGAATCCTACCTGGGATCGCCGGTCTACCATCGCGAACGCGTGGCGGCGCTGGGCGGATATTGAATACCGGGTGTATGGAGTGAAATTCGATCTCTTCTACCAGTTGCCGTCCGCGGACTCGCAAAACCCGGCCGCGCGCTATCGCGAGCTGGTCGACGAAGCGGTCGAGGCCGACCGGCTCGGCTTCGACACCTTGTGGCTGGCCGAGGTCCATTTCACGCCGCGCTTTTCGCTGATGCCTGCGCCGCTGCTCCAGCTCGCCGCGATCGCCGAGCGTACGATGCGGCTGCGCCTGGGGATCGCGGTCAACCTGCTCCCGCTGCATCATCCGGTGCGCTTGGCCGAGGAGATCGCGACGCTCGACGTGCTTTCGGGCGGGCGAGTCAACTTCGGCGCCGGGCGCGGGGCGTTTCCCAGCAACTACCACGGCTACGGCGTCGACATGGCGACCAGCCGCGAACGCTTCCAGGAGATGCTCACGTTCATCAAGCGCGCGTGGACCGAGGATCGCCTGGACTTTCGCGGGCGGTTCTATGAAGTCGAAGGCGTCGAGGTGATCCCCAAGCCGATCCAGCGTCCGCATCCGCCGTTTCGCCTCGCCGCCAATAGCCCCGACACGTTCAGCTTCGCCGGCGCCAACGCCTATCCGATTTTCGCCGGCGGACCGGTGAATCCGATTAACGTGCTGCCGGAGCGGCTCGCGGTGTATCGCGGCGCGCTGGAGGCGGCGGGCAAGAAACTTCCCGAGGACTGGCTGGCGGCGATGTTCCTGACTTTCGTGGGCAAGGACCAGGCCGCGGTTCGCGCGACCATCGGACCGAGTCTCGAAAATTACTTCCATACGATCACGGAAACCATCCGCCCCGAGAGCCTCGCGCAGCCCGACGAGTTCCAGCGCGTGGTGGAGCGGATGCGCACGATCAAATACGAGAACGTGGACTCGCTGATGGGCGTGTTCGGCGAGCCGCAGCGCTGTGTCGACCGGATCGCCGCGCTGAGGGAAGAATTCGGATTCACCCGGATGGTGTGCTGGTTCGAGATCGGCGGCCAAAGCGGCCATCGCAACCTGATCGAGGCGATGCGCCTGTTCGCCGAGCACGTGATGCCGCACTTCAGTTGAAAGCGCGGGCGGGGGCACCGGGGCGTGAGCGCCCGGCGTGCGCGCCGCCATTGCCGCCGTTGCCTAGCGAGCGAAGGATGTCGGTCTTGGTGACGATCCCGTCGAGCGCTCCGTCGCGCGATTGCGCGGCCGAGGTCACCAGCAGAATCTGCGGCGCGTTCTCGCGCGCGAGCAGACGCAAGGCCTCGTTGAGGTCGGTGTCCGGCGTGACCCAGCTCACGTCGGGATCGGCGATATCGGCCACCCGCGTCTGCTCCCAGCGCTCCACCGGCACCTTGCTCAGCGCCCATACCGGCACGGTGCCGATCGTTCGCGGGCCATCGTAGACCGGAAAGATCGTGTAGCGATGATGCGCCGCGACGCTGTCGGCAAACGCGCGCAGCGTCGAGGAAGCCTGCACTCCCACCACACGGCGTTGCATCACGTCGGCGACCTTCACCCCGCTAAGTTCGCTGACGCGCGCCGTCTGGTGAAGGCGTTGATCGCCCGAGACCGAGGCCTCGCCGGAGACCGCATAGGCGATCGCCGCGCCGATGAGCGTCGGGATGATGTAAGAATGGCTGCCGCTGGTTTCGGCTACGAACACCACCGCCGCCAACGGCGTCTTGTAGCCGGCCGCGATGAACGACGCCATCCCGACCGCCGCAAACAGGTCGCCGCGAGTGGAACCTACGATCGAGTGGGCAAAGGCCTTGCCAATTGCGCCGCCGGTCAGAAACAGCGGCACGAACATCGCGCTCACTCCGCCGCAGCCGAGCGAGAACAGTGTCGCCAGGAGCTTCGCCATCGCGAACGTCACCAGCTCACCCGAGCCGCGCGGCTGATTGAGGATCATGTCGACCGCTTCGTAATTGGGACCCAGCGGAATCAGCTTGCCGGGGTAGAGCGTGATATACACGAGGCCGCACATTCCCGTTAGCAGGCCGCCGATCAGCAGCTTAACCGTGTGCGGGGTACGCAGATTGACGAAAAAATTGCGCGTGCGGCGGAAGCCGTTGGCGAAGTTCATCGCGACGAACCCGCAGATCACTCCCAAAAGCGCCGACCATAGCAGGTCGGTGTCCGAGAACGGCGTGACGCCGCCGAAGGCGAACAGCGGCGCCGTTCCCATGAACGCGACCAGTACCGCGTAGGCAACCACCGAAGCGATGAGCGAGGGCAACAGCGCCTCGTGCGCGAGGTCGTCCTTGTACGGCATCTCGAGCGCGAAGATGAGTCCGGTGAGCGGCGCGCGAAACACCGCCGCCATCCCGGCCGCCGCGCCGCTGATCAGCATGATGCGCCGGTCGCGCGGCTCGAGCTCCAGCCCCAGCCGCTTGAGCCTCGTCCAGAGCCACGAGCCGATCGCGCCGCCGCCGTAAATGCTCGGACCCTCCAGCGCCGCGCTGCCGCCGAACCCCACCGTGGTGACCGCGGCGATCAGTTTGTACCAGAACGGATGAATGTCGATGTCGCCCTGGTGCTCGTGGTACGACTGGATGATCTCCTCGGTGGAATGGCGGTCTGGATCGCGTGTCAGAAATTGCATGATGAGCCCGGTGAGCAGGAAACCGAAAAGCGTTACCGGAACGATCGCGTAGTGATGGTCGAGGAAGAAGGGAAGTATCGCGGCCCAGATGCCGCTCAAGATCAACAGCGCTATGCCCGTGATCACGAGCCCTGACGCCACTCCGATAAGCGGGGCGACCAGCAGCCACTTCTGAATGTCGCGCGAGTAGGTCGCGGACAGATCTTCGCTAACCAGCGCCGAGCACTTGCGCACCAGCGGATTGTCGAACCATCGCGAATTCTTGATCGACGCCAGAAAACTCAAACTCTCCTCCTCTTGATAGCCGTCGAGGCCGCGCGTCGCGCTTTGAGAGTCCGGCCGAGGCTGTGCCGAACTGCAACAGCTGTTGCGCTAATGACTCCACGGCCGTCTCATTCGCGACCCGGAGCCGCGCTACCATAACTCGGATGTGAAGCGACGGTCCGACGATGTTTGTCCTTTATAGCTAGCCAAAAGGAATTTATAGCTAACTTTCTCAATGATTTCGCCGTGCCCCGTGCGCGTGACGAATCGCCACGCGGCGACGTGAAAATGAACGTAGATGGCGTCAGGCACCAGACTATAGTCACGTCGCTATGGCACGGCAATTGTATTGGATGTGTGTAACGCGGAGCGTGTCCGCGGCGTTGCGGTCCTGAGTCGCGTTACTTCTGCCGCGATTAATGTATAGTGCTGGGTGCGAGGCCGTATGGATATGGATACCAATGAGCAAGCGCCGCCGGAATTCGGGGTCCGAGTTTTCCTGGTCGAAGATAATCCCGAACATTCCTTCATCGCGGTGACCGTAATTCGCCAGGTGCTCGGCGACGCGAGCGAAGTTATCGTGGCCGAAAACGCCGACGAAGCGGTCGAGCTGATCCAGCAGTTCACCGACACCGATCGGCCCGACCTGATGCTGGTCGACTTGCGTCTGCCCGATAACGGCGGCTTCGCCGTGCTGTCGGCGGCGCGCGCGCACGACCCGTGCTCGCATGTGCCAATGTTCGTGATCACCAGCTCGCTCTACGATCTCGACATCGCGCAGAGCTACGAGCTCGGCGCCTCTGCGGTGCTGTGCAAACCGCTCTCCCGCGCGATCCTCAAGGAAGAGCTCGCGCGCATCGGCGTAATTCCCGGCAAGCCGTCGGGCTCGGCACCCGCTTCGTCCTGAAGTTTTCTTCAGCCGCGTCAGCCGCCGCCGCTTACCGGCGCGCGCATGACGCTGCATTCGCTTGCAGCGGCATCCTCTCATAAATCAGGCCAGCTCTGATGCCACGGCCGCATCCGCTCGTAGGCGAACGCCGCCTGCAACACGAGGTCGTCGCGATGGCGTTCGGCGACGATTTGAATTCCGCATGGCAGGCCGCTCGCGGTCATCCCGGCGCGCACGGCGATTGCCGGATGGCCGCTTAAGTTGAACGGGTAGGTGAACACTAACGCCGCCAGGGGGTCGGGCAGGCGCTGCCCCTCGATTTCCGTCGGCGGTGGCCCATTGGCGGCAAACGCCGCCGTGGCACTCGCGGGGGTCAGCAACAAATCATAGCGCTCGAAGATGCGGCGCGCCCAATCGTTGAACTCGGCGCGTACCCGCTGCGCCTCGCCGTATTCGCGCCATCCGGTTTTCGCCGCCGCCTCGGTATAAGCGACGAACGAGCGGTTCATCTCGGCGCGATGCTGCGGCAAGACGCCGGCAAGCTGCGCCAGAAGCTGCGCCGCGCGCACGACCGTCCACGCGCCGGCGGTCTCGGGCACCGGGCCCTCGATCACTTCCACCGCGCATCCCAGCTCGCGAAACGCGCCCGCCGCGTTTTCCGCCGCGCGCAGCACGTCTCGTTCCACGGCGTGGCCAAAGTCGGGATGAAACGCGACGCGCAGGCGCGCCGGCAAGCGCTCGAGCGTGGCGAGGTAGGAGATGCCCGGATGGGGCAGCGAGTCGGGGTCGGCGGCATGATAGCCGCAGGCCACGTCGAGGAAGAGCGCGGCGTCGGCAACGGTGCGCGCGATCGGCCCGACCGACGAGATGCCGTTGAACGATTCCATCCCCATCCGCGGCCCGGCCGGGATCCGGCCGTGCGACGGTTTGAGTCCGACGCATCCCGTGTACGCGGCAGGCAGCCGGATCGATCCGCCGGCATCCGAGGCGGTCGCGATCGGAACCATCCCGCTCGCCACCGCCGCCGCGCTGCCGCCTGACGATCCGCCCGGCGTGCGTTCGAGGTTCCATGGATTGCGCGTCAGGCCGAAGAGCAGGTTGCGGGTGAATGCGCTGTGGCCGAACTCGGGCGTGTTGGTCTTGCCGATCACGATAGCGCCTGCGGCGCGCAGGCGCGCGACTTCGATCGCGTCCTCGGCGGCGAGATTGTTGCGAAACGCCTTCGAGCCGAAGGTGGTCGCCATCCCGGCCACTTCCTCGAGATCTTTGACACCGATCGGCACGCCGGCGAGTGCCCCAACTTCCTCGCGCCGCGCGACCCGCTCGTCCATCGCACGCGCCTCCGCCATCGCCTGCTCCGCGCGCATCGCGCAGAACGCGTTGAGTTTGCCGTTGAGCGCCCCGACCCGCGCGAGGGCGTGCGCGACCGCCTCGCTTGGCTTGAGTTCGCGCTTGCGGATGAGCGCGGTCAGTTCGGACGCCGACTTGAAGTTGAGTTCTGCCATCGCTGCCTCACCTCTGCATAGCGCATGGTCGAATCGGCCAGGTGCGAGACAACTAATACCCCGTGCGGATGTTGGTTGAAAAGCGCGGAACCTTGTGAAGATGCGATGGGTTAGGAAAACGGAGGAGAACGGAGAATGAAAGGCGGGAGCCGTCTGGCCGATCGCGATCCCGCTGGTCGCGCCTTCGTTCTGAGCTCGAATCCCGAGAACCATCCAACCGATCAAGGGATAGCGCGCGGCCCATCCGCGGTTGCCCGCTCCGCTCTCCCACCCGGGATTGCCGGGGGACTTGACAACAATCTCTCATTCGTTGTAATTAACCACTAGGTTATTTAACCGTATGGTTCAGCAGCAAATGTCGTCCGACCGCCTGAGCGCCACCTTCGCCGCGCTCTCGGACCCCACCCGGCGCGCGATCCTGGCGCGGCTCGCCGCGGGCGAGACCTCGGTTACCGAACTCGCCGAGCCGTTCGAGATGAGCCTTCCCGCCATCTCCAAGCACCTCAAGGTGCTCGAGCGCGCCGGCCTGATTGCCCGCGGGCGCGAGGCGCAGTGGCGGCCATGCCGGCTCGCGGCGGGTCCGCTCAAAGACGCCTCCGACTTTCTGGAGCGCTATCGCCGTTTCTGGGAGGAGAGCTTCGATCGCCTGGAGGACTATCTGCGCGAGTTGAAAATGCGCGAGTTGAAAATCAAGGAGAGGAAAAATAATGGCCGCAGAAAATAGCGTCGCCGCTCAACCGGAAGAACGCGTGCTCGTCATCACGCGCATTTTTGATGCGCCACGCCACCTGGTCTGGAAAGCCTGGACCGAACCCGAGCGCATGGTCCGCTGGTTAGGTCCTCGAGGCTTCACAACCACCGTGCTTAAGGCGGACTTTCGCCCGGGCGGCGCTTATCGCTTTCACATGCGCTCGCCGGAGGGCACCGAGCATTGGCAGCAAGGTGTCTATCGCGAGCTTGTGGAGCCGGAGCGACTGGTCTCCACCTATGCGTGGGCGGATGCGGCGGGCAAACCCACTCGTCCGGAAACGCTGCTGACGGTGACCTTCGAAGAGGAGCATGAGAAGACGAAGCTGACGTTGCATCAGGCCGTCTTCGAGTCGGTCACGGCGCGCGATCTGCATAACGGGGGCTGGACCAGCACCTTGGACCGCCTCACCGAATACCTGGCGAAGGCCTGAGGAATCAACGCGCCGCAAAGGACGAAAGCAACAGCACCATGAAAAATCCGCAGGAATACTATCAGCACCATGGGCCGATGACCTTAGTGGACGCGCATGCGGCGGAGTTCAGCGCGCTGCCCAGAGACGTCGCGGCGCTGTGCGAAATCATACAGGGCGCGTTGATTCATCGCGACATGGCGGCCTTCGCCTATGGCGTGACGTTTTCCGACGAGCGCAAGGATGACGCTCATATACGTCCAGTGGAGGATATGCTCGCGCGGATTCGCGCGCTCGACAGTCGTCCGCTGAGCGTCGCGCGCGAGCCGGGCGATCGGATGGCCGGCGTCTGCCGTCATTTTTCTCTCATGCTGTGCGCAATCCTTCGCGCGCAGGGTGTTCCGGCCCGTGCGCGATGCGGCTTTGGCGCGTACTTCACATCGGGCAAGTTCGAAGACCATTGGGTATGCGAGTACTGGAACGCAGGCGAGGCGCGCTGGGTATTGGCGGACGCGCAGCTCGACACTGTGCAGCGAAAGTTATTCCATCCCGATTTCTATCCGCTGGACGTCCCGCGCGACCGCTTCATTATTGCCGGCGACGCGTGGCAGATGTGCCGCGCCGGCCGCGCCAGGGCGGATCGCTTTGGCTTGTCTCACGTGCCCGGACTCGGCGGGATGTGGTTCATCGCGGGCAACGTGTTGCGCGACCTCGCGGCGCTAAATCGGATGGAATTGCTGCCGTGGGACGTCTGGGGATTGATGCAGATGAACGACGCGGGGTTGCTCGGGGGCGAGAAGGGCGCGCTGCTCGATCGTGTCGCCGCCCTGACGCTTGCGGAAGACGGCGCGTTCTCCGAGGTCTGCGCAATCTATGAGGACGATCGCTTGCGCGTGCCGCCGGTGGTCTTCAACGCATTGCGCAACGCGCCCGAAACGATCGAGGCCTCGCTCTCGTAGAGAGCGCGCGAGAATTGCGCGAGGAGGACATATGCGCAGTCGTAGAGATCATCTGGGCACCGGCTTCGAAGTGTGGACTGGCGGACAGAGCTGGTTCTGGTGTCTGCTCAATCCGCGTCGAGACGGCGGCGCCATCGGAGCAGCTGCGACCGAAGCGGACGCGGTACGCGAGGCCTTTGTGGCGATTGAAGAGATGTCCACGCAGCATCGTGAGGACTCGCCGGCCCTGCACCTTCCCGCCTGCCGGTTTTTCACCTCGCTCATCGCGCGCGAAGCGCATCGGGAGCTATGGATCAGCCGTCTGGACCGCGTCGCAGAATACCTGGCGAACGCCTGAGCGATTGATTTCGGATTTTTCAGTCAGCAACTAACCACAGGAGCACACCATGCAATTGAATCCTTATCTCTTTTTCAATGGCCAATGCGAGGCAGCATTCAAGTTCTATGAAAAAGTTCTTGGGGGCAAAATCGAAGCGATGCTCCCTCACGAGGGCACGCCGGCCGCGGAGCACGTGCCGCCCGAGTGGCGTAAGAAAATCCTTCACGCCCGCCTCGTTGTGGGGGACAAGGTGCTGATGGGTTCCGACGCCCCGCCAGGGCGCCAGGAGGAAATGAAAGGCTTCTCCGTGACGCTCGGTATCGACGACCCCAAGGAGGCGGAGCGCATATTTCATGCGCTGGCGGAAAACGGAACGGTGCGAATGCCGATCGAGAAAACCTTCTGGGCCGTACGTTTTGGCATGCTCGTAGATCAATTCGGCACGCCGTGGATGATCAACTGCGAGCAAGCCGCCTGACCGCTGGACCCGAATAGGATTTAACGCAACACGACTGAGATGGAACGATGAAATCAAATCGAGTTGTTTCACAAGAAGAAGGATTCGCCGCAAGAACTGGCGCGGCTGCGGAAGCGGCGGAACGGGTGCTCGTGATCGAGCGCATCTTCGACGCGCCGCCGAGCCTCGTGTTCAAAGCCTGGACCGATCCGCAGCACCTGGTCCACTGGTATGGTCCGCGCGGTTTCACCTTACCCTCGTGCAAGTTGGATCTGCGGCCGGGCGGCGCCTGGCGAAGTTGCATGCTTTCCTCCGAGGGCCGCGAGCACTGGGTGCGCGGCGTTTTTCGAGAGATCGTCGAGCCGAAGCTGCTGGTTTTCACCTGGGCGCATGAAAATGAAGACGGAGCGCTGGGCCACGAAACGCTGGTGACGGTGACTTTCACCGAGCAAGGTGGAAAAACGAAACTCACTCTGCGTCAGGCCGTTTTCGAGTCAGTCAAGGAGCGCGATTCGCATCGCGGCGGCTGGAACAGCTCGCTGGATCGCCTCGAAGAATATCTGGCGAAGGCCTAGTCTCAGGAGGCAATCATGGCCATGGCCACGAACGCGAAGCTCTCGCCCGCCACCGGCGACATCCTGCTGATGGTCGGAACCGTCAAAGGCGCTTTCATCTTTCTGAGCGATCGGCGGCGCGGCGATTTCAAAATGTCCGGTCCGCATTTCGCCGGACAATCAGTCTGGTCGGCGGCTTTCATTGGCAACGGTGCGCCGCGAATCGTCGTCGGCAACAAGAGCAATCATTGGGGCGCGATGGTCAGTTGGTCCGACGACTTCGGCGCCACATGGAATGAACCCACCGAGGGCAATATCAAGTTTCCCAAGGGCAGCGGCGAATCGCTCAACGCGGTCTGGGCGCTCGAGGCCGCGACCGCGCTGGGGCCCGAAGTGGTGCTGGCCGGAGTCGACCCGGCGGCGATGTTTCGCTCGGAGGACCGCGGCGAGACGTTTCGGCTGAACGAGGCGCTGTTCAACCATTCCGACCGTCCGAAATGGAATCCCGGCTTCGGCGGACTCTGCCTGCACTCGATCCTCGTTCATCCGCAGGAGCCCAAGCGCATGTACGCCGCGATCTCGTCGGGCGGAATCTATCGCACCGACGACGGCGGCGACTCCTGGACCGCGTGCGTCAACGGCTTGCGGGTGCATCCCGATGTTCCCGGCGCGACGCTTTGTCCGCACAAGCTACGCTTCGACGCGGAAAACCCGTCGCGCATGTATCTGCAAAACCATCCGGGCGTCTATCGCACGGACAACGAAGCGCGTTCATGGGTTACGATCGAAAACGGGCTGCCGTCGGATTTTGGTTTTCCGATGGTCGCGCATCCGCGGCGTGGCGGAACGATTTACACCTTCCCGCTGATCTCGGACGAATTCCGGGTGCCGCGCGACGGTTCGCCCAGGGTCTGGCGCTCGCGCGACGCAGGCGCGTCGTGGGAGGCGCTCGGCAAGGGGCTTCCCGATCGAGAGGGATTTTTCACTGTGCTACGCGACGCGTTCTCGGCGGACACACTCGATCCCGTGGGGCTCTACTTTGGCACGCGGGGCGGGCAACTCTACGGTTCGAACGACGAGGGCGAAAGCTGGCGCGCGATAGCGGAGTTTCTGCCGCCGATCCTGTGCGTCAAGACGGCGATCGTGGATTAGCGATGCGCGTGCATATCCCGTCAGCGCTGCGCAGATGGACCGGCGGCCGCGACGTGGTCGAACTGCCGCTCGCGGCCGATATGCGGATGACCGCCGCGGAAGTTATCGACGCTTTGGCGCGCGAGCATCCGGGAATCCGCGACCGCGTGCTCGACGAACAAGGCGAGCTTCGCCGCCACGTGAACATCTTCATCGACGGCGAAAACGCGCGCTTTGCGGGCGGACTCAAGGCGCCAGGTCGGTGCCGCCTCGGAGATGTGGATTCATCCTGCGTTGTCCGGCGGCGCGCACGACTGAACGACGCCGTATGCGTCACATCAGCTTGTAGGCGCGGGCGACGTTCTCGCCGAGGATTCCGCGCCGGCCCGTCTCGCTCATCGGCGCCACCATCCCGCGCAGCTCTTCAAGGTAGTTGCCGGGATGGTCGGGATGCGGATAGTCGCTGGCCCAGAAAAATTTGTTTTCGCCCACGTTGCGCATCATCCCCGCGATCGTGCGCTCGTCGGGATCCGCCGAGATGAAGCATCGCTCCTTGAAATAGTGCGAGGGCTTTTCCTTAAGCCGCACGGTGCCGCCGAGCGGCGTGCCGCTGTAGATCGCGTCGGCGCGGTCGAGGAAATAGCCGATCCATCCGGCGCCCGACTCCAGCACTACCATCTCAGGCCCGGAAAACGATCGAACGTGCCGCACTGGAAGAAGGTCGCGAAGGCGTGCTGCACACCCTGGCCGGCAAACAGGTCGAAGTACCAGACTGCCCAGCGAAAATTGTCGAAGCGATGGTGCACCGCGAAATCGGTCGGCTCAAAAGTCGGATGGATCGCGAGCGGAACGTCGAGATCCTGCGCCGCGGCGAACACGCGGTCGTGCGCCTTGTCGCCATGGGCGGCCTTGGTGATCGTAAACGGCGCGACGAACGCGCCTTTGCATCCGTCCTTTACCGCGCGCTCGAGTTCCATGGCGGCGGCCGCGGGATCGCCGAGCGAGAGATGCGCGATCGGAATCAGGCGCCCGCCCGAATCGCGGCAGAAATCCGCGATCCAGCGGTTGTAGGCGCGGCAGTAGGCGTTCGAGATTTCCGCGTCGAAGCACTCGGCTTCCCACATCAGGCCGAGCGTCGGATAGAGCACCGCCTTGGCCATCCCTTCGCGCTCGAGCAGCGCGACGCGCTCCTTCATGTCCATCGTGCCGAACGCCGCGCCCGCCAGGTACGTGTCGCCCGGACCGGGCATCTGGTAGCGCAACTCCTCGGGCGAAAGCTCGCCGCGCATCGCGCGCTCGCGCATCCGCGCCGCGTCCGCGACCTTCTTGCCCATCCCGCCCAGCGTCGCGAGCTGGCCGCGGCGGCACAGGCGTGAAATCTTGCGATCGATCTCCAGGTACTCGTAGCCGTCCTGGCCGACGACGATCCGAATCGCGCGCTCGCGATACCTCGGCTCGAGGTGGCGCTCCCACAGATCGGGCGGTTCGAGAATATGCCCGTCGGCGTCGATGACCGTGACTTCGGAAGGCATGCGTTTTCTCCTCGGCGGGGTGCAACGCGCTCCCCGTCTGTAAACAGACTAGAAAATGGCCACCGGATTTACCGGCGACGCGGTACCGCGCTCCAGGATGAGCGGCAGCATCGTGAACATGAATTCGTAACGACCCAGGCGTGCGCAGGCGGCGCCGAGCGCGTCGAGGTCGGCGTTGTCGATCAGATGCACGCCCATCGCCACCAGCATCCCGACGTGGATCGGGAAAATCAGCTCGTTGCCATAGCCGGTTGGGAGCACGTCGCTCACCCCGTCGCATCCCAGCACCGCGATCCGCCGCTCGTGGAGCCACGGCAGGCAACTCGGATCGAGACCCGCCATCCCCTCGTTGCGGCTGTCCCACGCGCCGAGCTTTTTCTGCCGCGCCATCCGCCCGGTCCGCACCAACAGCACGTCGCCTTCCTCGACGCGCACCCGATGCGCACGTTCGGCGGCGTCGAGGTCCTCGGGGAAAACGCGCTCACCCAACTCCATCCATTCGAGGTTCTTAAGGCGCGCGATATCGAGCAGAACGCCGCGGCTCACGATCCCGTCGCGCGCGACGTCGATCCCGCACTTGCGAGTGCCCCAGCGGCCGACCTCGCTGGAGCTGAAGCCGTTGTACATCTTGCGCTCCCAGAACACGTGGCAGAGGGCGTCGAGATGGGTGAACGCCATCCCGTGCGGCGCGATCGCGAAGTAGTCGAGCGCGGCGGCCAGGCCAGGGCCCGAGTAGAGCATCACGTGCGTGACCGGCGTCGGATTGTCGGGGCCCGACGTGGTCGCGAGCGGCAGCGCCATCGAGACCGTCTCGCCGCTTTGCACCAGCCGGCCGGCGGCGGCGCGCTTTTGCAGCGTGATGAAGTTGAGCGCGCCGCGTTCGTCGTCCTTGCCCCAGCGGCCCCAGTTGCTGAGCTTCTCAAACAGGCCTTTTACTTCGGCGGCGCTGAGCCTGGGTGTGGTGGTGCCCATCGGCTTCTCCCTGGATCGATCTGCTTAAGTCAGTCCCATAGCACGCGCCGATTGATACCGACTAGTCGGGACGCGAGGTGATATGATCCATGGCAACGGCGATAACGCTGCGGGCGCAAGCCGGCACGCGCAGGAGTCTCAGGCAATTGGGAAATCGGGATATCGAAGCGGCGCGGACTTATCACGCGACGACCAAACATTCGTACACCAGCGTGCGGACCGACGCGCATTTCCTGGACTGGGACAACCGCCCGATGCCGTACAAGCTCTACCCCGAGGTGTCGGGGCTCGCGCTGCCGCGCGACTTGAGCCTCGCGCGGGTCCCGGCGCTCCAGGCGATCGCGGCCGGCGATCCGCCGAGTGATGGCGGCGAACTTACGCTCGAGGCGCTGACGCGAATCCTCTTTTGCGCCGACGGGCTCACACGGCGCACCAGGGTCGGCGGTGAGGACTACCACTTTCGCGCCGCGCCGTCGGCGGGCGCGCTCTACCCGATCGAGATCTACGCCGCCGTGGCCGAAACCGGCGAACTGGAGCCGGGGCTCTACCATTTCTCGCCCGCCGACTTGCGCCTGCGCGGGCTGCGGCGCGGCGACTGGCGCGGATTGATAGCACGCGCGGCGGCGGGACGTCCCTCGCTCCTGCAGGCGCGCGCGGTGCTCGTGCTGAGCGCGATTTTCTGGCGCAGCACATGGAAGTATCGCGCACGGGCCTACCGCTACTGTTTCTGGGACGCCGGCACGATGCTCGCCAATCTGCTCGCAGCCGCGGCGGCCGAAGGACTCTCCACCGAACTAGTCACCGCCTTCGCCGATCCGGAGATCGAGGCACTGCTCGGGATCGACGGTGAACGCGAGGGCGCACTATGCCTGGTCGCGCTCGGTAGTGGCGCCGACGCGCCCGCCGCCGAGCCGGAATTGCGGCCGCTCAATCTCGAGACGATTCCGCTCTCGCGCGAGGAAGTCGGCTATCCGGACCTGGTGCGGATGCATCAGGCGTCCCGCCTGCTGAGCCCCGACGAAGTGGCCGCCGTCGCCGACGCGCGAGTCGATTTGATGGCGCCGCCGCCGGCGTCGCCGGCGAACGCGGTGAAGCCGCAGCTCCTTGATGCGAGCGCGGGGCTGAGTCTCGGCGAGACGATTCTAAGACGCGGATCGACGAGAGTGTTCGCGCACAAGCCGATCACGGCCGAGGAGCTCGCTACGATAATGGCCGCCTCGAGCCGCCACCCGCGAGCCGACTTCCCGCCGCTCAGCGATACCTATTTGATCGTGAACGCGGTCGACGGGATCGAGCCGGGGGCATACTACTACCGGCGGCAAAGCGGCGAGTTCGAGTTGCTCAAGGCCGGCAATTTCCGCCGCGAGGCCGGCTATCTCTGTCTCGAGCAGCCGCTGGGCGCCGATTGCTCGGCGCTGGTCTGCTACATGGCCGGCCTCGAGCGCGCTCTCGCCGCGCTTGGCAATCGCGCGTACCGCGACGCTCATCTGGAAGCCGGATTGCACGGTGGCCGGGCCTACCTGGCGGCCTACGCGCTGGGACGTGGCGCAACCGGACTCACTTTTTACGATGACGACACCGCAAACTTCTTCGCGCCGCATGCCGCCGGAAAGAGCCCGCTCCTGATGGTGGCGATCGGCGTGCCGCGCTCGTCCGACGACGAACCCTGACCCGGGCCGGCGCGCCTGGCGCGCTAGCCCCGCCTACGCGATGCTCGTGGGCGCGCCTGCGGCGCGCGCGCGGACGTCGCAGCCGTCACGGCGGCAGCCGTCACGGCGGCGGCCGCCTCGACCGCCGCCGCCATCATCTCCAGCGTCATGCTCGGGGCCTGACGATGGCGCACTGCCTGGCGCGCGGCATACGGCAGGTGGATGAACCCCGCGGGAACCTCGGGCCGCGCGCGCAGCGCATGAAGTGTCGCGTACATCACCGAGTTGCACACGTATGCACCGGCGCTCAGCGAGAGCGCCGCCGGGATTCCGCGGCGCTCGAGCGCGCGAAATATCGCGCGCAACGGGAGCCGCGCGAACAGCGCGTCCGTCCCGCCGCGCACCACCGGCGTCCCGGCCAGGCCGCCGTCGCTCTCGCGGCCGGCGCGGCGCTCGGCCAGGTTGATTGCGACCTTCTCCAGCGAAATTGCGGGACGCCCGCCCGCTTGTCCCAGGCCGAGCACGGCGCGCGGACGAAATCGCCGAATCGCCGCCGCGATCGCGCGCACCGCACGCGGCGTGCTGACCGGCAGCCTTACCGCCTTGACGACGAGCCCGCCAATCTCGCGGCCATCGAGCTGCGCGGCGACTTCCCAAGACGGATTGCTGCGCTCGCCGCCGAACGGCTCAAAGCCGCTCAGCAGCAACACGCCGCGCACGCGGCCTGCTTGAGCGCGCCGCACTTGCGAGCGCCGCGCGCGTTTCATTTGCGGCGCGGATGCTCGATCGGCAGGTCTTCGCGGTTGCCCCATTCGCCCCACGACCCGATGTAGTTGCGCACGCGATCGAACCCCGCAAGCCTGAGCGCGTAATACGCATTGGCCGAGCGATAGCCGCCCTGGCAATACGCAACGACCTCGGCCTCCGGACGCAGCCCCATCCGCTCGAAGGCGGCGCGCAACTCGGAGGGCGGCTTGAACGCGCCGTTTGCGGCCACGTTGTTGACCCAGTCCAGATGCACCGCGCCGGGCAACGCTCCCGCGCGCCGCGCGCGCACGCGCTCGCCGAAATATTCCTCGTCGGTGCGAACGTCGAAAATCCGTACCCCGGCGCGGCCGAGCCGCTCGACGATATATTCGTTGGAGGCGAAAATATCCGCGCGCGGCGCCGCCGCAAACGCGCCTGGCATGATCGGCTCGGCGACGGTCGTCAGTTCCGCGCCCGCCAGTTTCAGCCCGCCGTCGAGGATGCGCACGCGCCGATGGCCCATGTACTCGGCGAGCCACGCCGTCCGCGTCGCGCGCATTCCGGAGTCGTTCTCGTAAAAGACCAGCGTTTCGTCACCGGTGATGCCGAGCGCCGAGAAGATCCACTCGAGCTGCGCACGAAACTCGCGCATCCCGGACTCGCCAGTGTCAGCGTGGTGAAACGGAAACGGATCGAAATGACGCGCGTGGCGCAAATGGCCGGCCCGAAAGTCGGCCGCCGGACGCGTATCGACCAGCACTACACTCGCATCCCCACGATGCTGGCCGAGCCATTGCGCGTCGACCAGGATGTCGTTTTGATCTCCCTGCTCTCCAGACATCATGTTCCTCTCGTCATTAGTATGGCCGCACTATCGGAGGCGTTACGACGGTTCGCTCTCTTTGGCCGGCGCCGCGCTGCCGACTGCTTGGGTGATCGAACTCAGGCCGTCGCGTTCGAGCAATTCCAGCAAACCCTCCTTGATTTGCCGCACAAGGTCGGGCCCCTCGTAGACCAGTCCCGTGTACAATTCGACCAGGTTCGCGCCGGCGCAAATCAGTCCGTAGGCGTCCTCCGCGCTGAACACTCCGCCAACTCCGATTATCGGCATCCTGCCGCCCGTGCGGCGGCGAATCTCCGCGACCATCGCGCGCGCCCGCGTCTTAAGCGGCGCTCCGCTCAGCCCGCCCTCGTGTTCCGTCTGCACGCCGACCGCCTGGCGCGCGGTCGTGGTATTGCAAGCGACCAAGCCGTCGACACCGTTTACGGTGACCGCCTCGCACACCGAAGCCAGCACCGGCGAGTTGAGGTCGGGCGCCAGCTTCACCAGCACGGGCCTGCGCGGAGTGAGTTTGATGGCCTCGGCGAGAATCGGACGCATCAAGGGCGCGAGGCGCGCCGGCGATTGCCAGTCGCGCAACCCCGGCGTATTCGGCGAGCTGACGTTGACGACGATAAAATCGGCCATCGCGCCCAGCCGTGCGACCAGCGCCGCATAATCCAACGCCACGCGCTCCTGCGGCGTGTCCTTGTTGGGCCCCAGGTTCAGTCCGAGCCGAATTTTCAATCCGCGACGCCGCAGACGTTGAAGCTGGCGCGCCGCCGCTTCCATCCCGGCGCTCGGGAATCCCAGCCGGTTCACCAGTGCGCGATGCTCGGGCAAACGCCACAGGCGCGGGCGCGGATTGCCGGGTTGCGCCAGCGGCGTCACCGTCCCCAACTCGGCGAAGCCAAACCCCACCGCCTGCCATCCCGCGACCGCGCGGATATCCTTGTCCATCCCGGCCGCGAGCCCGATCGGGTTGGAAAACCGTATGCCCCATAGAGCAGTAGCCAGAGCTGGCGGGTCGGGCGCCGGCTTGCGCACCATCGCGAGCGGCCCCATCATCGCGAGCGTCAGGCGATGCGCGCGTTCGGGGTCGAGGAGGAAAAGCAGCGGCCGCAGGATGCGATGGTAAGACGTTTCGATGGGCGGCGCCATGAGCGGGAATCTAGGAGTCTCGGCGACGATGCGCAATGGCAGCCGAAGCTGTCTGTTGATGGAGTTGATAACGGCGGCGCGCGGCGATTACGTTCCCCGCGCGGGTGAAATAGAGTGTAAACCAGATTGAGTGAACCTAGGACGAGAGCGCGATGACGACGACGACCAACAGCCGGGCCGAGATGCAGGTCAAGCTTATCGACTACGCGAGCGACCCGCTGGAGAAACTCTACGCGGCGTTTCGCACCTGCTACTCGTCGGATTCGCCCATCGAGGTCTGGGAGAAGATCAAGACCGAAAAGATCAGCCATGAGCGGATTCGCGAGTTCATCGCCGAACGCCTCAAAACCGGCCACGCCTCGCCGCTGGAGCAGATCGTGTTCTGGTTCGCGATCGCCGGTGTGTCGCGTTCGCTCTCGCATCAGTTCGTCCGCCATCGCATCGGTATCAGCTTCGAGCAGCAGAGCCAGCGCTACGTCAAATTCAAACAGGATCGGCTGGCCTTCGTGATGCCCGAGTCGTGGCGCCGCGCCGGCATGGAGGAAGAGTTCGCCGGGCTGCTCGAACGCACCTCGGAGCTTTACGCTCGCGCGCTCAAGGCCGGGATTCCCGCCGAGGACGCGCGTTTCGTGCTGCCCAACGCGGCGCCAACGAACTTTCACGTGATGGTGAATTTCGCCGAGATGCTACACATCTGCGACCTGCGCCTGTGCGTGCGTGCGCAGTGGGAGATCCGGCGGATGGTTGCGCTGATGCGGTCACAGATAAAACACGTGCTGCCCGAGATCGCCGTGTTCCTGCAGCCCAAGTGCGGCGAGAACCGGATGGGCTATTGCGACGAATCGCTCGAGGACTGGCAGAAATGCCCGCTGGGCCGCGTGCGCCCGCACAAGTCCAGCCTCTTCGAACTCTACGAACGCCACGGCACCCGCAAGGCCGAGGCGCTGGGCGAGGCCGAGTTCCGCGCGGTCGAAGAGAAGGAGCTTCTCTAGCCAGAACCTCCGCGCCCGTGTGACGCCGCGCCGGCCAGTGCGCCTCGGTGGGATCGGGAATCGCCGAATATATTTCGCCAATATTTTTCACGATTATATTTCGCGACTATATTTCGATGGGCGGCGAATTCGACCAGGCGATTGCGGATGAATGCCAAAGCTATCGAGGCCGTTACTGCGGCCGACCGTTTGCGCGCGTTGCGCGCCGCGATGCTCGGATGCGTGCGATGCCGCGTGCTGGTCAAATGCCGCTCGCAAGTTGTGCCGGGCCACGGCGCGGCGCCGGCGACGGTTGCGTTCGTGGGGTTAGCGCCCGGACGCCTGGGCGGCGACCGCACTGGAATTCCGTTTAGTGGCGACCGTTCGGGAGAACTGCTGCGCCTGATGATCGCGCGCGCCGATCTCGGGCGCGTCTTCATCACCAACGTGGTCCGATGCAATCCGCGTGACGGGCGCGGCCGCAATCGCGATCCCAGCGCGCGCGAGATCGCCAACTGCCGCGACCACCTGGCGGCCGAACTCGCCGTGGTCCGTCCGCGTGTCGTCGCCTGTTTGGGAGCCGTGGCCTGGCGCGAGATAGCCGGGCGCGAGGCGCCATTTCGACCGCGCCGTCCCGCCGCACTCAGCCGCGGCGGCGTGCTGCTATATCCGATGTATCATCCGGCTTACGTTGTGCGCGGCGCTTACCCGGCGCATGGGTACGCGCGGGATTTCATGCGGCTTGGGCGCTTGATTCGCCGACTGTCAGGGCCGCGCAGGGACACCGGTACACCGTCGGCCGGGCAGTTTCTTGCGCCAGTCCAACCGCAGACCGACTTGGGAATGATTTGAAGTCTTCACCATCCTTGACCGGGCTCCGGTCGTAGCAGCCGGATGGTTGAAGCAGTCACTTTTCCGCGTCCAGCCCATGCGGCTTGAGCCGGGACGAGATCGGCATCGATATGTAGTCCGGCGGTGTGACGAAAGCGGCGCGGGTAGCTACTCGCGCCGCCGGTGCGTCCACCATAACCGGAACGCTCTAGCGGTCGCGGCCGCCGCCGCCGCCGCCCCCGCCTCCCGGGCGCCGCTCGCGATCGTTGCCACTGCGAGCCTGCGCCTCGTTGACGCGAATCGGGCGTCCCTTGATGTCCCTGCCGTTGAGCTTTTTGATCGCCGCCTCCGCGGCGTCATCCGAGGCCATCTCGACGAAGCCGAAGCCGCGGGACCGATTGGTCGCGCGATCGATGATGACCTGGGAACTGTCTACCTTACCCGCCTCCGAAAACGCATCCTGCAGGTCCTGGTCGGTGACAGTCCAAGCTAGGTTCCCCACGTACAGTCTACGACCCATTCAGAACTCTCCTACTCACCCTTGACACCAGATGCTCAGCGCGTCGCGTGATCCCTGCGCTAGTCTTCCCCCAACTAAAGCGCCGCAGGCGTTCTTCACATAAACATCCCAATCTCAAAAGCCACTATCGCGACGTACCTTGCGTTCAAAATAGCGTATTTTTTATAGCACTGAGTCAAATCTAAGCATAGCGTGAGCATAGCATAGCACATTTTAGCAATTTGTTGCTTTAAGATGCTTTACCGTTCTGGAGATCGGATGCCCGCAATTCGTTCTCGGAGCCATTTGAGTCCCACCATCGCGCCCCTTCGAAAAGAAGTCGCCGCACCTGTTACCCTGTTGGCCAACTAAGTGGCAGCAAGCTCTACTTAGACCTGAGACCTCGTATTCGACTTCGTTTGCTAGCAATGTTCTTGCAAGTTTTTTGAACGATACGCACGCGAAGCAGAGACGGATAGTGCAACCAGTCGGCTCGACGATCGTATTACAACGACGGCAACGCTCTAGTCGTGTGTAGAGTGTGGAGCGGATCGCGCTGCTTGCCAGTGGCGGGCCGGAACTGTTTTCACCCCATTATTCATGCTAATGATCGATGCAAGTAAGATCCGCGCAGATACCTCGCGCCGCTCGATATATCAGCGATAGCCATGAACTACTAAACTTGTTAGTATGACCGTATCGGTTCGGTAAAATGCTTGTGAATCGGGTGTCCGTTGTGTAGCGTGATACCGCTCTAATACTTTGCCGAAACTCATTTACTGAAGGAGACTATTGGATGCCAAGAAGGAAAGGCTCCGCATCGACTGCGTCCGCAATCCGCCAGTTTCGCCGTCAGGCCGGCTCAGTGCTCGCCAAGTTGCGCAGGGACATTCGCGCCAAGGAAGTCGAGCTCGCATTGCTCAAGCGCGACGAAGAGTCGCTGGGGCGGCTCGCCGGACGCGGCAATGCGGGCGGCAGTGTTGCACGTGCGCCGCGGGTTGCGAGGGGCGGTGGTGGTGGCGGCGGCGGGCGAATTAACTGGCGCAGTGTGCTCTCGCAGTTGCCCAAACAGTTTAAGGCCTCCAATGTTCGCCAGGTGCGTGGACTGAAGGACAAGCGCCCGTCAGAAATCTTCGCCGCGATCACGCGCTGGATCGAAGCCGGGTTGGCCAAGCGCAAGACTCGCGGGCTTTACGAAAAAGCCTAGCGCGCAAGCCGTATCGCCGGTTTCGCATCGCGCACTGCCGCGGCAGTGCCGGAGCTATGTGCTGTCGCACGTTGGCTACGGCATTGCCGCGAACCCATCGAGACGCGCCCATACGCGGGAAATATATACTTTCGCTGCGCCGTTGAGATTCGCGCGAAAATCCGTGTGGAGATGCATGCAGAGGGCGCGCCCGAACAGGCGCGCGACTCCGACTGAGCCGACTGCTTCGACGATCCGAAATGGCAGTAAAGACCATCGAGTGGCGCGATGACACCGTCCGCATGATCGACCAGCGCCTGCTGCCGGGGCGCGAGGTCATCCGCGTCTACCGCGACTGGCGCGGCGTCGCCGAGGCTATCCGCACGATGGTGATTCGCGGCGCGCCCGCGATCGGTGTCGCGGCCGCGATGGGCGTGGCGCTGGGAATGCGCGGATTGAGCGGCGCACGAGCCCGTACGCGCTTTGCCCAAGTCGCAAAAGGGCTCCGCGCGACGCGGCCCACCGCGGTTAACCTGGCCTGGGCGGTCGAGCGGATGGGCCGGGTGATCGAACGCGGCCTCGGGCTCGACGCGGCGCATCTTTTCCGACGCCTGCGCGACGAGGCGCTCGCCATATATGAGGAAGACCTTGCCGCCAACCGTTCCCTGGGCCGTTTCGGCGCGACGCTGCTCGCGGACCCCTCAACCGTGCTCACTCACTGTAATGCCGGCGCGCTCGCTACGGCGGGCTACGGCACCGCGCTGGGCGTGGTGCGCGCCGCGCGCGATGCGGGCAAGAAGGTCGTGGTCATCGCGGACGAGACGCGGCCCTTTTTGCAGGGCTCGCGCCTGACCGCGTGGGAGTTGCACAAGGACCGCATCCCGGTAACGGTCATCGCCGACAACATGGCGGCGAGCGTGCTCCGAAGCGGAGGCGTGAGCTGCGTGGTCGTCGGAACCGACCGCACGGCGGCCAACGGCGACGTCGCGAACAAGATCGGCACCTATCCGCTGGCCGTGATGGCTAAGCGCCACGGCGTGCCGTTTTACGTCGCCGCGCCGCTGTCGTCGATCGATCTCGATTGTCCAAGCGGGGCCGAAATTCCAATCGAGGAACGATCCGCCGACGAAATAACTCATCTCGGCGGCAAGCGGATCACACCAAAGGGCGTCAAGGTCTTCAATCCCGCGTTCGACGTAACGCCGGCCGAGCTAGTCACGGCCATTATCACCGAACGTGGAATCGCCTACCCGCCATACGTAGAGAGCCTGGCCGCGCTCAAGCGCGGGGCCTGACTCGATTCGCGACGCGCCAGACACCCTCTTGCCGATCAAACATTAGGTACTCGAGGCCAGTGAACAGCATATAAGCCCTAAGGTAGGCGCCAAGTCAGCCGAGTCATCACATCAGCCAAGTCTTGCACGTTAGCCGCGCCGGCCGAACGCCCGGGCGAGTCCGTCTCCGAGCAGGTTGAAACCCAGCACCGAAGCGCCGATCGCCACGCCCGGCGCGGTAGACAGATGCGGCGCCACCAGCAGGAAAGCGCGCCCGGTGTCGAGCATGTTGCCCCAACTCGGCGCCGGCGGCAGCGCTCCAAGACCCAGGAACGAGAGTGCGGCTTCGGCGATGATGATTCCGCCGACGCCGAAGGTTGCCTGCACCGCGACCGGGCCGACGAGGCCGGGCAGCAGATGGCGAAACAGCAGGCGGGCGGGTGGCGCACCGAGCGCGCGTGCGGCCTCGACGTACTCGCGCTCGCGCAGCGACAGCACTTCACCGCGGACCAGTCTCGCATAGCCAGTCCATCCCATCGCGGTCAACGCCACTACCAGGTCGACGAGACCGGGGCCAAGAATCGCGGCGAGCGCAATCGCGAGCAGGAAGCCGGGGAACGCCAGCACGACATCGACCAGGCGCATCACCACCGAGTCGACGCGCCCGCCCGCCAGCGCCGCGGCGCCGCCCACGATACTGCCCGCGGCGAGCGAGAGCATCACGACCGTGGTCGAGACCATCAGCGAGAGCCGCGCCCCCCACAGCACGCGCGCAAGCATGTCGCGCCCGAGCGCGTCGCATCCGAGCCAGTGGCCGCGGCACGGCGGCGCAAGCACCTGCGTGAGATCGATCGCGAGCGGGTCGGCGCGCACCAGGAACGGCCCCAGCGCAGCCGCCAGCGCGAGCATCGCGACGATCGCGCCGCCCGCGACGAGCGATAGATTGCGCCGCGTCATTCTTCATTCCCCACAACTCGCGTATGCGTCGCGATCAACATTGCGAATGCCATCAGTCGCGCACGAGACGAATCCGCGGGTCGACCATGCCGTAGACCAGGTCGGTAGCCATATTGACCACTACGTAGCTGAGCGCGAAGGTGAGCACGCATCCTTCGACCAGCGGATAGTCGCGCGCGCTTATCGCGGCGATCAGCAGCCGCCCCATCCCGGGCCACGAGAAGATCATTTCGGTAACGATCGCGCCGGTCAGCAGCGCGCCGGCCTCGAGACCGAGCAGCGTAATCACCGGCGTCAGCGCATTGCGCAGTCCGTGGCGCATCAACGCGGCAAACGCGCTCAGCCCCTTGCTGCGCGCGGTGCGGATATAGTCAGCCTCGCGCACTTGCACGAGGCTCTGGCGAAGCATCCGCGCGAGAATCGCGGCTAGCGCGGTCCCCAGCGTCACCGCGGGCAGCACCAGATGCGCCAGGCCGCCGCGTCCGGTCAGCGGAAACCATCCGAGATCGAGCGAGAAGACGATCATCATCAGCGGGCCGAGGCAGAGATGAGGCACGGAGATGCCGAGGATCGCAAAGCTCATCGCGCCCATGTCGGCGGCGCCGCCGGGGTTGGTGCCGGCGATGAGGCCGAGCGGGAAGGCGAGGACGATCGCGATCAGCAGTCCGGCGCCAGCCAACTCCAGCGTCGCCGGGAATCGTTCGGCGATTAGTCGTGCGACCGGCTCTTTCATCGAAATCGACTGGCCGAGGTCGCCGTGCGCGACGCCCCACAGGAAGCCCGCGTACTGCGCGGCGATTGAGCGGTCGAGTCCCAGTCCGTGGCGCAGGCCTTCGATATCCGCGGGCCCCGCGGTGTCGCCAAGCATCGCGACCACCGGGTCGCCGGGCACGAGATGGATGAGCGCGAAGGTCAGGGTCGCGACGCCCAGCGCTACCGGAACGAGCGCGATGAGGCGGCGGACGAAGTAGCCAATCACCTGCGCACGCTCCCCGCCTCTGGCGTCAGAGACACAGTGGCGAGCGAGCGCAAGCTGCCGTTGGGAAACGGCACGAAGCCCTCGACGCGGCGATTCATCACTACCACGTTGTCCATCCACCACAATGAGACGTACGGCAAGTCGGTGGCGGCGAGCTTTTGTACCTGCGGCGTAGATCTCGCGGCGCGCGAGCAGGATCGAGCGTCACTTCACCCTGCTCCAGCAGGCGGTCCATCGCGGGATTCGAGTAGTTACCGCGGTTCGAGCCGCTGGGCGGCGTCATTTTCGAATCGAACACCATGAAGTACTGATGCGTGAGGTCGGTCGCGACCCAGTCGAGCGAGGTCAAATCGAAGTTGCCCTTCTGTATATCGCTATAGAACGTCGCGAACTCGTTGGTCCGGATGTCGAGCGTGATCCCGATCCGCCGCAGCATCGCCTGGATCGCTTCGCCAAGCCGCCGCCCCTCGGGTGTGGTCTTGTAGACGAACGTCAGATCGCGCGTCCCCGTCGGGCCGATCGGATAGCCGGCCTCGTCGAGCAGCTTGGAAGCCTTGAACGGATCATATGGATAGCGCGGCACTTCGCCGTTGTAGGCCCAGTTTTCGGGCGCGAGCATCCCGCTCGCCACGCGTCCGGTGCCTTTATACAGCGAGCCGACGATCGCCTCGCGGTTGATCGCATAGGCAATCGCCTCGCGCACGCGAAGGTCGCGCAGATGCGGGTCGCGGAAGTTGAACTCCAGGTAGTAGTATTCGCTCCCGGGCGACTGATTGATCACGAGGTCGGGCCTCATCCCCAGATAGCCGAGCAGATCGGGCTGAATATTGTTCTCGGCCAGATCGCAGATGCCCTCGGCAAGCTCCAGCGCGCGGACCGTCGGATCGGGGACCACCTTGAAGACGATTCCGGGGATGTCGTCCGGCTCGTGCGTACGGGCCGGATTGCGCGCGAGCACCAGCGCCTCGTCGCGCGCGAAGCTCGTAATCTCGAAGGCCCCGCTCGCGGCCGGCCATCGCTTGGCGCCCTTGCCGGGTAGCGGCGTCGCCTCGGGCACCACGCCCATCGTCGCCATCTCCAGCGCCGGCGCATACGGTCCTTTGGTTGTCATCACGACGGTTGCGTCGTCGGGCGCGGCGATCGTGGCGAGCTGCCGCAGGCCGATACGCTTGGGTGAGACGCTGGCAGGGTCGAGAATCGAGTCGTATGTATATTTGACGTCGCGAGCGGTGAGCGGCCGCCCGTCGCTGAAGCGCAGGCCGTGGCGCAGATGGAAAACCAGCGTGGTGGGCGATGGCCGCTCGAAGCTCTCGGCCAGGTCGCCGAAGAACTGTCCATGCGCATCGAGCCTGACCAGCGCATCGAAGACCAGCTCGCCGGTGCGCGAGGAAATCGCATCGGTCGCGAACCGCGGGTCGAGCGCGATCGGCGACGTTTCAATATCAACCTGGAGATAGCCCGACGGAGCGGCTGGCGCCGCGCGATGGCGGCCGCCGACCGTCCAGACGAACGCGGCGGCGACGAGCGCGATCACCACGGCCACGCGGCCAAGAGCGAAGATCGCACCCGGCCAGGATGCCTGCCTGCTCGTCGTCTCGCTCATCGGGTGCGCCCTGATAGTAGCACAAGCGCGTCGCGCATCAGTCGGCGACAAGACCGAATACGTCGCGGCAGAATATGTCGCGGAGGATATGGAGGATATACGGATGGACCACGGGTGGCGCTCGAAAATCGTGCTGCGCAAGGGCGACCTGACCGAGGCGGCGGTCGACGCGATCGTCAACGCGGCCAACAACGATTTGATCCTCGGCGGGGGGGTGGCCGGAGCGATTCGCGCCAAGGGCGGCCTAACGATCCAGGCGGAATGCGACAAGCTGGGGCCGATCCCGATCGGCGAGGCGGCGATTACAGGAGCCGGCAAGTTGCGCGCGCGCTACGTCATCCACGCGGCCTCGATGAGGCTTGGCGGGCGCACGAGTGAGGCGGCGCTGCGCGACTCGACGCACAATTCGCTAAGCCGCGCGGCCGAACACGGGCTCAAGTCGATCGCCTTCCCGGCGATCGGCACCGGGATCGCCGGCTTTCCGATCGAACGATGCGCCCTGGTGATGCTGGAGGAGATTCGCGACCATTTGTGCACGGGGACGCCGCTTGAACGGGTCGAACTGGTACTGTTCGACGAGCACGCGCTCGGCGTGTTTCAGGACGCGCTCTCAAAGATGACCGACTGAGACATCTTCCGAGGCATTTTGGGGTTAGTGCGCGGCCGCGGGGCCGCCGCCTCCGCGTTGACCTCTGCGCAAGAGCAGAAAGCCCGGGATCATCAGCGCCATCACCACCGCGAGGATTCGATAGATGTCGTTGAAGGAGAGGATCGCGGCCTGCGCCTGGATCGCGTTGTAGAGCATCCCGAACGCCTGATGTTGCCCGCTTATCATTTGCGGCAGGTACTGGAAGGACGGCGCGCCCGGCACGCGCGGCGCGCTCTCACTGAGCTTCCAGGCGTCGAAAACCGACAGATGCTCGGCCAGGCGCGACTGATGAATCTGCTCATGGTCGACCAGCATCGTGGTCATGTAGGCAATTCCGATCGCGGCGCCCGTGTTGCGCATCATATTGTAGAGGCTCGCGGCGTAGCCGATCTTCTCGCGCGCCACGACCGACAGCGAGCTCGCCGAGAGCGTCGGAAAAATCATTCCCATGCCGAGGCCCATCACGACGCTCGGGATGACGACGACCCGCAGGCTGACGTCGAGATCCCAGCCCGACATCGTCCACAGGCCCATCGTCATCAGGATGAAGCCCACTCCGACCAGCGGCCGGGTGTCGAAACCCCGGCGCGCAATCTGCCCGACCACCACCATCGACAGCATCGTCGCGAGGCCGCGCGGCGCCAGCACCAGCCCGGCCTTCCACGCGGTGTAGCCCATGAACTCCTGCAGGAATATCGGCATCAGCAGGCCGGTGCCGTAGAGCACCGAACTCATCGCAACGATCAGCACCAGCCCGACGCTGAAAACCTTTATCTTGAGGATTCGCAGATCGAGGATCGGGTCGGCGATGCGCAGCTCGTTGATTGCGAGAACGATCAGAGCGGTTGCGCTCAGCAGGCTGGTCCATACTACCCAGGGCGAGGCGAACCAGTCGGCGCGCTGGCCGCGGTCGAGCACGATTTGCATCGCGCCCAGCCCCACCACCAGGCAGGCGATGCCCACGTAGTCGACCTTGCCGCCGCGCGCACGATGCTGGCGCAGGAAGGGGGGATCCTGCACGAACGCCGAGACCATCAGGAAGGCGACGATTCCGATCGGCACGTTGATATAGAAATTCCAGCGCCAGTTCCAGTTGTCGGTGATCCAGCCGCCCAGCGTCGGTCCCATGATCGGCGCGACCATCAGGCCCACACCCCACGTCGCCATCGCGAGCTGCTGCTCGGCCGGCGGAAACGTCTCCATCAGGATGGCCTGCGACGACGGCACCATCGCGGCGCCGGCCGCACCCTGGATCAGGCGGAAGACCACCATCTGGTCGAGCGACGCGGCCGCGCCGCACAGCGCCGAGGCGACCACGAAGACCGATACCGACATCATGAAGTAGCGTTTGCGGCCGAAGCGCGACGAGATCCATCCGGTCATCGGGATCATGATGCCGTTCGCGACCAGGTAGCTGGTCAGTACCCACGCAATCTCGTCGACGCTGGCCGAAAAGCTGCCCTGCATGTGCGGCAGCGAGACATTGACGATCGAAGTGTCGAGCACTTCGAGCGTGGTGCCGAGCATTACGGCCAGCGCGACGAGCCACTTATGCGACGCTGTGGCCGCCTCGGCGCGGGCCGGCCCGATCGGTACTGCTGCTTCCATCCGGAGACGCTATTCGGCGTGCGCGATCAGGACCTTGGTCTGGGCCTGCCTTCGGGCGCGCCCCAGCCCGAGAAACGCGGGCACCATCACGAGCATCAACACGGCCATGATCCGATACAGGTCGTCGAACGACAGAATTGCGGCTTGCGCCGTCACCATCTCGTACACTCTGCCGAGGCCCTGCTTCTGGCCCGTCACCAACTGTCCCATGAAATGAAACGGCGGGCTGCCCGGCATAAGCAAGCCCCGCTGGCTCAGGCGCCACGCGTCGAACACCGACAGATGCTCGACCAATCTCGACTGGTGGACCTGCTCATAGTTTACCAGCATGTTGGTGAGATACGAGATGCCCATCGCGGCCCCGGTGTTGCGCATCAGGTTGAACAGGCTCGCCGCATCGCCCATCCGCTCGCGCTGCAAGCCCGAAAACCCCACCGCCGCGAGCACCGGGAATAGCATCCCCAGACCGGCGCCGACCACGATACTGTCGACCACCACCACATGCATGCTGACATCGAGGCTCCATTGCGCCATCCACCAAAGCCCAATCGCTGAGAGCAGGAAGCCCAGCCCGACCATCGGGCGCGTATCGACCTTCAGCCGCGCCACCTGGCCCACCGCGAACATCGATAACATCGCGGCCCCCGCCCGCGGCACCATCATCAATCCCGCCCGCCATGCCGTGTAGCCCATCAGTTCCTGCAGAAAAATCGGCATGAGCAAGCCCGTGCCCCACAGCGTCGCACTCAACACCACCATCAGGAGTACCGTCAGCGCAAAGACCCGGTCCTTGAGGATCCGCAGGTCGATGATCGGCTGCGGAAATAGCAGTTCGTTGACCACCAGCGTAAGCAGCGCGAGCGCCGAGCAGGCGGTGGCCGCCACCACCCAGGTCGAAGCAAACCAGTCGGCGCGCTGGCCACGATCGAGCACGACCTGCGCCAGGCCCAGGCCTACCACCAGGCACGCGATGCCGACGTAGTCGACGCGGCCGCCGCTAGAGCGGCGCTGGCGCAGATACGGCGGATCGTGCACGAACGCGTAGACCATCAGTAGGGCGACGATCCCGATCGGGATGTTGATATAGAAGTTCCAGCGCCAGTTCCAATTGTCGGTAATCCAGCCGCCCAGCGTCGGTCCGAGGATCGGCGCGATCATCAGGCCCACGCCCCACATCGCCATCGCCATCTGCTGCTCTTCGGGCGCAAAGGTCTCCATCAGGATCGCCTGCGAGGACGGGATCATCGCCGCACCCGCCACGCCCTGCGCGAGCCGGAACAGCACCATCTGCCCCAGTGACTGCGCCGCGCCGCATGCCGCCGAGGCGGCGACGAAGGTCGCCACCGAAGTCAGGAAGTAGCGCTTGCGGCCGAAGCGCGAGGAGATCCAGCCGGTCATCGGGATCATGATGCCGTTGGCGACCAGGTAGCTGGTGACCACCCAGGCGATTTCGTCGACGCTGGCCGAGAAGCTGCCCTGCATATGCGGCAGCGAGACGTTGACGATCGAAGTGTCGAGCACCTCGAGCACGGTGCCCAGCATCACCGCGAGCGCTATCAGCCACTTGTGCGAGGCGGCGGGACGCTCATCGGCGACCGCAATCGGGGTTGCGCTTGCCACGCGAGACTACCCGGACGTGAACCGCTTCCAGGCGGCTCTGCCACGCGCAAGCGAGATCGCGACGGTGCCTGTCTTCCCCATCGACGGCCCTGTCCTCCCCCGTGTCCTGCCCCAAGATGCACAACTATGCCCCAGCCTTCACGACTTGAAAAGGCGCGGGCGCGTGTCGCGCACTTTCCACAACTTCGCCCACGACGCAGCCAAACCTGTGAAGCGATCACGCGATGCGATGCTGACAACGGCGCGCGCGCGGCATACGCTTTTGTTATGCGTCTGGCCGCGATCGACGTCGGTTCGAACTCGGTCCACATGGTGATCGCAGACGTGCGGCGTGACGGGCACTTCGAGGTCATCGACCGCGTCAAGGAGATGGTGCGGCTGGGACGCAATACGTTTACCAGCGGCAGGCTGGCGCGCGAGCCGATGGAACTGGCGGTGCGCGCGCTCAAGAATTTCGCCCGCCTGGCCAAGGTGCGCCGGGTCGATCGGATTCGCGCGGTCGCGACCAGCGCCGTGCGCGAGGCGCAAAACGGCGAAGCTTTCATCGCCCGCATCCGGCGCGAGACCGGCCTCAAAGTCCAAATCATCTCGGGCGCCGAAGAGGCGCAGTTCATTTTCAGCGCCGCCCGCCACGCGCTCGGTCTCGAGGGCGGCCCCTACCTGCTGATCGACGTCGGCGGCGGCAGCGTCGAGTTGGTGCTGGTGCGCGACGGCGAGGCGCTATGGATGGAGAGCCTGCCACTGGGCGTCGCGCGGCTGACCGAGCGGTTTCTCACCTCCGACCCGCCCGACCCGGCCGACGTGCGCAGGCTCGAAGACCATCTGCATCGCAAGCTCGACGCGGTGCTGCGCAAGGCGCGGCGCGCCGAGTTGGTGCAGGCGATTGGTACCTCGGGAACAATAAATGCGCTCGTTGCGACGGCGCGGGTGGCGCGCGATGGCGAGCAGGATCGGCTCCACGGCCTGAGCATCCCCGCCACCGACGTCACTTGGCTGCGCAACCGCCTGCTCAAGCTCACCGCCGATGAGCGCGCCGAACTCCCGGGCGCGGACCCCAAGCGGGCCGACCTGATGCCGGCGGCGGCGGTGCTGGCGGACTTTGTGCTGGAGCACGCGGGCGCGCCGGAGCTGGTCGCCTGCACGTGGGCGCTGCGCGAGGGCATCCTGCTGAGCATGGTCAACACGAGCGCGCGGGGACGCGGCACGATCGAGGCGCGCCGGCGTTCGGTGAGCGCGCTGGCGCGGCGATTCGGCGCGCTCAACGGGCACGGGCCGCAGGTGGCGCGCCTGGCGCTCAAGATTTTCGACGCAGCCGCGCCGACGCTCAAGGCCGGCCCGCAGGCGCGCGAACTGCTCGAACATGCCGCGCTGCTGCACGACATCGGGCGCGTCATTGACCACGATCGCCACAACCGGCACACCTACTACCTGGTCAAGAACGCAGAGCTGTTGGGCTTCGATCCGCTCGAGATCGAGATCATCGCGCAGGCCGCGCGCGGCCATCGCAAGCCCTCGGCCCGGCTGGATTCGCCGGAGTTCCGCGCGCTGAGCCCGGCAAAACGCCATTTGGTCCGCTCCATCGCGGCGGTTCTGCGGTTGGCCGATGCGCTGGACCGGAGTCACTTCAGTGTGGTTAAAGATATACGCATCCGACGTTCGCCAGATCGATTCACCATCACAGTAGATGCTGCCGGTGGACAGGCAGACCTTGAGCTATGGACTTGCGAGAGAAGATCGGACCTCCTGTCGAGGCTGCTGAGCCGTCAGGTAACGGTCAGGCGTCGGGCACAGCGGCCCACGGGCCGGCCGAGGCGAGCAATAGTGCGGCCGAGGCGGACGGCAGCACGGGGCGGACGGTAAAAGGCCATCGGCGCACGCTGCTTAGCTCGCCTCATCCTTATCCGGGCCGGCTGATCGCGGTCGAGGGGATCGACGGGTCGGGCAAATCGACTCAGATTAAACTGCTGGAGCGCTGGCTGCGCGCGCGCGGCTACCCGGTGCATTTTACCGACTGGAACTCCTCGCGGCTGGTGCGCAACTCGATGCGCCGCGGCAAGCGGCGCAACCTGCTCACGCCGAGCACCTTCAGTCTGCTGCACGCGGTCGACTTTGCCGACCGCTTCATCTACCAGATCCTGCCGCCCCTGCGTGCCGGGATGATCGTGCTGGCCGATCGTTACGTTTACACCGCGTTTGCGCGCGACGTCGCCCGCGGCGTGCATCCCGACTGGGTGCGCGGAGTCTACCGCTTCGCGCCGCGCCCTGACCTCACGTTCTTTTTCCGCGTGCCGATCGACGTCTCGCTCGAGCGCCTGCTGGCCGGACGGGCCAAGCTCAAGTATTACGAGGCCGGGATGGACTTGGGGCTGTCAACCGACCTGGTCGAGAGCTTCCGCCTCTTCCAGGGCCGCGTGTTGGAGATCTACGATCAGCTTGCCGAGGAGTTCGGCCTCCGGGTCATCGACGCCAGCCATGACATCGCCGGCCAACAGAAAGTCGTGCGCCGGATGACCGGCGAAATCCTGCGCGAATACGATCACCAGCGCGCCCGCAACCACCATGGCAGTTCAGTCGCCGCTCGCTAAACGCTGGCATGGCCACGGCCTGCCCTATCTCGATGAGAAGCCGCTGCCCGGCCATCTGATCGTGATCGAGGGCACCGACGGCGTGGGACGCTCGACCCAGGTGGAGCTTCTGCGCGGATGGCTCGAGTTGGAGGGCTATGCGGTCAGCAACACCGGATGGACCCGCTCGCCGTTGCTCTCGGCAACCATCGCCGAGGCCAAGGCCGGCCATCAGCTAACCCCGATAACCTTCAGCCTGCTCTACGCCGCCGATTTCGCCGACCGGCTCGAACACGAGATCCTGCCCGCGCTGCAGGCCGGCTTCGTCGTCATCGCCGACCGCTACATGTACACCGCCTTTGCGCGCAATGCCGTGATGGGCGCCGACCCGGAGTGGACTCACGAAGTGTTCGGGATGGCGCTGGTGCCGGATCTCGTCATGTACCTCGAGATCGACGTCGACACGCTGGTGCCGCGCGTGGTCCGCGGCAAAGGGATGGACTACTGGGAGTCCGGAATGCATCTCGCGCTCTCCAGCGACATCTTCGACTCTTTCCAGAACTACCAGCGGCGCATCATCGCCGAGTACAACCGCCTCGCGCGCGACTTCGGCTTCATCACCATCGACGCCCGCGAGTCGATCAACAAGATCCAGGCCGAGCTGCGCGCTCACGTCTCGGATTACCTGCGGCGCGCGCAGAGCAGCGTCCCGCCACAGGCTGAAAATCCGTCGTCGCCGCAGCCCACGATCCCGGCGCGCAAGGTATAGGCCGAGGGTATAGGTCAAAGTTAAGCGATGACTCCCGTCCGTCCAGCGCGCGCGCACGCGGCGGTACCATCGTCGTCCGATCCCGCCGTCAAGGCGGCCGCGGTGGCGATAGCCGTTCATCTACGCGCGATGACCGCCGATCACGACAAGGCCGTGACCGGGGACGTCGAAGCGATCCATCGGCTGCGCGTGGCAACGCGGCGCTTGCGCGCCGCCTTGCGGATGCTTCGCGAGGTCGCGCCGAACGACGAGGCGGAGAGCGCCGCGGACGAACTGGGATGGCTCTGCGGCGCGATTGGCGCGGTGCGCGATCTCGACGTCCTCGCGCAGTTGCTCCAGGATCGCGCGACGCGCCTGGAAGCCGATTTCATTCGCGCGCTCGCGCCGCTCTCCGACACGATTCGCCGACAGCGCGCGATCGAGCAGGAGCGCCTGGTCGCGGCGCTCGACTCCGAGCGCTGCCGCGGCCTCGTCCAGCGGCTGGGCGCGATCGCGCCCGAGCCCGCAGCCGACAGCGTTACGCTTGGCGCGATGGCGGCCCGGCTGGTGCGCCCGCAGTTGCGCGCGATGCTGCGCGCGGGTGCGGGACTCGACGAGGCCTCGCCGCCCGAAACCTTGCATCGCCTGCGCGTGCGCGTGAAAAAGCTGCGCTATGCTCTCGAACCGCTGCGCGCGGTCGGCGGCAAGCCCGCGCGCAGGATGCTGCGGCGTCTCGAACGCGTGCAGGAGCGCGTCGGCATGTACCATGACGCGGTGACCGCAGCGGCCTGGCTGCGCGGATGGGCCGCCGAATCGCGCGACGCGTCGGCCTTGATGGCGGCGGGCGCGCTGATTCACTCCTTCGAGCGCCGCATCCGCCGCTTGCGCACACGCAGCCTGAAGGCCTGGCGCCGCGCGGAGATGGACGAACTCGCCCGCGCCGTGCTCCGGGAACTCAACTCCGCCGCCGCCCAGGCGCGGCGCGCGGCCAAGCCGCCGCTAGCCCTGGTGCCACTGGTCCGCGCCTCATGAGGCTTTACATTTTGCGTCACGGCGTGGCCGAGAACGAGCCGCCTCCGGGCGGCGACGACGGCGCGCGCCGACTGACCGCCCGCGGGCGCGAGAAAGCACGTGAGGCGGCGGCCGGGATGCGCGGCTTGGGGCTCAAGTTCGACGCCATCCTTGCGAGTCCGCTACCACGCGCCGCCGAAACCGCGGAACTGGTCGCCGCCGGTTACGCCGGCGGGCCAGCGCCCGAGGTCTTTGCCGCGCTATCCACCGGGGTGACGCCCGCTGACACGGTCGCGGCGCTCAAGCCCTACGAACGGCACGACAATCTTATGATCGTCGGGCATGAACCGGGGCTGAGCGGGATCGCCTCATTGTTGCTGACCGGCTCGGCCAACAGCGTGAGCTTCGACTTCAAGAAATCGGGGATGATCGCGCTCGAATTGCACGACGGAATCGAGCGCGGCGGCGCGCAACTGCTCTGGATGCTCACGTCGCGCCAGTTGCGCCGCCTGCGCAAGTGATCAGGCGACGCGTTTCGCTGTATCAACTAGCTATTCGGTGAGACCGCGCCTTCAGTCATCCTGAGAGTTTGTGAATTTATTCAGAAAGCGTCCGAATGTAACCCGTGGGTGCCTCTTCGGTCATCCTGAGCGGAGCGAGTCTGCGACTGCGCTCGCAGACTCGCTCCGCTCAGGATGACCGAAGAAACAAACCTTCACCGAAGAGATAGTCTCGCGTCGCACCGGATGATCGAAGAAGCAGCCTCGCGTCGTTTTCGCCCGCTTCCGAATGAATTCGACAACTCTCAGGATGAGAAGCTCTGGTGAGCAAGTTACTAATGAGTCGTTAGACTATTTGATATAGAACGCTTCGGGCGCCGGACGATAGACGCGCGCCAGCCACGTCGGACGCCGAAGCCCGCCGGGACCGGGCGCCGCTCGCGTCATCTCAAGCCATCGGCGATATACCGCGTGTGACTTGCGCGTGTCGACGAAGATGTCGCCGTAGCGGTCCTGCGGCCCCGGCTTGCCGACCGTGACTTTCTGATGCCAGCAATGCTGGCCGCTTATCGGGTCGGGCTGCACCGGGAAAATCAGGTTCTGATGTACGCCGGCGTCCTGCCACCAGATGCGGCCCGAATCGGAGTCGGCGCTCTCAAACGGCTGCACGCCATGCACTTGGCGCATCATCCAGGTTCCCTCTTCCTTATGGCTCAGCTCGACCACTCCGCTCGCCCATCGCTCTCCGCCGCTATCCTCCTTGAGCCGCCAGCGGCCGAGATGATGCGAGCAGGCGATCACGCCCGGCCGAATCGACTCGGTCACCCATACCTTGTCGATAAAATAGCCGATCTCGGTCGCGACCTTCAGCAGTCCGCCGGTGTCGACGTCGAAGCGCCGCGCGTCCTGCGGATTCAGCCAGAGCGGGTTGCGATTGGATATCTCGTATAGCCATTTGGCGTTGCCGGAGCGAGTATGTACCAGCGTGGGCAGCCGGAAAGTGGGCAGGAGCAACATCTCGCCGTGTTCCCGATCTATATTGCTAAAGTGGACCTGGCTCCTGATGTAAGCCGGAACTGAGTACTCAGGCCATTTCCAGTCCTTCAGCGTCTTCGAGTAGAACTCCAGCTTGCGCGACGGGGTGGGAAAACCGACGCAGGCGCGGCCGTCGATCTCGACCCCGACCGCCGCCCCGCCGCGCGTGATGACCTTGCTTGTGGGGTCGACGGTGGCACCCTTGAGATCGGCCGCCGAGAGCTGTTTTTCGTGAACCCGGTAGGAGCCTTCCTCGATCAGGAAGGCTCCGTATTTGCGCATGTACGCAAGCGGCGCGAGCCCTTCCTTTGCCGCCGCCGCCGGCAGGCCGGGTACGCTGTTCTCGAAAATCCAGCGATAGAAATCCTCGACCGTCAGCTTTTCTCCCGCACGATACGGCGACTCGAAGTACTTGCGGAGGCCGAGCGCGCCGTCGGGGTCGATTCTCCATGACAGCTCGATCCAGAACTCGTCCTCTTCCCAGACCTCGCCCAGGCCGGCCTCGCGATGGGCCTCGTAGGTGAAGTTGAAGCGCTTGCCCGCGCGCTCCAGCGCGACTCGCGCGACCGGCTGGCGAAAGCCGATCCAGCGCGCCGCGTGGGTCTCCTGGCTCAACAGGTCATGGCGCTCCGGCCCGTGGCCCATCGGCAGCACATAGTCGGCGAATTGCGCGGTCTCGCTCCAGATCGGCGTAAGGCACGCATGGCGCTCGATTTTGCTTTCGTCCGTGAGCGCTTCAATCCAGCTCATCCCGTCGGGATTGGTCCACACTGGATTATAGACGCGGGTGAAATAGGTGCTGATTTTGCCACGGCCCTCTTTCAGAAAATGCGGAAGCAGGAAGCTCATCTCGAAAAACGCGAGCGGGAACTCACGCGGCCACGTCATCTCGTTCCATACTTTGGCCGGCGGCGGCATCATCGGCGGCGCGGGCACGAACTTGTTGGCGGAGTTGGGCGCGGTACCGCCGGGCGCGTCGACCGCGCCCATCAGGACCACCAGCAGTTCGAGTGCGCGCGCCACCTGCCATCCACCCAGATTGCCCGCCGCCGCGTTGCGCCAGACGTGGGTCGCGAGCGCCGACCCGGCGCGTCCAATCTCGCGCGCAACCTCGACGATGACCTTGGCCGGCGCGCCCGACTCACGCTCGGCGAACTCGGGCGTATATTCGGCATAGACCTCGCCGAGGACTTCCAGAAACGTGTCGAAGGTCTGCGCGCGCTCCGGATGCTCTTCGCGCAGAAACTCCTCCCAGTTGACCCAGCGGCGCAGGAACTCGCGGTCGTACAGCCGCTCGCGCAGGATCACCTGGCACATCGCCAGCAGCACCGCCGCCTCGCTGCCCGGCCACGTCGAGAGCCACCAGTCGGCCTTGGTCGCGGTGTTCGAGAGCCGCGTATCGATCACGCAGACCCTGGCTCCGCGCTCTTTGGCCTCGATAATCCGTTGCGCGTGCGGATTGAAATAGTGGCCGGCCTCGAGGTGCGAGCTCAGCAGCAGGATGAAGCGGGCGTTGGCGTGGTCGGGCGACGGCCGGTCGGCGCCGTGCCAGAACGCGTAGCCGGTACGCGCGCCCGCCGAGCATACGTTGGTGTGGCTGTTGTGCCCGTCGATTCCCCAGGCGTGCAGGATACGCTGATTGTAAATCAGTTCATGGCCGGGGCGTCCGACGTGGTAGAGAATTTCGTTGCGGCGCCCTTCGCTGAGCGCGCGGCGGATTCGCCCGGCGAGGTCATCGAGCGCTTCATCCCACGTCACGCGCTCCCATTTGCCCTCGCCGCGCCGCCCCGCACGGCGCATCGGGTAGAGGATGCGCTCCGGATCGGTGACCTGGTTGATCGTCGCGGGCCCCTTGGCGCAATTGCGGCCCCGGCTTCCCGGGTGCATCGGGTTGCCCTCGAACTTGCGGATCGTGAAGTCGCGCTTGTCGACGTATCCGAGCAGGCCGCATCCGGCCTCGCAGTTGAAGCATACGGTCGGTACCAGCGTGTAGCGCTTCTCGACTTTGCGCGGCCACGCGGCCGGGTCGTACTCGACCCAGTCCTCCCATCGCTCGACCGGCGGAAACGCGCTGAGCCCGCCCGCCGGCGCTTCGAGTTCCATCGCCGCCGGATTGAGCGGCCGGATTTCTTCTCTTGCCGAAGCCATCGTTGAATTCTAGCTGAGCGGCACGGCCTGGCCGGCTTCTATCCAGAGGTTCTCGAAGGTCCACAGGCCGACCAACGCGAGCATCGCCGCACCGGCCGCCGGCGCGCCGCCGCCCGTGCGAAGCGTGACGCCGAGTAGAATCAGCGGAAGGATCGTGCCGATCAAAACCACCCCGACCCAGAAGCGAAAGTTCAGCTCACCGCGCGAGATAAGATCGGCAGCGCGCCGAAAGTCCTCGCTCATCGCGGGCAGCGTCAGTTCGATCAGGATCATCACCAGGCCAACCGCCAGCGCAGCGAGCAGAACGCGCGCGGTCGTAAGGATCGTGGCGGGTCCGGCGCTGAGCGCTGCCGCGGCGATGATCAATATCGCCGAGCCACCGATCAGCGCCTGTACCAGCAGATGCCAGATGAAGACCGGACTCTGCCACAGATCGCGCGCCTTGGCTTGCGCGAACAGAAAGGCCGAATAGCATGCCGAGCCGATCGCGAAAATCGTCGCCACGATCGGCAGCGCGCCCGGAATTGAGCCGATGAAATAGCCGCAGGCGAGCCACGCTGTCGCGAGCGCGCCGTAAATCATCAGGATGTACGTGCCCCATACCAGCCAGGAGCGAAAGTTGGGCTTGGTGATCAGGTAGTAGAAACGCCACGGCTGCTTCAGGTCGGCGATCAGCAGCACGACCGTGATGCCGAGGAAGAGCAGCGCGAGGGTTGGGCTGACGACTCCGAGAAGCATCTCATCTTCGCCCCCGCGCCCCGTTCCGAGCAGCACCGCCGCAACTATCAGCACCCCCGCCGCGATCGATTTGCTCCACAGATATGCGGCCGGGATCGCGCCCCATGGCGCCGCATGCGGGACGTCGTAAACGATCCGCGCCGAGCCGGGCGCCGCGTCGGCGGCGTCGCCGCCGGTGGCGGGACGGCCGTCGCCGAGCGGATTATGGTCGGCCCACATCGAGCTATACTCGGGCCGCATCATCGAGGGTTGCAGCAGGTCGCCCTCGATACCGACGTAAAAGAGCTTGGGCTGCGTGCCCTTATGCGCCTTGCGGGTTGCGACCTTACCGGTGGCAACGACACGGCTGACACAGCTTTGCGGATCGTCGAGGTCGCCGGTCATGATCGCCTGCGTCGGACATACGACGACGCAGGCCGGTTCGAGATTGGCTTCGATGCGATGCGCGCAGAAGTTGCACTTGGCCGCCGTGCTGGTCTCGGGATCGATGTAAAGCGCGTCGTACGGGCAGGCCTGCATGCAGGATTTGCATCCGATGCAGCGGCTGTTGTCGAAATCAACGATGCCGTTGTCGCGCTTGAAGAGCGCGCTGGTCGGACAAATCTCGATGCATGGCGCCTGCTCGCAATGGTTGCAGCGCATCACGCCGAAATGGCGGCTGGTGTCGGGAAAGGAGCCTTTCTCGATGTACTTGACCCAGGTGCGAAAGACGCCGACCGGGACTTTGTGCTCATCCTTGCAGGCAACCGTGCACGCATGGCATCCGATGCATCGGTCCTGATCGATCACGAAACCGTAACGCACGCGCGAGTCCCCTGCGCAGACTTAAGCACAGGGCTTTGCGCAAATCGATGACGAAACCAACTAAGAAATTCCCGCCCCGGGCGAACCTGACGCGAATCCGCCGACCGCGGCTCCGTCCTACTACAGAACCGGTGAAGCGGTCAAAGAAGCGTGTCCCGCGGGCGCGGGTTTACGGCTCCCAGAACGGCACTTCGGTGATGAGGGTCAGGCCGCGGTTGGTATGCGAGCGCGCGCTCACGGTGCCGCCGTTGGTCTCGGTCAAGGCGCGCGCGATGTACAGCTTCCATCCCGAAGAGCCCATGCCCTGGCGATCCTGGACCGGCCGCTCGAAGAGGTGCGAGAACTGCTCCTGACTGAGCTGCGGGCCGGTATCCTGGACCTCGATTATCACCTTGCCGCCGCTCAGGAAGGTGCGCAGCACCACTTCGCCGCTTTCGGTCCGCTGGATGCCGTTGCTGAGCAGATTGGCCGCGATGCGCTCGAGGTGGAGCGGATCGAGGCTGCCACGCGGCATCCCGCCCAGCTCGGTGCGCATCCGCAGACCCTTAAGCCGCGCCTCGCGCCCGTAAACGTCAGCGACTTCCTGCACGATGACGTTGGGATCGATGACCCGCGGATGTGGCTGGAGGTTGTCCTCTTCGAGCAGGTACATATCGAGAACGTTCTTGACCAGCAGATCCATCGCGCGCGAGGTTGAGCCGACGCGGGCGAGCAAATGGGTGGTCTCTTTTTCGCTAAGCTCGTCCTCCTCGAGCAGCGTAACCAGCCCGACCAGGGTGGCCAGCGGGTTGCGGATGTCATGGGTCATCGTGCCGACCTGGCGCTCGCGGAACTTGGCCGCGGCGGCCAACTGCTCCATCTGCGCCCGCAGCTTGCCCCGGTAGCGGTCGAGAAACACCGCCGTGAACCACGACAGCACAAGCGCGGCAATGAAGCCCAGCCAACGATAGATCGTGTACTGGTCGCGCGAGGGCACCGCCAACTCAGCTGCACCGAACATCGCAAGGCATCCCAAGTTCAGCATCCCTTGCCATCGCGGACCCCACATCACGAAGGCCGCGGTGGCAAAAGGGCACAGGATGATCGCGATAAACGCCAGCTCCGGGCTATGGTCGAGCGAGGCGATTTTGATGAACAGCGCGATGACGGTGACGCAGGTAGCCAGCGTCCAGGCCTTCCAGTAGCGGCGGAAAACGCTCAGCCAGGTCAGCCCGAAGAACAGAGTGACGATCGCGAATGCGGCGGTCTGATATGGGTTTATCCCATGCTGACCGACCCGCAGCATCTCGATGCCGCCATACGCGAGCAGGAAAAAGATCGCGATCGGACCCGCGACCTTCAGCGTACTGATGGCTTCGGCGTCGTGATCGATCTCAAGCAGAACGCGGCGGTCGGCCGCTACCGGGCGCCGCGGACCCAGTACGATCCCTGGCTGCTCGGCGCCGGCTTCTTCAACCGCAATGACCTGCGCTGTTGCCATAGTCCCCCCGGGGGATGCTCAGGATCTAGATTTGCCGATGGCGCGGCTAGCTTCAAGCGCCTCGGCCATCATTTGCAAGCTAAAATTCACGTCTGCGGCGCCCATATTCAGGGGTGGTGCCAGCCTCACCACCCGCTCGGCATTTAGCGTCCAGTTGATGATGACGCCGCGTGCCAGCGATTCGCGCACAAAAGTCCGGGCTGTCCCCGAATCCCCAAACTCTATTCCTATAAGTGCTCCTACAGCACGCACTGCCGCAACCTCTGCCGAAGCGACCCGCCGCAACTCTTGCGCCAGTTCTTCGCCTAGGGCGTTTGCCCGGTCCCAGAGCCGCTCATTGACGATAACCTCTAGCGCGGCGAGTCCCGCCGCACACGACAGCGGATGACCGCCGAAGGTCGTGATGTGGCCGAGCGGCGGATCGCGCGCGAGTTCTCCAATCAGCCGCTCGGAACCGCAAAACGCGCCCAGCGGCAGACCGCCGCCCAATGCCTTGGCCATCACCACCAGGTCAGGCACCACCCCGAAGTGCTCCATCGCGAACAGCCGCCCCGTGCGGCCCATCCCGGTCAGCACCTCGTCATAGATCAGTATCGCTCCCACCTGGTCGCATCGTTCGCGCAGCGCCCGCATGAAGTCGACCGAGGGGATACGCACGCCGCCCTCGGCCTGCACCGGCTCGACCACCACCGCGGCGACCGTCGAATCGATCGCCTCCAACGCGGCGGCGTCACCGTACGGTAGATGGCTTACAGGGCCCGGCAGCGGTTCGAACGGCGCACGAAACGTCGGATTTCCCATCAGCGCCAACGCGGCCATCGTGTCGCCGTGATACGCGCCGTCGAAGGCGACGAAGCGTTCGCGGCGGGTATACTTGCGCGCCGTCTTGAGCGCGCCCTCGATCGCCTCGGCGCCGCTATTGGTGAAATAGACGCATTCCAGCGGCGCCGGCAACAGTCGCGTCAGACGCTCGGCGAGCCGCACCTGCGCCTCAATAACGTATTCCCCATAGACCATCACGTGCAGATGGCGGCGGGCCTGCTCGGCAATCGCGCCGAGCACAGCCGGATGTCCGTGCCCAAGCGCCGACACCCCGATTCCGGCGATCAAATCGAGATAACGGCGCCCGTCGGCGGTGTATAGCCACGAACCCTCGGCGCGTATGACCTCAAGGCCGATCGGCGACATCGATGTCTGCGCGACATGGCGCAAAAAGCCTTCGCGTAACACGCTCATCGCGCCGCCCCTCGCAGCAGTTCGAGCATCGCGCCGCCCCCGTGCGGCCAGTCAAGCGGCGGCGATTGCATCCGCCCCGGCTCGCATACATATGACACGCCAAGCAGGCGCAAACCGGCGTCGAGGCGAACGCGAGCATCGGGCGGCGCCGACAACGCGAAGGCCTCGAGCCGGCCGACTGCCGCGCCGAGGCGCTCGCCGAGTTCGTCCGGGCGCTGAAGCGCGCTGACGAACACGGTGCGATAGCCCGGCGACGCGCAAAA
This sequence comes from uncultured delta proteobacterium, assembly GCA_963810495.1. Classification (GTDB taxonomy): domain Bacteria; phylum Desulfobacterota; class Binatia; order Binatales; family Binataceae; genus JAKAVN01. Next base: position 402,044 of record CAWENP010000001.1, read on the forward strand.
CGTCGCGGTGCCGTCGTAAATGACGCTCCACGTCATCCATTCCCCCGGCGTCTCGCCGGGGGAATGGATGATGCGCCCGCCCTCCCATAGCGCGACGTCATGGTCGCGACCGCCGCCCGGGGGCTGCGCGAGCGCGCGCCATCGCGCGCGCTCGCGCAGCCCCCGGATTGCCGCGGCGGCGGCCAGCGGGAGCCGCGCCGGCTTCGGCAGCCGGCGCGCCAGGCGCTCCAGCGCGCGGGCGAGGCGCGCGGCGAAGCCGCGCGCCTCGCCCGCGTCGCCCACCACGAAGACGTGATGCGGCGAGAGACATCCGCGCTGCTCGAACAGCGTGACGTCGCGGGCGAGTCCGTCCGCCGCCGTTTCGGCGGCGGACGGACTCGCCCCGGGCAGCACAAGCGCGCCGCTCAGCCGGCTGCCGAAGCCGGCCAGCCGGCACGCGCCGCGCGCCGCGGCGGCGCTCAGGGCTGCGATGGAGGCGTCGTCGCCATAGGCGACGACGCCTCCATCGCAGGCGGCCCACAACCCACGCATCGCGGCATCGTCGCTGCGGCCGAAATTCACCACCGCGACGCGCGCGGCCACCACCGCGTCAACTTCGGCAAGCGTGCGCGTGAAATTGGCGAAAAACAACGGCTCGATGCTCGCGCTCTTGATTATCAGGCCCGCGCCAGCCAGCAGCGCCGCACAAACTTCATGGATGCCGGCCCCCGGAACGTTGCCCGGCATCAAGAAGCCAAACAGGCGATCGGCGACGGGCACCTTCGCGGCGAGTAACTCCAGCGATGCGGCTGTAATCGGTTCGAGCAACGCATCGAGCGATTCGTCGAGCAGCGCCGGCGTCATGCCAAGGGCGTACGCGAGTCCCGCGACAGTCTCGCGGCGTGGCGCGAACTCGCGTTTGCGCCAGCGTGCGGCGGTATGGCCGAGCGCCGCCGCTACGCGATCTGAAGAGCATCGATCGGCGCTCCGCATACGCGTCGCGGCCCGCGCTATCGCGGCTGTCGTGGAAACCGGCGCCGGCGAATCGGCGGCGCACTGTTCGCCGGCAGGCGACCCCCCCACGGCCGTACCCGGTCTTGTAGCGCGATTCATTTTTTTGCCGACTGCCGCCTGCGCTTGTCAGCTCTCCCTCGCCGCAAACTGCTCCATGCCGAGCGCACAACCGCGCGCCTCGCCGTCCTCTGCACGGCCGAGCACTCTGACGGTCCCGTCCTGTATTACTCCCAGGTCCCCGGTCAGGATCGCCGATACTGAGCCGACGTTGGCCAGGTCGAAGAACCGCAGCAGGCCCGGATTGCCATCCGCAACGCGCCTGAGAGTGGCTGGATCGACCGCGGCGACGTCGAGCCAGGCCGGGCCGAGCTTGCGACGGTCTTCGGGATTTTCATCGGGACGCGCTTTGGACGAATCGATGGAGCGCGAGTTGCGCGCATTGAACGGCGTCGCGTCGTACAACTGCGAGCACATCTCGGTCATCCCGTATTCGTTGATCACCATCGCTGGATCCAGCCCGAGGAGAGCCTGCGCATCTTCGACGACTTGGCCAGGGCGCAGCGGGACGGCCTGCCCCTTGGCGCCGCCGGTATCCATCAGCCGCGAACCCGGCGCGAGGGAAACCCGCGAACGCTGCGCACGCACTTCGTCGAACAGCGCTGCAAGCGCCGCCGTGGTCGCCATAACACAGACTGGCTGGCCCTGACGCTGGGTCGAGTGCAGAAACTCCAGCGCCGATACGATTTCCACCCCTTTGCGGTCGGCCACGCAAAGCGCGTCGCCAGCGCCGAACTCCTCGATCATCCAGCTTATCATCTGCGCCAGCGACGACTCGGGCATCCGGTCGGCGGTCGGATGAAGGCTGAGCATCCGCATCCTGGCGCCATCGGGAAAAAGCATCCTTCTTAGATGGCCCAGCGCCGAGGCGCGGTAGATGTCGATACGGGGGACGCGATGGCGCCCGCGTTCGTCACGCCCTGCCGTGGTGCCGCTGGTCATGAAGACGCGAGCGTCCGCGGGCTGCGACGGTGTAACCATATCGGTCAATTCAGCGTACTTGAACGCGGCAGTGCTAAGCGCGGGGATCTGGTCTAGCGAGCGCACGTCCTCTGGACGGGCTCCGCGGACTAGGCAGTACTGGCGGTAGAGGGCAACGGCATCGAACTGATGGCGAAAAACGTGAAGCGCAAGGCTCTCGAAGCGCGCCTGCTCGGGTGCGTGGATAAAAGCGAGAACCTCGTCGTAAATCGCCATGGGGTATTGCGGCGCGAGCCTGCGGGAAAATCAGTGCACAAAGGCAGTGCAAATGATGGCATCTGGCAGCGTTGGTGTTCAATCCCGTGCTCCAATCTGCTAGTAGAAGGCGTGGTGGTGTGGATGTGGTGGGGTGCTTCAGCCGCTATTACGGGACATAGATGAAAAAATTCATTGCGGGTGTGGTGGTAGGCTTCGTGCTGAGCTGCGCGGGAGTGTTCGCCGCGCCTAGTTTCGATCACAACGGTTCGTACTGGAATCAGCTTAACGCGTCAGCCAAGAGCGGCTACGTCAACGGTTATAGCGACGCGATGCAGGTCAGCGTCGGCAAGCTCAATGTCCTGACGACGGCGGCCGATCTCTTCCATTGGAAGGGCGCCGACAGGATCATCCATCAGTTGTCGCACGAGCTGGCGATGTCGGAGCTAAAACCGGCGGAAGCGGTGAAGCGTCTCGACACGCTATACGCTAATCGCAAGTACTCCGAACTCGATCTCGGCACAGCGCTGCAGGTGCTCGCGATTGACACCACCGACCAGGGCGCCGCGCGCGTGACTGAGAAAAAGTAGCTTCGCGAGCGTCGAATCCAAGCGGCCGCTGATAGCGGCGCGATCTCCATTCCCTGGACTTTGCAAAGCCCGCCGGTTTTGCCGGCACGGTTCGGTTGATGCTGTATTCTCGGTAGTAGCATCGCTTCGCTGCGGTCCAGCGCGCGTGAGTCGGAGAGACCCGCGATTGGGACAAGTGTCCGCCGCGCGGCTGCGAGCGCCCGGCTACTCTGATGACGCAAGAGCTTAAATTCTACTTCGCGTACACCAGCCCCGTTTCCTACCTCGCCAAGGACCCGGCCTACGCGCTCGAACGCTCGCATGACGTGCGCGTGCGCTACATCCCCTACGGCGTGGATATCCGGCGCGTCTATGGCGACGTGCCCACGCGCGGCGAGCGCGACCGGCGCAAGCTGCGCTATCTCTACCACGACGCGCGCCGGATGGCGCGCGAGCGCGGCGTGGTGATCTATCCGCCCAAACAGATTTTCAGCGCACGCCGCGCGTTCTACGGCGGCTTCTGCGCCGAGGACCAGGGCCTGTTCCGGCCTTACTCGGACCGCGTCTACCAGCGCTTTTGGAAGCACGAACTCGAAGTCGAAAATCCCGAGGCTCTGGCCGCGATCCTCGAGGAAATCGGCGCCGACACTGCCACCTTCCGCCGCTGGATCGAAGACGAGGAGAGTGAAGCCAAGCCGCGGCTTAAGCGAGGCTTCGCCGAGGCGGCTGCGGACCACGTCTTCGGCGTGCCGACGTTCGTGGCCGACGGCGAGGTTTTCTGGGGCTACGACCGGATGCCGTGGCTGATCAAAAAATTGGATACGATGGGCTTGCGCCGCTGAAGATGTCCGTTCACGAACGGCCCTTCTGACCTCCTATCGATCGCCGGCCAGTGGCTATTCCGATCGCTCTCGAAGCGATTCGGCGGTCTGCATCAGGAACCCTTTGAGGTCCGTCGTTCGCAGCCCGTCGATCGCGACGCGGCTAAGACACGGTAGCGCGCGCGCGTCGGCGGTGACAAACGTGTCCGCCGCCGCGGCGCCGCTTACCGCGTGCATGACTTCGTTCGCTTCCTCGGCGCGCGAGGGCCGTCCCTCCAGGCTTAGCGCGCAAGCGAGCGACAACGCCGCGCCCACCCACATCCTGACGCTCTTCAGCGCGAGCAGCGCTTTGGCGCCTCGCCGCCTGAATTCCGCGCCGACGCCGGCGCGTTCGGCGAGCGCCGCCGCCGCCTCCGGCGCGTTGCGCTCGAAGTACTCTTCAAAACCTCCAATGTTGGGCGGCGGTGCGAAACGCGTACTGCATTCGGCGAGAAATTCGCCGAGCCCCGCGACGAATGCTTCCCGCTCGCGTCGCACCTCGTCGAGCGCCTGGGCAAAGTCCTCGTTCAGTTCCTCGCCATCGCTCTCGAGCAGCGCGGAAATTCCGGTGGTCACCGCGTTCTGCATCGCGCCGTGCAGAAACGGACACGCCGGCTCGGCGCCCGCGGCAAATGCGCGGAGGTCATCGCCGAGCAACTGGCCGCATGGTTTCAGCAGCACGCGCCAGTTGCTGATCGAAAGCAGCAGACGGAGCTGCGCGGCCATCGCCTGCGGAGAGGCCGGGCGGGCGAGCACGATCTCTTCGAGATTGTGCAGTCCGAGCGGAATCGAAATCGTGCGGCTGTAAATCGCCTTGCGCAGAGCGCCGATGTCGGCCGCGGTGCAATCGATCTTGCGGTAAAGATGGCTGAACGCGCTGCTGGCGAGATAGGCGACCATCGCGACGCGCCTTTGCCGCCCCCTATAGCTCGGGGCTGGCTTGCAGAAAGCTCTCGCCCATCAGCCAGGCGTCGACCGCGCGGGCGCATTCGCGCCCTTCCCAAATAGCCCACACCACCAGCGATTGTCCGCGCCGCGTGTCGCCCGCCGCGAACACTCCCGGCGCGCTCGACATGTAGTTCTCGCACAGCACGTTGCTGCGCGGGTCGAGCTTCAACCCCAGTTGCGAAATGATCCCGTCGGGCTCCGGCCCGAGGAAGCCCAACGCCAGCAGCACCAGCTCGCACTCGATGATGAAGTTGCTGCCCGGCACTTCCTCCATCACCATGCGGCCGTTGTCCTGCTTCCACTCAAGCTTGATCCCTTCGAGCGCCTTGAGCATGCCGTTCTCACCGATGAAGCGCTTGGTGTTGATGCTCCAGTCGCGCACCACGCCTTCCTCGTGCGAAGTCGAAGTGCGCAGGATCATCGGCCAGTCCGGCCACGGCATCGCCACCGTGCGCCGCTCGGGCGGCATCGGCAGCAACTCGTACTGGTAAACCACACTCGCGCCCTGACGATTCGAGGTGCCGAGACAATCCGAGCCGGTGTCGCCGCCGCCCAGGATCACCACCTTCTTGGCCTTGGCGCTGATCGAGACCGCCGGATCGATCGTATCGCCGGCGTTGCGTCGGTTCTGTTGCGGCAGAAACTCCATCGCGAAGTGCACGCCCTTGAGTTCCCGGCCCGGGATCGGAAGGTCACGCGGCTTGGTGGCGCCCATCGTCAGCACGATTGCGTCGTACTGCGAGCGCATCTCGTCGGCGTGGATGTCGAATCCGACGCGGCAGCTGGTGACGACGTTGACGCCCTCGGCCTGCATCTGCTCGACCCGCCGGTTGACGAAACGCTTCTCCAGCTTGAAATCCGGAATCCCGTACATCAGCAGCCCGCCGACGCGGTCGGAGCGCTCGTAGAGCGTCACGTCATGGCCGGCGCGCGCGAGTTGCTGCGCACATGCGAGACCCGACGGTCCCGATCCGACCACCGCGACCCGCTTGCCGGTCTTGCGCGTGGGCGGCAGCGGCGTGACCCATCCTTCAGCCCATGCGTGATCGATGATGTTCTTCTCGATCAGCTTGATCGTGACCGGGTCGTTGTTGATGTTGAGGACGCAGGCCTCTTCGCACGGCGCCGGACATACGCGGCCGGTGAATTCGGGAAAATTGTTGGTCGAATGCAGACGCTCGATCGCCTCCTGCCAGCGTCCGCGGTAGATCAGGTCGTTCCAGTCCGGGATGATGTTGCCGAGCGGGCATCCCTTGTGGCAGAAGGGGATGCCGCAATCCATGCATCGCGCCCCCTGCGCGCGCAACTTGTCCTCGGGCATCTTGAGATCGTACTCGCGCCAGTCCTGCAGCCGCTCGGGCACCGGGCGCCGCGCCGGCGTCTCGCGCTTGATCTCCATGAATCCGGTTATCTTGCCCATTTTTTCACCAATACGCCGCCCCGTCACATTTTTTACCAGCACACCGCCCCGCCGCTTTTTTCGTCAACACACCGCCCCGCTGCTCGTACCTCGCAGCTCCGTAGTTGCTCTATTGAGCAACCTCAAAGGACTCGCTTATACCGCGGCGAGACGGGCCATGTCGTTATTCGTGCCGAGATGCTGGCGCTCGAGCACCGCGCGGTACTCGGTGGGCAGCACCTTGACGAATTTGGCGGCATAGCTGTCCCAGTCGGCAAGGATGCGCTCGGCGAGCTTGCTCCCGGTGTACTGATGGTGGCGCACGATCAGCGCGTGGACACGCTTTATCTCCTCGCCGTCGCTGAGCGGCCCCAGCTCGACCATGCCGGTGTTGCATCGCGTGCTGAAACTGCCGTCGTCGTCGAGCACGTAGGCGATTCCGCCGCTCATCCCGGCGGCAAAGTTGCGCCCGGTGCGGCCCAGCACGATCACCGTGCCGCGCGTCATGTACTCGCAGCCGTGGTCGCCGACGCCCTCGACGACCGCCGTCGCGCCGCTGTTGCGCACCGCGAAACGCTCGCCCGCCACGCCCGAGAAAAACGCCTCGCCGCCGGTCGCGCCGTATAACGCGACATTGCCGATGATGATGTTGTTCTCGGCGTCGAAGGTCGCCTCGCGCGGCGGCCGCACGGTCATGAAGCCGCCCGAAAGCCCCTTGCCGCAGTAGTCGTTGGCGTCGCCCTCCAGGTAAAGCGCCACGCCCGAGGCCAGCCACGCGCCAAAGCTCTGGCCGGCCGATCCCTTGAGGTTGATTCGAATTGTGTAAGGCGGCAGTCCGGCCTCGCCGAAGCGGCGCGAGACCTCGGAGGAGAGAATCGTGCCGACGGTGCGGTTGACGTTGCGGATTGGCAGATTGATCTCGACCGGTTTGCGATGCTCCAGCGTCTCGGCGCACAGCTCCAGGAGCTGCTGATCGAGCGCGTGCTCGATTCCGTGGTCCTGCTTCTCGACGCAATGCAGCGGCTCGCCTGGGCCGACCGGCGGGCGATGCAGGATGCGGCTCAGGTCGATGTTGCGCGCCTTCCAGTGCTGGATCGCTTCGTTGCTGTCGAGGCACTCGACGTGCCCGACCATCTCGGCCACGCTGCGGAAGCCCAACTGCGCCATGTACTCGCGCATCTCCTCCGCGATGAACATCATCAGGTTGACCACGTGCTCGGGCTTGCCCTCGAACTTCTTGCGCAGCTCGGGATCCTGCGTGGCGACACCGACCGGGCAGGTGTTGAGATGGCAAACGCGCATCATGATGCAGCCCGAGGCGACCAGCGCCGCGCTGGCGAAGCCGTACTCCTCGGCGCCGAGCAACGCCGCGATCGTTACGTCACGCCCGGTCTTGAGCTGGCCGTCGGTCTCGACGTGGATGCGGCCGCGCAGCCCGTTCATCACCAGGATTTGCTGTGTCTCGGCAAGACCAAGCTCCCACGGCACGCCGGCATGCTTGATCGACGTCAGCGGCGAGGCGCCGGTGCCGCCATCGTGTCCGCTGATCAGCACCACGTCGGCCTTGGCCTTGGCCACGCCGGCCGCGATCGTACCAACGCCGACTTCGGCCACCAGCTTGACGCTGACGCGAGCGCGGCGGTTGGAGTTTTTGAGGTCGTGGATGAGCTGCGCGAGGTCCTCGATCGAATAGATGTCGTGATGGGGCGGCGGCGAGATCAATCCGACGCCCGGAGTCGAGTAGCGGATCTTCGCGATGAAATCGTCGACCTTGTGGCCGGGAAGCTGGCCGCCTTCGCCGGGCTTGGCGCCCTGCGCCATCTTGATTTGCAGCTCGTCCGCATTGACCAGATACCAACTCGTCACACCGAAGCGCGCCGAGGCGACCTGCTTGATCGCGCTGCGCCGCCAATCGCCGTTCGGGTCGCGCACGAAGCGCGCCGGGTCCTCGCCGCCCTCGCCGGTGTTGGACTTGCCGCCGATCCGGTTCATCGCGATCGCCAGGTTCTCGTGTGCCTCTTTGCCGATCGACCCGAACGACATCGCGCCGGTTTTGAAGCGCTTGACGATCTCGGCGGCTGGCTCGACTTCCTCGATCGGCACCGGCGGACGGTCGAACTTGAACTTCAGCAGGCTCCGCAGCGTGGCGAGGCTGCGGCCGTGGTCGTCAACCAGCCGCGTGTACTCCTTGAACATCTTGTAGTTGCCCGCGCGCACTGCGTGTTGCAGCTTGGCGATGGTGTTGGGGTTGTACATGTGATGCTCGCCGCGCCGGCGCCACTGGTACTGCCCGCCGGCCTCGAGCTGATGGTCGAGGTTGGGCATGATCTCGAAAGCGCGCCGATGGCGATTGGCGGTCTCGCGCGCGATCGCCTCGAGTCCCACTCCGCCCACGCGCGACGCGGTCCAGGTAAAGTAGCGATCGATCACCTCTTGGTTGAGCCCGATGGCCTCAAAAATCTGCGCCCCACGGTAGCTCTGCACGGTCGAGATGCCCATCTTGGAGGCGATCTTGATCAGGCTCTTGACCACCGACTTGTTGAAGTGCTCGACCGCGCTCTCCTCGTCGACGTCCTTGAGGATGCCCTCGTCGATCATCCCAGCCATCGTGGCGTACGCGAGATACGGGTTGACCGCGCCCGCGCCATAGCCGACGAGCAGGCAGAAGTGCTGCGCCTCGCGCGGCTCGCCGGACTCGACTACCAGTCCCGCGCGCGTGCGCGTGCCCTCGCGGATTAGATGATGATGCACGGCGCCGGTTGCGAGCAGGCTCGGAATCGGCGCGTGCTCCCGGTCCACGCCGCGGTCGGAGAGCACGATTATCGTCGCCCCGTCCGCGATCGCCTCGGAAGCGCTGCGGCACAGGCGCTCGAGCGCGCCGCGCAATCCGGCCTCGCCGTCGGCCACTCGATAGAGCGTCGAGAGCGTGACCGTGCGCAGGCCCGGCGCGTTCAGCCGCTTGATCTTTTCCAGCTCCACGTTGGTCAGCACCGGGCGCCAGAGCTTGAGCTGGCGGCAGTGCTCCGCCGTCTCCTCGAACAGGTTCTGCTCGGAGCCGATCGTGGTGATCGCGGAGGTCACCATCTCTTCGCGGATCGGATCGATCGGCGGATTGGTGACCTGGGCGAAGAGCTGCTTGAAGTAGTTGAACAGCAGCGGCGATTTGTCCGACAGCACCGCGAGCGGCGTGTCGGTGCCCATCGAGCCCACCGGCTCCTGCCCGTTGACCGCCATCGGCGCCAGGATCATCTTCAGCTCTTCGGTCGTATAGCCGAAGGCCTGCTGTTGCTTAGGCAAGTCCTCGGCCTCGAAGCAGGAGATCGGCGGCGCGCTCGACGGCGCGGGGAACTGGTCGAGATCGGCCAGGTTGTCGTCGAGCCACTGCCGGTACGGCTTGCGCCCGGCCATCGACGCCTTGATTTCCTCGTCCTCGACGATGCGGCCCTCGACCGTGTCGATAAAGAACATGCGGCCCGGCTGCAGGCGGCCCTTGCGCTCGACCAGCTCGGGCGGGATGTCGAGCACGCCAGCTTCGGAAGCCATCACGACCATCCCGTCCTTGGTCACCAGATAGCGCGAGGGGCGCAGCCCATTGCGGTCGAGCACGGCGCCGATGCGCCGGCCGTCGGTGAACGCGATCGAGGCCGGGCCGTCCCACGGCTCCATCAGGCTGGAGTGGTATTCGTAGAACGCACGCTTGCCCGCGCTCATCATCTCGTCGTTCTGCCACGCCTCCGGGATCATCATCATCACCGCGTGCGGCAGCGAGCGCCCGGTGCGCACCAGCAGCTCCAGGCAATTGTCGAACATGGACGAGTCGCTGCCGGTCGGCTCGATGATCGGCAGTAGCTTTTGCATGTCGTCGCCGAATAGCGGCGAGGCGAACTGTCCCTGCCGCGCGGCCATCCAGTTGATATTGCCGCGCAGCGTATTGATCTCGCCGTTGTGGCACAGGAAGCGGTACGGATGCGCGCGGTCCCAGCTCGGGAAAGTGTTGGTCGAAAACCGCTGATGCACCATCGCAAGCGCGGTCTTGATCTGCGGATCGCTGAGGTCGGGATAGAACTGCGGAATCTGATTCGAGATGAGCTGGCCTTTGTACACGATCGTCGCGGCCGAGAGGCTGCAGAAATAGAAGAGCTCGCCGTCCTCGAGGCCCAGCGAGGCGCCCGCGTGGGTGATGGCTTTGCGAATCACGTAGAGCTTGCACTCCAGCGCTTCGGCTTCCGTGATTCCGTCGCCGCGTCCGATAAACACCTGGCGTATCGCCGGCAGTCCGCGCCGCGCGATGTCGCCGCAGGCGCTCTCGACGATCGGCACCGTGCGCCATCCGAGCAGCCGCTGCCCCTCCTCGTGCACGATGCGCTCCACCACCGCCTCGGCGGCCTTGCGCCGCTCAGGATCGAGCGGCAGAAAAACCTGCCCGATTCCGTACTCACCCGGCGCCGGCAGCGCGAAACCGAGCTTGCCTGCCTCGCGGACGAAAAATTCGTGCGGAATCTGCATCAGCACGCCGGCGCCGTCGCCCGTCCGCGGATCGCATCCGCAGGCTCCGCGATGGGTCAGGTTGTCGAGCACCTGGAGCCCCTTCTGCAGGATGTCGTGCGAGCGCACACCCTTGACGTTGACCACGAAGCCAACACCGCAAGCGTCGTGCTCGTGCGCGGGATCGTAGAGGCCCTGGCGCGGGGGAATGCTGCGCAGTTGGTGCATCGCTATGTCCTTTTGGATTCTCCCAACCCGTTTTTGGCCGCGCCGTGGCGATGGCGCCGGCCGATTCCCGGCTCACCCGTCTCTTCGGCGGCGACGGTTATCTGTGTGCGTTCCGTATGCGTCGAGAGCACCACCATCGTCTCCGTCCGGGTCACCCCCTCGATGAGGCGGATGGTGCGGATGAGCTCCTCGAGCGTCGAGGTGTTGGCGGTCTTCACCTTGAGCAGCAAGGTGTGCTCGCCGGTGATGTGATGGCACTCGAGGACGTCGTCAATCAGCTCGATGGTCTCCTCGAAAAGGCTGACGGTCTTGGGATGGGCGATGGAGACGCCGATAAAGGCGGTCACGTCCTTGCCCAGCCGCTTCGCATCGACTGCGGCGTGGTAGCCCACGATGATCCCGCCGTCCTCGAGCTTCTTGACCCGCTCGATGACCGACGGCGCCGACAACCCCACCTGCTCGCCGAGCTTAACGTGCGGGATCCTGCCGTGTTCTTGCAAAATTGACAGGATCTGGAGGTCGATCGCGTCCAGCTCCGGAGCCTCCCCACCTAATTTCATAAGGAAAACCTCGCTGCGAACTGTTGAACTTATCAGACCGTCGAATCATGTCAAGGGTTTATTAGGTCAACACCTCATATTAATGGTGTTTCCGAAGGGTGGAAGACGCCGTTCCTTAGATACAGACGCAGGTAGGCCCTCAGGCTTCGTTTTCCAGCCGTCGACGCGCGGAGCCGCCGAAAATGTCAGCTCGAAACGTGATAGCGACCGATCTTAGTTCATTTACGATTTGTCTTCGTCTAACTAATAGGAGAATGGTACGAGTCCTGCTTGTTATCCACAGGCAAACGTGACAAAGCGGCGCGTTATACTTTACGAGTGTGTGAAATTTCGTGTAGAACGGCCCGAACCATGAGGAAATCGGACAAAACGAGCGTGCCTCTAAAATTCGCGCGCTCTACCGGAACCGGGGAGAAAGTAGCGTAGGCTACTCCAAATCGGTTATGGCCGAGTCCTGTATCGATTTTGCACACAATCTGTCCTGTCTCCTTTGCGACCCGGTTTTTTATGGTACAGGCGTACCCAACGGCGATGGCATCCCGGTTCTGTTGATCCCTGGATTCTTTGCCGGCGACTGGTCGCTTTCGACCCTGGCGCGATGGTTGTCGCGAATCGGTTACCGCCCTTATCTGTCGGGAATCGACTGGAATGTGGGATGCCCCGACGAAAAGTCGGAACGGCTCGGATGGCGGCTGGCGCATATCACTGACGAATGTCGGATGCCGGCGGTCGTACTGGGCCATAGCCTTGGCGGCGTGCTGGCGCGCGCGCTCGCGGTAAAATACCCCGCGCGCGTGAGTCATGTGGTGACCTTGGGATCGCCAGCACGCATCGCATGGAGCACGGTTCGCGCGCGCTACCGGCCGGCGATACGCGGCTTCCAGGCGTTATGGCAGGCGCTCAACAATCGGCCCGCGCAATGCGGGACGGATCAGTGCACGTGCCGTTTCGGCGAAGCAGTCAACTCACCCTTTCCGCGCGGGGTGAAGCTCAGCTCGTTCTACACGCGTACCGACGAGGTCGTCGATTGGCGCGCCTGCATCACCGCGGAGGGCGACAACCACGAAGTCTCGGGAGGCCACGCCAGCCTGGCGGTCAACCGCGAAGTCTACCACCTGCTCGCGGTCATCCTCGCGGCGGGAACCGATGCTCGCCCCGCTGCGAGCACGGCTATCCCGGCCGGCCTTTAGCAAAACATCACTCAGACGTTCGGCTTAGCTGCGGCCGGCGAACATCGCGATCATTTCACCTTCCCTCGGCACTATTTCTCTTTCCCTCGAAATGACTGGCCGGTCCGCGGCTGCGGCGCGCCCGGGTAACGATTGGCGAGCCAGATGAGCGCGACAAAAATCGCCGCCAGCGAGCTGAAAAACAACGCGATCCAGATCACGCGCCGCACGCGCTGGACGTGCGCGCTTGACGGACGCAGCCGTTTCGCACGCCCGGTCAGCTGCACGCGCTCGGGGTCGTTCAGGTCCTCGAGCATCTCGGTGGCGCTCTGGTAGCGATTGCGCGGCGAACGCTCGATCGCGCGCAGGATGATTTCCTCGAGATGCGGATCGAAGCCGGGCACGAAGTGGCTGGGAGATTGCGGATCCTCGTTGGCCTTCGCGCGCATCATCGCGTAGACGTTGGTCCCAGCAAACGGCAGGTTGCCGGTCACCATCTCGAACAGCATCGTGCCAAGCGCATAGATGTCAGTGCGCGCGTCGCCGTGGCGGCCGCTGACCTGCTCGGGCGCCATGTAGTCGGGCGTGCCAATAGTGGTCGAGATCCCCGACCAGGTGAGCCGGCGCGCCGACTCGTCGAGCGCGATTCCGAAGTCCATCAGCTTGACCTTGCCGTCGGCGGTGATCAGCGCATTTTCGGGCTTGAGGTCGCGATGGACGATGCCCTGGCTGTGCATGTAGACCATCGCGGCGCAGATCTGGCGGGCGAACTGGAGCGCGCGGTCGGCGCTGAGCGGCCGCTGCTCGCGCATGATCGCGCGCAGCGATACACCGTCGACGTACTCCATCGCGATGTACATCCGGCTTCGATGCCGCGGCGCCAGCACCTTGACGATGTTGATATGATCGAGGCGGTGGCCGACGTCCTCTTCGCGCCTGAAGCGGTTGTAGAAAACCACGTCGCTTTCGAACTGCAGATAGGGCACCTTGATCACGACCGTTGCGCCGCTCAGCCGATCGACAGCCTTGAAGATTGACGCCATGCCGCTGCGCGCGATGAGGTCGATGAGATCGTATTGATCGAGCTTCTCGCCCGCACTGACCTCGCGCATCATTGTCAGAGCCCGCCCCCGCAACGCATGCGCGCGGACGTTAACACTGCCCGAGCGGCGCCCGCAACGCGATTGGAGGCCCGCGCCGCGCCGCGCCATCGCGGCTCAGCGCCGCCGCGCAAAAAGCCTCCCCAGCCACTCGCGCCATCGCGCGCCGCCGCCGCCAATCCCGGCGAACGGCGTCGCGCCGTTCATCATGAAGACCGCGGCGGTCAGGTTGTCGGCGCTGCCGCGCGCGTTGGCCGCCTCGATCAGCGCCTTGCAGGCGGCGGCCGCATCGCCCGAGCGCAGCAAACGCTCGAACTCGCGCTCTTCGAGCACGTTGTAAAGCCCGTCGCTGCAGAGCAGCAGACGGTCGCCTTTCACCAACGGCATCGAGAATTGGCCCACCGACACGATCAACTCGTGGCCCAGCGAGCGGCTGAGCATCGAACGCTCCGGATGATTGCGCGCGCGCGCCGCGCTCATCAGGCCCATCCGCACGTGCTCGGCAACCATCGTGTGGTCCTTGGTGATTTGCGCGATGCGCCCGCGGCGCGCCAGGTACAGCCGGCAATCGCCCACGTGCGCCGCGCTGAGCCGGCCACCCTCGACCACCGCCGCGGTCAGCGTGGTGCCCATCCAGCGCAACGCGGGCACCGCGATCGCGCGCTGATGAATCTCGATATTGGCGCGCTGCACGGCGCGATGCAGTCGCTTGGCCGCGCCCCATGCAACCGGGCTTTGGCAATAAGCCTCGATCGTTACGTCGACGGCCATCCGGCTGGCGATCTCGCCGCCTTCATAGCCGCCGATACCGTCGGCGACCACCAGCAGCGCGGCCTCGGGGCTCTCAATGAAGTAACCGCAGGCGTCCTCGTTGCCGGGCCGATCGGTGCCGGCGTCGGAAAGCACTGCGAGATCGAAACTTTGCTGCGCGGCACCCGAGCCGATTGATTCGACCATGCGGCGTTCAGTCCGGCGGTCGTATCGGCCCGCCCCTCAGCGCCATCGGCCCGCGCGAACGGGCCGCGGAGCGCGTGCACGCCCCGCAACGCCTTTGAGCGTGGCGAAGTTACGCTGTTCGGGCGCCAAGCAATTCCCGCTCCGCGCTAAGCCAGTCGGCTAAGTCGTTGCCGTGAATGGCGCCGCGCGCGAGGAAAAGCTCGTAGGCGCGCACGCGTATGGTTTCGATGTTCATTTCGCTGTCCAGCCGGGCGGCGCCGTTACCCTTGCGCGCCGCCATCCCATTGGATTCCCGCACCGTGGCCGCAGCCTCTTTGGCCGCGCTCTTTGTCCGCCGCCGCACCGTCGTCCCGTTCCCCTTTCTCACCGTAGCCATGTCTAAAAAAAACCTCCTCGCAAAAAACCCGGAGAGCAACGTTCCCGTTTACGGATACCCTGTGCATGGCGCTGGGCCAAGAGGGGTGGTCGGTGGCGATCACTCTTTCCTATCGCCGCGCGCCCCCGACCGCAGGTCTGTCTTCTCTGCCTCCCGCAGAAGTGCGAACGCTTCCAGCCGGCCTCTCGGTCGCTACAACACGACGGTCTGTCGCGCGACGGATCACGGTGTAGAAAACAGAGGTAGGGAACACTGTCACGCCGATCATGCCGAAGAACACTACCGTGCCCAGAGCTTGTCTCATCTTGGCGCCCGCGCCGGTGGCCATGATCAGCGGGATCACGCCGAAGATGAACGCGAAGCTAGTCATGAGGGTCGGCCGCAGGCGCAGTCGGGCGGCCTCCATGGCGGCCTCCGCGGCTTGCTTGTTGTCGAGATCGGCCTGGAACGGGCGCGGGTCAATCTTGAATAGCAGGTCTCCCGCGCGGACAATTGTCCCCTCCTGGAAAGGCGCCTCTTTGATAAGCGCGCTGACCCGCGCGTTCACGATGACCGTCCCGGGGGATGAGAGACATCCGCTGTATTCATCCCAGCGGGTCACCTCGCGCTGGAGCGGCCGGCTAACCGTGACCGTCGGCGGCGGTGGTTGCTGCTTTGCAGTCGCTCGCTTGCAGCCCGGAAAAAGCGCCACCATCGTTACAACGACGGCCGTCACCCATCGAAAGCGGCGCAACGGAATGCGATTCATCCCGGCTCGCTCGGTTGTCCCCTGCCCGGTTCCAGCCCCTCTGGACAAAGTGTCATGGTCGTAATACGGAGGGTCTTTAAACCGCTTGGCGGCATCGCGTTCGTCGGAAGGTTCAACTCCTTCCCCGTCCGCCATACGGAAAGAGTAGGGGCTTTCGCAATGCAACTGACAACAACATCGCGACCGCGAGGCGGATCGTAGGGGAGAATCGTCATGGCTGATCGGGTAAAGGGCAAAGTGGCGCTGATTACCGGCGGTGGTTCAGGTATCGGACGCGCAACCGCGATGCTGTTCGCGAGCGAAGGAGCCCGCGTGGTGATCGCCGACTACAGCGTCGACGGCGGCGAGCGCACCTTGCGCGCGATCAAGGAGGCCGGCGGCGACGCGATGTTCCATCCCGCCGACGTCGCGAATCCAAAGGAAGTCGAGGCGATGGTGGCCAGGACGGTCGCGGCTTACGGCAGGCTCGATTGCGCGTTCAATAACGCCGGCATCGAGGGCGAGTTCGCACCCACGCCCGATTGCACGCTCGAGAACTGGCAGCGCGTGATCTCGATAAATCTGAGCGGCGTCTTCTACTGCATGAAGTATGAAATTCCCGAGATGCTCAAGAACGGCGGCGGCACGATCGTCAACACCTCATCCATTTGCGGCCTGGCCGGAATCGCCAACACGTCCGCCTACACCGCGGCCAAGCACGGCGTAGCCGGATTGACCAAGACGGCGGCGCTGGAGTTCTCGAGCAAGGGAATCAGAGTGAACGCAGTCTGTCCGGGATTCATCCGGACGCCGATGGTCGCGCGCGTGATGGATCGCGGGAGCTTCGATGAAAAGGCCGTCATCCAGACGCATCCCATCAATCGGCTCGGCAAACCGGAGGAAATTGCCGAGGCGGTGCTCTGGCTATCCACGGACGCGTCGTCGTTCGTCAGCGGCGTGCCGATGCCGGTCGACGGCGCCTATATGGCCCAGTAACTTTGAGGGGGCTATTCGTCAGCGCAGGTTTCGCAATCGAGGCAGCCGCCGTGGATTCGGCTTAGCTGCTCGGCGAGCGCGGAATCGGGGAAGCCGACGTGCTCACCCGCCTGATGTCCGCATGATCGGCATTTCTGCTGGGCGCGGAGTGGAAAAAGCGGCTGCCGGATGGCGAGTCGCAAAGTGGCGGCCGACTGATTCATCGTAGCTTAGGCGGCAATCGCCAAAGAGCTTAGAGGCGGGAGCCCCCGGCGAGGCCAATGTCGGAGAACATTTGCGCCGCCGGGGGAAGATCGGAAGTTAAGACGTTGTAGCTCATTGGATTGGACGATGGATGACCATCGATAAAGCAAGCGTGTAGATGAGACAGCACTTAATGTGCCAGCAGCCTGCGACTGAAAACCTGAGCAGTTAATTGGAGTCTTAACCGCCGCTCTGCCGGTCCAACGACGGCGTGTTGCAACTCTGCAATGGCTGTCGCCGGATATGCGCTTCGCTTCAGCAACACGTCTGCCTTCTTCGCGAGCTGGGGCGAAACGAGCCCAAGATGACGGCGGAGGCGGCTTGATTTGACACCTGCGCGGCCTGCCTTCTAAGTTACGCACGTCCGTCCTTGACAAAAAAATCATCAACCCGGAGGAAAGCGCCCATGAAGGCGGCCGTGTTATATGAACCGCGCAAACCCCTGGTCATCGAAGACCTCAAGCTCGCTCCCCCGAAGACCGGGGAGGTGCGGGTAAAGGTCGCCGCCAACGGCGCCTGCCATAGCGACCTCCACGTCATGACCGGCGACATGCGGATGCCGATGCCCGTGGTGCTGGGCCATGAGGGGGCGGGAATCGTGGCGGAGGTTGGCGCTGGGGTCGCCTCGGTGAAAGAGGGCGACCACGTGGTGCTGACTTTTTCACCTGTGTGCGGCCACTGCCGCTACTGCACCCTGGGACAGGTGAACCTGTGTGAGACACGGCCCAAAGGGCTCGGCACGCTGCTGGACGGCACCACGCGCCTCAGCAAAAACGGCACCGAGATTTTTCACTTCGCCTTCGCGTCGACCTTTGCCGAGGAGGCGGTGGTGCCGGAGAGTTGCGCGATCAAGATTCGTGACGACGTCCCGCTCGATCGCGCGTGCTTCGTCGGTTGCGGCACGATGACCGGGATCGGCGCGGCGATCAACACCGCCAAGGTGCGGCCGGGTGCGAGCGTCGCGGTAATCGGCTGCGGCGGCGTGGGACTCAACGTGATCCAGGGCGCAGCGCTGGCAGGAGCGCACGACATCATCGCGATCGACCTGCTGCCGAACAAGCTCGCGCTGGCAAAAGTGTTCGGCGCGACGCACGTGATCAATCCGTCGCAGGACGACGCCTACAAGGCGGTGATGACGCTGACGCACGGGCGC
Organism: uncultured delta proteobacterium; assembly: GCA_963810495.1. Classification (GTDB taxonomy): domain Bacteria; phylum Desulfobacterota; class Binatia; order Binatales; family Binataceae; genus JAKAVN01. The sequence continues at coordinate 420,040 of CAWENP010000001.1, forward strand.
GGTGTGGACTACGCGTTCGAGGTAATCAGCACGGCCAAGACGATCGAACTGGCGTTTCGGATGACCGGGCGCGGCGGCACCTGCACGATCGTCGGAGTCTCACCCGAGACCGCGCGCATCACGCTCAACCCCAACGTCTTCACGATGATGGAGAAGCGGCTGGTCGGTTCGTTTTACGGCTCGACCCGGCCGCGCGTCGACATGCCGCTGCTGATCGACCTCTACATGGACAAGAGAATCAAAATCGACGAACTGGTCTCGCGCACCTTCCCGCTCGAAGGCGTAAACGAGGCTTACGATCTGCTGCAAAAGGGGGAGGTCTCGCGCAGCGTGATCAAGTTTTTCTAGATCGCGGATCAGCGCGGACCGGGGGTCCCTCGACTCGCAGACTCGCTCGGGATGACAGGCAGCGGCAAGCCATGCGATGGCGGCCGTGAGATTCTTCGCTCCGGCGGCCTCCGCTCAGACCCCCGCGAGCTTGCGCGCGTATGCCGCCACGCTCTTGAAATCGTACTCGCGGTAGGCCTGCAGCTTCTCCGCCTCGAAGCCGCCCTCGGCGTGCACCGCCAGCACCTCCTGGTAGCCGCCGAAGTCCGACGCCGTCAAATCGCCGATCAGATTGAGCAGCCTGAGGCGCTTCTCGGCGTCGAAGCCCTTGGCGCCGCCCATGTACTTCATCACGTACGCGCGCGTCGCCTCGCTGGTCAGGTCCTCGGCCGCCGGCGCCGTCACCAGCAGCCCGCCCGCGAGATCCTGCACGATCTGCACCGCCTGATGATAGTTGTGCGCGAAATGATACTTGGCGACGTTGGTGAGCAGCGTGTTGGGCACCGCGAGGCCGTCTTCGATGGTGCAGGCGGCCGCCGCGTGCTCGATCAGCCCACGCACGGTCGCGTGATAGGCGGCCAGATGGGTCAGCTTGTCGCGTACGTGGGCCGCCCGCAGCACGCCGTTGGCCTCGGCGATCGCGTAGCCCGCGCCCGCCATCAGTTCGAGCAGCGGCAACTTGTACGAGACCGCGGTGAAGCGATGGTAGCGCACGAAGGTCAGCGCCAGCAGACCCGCGAAATCGATCTCGCCGCTTAAGAACACGCGCTCCTTGGGCACGAAGACGTCGTCGAACACCGTCAGCGTTTCCATCATCTTGTGCCCGCGCTCAGCGGATGCTCGAACTGGTTCTTGTGGCTCGAGCCGTGCGGGCTCGCGATGAGCTTCAGCCCCGGCGTGTTGATCGGCAGCGCAAAGGCGACCGCGTAGGCCTTGTCCTCGGCGCGCATCGCGCGCGTCGGCAGCACGATAACCTCGTTGGTGTTGGTCGAGACGGAAGTATGGACCTTGGCGCCGCGCACCACGATGCCGTCGGGGCGCTCCTCGACCAGGCGCACGTAATAGTCCGGATGGTCCTGCGCGGTGGGTCCGAGCGAGCGATCGCCCTTGACGTCGGTCTGCGCCACCGCGACCGCGAGGTCGTTGTCGCGGCAGTAGCGATGGTACTTCGCGACACGCTCGCGGTACTCGGGCTTGCCCGCGGCCGCCATCTGCTCGCCCAGGATGTGGAGCGCGTAGAGCGCGTCGGTGCCGATCTCCTTGATCAGCACGACCAGCGTCGCGCCTTCGCGGGTCGAGGCCGCGATAAGCTCGCTGCGCTTGAGCAGATCGTCGGAGTTGCGCGGCAGATGGAAGTAGCGGCTGTATTCGCCGCCGCCGTCGCGCATCACGGCGAGGCCGCGGTACTTCGGATCTTCGGCCATCCGGTAGTCGATACAGGCGTGCTCGACCGCGATCCCGATCACGGGATCCTTGGTGACGTCGGCGACCTTTTCGCCGCGCAAATAGACCGCCCGCCCGTCGCGCAGCGACTCCTTGTACTGCTCCGGTGTTCTCAGTCCCATCGTGATTCACCCTGTTCCCTGCTGATTTCGCGCCGCCGCCGCGCGCCCCGCGGCGCTCGACTTGGCCAACTCCGACAGGCCAATATAGGAACCCGCGGCGGCCACGTCCAACGGACGCATGCAACGTCCAAGGGACGCAAACAGTTGTCCAATGGACGCCAAGACCGTCCGCGCGCGGCGCGCCAGCCGAGGGCGGCACGCGCCATACAACACTTTTGATTCAGGAGAGTCACGCGATGGCCACGGCGTCTGCCAGGATGTTCGAAAGGATGTTCGATCTGAGCGGCAAAGTGTCGATCGTCACAGGCGGGAATCGCGGAATAGGACGGGGACTCGCTTTAGGACTGGCCGAGGCCGGGGCGGCGGTCGCAATCCTTGCCCGCGACGAGGAAAAGAGCCAGGCCACGCTCAAGGAACTGCTGGCGCTCGGCGTCCCCGCAATGGCGCTGCGCGTCGACCTCAAACAGCGCCGCGATCTCAAGCCCGCCTTCGACGAAGTCGAACGCAAACTCGGGCCGGTCGATATCATGGTCAACAACGCCGCCTACGCGACACTCACCAGCGTGGTCGACACCACCGAGGAGGATTGGGACGGCGTGCTCGCGGTCAACCTCAACGCCGCGTTCCTGTTCTGCAAGTACGCCGCGCAATCGATGATCAAGCGCGGCGCGCGCGGCAAGATTATCAACGTTACCAGCCTGGCCTCCGCTTTCGGCAGCGGAGTCTTTCCGTCCTACGCGGTCACCAAGGGCGGGCTTGCGCAGCTCACCCGCTCGCTCGCGATCGAGCTGGCGCCGCACAATATCCAGGTCAATGCGCTGGCGCCCGGATGGGTCTCGACCGACATGACCGAATGGCTCCGCACCGGCCCCGAGTACGAGTGGCTGCTCAAGGAGATGATCCAGCGCACGCCGCGCGGCCGCTTCGCCGAGGCCGAAGAGCTCAAGGGCGCGGTGGTCTTCCTGGCCTCTTCGGCCTCGGACAACATGACCGGCGCCGATTTGCTGATCGACGGCGGGTTCTCGATTCGCTGACGCGGGGCCGCGCGGCAAATGCGCGAGCGGCCTGGGGAGATGCGGTTATGGCGGCGCCTGAGATGTTCAACCTTGACGGCCGCGTCGCGGTGGTCACCGGCGGCAACGGCGGAATCGGCCGCGGGATCGCGCTGGGGCTGGCGGAGGCCGGCGCGGCGGTCGCGGTGCTCGCGCGCAACCAGGACAAGAACGAGGCGGTGCTCGGCGAGCTGCGCGCGCTAAGCTCCGCGTCGATCGCGCTTAGGCTCGACGTGACCGAGCGCGACGCGCTCGCCCCCGCGATGGCGGAGGTCGAGCGCAAGCTCGGCCCAGTAGATATCCTGGTCAATAACGCGGGTATCGCGCTTCCCGGCGGCGTGCTCAAGGTTGATGCCGCGACCTGGGACCGCGTAATCGAAACCAACCTCAACTCGGGCTTCCTGCTCTCGCAGATCGCGGCGCGCTCGATGGCGCCGCGCAACCGCGGCAAGATTATCAACATCGCCAGCGAGTACTCGCGCTTCGGCAATCCGATCGCGCCGTCGTACGCCGCCTCCAAGGGCGGGCTCATCCAACTGACCAAATCGATGGCGGTCGAGCTGGCGGCGCATAACATCCAGGTCAACGCGATCGTGCCCGGATGGATCGAGAGCGAGATGACTGCGCCGATCAAAGGGCGCCCGTTCTACGACGACATCATCAAGCGCACGCCGGCTGGCCGTTTTGGGACGCCTAAGGAATGCGCGGGCGCGGCGGTCTTTCTCGCCTCGCACGCTTCCGACTTCGTAACCGGCGCGACCATCTTCGTCGACGGCGGGTACGCGATTCGCTGACCATGACGACGATCTATCGTGCCGAGGTGATCGGGTCGATGCTGCGGCCGGGATGGCTCAAGCAGGCGCGCACCGACTTCGCCGCCGACCGCATCTCGACGGCCCAGTTCAAGCGGGTCGAGGACCGCGCGGTTGACGAAGCGATCGCGCTGCAGGAGCGATGTGGCGTCGACGTCGTGAGCGACGGCGAGATGCGCCGCTCGGGCTTCGTCGCGCCGCTGACCGATTACGTCGAAGGTTTCGAGGCGGTCGCGTTCGACACGCGGCGATGGCAGGGCGGCGGCGGCGCGAGCGGCGAAACCAGCCTGGCGGTGCCGCTCACCGTGACCGGCAAGCTCCGCCGGCGGCGCTCGCTGGCGGCCGAGGAATTCATCTACGCGCGCGCCCGCGCGACGCTCCCGCTGAAGGCGACGCTGCCGAGTCCGCTGATGCTCGCGATGCGCTGGTCGCCGGAACTTTCGGCGGCGGCATATCCCGAGCCGTTCGCGCTTTTCGCGGACGCCGTCGATATCCTGCGCGCCGAGATGGCCGAACTGGCGAGCCTGGGATGCGAATATATCCAGATCGACGCGCCGGAACTGGCCACGCTGGTCGATCCGTCAACGCGCGAGCGCGTCTTCGAGGCGCATGGAATCTCGACCGCGCGGATGCTCGGCGAGGGCGTCGAGATGCTCAACGCGCTCGCGGACACGTCCGGCGTCACCTTCGGACTTCATCTGTGCCGCGGCAACAACGCCGGCCATTGGCTGAGCACGGGCGGCTACGAAGCGATCTCGAAGGAGGTCTTCGCGCGCGCCACGCGCTACGACATTTTCCTGCTCGAATACGATAGCCCGCGTGCGGGGTCGTTCGAGCCGCTCGCCGACCTTCCGCGAGACAAGCGCGTAGTGCTGGGGCTGGTGTCGACCAAGAGCGACGCGCTCGAGACACCAGATACGCTGATCGCGCGAATCGAAGAAGCGACGCGTTATTTTCCGCGTGAGCGGATGGCGCTCTCCACGCAGTGCGGCTTCGCCTCAGTGCTCGCGGGGAATCCGATCGCCGAGGCGACGCAGGAAAAAAAGCTGCGGCTGGTGGCCGACGTCGCGCATCGGGTATGGAGCTGAATTCCTGCGATGCCTCTGGAAATTTGGCGGTCGTTGATGAGCGGCAAAAGAAATTTGGAAGAGAAGGTACAAGCACTTTCTGGTTTCCTCCCCCAGTTGTCTAGGGGGAAGATGGAGGTGGGTGTCGTGTGCCTGATCTCTCGAATTCCCTTCCCCAATTGTTTTGGGGGAGGTCGCCGGTTGCCGCAGCCGGCGGGTGGGGGTCGAGCGTGGAAAGCGCCGGATGTCTGCTTTTTCGGCGCTTCCGCGTTCTGGTTTTTTCGCACTGTTCGCGCGACGATTGCTTGCGCTGAAAAAGGCGGTTCTCACAGAGATTCAGAACCGCTTAGACCCCCACCCCAACCCTCCCCCAAGATAATTTGGGGGACGGAGTCGGCGGAGAGATAGGGCATAAGCCGCATCATGAAGCACAGGCAACAAATCGACGGACGAATCGGCAGCCGTCGCAGCGCCAAAGCGCCGCGCGCCGCCGGCGGCGCACGGGTCGAGCTTCCGTCGCTCAAGCCGCTGCGCATCCTGGTCGCCGGCGAAGTGATCCTCGACCGCTACATCATGGGCGACGTCGCGCGCGTCTCGCCCGAGGCGCCGATCCCGATACTGCAAGTCAGCCGCATCGAGGAGCGCCCGGGCAACGCGGGCTTCGTGATGGCGAATCTGCGCGCGCTGGGAGCGCAAGTCAGCGCGCTCAGCGTGGTCGGCGCCGATCGCAACGGCGAATTGCTGTGCGAGATGTTCGGCGGCCTCGGGATCGATACGCGCTCGGTGCTGGTCGACCCCGATCGCCCGACGATCGTCAAGGAGCGGATGCTGGGGTCCGTGCAATCGGCCAACCGCGCCACCCAGCAACTGCTGCGCGTCGATCAGGAAGCCCCGCACCCACTCAGCCCGGCCAAGGAACGCGCGCTCACGCGCCATCTCGAGCGCGAACTGGCGCGGGTCGATGGCGTGCTCATCTCGGACATCAACAAAGGCCTGCTCACGCCGGGGCTGCTGCGCGCGCTTATCGACGGCGCGCGCCGCCGCAAGATCCCGGTCATCGTCGATCCGCGGCTTAGCGAGGATTTTTCGATCTATAGCGGCGCGACCGCGCTCACCCCCAATCGCTACGAGACCGAGTTTGCCACCGGTACGCGCCTGATCGACCGCGCCGCGTGGATGCGCGCGGCGGACGACCTGATGCGCCGGCTCAAGCTCGACGCCTGCCTCATCACGCTCGACCGCGACGGGATGTACTTGAGCGAGCGCCGCGGCCCGCATACTTACGTCGCGACCACGCCGCGCGCAGTCTATGATGTAACCGGCGCGGGCGACGTGGTGCTGGCGGTGTTCGGCCTGTTCGCGATCGCGGGGCTCAGTTTCGCCTCGGCGGCGCGGCTGGCAAATCTCGCCGCGGGGATCGAGGTCAGCCGGCTGGGCACCGAGATAATCTCGCGCGAGGACCTCGCGCGCGCCCTCAGCCCGGGACCCGAGAGCGCGCAGCGCAAAATCGTAGCGGTCGAGGAATTGCGCCCGGCGCTCGAGCGCCATCGCAACGCGGGGCGGCGAGTGGTGTTCACCAACGGATGCTTCGATCTGCTGCACGCCGGGCATGTCGAAATGCTCTCGTTCGCGCGCGCGCAGGGCGACACGCTGGTGGTAGGAGTCAACAGCGACCGCAGCGTGCGTCTGATCAAGGGCAACGGCCGCCCGATCTATCCCGCCGTCGAGCGGGCGCTGATCCTGGCGGCGCTCGAGATGGTGGATTATGTGGTGGTGTTCGACGAGACGCGCGCCGAGCGTATCGTCCGCGCCGTGCGGCCCGACGTGCTGGTGAAGGGCGAGGACTGGCGTGACAAAATCGTCGACGGCCAGGTTTTCGTGGAGTCTTACAGCGGGCGGGTCGCGCTCGCGCCGTTGTTGCCCGGCTATGGCACGACGCTGACGATCGAGCGCCTGCGCGCCACCAAGGCGCGCGGCGCCGGCGCCGAGCTAGCGCTTAAGGGCGCGCAGGCCAAGCCGCGCGGCAAGGTAGTTGGTCGCGCGCTCAAGCTCCGGTAGCCGCATCCACCACGCGATCCCCAGATAGACCGCGCCGAACGCGGGCAGCACTGCAAGCGCCATCAGCCGCGGACCGGCATGCCCCATCCCAAGCTTCACCGCCCATCCGGCCGCGCTCGCCACCAGCGCGATCCCCCACAGCCGCGCCACGAGCCCGCGTCCCAATCCGGTGTGGCCGATTCTCGAATTGAGTTTCCATCGCAACAGCGCGAATTCGACCCAAGCGGCGATTCCGGCCGACGCGGTCAGGCCCGCCACGCCCCAGCGCTGGGCGATACCGATCGCGGGCGGCAGCGGAATCGCGCACAGGTATCCGAGTACCAGCGTCAGCGTGAAACGGACGAGCGCGAATTTAAGCGGCGTGCGCGTATCCTCCAACGCGTAAAAGGCCGAGTTGTACAGCCGGCCCATCGTCGCCGCCAGCATCCCCACCGCCGATCCCGCCAGCACCGCCCATACGTAGATCGCGTCGCGATGGGTGAAGCTGCCGGACTGAAAGATCAGCGCGGAGACCACGTCACCGAGAAACAGAAACGCCGCCGCCGAGGGCACGACCAAAAAAGCGATCTGCCGCAGGCCCGCATCCAGGCGCATCCGCAAAAGCTGCGACACCTCCTCGAAGGTGCCGGCCGCGCGCGACATGCTCGGCAACTCGGCCGCCGCGACCGACATTCCGAACAGGCTTATCGGCAGCAGGTAGAGGATGCTCGCGTAGCTGAGCGCCGAGACCGCGCCGGTGGGCAGCAGGCTCGCGAGCAGGTTGTCGACGTAGCCGGAAATCTGGCTCGCGCCGCGCCCGGCGACGACCGGCGTGAGATTGCGAAAGACCGTGCTCAAGGCCGTGCGCGTGCGCGCGAAATCGATCCGCAGGCGGCCGACCAGCCGTAGCGTCTGCGGCGCCTGCACCGCGATCTGCAGGAACGCGCCAACGACCGCGCTCCATGCGAGGTCGATCGCCAGCGCCTCCTGTGAACGGCGCGGTCCGTAGTAGACGAGCGCGGCGATGATCGCGAGGTTCCAGGCGACCGGCGCGGTGTACGAGGCGAAGAATCGATGATGGCTGTTGAGCACACCGAGGCACCAGGCCGACAACACCAGCAGCCCGGCACCGGGGAACAGGATACGCACCAGCGCGACAGTCAACTCGCGCTTGGCCCCGGTGAATCCGGGCGCGATCACCGCAATCAGCCACGGCGTGGCCCACACTCCCAGCGCGACCAGGATCGCAACCCCGAGCGCGAGCAGCGCGCCCACGCCCCACGCCAGCGTCTCGGCCGTCTCCTCGTCGCCCTCGCTTAGGAGCTTGCTGTAGACCGGGATGAAGGAGGCTGAGAGCACGCCCTCGCCGAAGAGGTTTTGCAGGATGTTGGGGATACGGATGCCCGCCTTGAAGGCGTCGGCGGCGTCGGAGTTGCCGAGGTAATGCGCGAAGACGCTTTCGCGGACGAGGCCGGCGATACGGCTCAGCAGGATACCGGCCGCGACCAGCCATGCCAGATTGGGGCCCAGGCGCGCGGCGAGCAGCCGGCCAGCGGCGGAATCCGCCGGCGCGGCGGCATGCGGTCCGGCAGGGGGTTCTGGGGCCGATTGCTGGTTGTGCGAGCCGGTGACGATGTTAAAGCGCGCTCCTTTGGGGCGTCGCGCTAGAGTATAGCGGCGCGCTGCGGCGGCTTGTAGGCGGTGCGCAACGAATCGCTCGCAATGGAGGAAACCGCATCGCCGCCGTGACCGCGCTTGCTTGTGCCGTTCCGCAGGCGTGTCTAAGCTCGTGAATTCGGCGCGGCCGACTACTCGCAAGGGAGGGTAAGTCTACGTTCGCGGTCAGCAATTCGACACCACCGGACCGTTACGATATCGAGCAATGGATCAACTTCGACGCGATCCAGTTGCTCGTTCATCACGCGAGCGCCGTGGTCGCCGCGATCGTGATCTTCGCGCTCGTCGCGCGCCTGGCAATCTGGCTGCTGCCGCACGGCCTGGTCCGCAAGGTCGTGGTCGTCATCGACGACGTCGTTTTGATCGGGCTGCTCTTGTATTTCGGCTACGAGATGTTCGTCTACCTGTGGAACCGGCGCCCACCGGTGCAGCGCAACGCGGAGCTCGGAGCCGCTTTCGCCGCCGTCGACGCTTACCTGCCGCCACCGATCGCGAAGCCGTCTTGGCGAGATCGCGCACGCGCTCATGCGGCTCGTCGCCGTCACGTGGTAACCGGCGCCTCGCGAGCATAAGCTTGAGTTAGGCGCCAGCGGCCCGCGATGCTCACCGAAAACGACAATAGCAACGGCGCGACCGCGTTTTCGCTCTATCTGCACATCCCGTACTGCCAATCCAAGTGCCCATATTGCGATTTCAACTCGCATGCCGTCGCGAGTTGGCCCGAGGATGACTACGTCCGCGCGCTCGTTGCCGAGATCGAGCGCCGCGCCGGCGAGGCTCCATGGACGGAACGGCGGCTCAAGACGATCTTTTTCGGCGGCGGCACGCCGTCGCTGTTCCGGCCGGAATCGATCGCGGCGGTCCTGGCCGCGGCCGAGTGCAACTTTGGCCTCGAGCGCGGCGCCGAGGTCACGCTGGAGGCCAATCCGGGAACGGTCGACGCAGCGAAGCTAGACGGGATGCGCGCCGCCGGGGTCAATCGAATCAGCTTCGGCGCGCAGTCGTTCAATGACGAGCGGCTTAAGTTTCTCGGCCGTATCCACGGCGCCGCGGAGACTCGCGAAGCCGTTCGGCTCGCCCATCGCGCAGGCTTCGAGCGCCTCAACCTCGACCTAATCTTTGCGGTCCCGGGGCAGACTATCGGCGAGACGCTCAACGACATCGCGGAGGCCGCCGCGCTCGGCCCGGATCACATCTCGGCCTACAACCTGACCTTCGAGGAAGGCACCACGTTCTTCACCGAGATGAAACGCGGACGAATCCGGCCGATCGACTCCGACCGGCAGGCCGAGTTCTATGCCGCGGTGCGTGAGGAATTGCCGCGGCGCGGCTATAGCATGTACGAAATTTCCAACTACGCGCTGCCCGGCCACGAGGCGCGCCACAATCTGAGCTACTGGCGCCTGGAGAGCTATCTGGGGCTGGGCGCGGGAGCGCATAGCTTCGCGCGTAACGAGAGTGGTGGCGGCGGGCGGCGATGGTGGAACGAGCGGATGCCCGCGCGCTACGTCGAGCAGGCGCTTGAGGGCGGCCTGGCGGAGGCGGGCGGCGAAACGGTTGACGCCCACAGCGCGCGCGGCGAGTTCGTGTTTCTGAATCTGCGGCTACGCGACGGATTTAAGCTCGCCGATTTCGAGGCGCGCTTCGGAGTAAGCTTCGACAGCGTTTTCGGGGCGCACGCCGCGCGCCTGTTCGAGGGCGAGCTGCTGGTTCGCGACGAGAGCCGTATTTATCTAAGCGAGCGCGGCCTGGAACTCGCCGACTCGGTCTTCGCCGAATTCGTATAACCGATCGGCTAATCAGCCGAGCCTGGCGTCGACGATTTCGGCCACGCGCGCGGGTGTGGTGAGGCGGATGAAGGCGCCCAGGCGCGGGCCGCGCTCCTGACCCAAAATCACGCGGTAGAGCAGCGGAAAAATCTTGCCCGGCTTGTCGTAGTGCTGACGGCCGAGTTCATAGATCGCTTTTTCGATCTCCTCGGCGCCGGCCCCGCCGTTTTGCGCGAGCCACGCGCTGAGCGCGCGCAACTGTTCGCGCTCGCCGTCGCTGGGCGTGTAGTGAAACTTGGCCGGCTCGATGAAGTCGCGGTAGAAATTGAGCGCGTATTCCATCAGCTGGCGCGTCATCTTCATGGTGTCCGCGTCGCCTTCGATCGCGGGATCATAGTGCACCAGGTAGCGCCAGATGAGCTCGCGCTCGCCGCTGCCCAGCGCCGCGACCAGGTTCATCACCAGGCCAAAGCTGAGCGTCGAGTTGAAGCGCCGGGCGCTTTGGCTCTGTAGCACAAACTCCAGCGGCGAGTTGCGCCGCGCGCGCGCGTCCGCCGCGCTCCATGCGCGCAGCGCATCGAGATACTCGTCGGTGTACTGCGGAATCGATTCCAGGAAAAGCTTGCGCGCGCGCCGCGGATTCAGAATCAGGAAATACTTGAGCACCTCGATGGGCGCGTAGCGCCGCCACTGCTCGACGCCGACGCCGCGGCCGATCGACTTCGAGACCTTGTGCCCCTCCTCGTCGAGATACATCTCGAACGCGAAGCCGAGCGGCGGCCGGCCGCCGAGCAGGCGCAGAATCTGACCCGAGAGCCGCGCCGAATCGATCAGGTCCTTGCCGTAAAGTTCGTAGTCGACCTGCAGCACGTACCATCGAAGCGCCCAGTCGACCTTCCATTGCACCTTGGCCTTGCCGCCGAGCACGCTCTGCTCGCCCTTGAAGCCGCATCCGTGCGAGCCGCCGAAACTGCGCTCGCAGGAGAACTCGACGGTGGCGCGCTCAGGATGATACGCCGTCACCAGGGTCGAGTTGATTTGCCCGCACGCTGGACAGAGCGGCATCACGGGCGACCATCCGGCGCGATTCTCCTCGCGCAGCGTCGGCGCGACGATCCGGATTATCTCGGCGTGCTTCTCCAGGATTAGTCTCAGCGCGTCGTCGAAACGGCCGCTCGCATACATCTCGCTCGAGCGCATCAACTCGTAGCTGACCTCGACCGGCTCGAGGAATTTTTCGAGCAGCCCGATCATGTGCGCGGCGAAGTTCGGATGGCACTCGCCGAAGGGGTCGGGAATCCGCGACACGGGCTGGCCCAGAAAAGCCATGGTCGCCTCCCGATTGGGAATGCTTTCGGGGACCTTGCGCAGCCCGTCCATGTCGTCGATGAAGACGATGAGCCGGCTTTGGCGGCGGTACGCGGCGTTCGTAGCGTCGGTCTCGCCGAGGACTTGGCCAAGGACCTGGAAGGCGTGCTGCACATAGGCGGGACGCAGCACCTCGCCCATCGTGCCCAGATGCGGCAGACCCGAGGGGCCGAAGCCGCTCTCGAAGATTACTGCGCGCTCGGGCGGGTAATTGCCAACCCGCTCGGCGAGCCGCCGGGCCTCTTCATACGGCCAAAGGTCGAGTTCGGTTCGCTCAGCCGGCGCCATCAATCGTACTTCCTTGCGTACTTCCTTGCCGCGTATTTCCTCACCGGCGTTCAATGCCCTGCGGGGTCATATATTGCCTTTGAGCACGCGCGCCAGCGCCTCATGCAGCCACGGATCGATCTGGAGGTCGCGGTTTTTTTCCGAGGCGAGGCGCAATTTTACGCCACAATTGGCACAAATAAAGGCGTCTTGGCTAAATCCAGCGCGATCCTCCACAGCTAGGTGAAGGAACCACTCGTTTATCGGACGGCGGCAGATTTCGCAACTTTGCTCGCTCATCGTAGGCAGACACAAGGGCACCCTATGCTTATATCATTGATAGGGCCGGGGAGGGCGTGTTAGAGGATTTTCTCCGGACCAGTGGCTGCCCTGTAAAACCTTCGGCCTACATACTAGCGTAAACCTGCAAGGTTCGGTGGCATCTGGAGCGGCGGGCGGCTTGGGCTTCGGCTGAAGCTGGACGGGCCGATTTGCCTTAGGCCGCAGGGACGAAAATTTTCCTCTTCATGGAAGACAATCTGACAAAGCACAAAATCAAGGAATTGCGCGCGTTGGTGTCGGAGGGCGACCGCGTCGCGATCCTGTTACAGGACGATCCCGACCCCGACGCGATGTCGAGCGCAATTGCGCTGCGGACGCTCCTGGGCCGCAACAAGCTCACCACGCCAATCTTCAGCTTCACTCCGGTCACGCGGCCGGAGAACAAGACCATGATGCATCTGCTGGAGATCGAGATCGCGCCGGCCGACACCGAGGAACTCGCCGCGTTTGACCGGGTGGCCATGGTCGACGTGCAGCCGCCCTACTTCAACGGCCGGCTGCGCCGCGCCGACATTGTGATCGACCATCATCCGGGCTACGCGCCGAACAACGCTGCCTTCCAGGACGTGCGCCCCGGCTATGGCGCCACCGCCACCATCATGACCGAGTACCTGGTCGCCGCAGACGAGCGGATAAGCGAGCGCCTGGCCACCGCGCTGCTCTACGGCATCCGTAGCGATACGCTGATGCTCAAGCGGCGGGTGACCGACAACGACATCCAGGCCTTTACCCAGCTCTACCCGCACGCCAATTACAGCCTGCTGCGCCAGATTGACCGACCCGAATTGCCGACGCGTTTCGCCCGCGTGTTGGCGCGCGTGATGCGCCGCTTCGAGGTCCACGACGGCGTCGCGCTGTTGCATCTCGGCCGGGTCGAGCGCGACGACCTGATCGTGCAGATGGCGGACTTCTGCCTGCAGTTCGAGGGCGTGGAGTGGGTGGTGGTGTCAGGCAAGCTCGACGACAACCTGGTGATCGCGGTGCGCAATCACGGGATCGGGCGGCGTAACGCGGGCGAGGTCGTGCGCAAGCTGTTCGGCGAGATGGGCAGCGCCGGCGGCCATCGCAACATGTCCAAGGCGGTGATCGCGCTGAAGGATTGGCGCGCGCGCGAACATACGTTGCGCGACAGCGCGATCGAAACCCGCCTGCGCGAACTGTTCGAGGCACAAATCAGCGGCGACAACGACGCCGACGACTGATTCGTACACGTCCAGCGAAGCGCGCTCACTCTAATCGCGCAAGCCCCGTTTACCGCCCGCCCGTCAGCGTCTATCGTGGAATGGATGAGCGTGCTGGAGGGGACAGTGGAGGTTAGTAACCGTCTCGGGCTTCATCTGCGCGCCGCCACCAAGCTGGCCGAAACCGCGCGCCGCTTCCAGTCCAAGGTTACGATCGTCGGCAAAGACGGTCAGGCCGACGCGCGCAGCGTGATCAACCTGATGATGCTCGGCGCGGCGATCGGCGCGCGGCTCAAGGTGCGCGCCGATGGCCCCGATGCGCGCGCTGCGCTCGACGCCATCGAGCGCCTGTTCCAGGACCGCTTCGGCGAAGATTGAGCGTTTCGGCGAGGACTCGCCGGAAACCAGCCCCGGAGCGGGGCCAGCCACATGGCTGACCGCCGAGCGCGCCACGGTCAGTCCGGCGCTAGTGTCTTATCAGGACACTGGCAGTCCGGCATGTGCCTTGATCGCGCGTCAGCGGTTGGCTATATGAATGCTTCGTTCTTCGTTCCGGATGAAATACCTTCATTTATCGAGCGTTGTGCGGCGAGCGCTCGCTCCGCAATCAACCAAACATTACGCTGCCGCTGGGCCGGACAAGCGGGCTTCGCACTGAAGCGGGCGCTTATAAAACCGGCACCCTGAAGGAGACATCGCTAAATGCCGCTCAAGGATTTTCTCTTCACCTCGGAGTCGGTTTCCGAAGGCCATCCCGACAAGATGTGCGACCAGATCTCGGATGCCGTGCTCGACGCGCTCATCGCCGAAGATTTCAACTCGCGCGTGGCCCTGGAGACGCTGGTCAAGACCGGCCTCATCGTGCTGGCCGGCGAGATCACCAGCCGGGCGCATCCGGACTTCGTGCGGATCGCGCGCGATACCGCGCTTGAAATCGGCTACAACCACATCGACACCGGCTTCGACGGCAACAACTGCGCCGTGCTGACCGCGATCGAGCCGCAATCGGCCGATATCTCGCAGGGCGTCACCGAGGGCGAGGGGCTGCACAAGGAGCAGGGCGCCGGTGACCAGGGCTTGATGTTCGGGTTCGCCTGCGACGAGACGGCGGAGCAGATGCCGCTGCCGATCGCGCTCGCGCATCGGCTGATGGAAAACCTCTCCAAGCTGCGCCATCAGGGCAAGGCGGATTTCCTGCTACCCGACGGCAAGAGCCAGGTGACCGTGCGCTATGTGGGCGGGCGCCCGGTCGAGGTCAGCACGGTGGTGGTCTCGGCGCAGCATCGCCGCGATGTCGGCCATGCGACCGTGCGCGAGGCGGTGATCGAGGAGTTGATCAAGCCGACCATTCCCAAGCAGTTCCTGACCAAGGACACGATAATCCACGTCAATCCGACCGGCAGCTTTGTAATCGGCGGTCCGCACGGCGATTGCGGGCTGACGGGGCGCAAGATCATCGTCGACACCTACGGCGGCTACGGACGTCACGGCGGCGGCGCATTCTCGGGCAAGGACCCGAGCAAGGTCGATCGCTCGGCCTGCTACATGGCGCGCTACGTGGCCAAGAACGTGGTCGCGGCGGGCCTTGCGACCAAGTGCGAAATCCAGGTGGCGTACGCGATCGGCGTGGCCGAACCGGTTTCGATTCTGATCGACACTTTCGACACGGGCGTGGTCCCGGACCAGAAGCTGTCGTCGGCGCTGCGCGAGCTGTTCGATTTCCGGCCCGCGGGGATCATCAAGACGCTCGGTTTGAAGCGGCCGATCTACAAGGCCACCGCCGCCTACGGCCATTTCGGCCGCGTGCCGCACAATGGGCTCTTTCCGTGGGAGCAGACCGACATGGTCGACGCGTTGCGCAACGCCTTCGGGCGCGACGGCGGCCGCTAAGCACAAGACCAGCGCATGACGGCCTGGGGCGCACGGCGCACTCGCGTATGCGCGCCCTTTGAAATTCGGAGATGATCCAGATGGAGGCGAAAGCCAGCAAGCGTAGTAAAAGCACGTCCGCCGCGTCACGCAACGGACGCGCCCTGCCCCATGACGTGCGCGACCTCGGACTCGCCGAGGCCGGGCGGCGCAGGATCGAATGGGCCGACGAGCAGATGCCGGTGCTGCGGATCATCCGCGAGCGCTTCGCCAAGGAGAAGCCGCTGCGTGGCCAGCGCCTGAGCGCCTGCCTCCATATCACCACCGAGACCGCCAATCTCCTGCGCACACTCAAGGCCGGCGGCGCCGAGGTGCTGTGCTGCGCCTCCAATCCGCTCTCGACCCAGGACGACGTTGCCGCCGCGCTGGTCAAGGAATACGGCATCCCCAGCTACGCCGTGCACGCCGAGGATCGCGACACTTATTACAGCCATCTGCGCGCCGTGCTCGAGGCCCGTCCGACTATCACGATGGACGACGGCGCCGACCTGGTGAGCCTGCTGCACACCGATTTTCACGACCAGGCCTCCGAAGTGCGGGCCTCGATGGAAGAAACCACAACCGGCGTCATCCGCCTGCGCGCGATGGAGCAGGACCGCGCACTGCGCATCCCGGTGGTCGCCGTCAATGACGCGCAGACCAAGTACCTGTTCGATAACCGCTACGGCACCGGCCAATCGACGCTCGACGCGATCATCCGCGCGACCGGAGTGCTAGTGGCGGGCTCGGTGTTCGTGGTGGCCGGCTACGGATGGTGCGGGCGCGGCGTGGCGTCGCGCGCGCGGGGGCTCGGCGCCAACGTGATCGTGACCGAGGTCAATCCGATTCGCGCGCTCGAGGCAGCGCTCGACGGCTACCAGGTGATGCGGATGGCGGAGGCGGCGCGCGTCGGCGACATCTTCGTCACCGTCACCGGCGACAAGGAGATCATCGGCCCCAGCCACATGAGCGCGATGAAGGACGGCGCGATCATCTGCAACTCGGGCCACTTCGACGTCGAGATCGATCTGCCCGCGCTGCGCAAGCTGGCGCGCCGCGTCGACCGCCAGGCCGAGCGCGAGGTCGAGACCTTCCATCTGCGCAACGGGCGCAAGCTTTACCTGCTCGGCCAGGGGCGGCTGGTTAATCTCGCCTGCGCCGGCGGCCATCCCGCGCAGGTGATGGACATGAGCTTCGCCACCCAGGCGATGGCGGCGGCGTGGGCCGCCGGGGCGCAGCTCGAAGTCAAGGTGCATAACGTGCCGCTCAAGATCGAAGACGAAGTCGCGGCCATGAAACTGGCCGCGATGGGAATCAAAATCGACCGGCTTTCAGCCGAGCAGAAGCAGTACCTAGCGAGCTGGCAGAGCGGAACGTAAGAAGCTAATTCGGGCGGGCGCGCTCTCCAGCGACCGTGCGGCCGCTGGAACGCCGGTTCAACCGGACGCCGGCTCAGCTGCTTGGCAGCCAGCCGCGGCGACGCGCCAGCTCTCCGCCGGCGAAGCACACCATGATCAGCGCGAGCGCGAGGAAAAAGCGCGGCGAGGTCGGATGCCATAGCGCGTCGCCCAGGAACGCGAACAGAATCGTCCCCGGGACCATCCCGATCATGCTCGCCCAGAAGTAGTCGCGGAAGGTTATCGGCGAGGCGCCGGCCATCAGGTTGAGCGCGTTGTAGGGGATGAGCGGCACCAGGCGCAAATAGAAAATGATCTGGAACCCGTGGCGCCCGATCTGGGCCAGGAGCTTTTCGAAGCGCGCGCCCACGAGATGCTCCACAAACGAGCGCCCCAGAAACCGCCCCGCCGCGAACGCAATCAGCGCTCCCGCATCCGCGCCCAGCAGCGAGTAGACCGATCCCCAAAGCGCGCCGAACGCCAGCCCGCCCGCGATCGTCATCACCGCGCCCGGCACCAGGAACGACGGGCCCACCGCGTAGAGCAGCATGTAAACGACCGGCCCCCAGATACCCCAGCTCAGCACCTCCACTTTGACCAAGCTCGGATTCTCGAACCACTCGGAATGCGCCCACAGAAGCCATCCCGATCCCAGTACGAGGACCAGCACGATTGCGATTTTGACGACCCCTAGCGGAGTGAACAGGCGGGGCTGATCGTCGGGAGTTTGTATGGGACTGGTGGCCGCCATCGTTGGCCCGCACGGACGCGGTCGAATCATGATACGGGCCGCCACGGCACACGGACAAGCCGTCACGCACAGGAGTTTCCTTTTTCGTTGTCGCGACGCGCGTTTGCGCTACAGTCGGCTTAAATAGGGTGCCGTAGGCCATCCTTTCTTAGCTCGACGCGGCGCCCGGCTGCTTGAAACCACGCAGGTCTTGCCTTTCCGTTGCGGAACTTTACAGATTGTGGGAGTGCCGAATAGCCTCGGAGCGGCTCAGCGCGCGATGTCGTTGTGGCGTACCTGGAGGGCGACCCCCTCCAGGCCGAGACGGCGCGCCAGTTCGTTAACCAGCGTCGGCGATCGATGGCGTCCGCCGGTGCATCCGAGACCGATCGTCAGGTAGCTTTTCCCCTCGCGCCGGTAGAGCGGTACCAGGAAGCCGAGCAGACGCGCGATCTCATCGACGAAGCGCCGCGCCTCCGGCTGATTCATCACGTATGCCCGCACCCGCTCGTCCGTCCCGTCGAGCGGCCTCAACTCCGGCACGAAAAACGGATTGGGCAAAAAGCGCACGTCCAGCACCAGGTCCATCCCGACCGGAATCCCGTACTTGTAACCGAATGAGACCAGCGCGATCGTCATTGCGGCGCCGCTGGCCGCGCCCAGCACCGCCGTCGTGATGACCTCGCGCAACTCGTGCACGGTAAGCGCGCTGGTATCGATCACGCGATTGGCGCGCTCGCGCATCTCGGCCAGCGCCAGGCGTTCGCTGCGGATGCCGTCGGTCACCGACGCGCCGGTTTCGGCCATCGGATGCGGCCGGCGGCTCTCCGAGTAGCGCCGCACCAGAACCTCGTCGGAGGCGTCGAGAAAAAGCACTTCGGGGCGGAAGCCGGCGTGCTCGAGGTCGTTGAAGACGCGCGGCCACTGCGGGAAGAACAGCCGCTCGCGCGCGTCGATGCCGAGCGCGACGCCGGCCAGTTGCGGGTCGCGGCTGGTGGCCAGCCGCATCACGGACTCGGCCAGCGCGACCGGCATATTGTCGACGCAGTAGAAGCCCAGGTCCTCGAGCACCCGCATCGCGGACAGCCGTCCGGAGCCCGAAACGCCGGTGACGATGATGAGGCGCGGGGACTGACCCGACGTGTCAGGAGTGCCGGAACTGGTGGAAGTGGCGAAGGTGGCTGATACGGCCGATGCGCCCGCGCCGCGCGTGCGCGCCCGCCGCCGCAAAGCCATCGCAGGTTCAAAGGCGCGCCGGCAGCACCCCGCCTCAGTGCCGGGCGTCTTCCTCCTTGATCAGGCGAAAAATCTCGGCCGCGTCGGGCGCGCTGCTCAACCGCTCGCGAAACGCCGGGTCCTTCATTAGGCGCGAGACGCGCGCGAGCGCCTTGAGATGCAGGCTCGCCGAATCCTCAGGCGCGACCAGCAAAAAGAACAGGTACGTGGGCCCGCCGTCGAGCGAGTCGAAGTCGACGCCGCGCTGATGGCGCCCGAAGACGCCGATGATGCTATTGACGCCGGCGAGCTTGCCGTGGGGGATGGCGATCCCATCGCCGATCGCGGTTGAGCCCAGCCGCTCGCGCTCGGCGAGCACTGCGGACAGCGCCGCGGGATCGATCTCGCGGTGTTTGCTGGCAAGGTAACCCGCCAGCTCGTGCAGGACTTCCGGTTTGGTGTTGCCCTGGAGCTCGGGCAACACCATATCAGGGCTCAGGATATCGGTAATTTTCATCGCTGCTCAGCGCACCCGATTATTGCATCGAAGGGCGGGTCCGGGCGAGCCGGTATGGCCGCGAAGCGCCGCCAGGGCGCGCGGCCTTATCGCAGGTGCCGCGGGCGCGCTTACGAGCGGGATTCGCTCTCCGCTTCCTCAACCGCGCTCAGGACCTCGCCCGCCGATGGGGCCCGCCATTTCTTAGCCTCAATCTTCTCGAGATGTTTCTTGAGTTGCCGCTGGACCTTGTCGGCGAGCAGGTCGATGACCGAGTAAAGGTCCTTGGTCTCCTGCTGCGCCGCAACCACGGCCAGACGGCCCGACTTGACCGTAACTTCGCCACACTGGCGGTATTTATCTACTGACAGAATCAAATGCACGGTGCACGGGCGCTTCAGAGCCTCGGCTACGTGGCCAAGCTTACGTTCCCCGTACTGGCGGATAGCCTCGGTCGGCTCGACGTGACGGAAGGTCACGGTGACCAGAGCTACCGGCCGTGCCTTGAGCTGCTCGCGGCGGCGCAGTTTGCGTTCGACCACCCGGCTGCGCTTGCCCGCCGGTTCTTTCATCGCCATCTAGCACCTCTTTTCGCCACCCCTTTTTCGCGACAGCTCTTCGTCACCGCTTTTTTCCCATTGCGACAAGTCGATCAGCTGACCTTCTTGCGGCGCGCCGAGGGCAGGATGCCGAGAGCCTGGCGGTACTTGGCCACCGTGCGGCGCGCGATATTGATCTGGTCGCGGCGCAGAACTTCCGCGATAGCCTGGTCGGACAGCGGATCGTGATGCTGCTCGACCGCCACCATCGCGCGAATTTTCTCTTTGACCGTCTCGGCGCTCACGTCCTCGCCGCTCGCGGCTTTGACCCCCGAGGTGAAGAAGAACTTCATCTCGAAGATGCCCTGTTGGGTGTGGGCGTACTTGTTGGCGGTGGCACGGCTGATGGTCGACTCGTGCATCCCGATGTCCTCGGCCACGTCCTTGAGCACCAGCGGCCGCAGGTGGGTGATGCCGTGGTCGAAGAACGCGCGCTGGAACTTCACGATCGAGCTTGCGACCTTGAAGATCGTCTGCTGACGCTGGTAGATCGACTTGACCAGCCATCGCGCCGAGCGCAGCCGCTCCTGCAAATATTCCTTGGTGTCATCGGCGACCGCGCTGTCGCTCAGCACGCGCTGGTAATAGCCCGCCAGCCGCAGCCGAGGCACCGCGCCCTCGTTGAGCAGCACCACATAGTCCTCGCCCATCTTGTGGATGAAGACGTCGGGCACGATATAGGCCGGCTCCTGGCCGCCATAGTCGCGCCCCGGCTTGGGTTCGAGCAGCGAGATCACCTTGGCCGCCTGCCCCACCACTTCCATCGTCACCCCGAGGGCGCGCGCGATCTCGGCGTAGCGATGCTTCTCGAGCAGGTCGAGATGGTTGAGCACGATGCGCGCCGCCAGCGACTCCTCCATCCCGATGTTGCTGAGCTGCTGGTAGAGGCACTCGCGGAGATCGCGCGCCGCCACCCCCGGCGGATCGAATCGTTGCACGCGCTTGAGCACCCGCTCGACGGTGGCCGGGTCGGTCTCGAGCTGGGCCGCCAGGTCCTCGATCGGCGTTTCCAGATAGCCGTCGTCGTTAAGGTTGTAGATGACGGTCGCGCCGATGATCTGATCGTTGTGCTCCAGCGCGGACATCCGGAGCTGCCACATCAGGTGCTCTTCAAGCGAGGTGCGGCGGGTGAGCGTGTTCTCCAGGGTCTGGCGGCGTTCGTCGTCCTGCTCGGACTCCTGGTTGTCCTGCCAGTTGTTGGAGTAGTTTTCGAGGTACTCGCGCCAGTCGAGTTTGTCGAGGCGGCCGTCCTCCTTGATCTCCGTCGTGGCGTCGCGCGCCTCACTCGTCATCCCCTCGACCGTCGGCTGCTCGTCGCCGTTGCCGTTCCATTCCGACTCGGCCGCCGCCGCGCCCAACTCGGGCTCGGGCGGCAACAGGTCGGGCTCGGAGCCCGGCGTGGGATCGGGCGCCGCGGCCATCCCGTCGTCGGCCGCGGTCGCGGTAGGGCTGCGCTCCTCGACCATCTCGAGCAGCGGATTGGATTCGAGTTCGGTCTGAACGACGGCTTCCAGCTCGGGCAGGGACAGCTGCAGTATCTTGATCGCCTGCTGCAGCTGCGGCGTCATCACCAGCTGCTGACGTAGCCGCAGGTCCTGTCCTAATTTGAGTTCGGGTGCCATATCGAACGCCGCTGACTAAGGCGACTTAGCGACGGTCGTCTTATTATCGCGGGTTTTCTGCTCCTTAGGGAAGAACACCGCTCGTGCTCCCTCTACCTCGCTTTTGCCCGTGTCAAGATGCACCGTGATTTTGCTGCCGGTGACCTGATCCTCGCCGTCGTGCACCACGGGACTGCCGGTCAGCGTCACGGTATGCTTGGCCTGGTCGAGCACGGCGTGGTCACCAGTCGCCCATCGCGTGCCCTGACTCATCCGCACGTTGTTGTTGGCGACCATCTCCTTGACCTCGTTGAAGTCCTTGCCATAGGTCACCGTCAGCGTATCGCTCGTAAGGACTGCGTCGGCCTGCGCCGCATGGACGTGGCCGCGAAAGGTCACCACGTTGGCTTTGTAGTCGAGATCGAGCGCGTCCGACTTGATATCGATCGGGCCCTTGTTGCCCGAGAACTGGAGCGAGGAGAACGGGCCCTCCTGGCCTTTGCCGTCTTTGTTGTCCTTGCTGTTTTTCGAGTCCGCGTTTGTATCCTTGGAATCGGTCTTCGCCGACGCCGACTGCGTGGCACTATCGGAATGCGCGTGGCGCCGCGTCCTGGCCTTGGCGTGCGCCGAGGGGGTAGCGAGAGCGGCTGGCGCGCCGGCGCTCTCGGTCGCGCCCGGAGCCACAAAGGATGCCGTCGCGGACGTATCGCTGGAAGCCGGTGCGCCAGCGGGCGCCGAACCGCCGGCGTCAGCGGCGGGCGCCGCCCCTGCGGGCGTCGCCGACGCTGACGCCGCGGCCGTGTTATCCGCAGCCGCCGGCGCGCCGCCTGCGGCGGCGCCCGGCGGCTTGCGGATGCTCGCGCCGAGCGCGGCCGGCGGCGCATTCTGCGCCGCCGGCCCGCCCGGCGAATCCGACGCGTTCTGCGCGAGCGCGCCTAAAGGCGCGCTCGCGCAGAACGCCAGCGCGATCGCCGCCGCGCCAATCATCCTGATTAGCCCGCTGATCAGCCCGCCGACCGGGTTGGCGCGGGCCGCGCCGTTACGACTTGCCTGATTGGAGCTCACTGCTCTTCTTCGGAACCACCACGGTGTTGGTCTGACTCAGCAGGCTGAAGTTGCGCTCATTGGGATGGCCGGTCAGGCCCACGCCCGTAACCGTCAGCCCCTGGCCTTGGACCTCGACCTCGCCGGGCGCGCTCACCATGTCCTTGTCGGGGGCGAAGGTCGCTTCGCCGGTTTTCAGCACGAAATCGCCATAATTAATTTGAAGCCCGCCGCTTAAGTGAGCCTGGTTGATGTGATTGCCAGTCACCGAGATTTCCGCACGCGGCGCGTTGACCTCGACATTCTTGCCGTCCTTCGAGACCATCGACAATTCCGCGTCGGTCAGCACCAGCGAAGTCTTGTCGTGCGAGTAACTGGCATCGCGCGCGCTCAGATGCCATTGACTCTGCGCGCCGCTCATTTGCGTCCACTTGAGATTGTGCGCATGCAGCAGCGCGTTGGGCATCACGTCCGCCACCTGCTGCAAGGTCGTGGCGGGGGAGCGATGGCGCACGACATAAACGGCGACCGCAAGCACCACGGCCAGCGCCGCGGCTCCGAACAATCCCATCGCCTTGGCTACCCGCCTCGGACTCATCGCGTCGCTCCATCGATGAGGCTATCAGCGGCGGTTTAGAGTGTAAATCAATCTTTGCCCACGCGGCGCACCCGTTCGCGCCGCGATCTGAAACGGGCCGCCAGAGCGGTCAGCGCCGCGGCCCATATCAGGCTGTTCGGCACCGAGAGCAGCAGAAAATAGTCGTCCGTGCGCGATCCGGCCAAATGAACCAGCGGCATGCCGAGCAAGCCGAATAGGAGATGCCAGTTTTCACCGCGTGAGGCGTTGGCCCACGCCATCGCCTGCGCGATCCAATGCGCGACGAAAAAACTGAGGAACACCATCCCGGTCGCCAGGTTATCCGCCAGCGCCATCCAGGCGGACCGAGGACTCTCGTCGGCGGGCCGAGCCTTGATGCGCCGCAATTTGGTTAGTCGCGGCTTGCCGCCTCGCGCGCCGCGGCGTCGATTCGCGTGACGTCGGCGAGCAGGGCCGGCAGCAGATCGAGCGGATAGGAATTGGGACCGTCGCTCAGCGCGTGGTCGGGGTCCTCGTGCACTTCCATGAACAGCGCGTCGACGCCGACCGCCGCCGCCGCGCGCGCCAGCGGCGCCACGAACTCGCGCTGGCCGCCCGAGCGCTCGCCGCCCGCGCCCGGCAACTGCGCCGAGTGGGTCGCGTCGAACACCACCGGGTAGCCGAAGGCGCGCATGATCACCAGCGCGCGGAAATCGCTCACCAGATTGTTGTAGCCGAATGAGAAGCCGCGCTCGGTGACGATCAGCCGATGGTTGCCGAAGCTTTCGGCCTTGGCCACCACCGCGCGCATGTCCCACGGGGCGAGGAATTGCCCCTTCTTGAGGTTGACCGCCGCGCCGGTTCGCGCTGCCGCCGCTATCAGGTCGGTCTGGCGCGAGAGCAGCGCCGGAATCTGCAACACGTCGGCGACCTCGGCCACCGGCGCCGCCTGCGCAGGCTCATGGATGTCGGTCAGCACCGCGAGCCCGGTTTCGCGCTTGACCCGCTCGAGCACGCGCAACCCGTCGTGCAGGCCGGGCCCGCGAAACGAGGCCTGGCTGGTGCGGTTGGCTTTGTCGAACGAAGATTTGAACACGATCGGAACGCCGCTTGTGTGCGAAATCGCGGCCAGCCGCTCGGCATGGCGGAGACAGACCTCGGGGCTTTCGATCACGCACGGCCCCGCGATCAGCACGATCCGCGGTCCGCCGAAAACCACCGCGCCGGCCGTTACCTGCCGCTTGCTCACGACACCGCTTTGAGCGGACGCACCTTGGCCGAGCGCTCGGGCGCGGTCTCGGCACGCCGCATGACCGCCGCGCGGATGAGCCCGCGGAACAGCGGATGGCAGTCCCATGGGCGCGAGCGCAGCTCGGGATGGAACTGGCAGCCGAGGAACCATGGATGGCCCGGCAGTTCCATGATCTCGACCAGTTGATCGTCGGGCGAGGTGCCGGTCGCTTTGAAGCCGGCCTCCTCCAGCGCCTTGCGATAGGCGTTGTTGACTTCGTAGCGATGGCGATGGCGCTCGGCGATACGGCTGCGGCGGTAGAGCCCGAGCGCGAGCGATCCCGAGCGGATGACGCACGGATACGACCCCAGGCGCATCGTGGCGCCCTTGCGATCGACTCCCTTCTGGTTCTCCATGATATCGATCACCGGATCGGGCGTGTCCTCCTGGACTTCGCTCGAGTTGGCTTTCTTGAGCCCGACCAGGTCTCGCGCGATCTCGATCACCATCATCTGCAGGCCCAGGCAGATCCCGAGGATCGGTACCTGGTTCTCGCGCGCGTAGCGCACCGCGCGAATCTTGCCCTCGATCCCGCGCTCGCCGAAGCCGCCCGGGATGATGATCGCGTCTGCCGCCCCGAGGCGCGCCGCCGGATTGCCCTTTTCCAGTTCTTCGGCGTCGACGTAGTCGATCGTGACCCGCGCCTCATTGGCGATCGCGCCGTGGGCGATCGCCTCGTGCAGGCTCTTGTAGGAATCGACCAGGTTGACGTACTTGCCGACCACCGCGACGTTGACGGTAGCCTTGGGATTCTGCACGGTCTTAACGATTCGCCGCCATTTGGCAAGGTTGGGCGCGCCGGTCCAGATGTTGAGCTTTTCGACCACGCGCTGGTCGAACCCTTCCTCGTGAAAGCGCAGCGGCACCTCGTAGATCGATTCGACGTCGCGTGCCGAGACGACGCAGTTCTCCTCGACGTTGCAGAAATGCGCGATCTTGGCCTTGACTTTCTTGTCCAGCGGACGGTCGCTGCGGCAGAGCAGGATGTCGGGCTGGATGCCGAGGCCAGTCAGTTCCTTGACACTGTGCTGGGTCGGCTTGGTCTTCAGTTCGCCGGCGGCCGGGATGAACGGCACCAGGGTTAGATGGACGTAGAGCACATTGTCGCGCCCGTAGTCCCAGCGGAACTCGCGGATCGCCTCGAAGAACGGCAGGCTCTCGATATCGCCGACGGTGCCGCCGACCTCGACGATCGCGAGGTCGAAACCTTCGGCGGCCTCGCGGATGCGCCTTTTTATTTCGTCCGTGATGTGCGGGATGACCTGGACGGTCGCGCCGAGGTAATCGCCGCGGCGTTCCTTCTGGATCACGGTGTCGTAAATCTGGCCCGTGGTGCAGTTGTTGCGCCGGCTCATCCGGGTCTCGAGAAAGCGTTCGTAGTGGCCGAGATCGAGATCGGTTTCGGCGCCGTCGTCAGTCACGAACACCTCGCCATGCTGCAGCGGGCTCATCGTGCCGGGGTCGACGTTGATATACGGGTCCATCTTGAGCAGCGTCACGTGCAGTCCGCGCGCCTCGAGCAGCGCGCCGAGCGAGGCCGCCGCGAGGCCCTTGCCCAGCGAAGAAACCACGCCGCCGCTGACGAAGATGAACTTGGTCTTGTTGTCGCGATCCACTATTGGGCCCTCCCGGCTTCAGCCGCCAAGCCGCCGTGCGTGCTCGCGCGCTCGCGTGAGGTCCTCGGCTGTATCTACCTCAAGCGAAGGCGCCACGGAAGCCACCACCCGGATACGAAAGCCGCGCTCCAGCGCGCGCAGTTGTTCGAGCTTTTCCAGCGCCTCGAGCACGCCCGGTTCAAGCTCGGCAAACTGCAGCAGGAAGTCGCGGCGGTAGGCATATACGCCGATATGGCGGCGCGCCTGGGCGGGCGGCGCGGCGCCCTCGCGCGGCCACGGAATCGGCGCGCGCGAAAAATACAGCGCGTCGCCGCGCCCGTCGCATACCACTTTCACCACGTTGGAATTGTGCCACTCGTGGGCATCTACGATCGGTGTCGCCAGCGTGGCCATCGCGATGTCGTCGTCGGCGCGCATCGGCGCGGCCAACGCGTCGAGGTCGGCCGGATCAATAAACGGCAGGTCGCCCTGCACATTGAGATAAATTCCGGCCGGCACTTTGGCGGCGACTTCGGCAATCCGATCGGTGCCGCTTTGATGCGCCGGTGAAGTCATCATCGCCTCGCCGCCCGCCGCCGCGACCGCGCGTACGATACGCTCGTCGTCGGTGGCCACTACCACGCGGCTGAACGCGCGCGCCCTGGCCGTCTGCCGCCACACCCGGACCACCATCGGAACGCCCTCGATTTCGACCAGCGCCTTGCCTGGCAGCCTGGTCGAGGAAAAGCGTGCCGGGATGACGCCGACTATATCAGCGGCCATCGAGGGAACTCCGAACGGACTGTGTAGGAACCGAAAAACTCTGAGCGCAACCGCACAATAATTAGTAGCTGTCGGCGCCCCATGATGTCAATTTCGCGCCCGGATTTTGCTCCACAGCGCGGCGCTGATGCGGCAAAACGATGCGCCGATAATGCTCTGAGATTCTTTTTTTGTCATATATGGACCCCGCCCGCGCGCAAGAGTGAGGAACGGCAGAGGGGAACGGGTTGCGGTCATATATCCGGCCTGTTGAATCGGGGGCATGAGTAGCGCCCGTGGCCCTGATGGAAATCCGCGCGCTTGGGTCTCTGATCATCCCGCCGGCCTCGTGCTGATGGGCCCTGACAGATAGCAGAGTAGGCAGGCGCCGGTGCGACCGGTTCGCCATCAGATCGTATTCACCCTTCGCAACCATCGGTGAGCGTTCCGAGTTCTTGCAGTTACGCGCGTTTGGTGGCCAAAAGCAGTTTTCCCTCGCGCGCCCGCTTGATTACCGCGCCAGCGGAGGGCCGCGAGGGAACACTGCTCGTCGGGGGGCGATAACCATCGCCGCGGCTGAGCAAGGCCCACAGCACCCGCGCATTGTGGTTGGCGAGCGCGACGGCGGCCACGTTGGGACCGCGCCTGGCGCCCAGCCGTGCCGCCCACGCCGCGCTCGTGCAGCAGCGCGCGGATCAGATTGCTCTGCGCGATGCGCTGCTTCAGCAGTTGCGCGCGCACCCGATGCAGCGCCAGCTGGTCCTGCTGGGCGACGCTCTTGACCGCGACGTAGCGCATCTGCGGACGGCGCACCGCTTCGCAGATCGCGTCGGCGTCGTTGCGGTGGTGCTTGTTGGGGCCGCTGCGATACGGCCTGACCAGCGCCGGGCTCAGCAGCCGTACCTCATGGCCGAGCTTGCCGATCGCCCGCGCCCAGTGATGCGCGCCGCCGCACGCCTCCATCCCCACCACGCACGGCCCGAGCTTGCCCATGAACTCCAGCACCTGCGCCCGGCGCAATTGCCGGCGCATCACCACCTTGCCCCGCCGATCGGCGCCGCTCACCGCAAACACGCTCTTTGCCAAGTCGATCCCAATCGTTGTAATCTCCATCGCGGACCCTCCTCGCTTCGAATGTCGCGTACATTCTTGGCCCATTGCGAGGCCGTATATAAGCGGGCGGGGGTCCATCCCATCATCCCGAGCGAGTCTGCGAGTCGAGGGACCCCGGGTCCTCTCGCGCCGAGACTCTCGCAATGCGCGCTCAGAGAGATCCGGGGTCCTTCGACTCGCGCAACGCTCGCTCAGGATGACAAAAGAAGAGGCCTTTCGCGCGCCATCCCCGACGTGCGTCTTGTCGATGTCGTGGCGTCGAAGCTGGGCCCAACGGCCGCTGAGAGCCGCGCGCCTTCAGCGCATAAGGTGCGTCACGAACCAGTCGCGCGCCGGGTTTGCCGCTTTCTCGAAATCGCCGACGTAGGCGTCGAAGTGGCCGCCCTCGAGCAACACGATCTTCTTGGGCTCCAACGCCTCGTTGAAGGCCGCGATCGCCAGTTCGGCTACCGCCAGCGTGTCGCCCACGGCGACGACCATCATCAGCGGCGTCGGACTTATCTTCGTGATATAGCTGCCGGGCTCGTACTCCATCAGCATCTCGAGCGTGCGCAGCGTGACCTCATTGCGCCAGGACTTCGCGCGCTCGCGGCCGGTGTCGGTGAACCACTGGTAGGAGTCAGGCGTCGGCAGCGCCGAGGGCGCCTGCGGATCGGGAGCGACGACCGGTATCATCGCGGGCGCTTCGCCGCGGAAGCGCGCTTCGCGGTCGGCGTCGAGCTGGGCGCGCAGCGGTCCGAGAAAATCGGGCCGCACCAGGCGCTGGATGTTGCGGTAGCCGCTGATCAGCGGCACCTGCGAGACCACGCACTTCACGCGCCGGTCGATCGCGCCGACGACCAGCGCGTGGCCGCCAGAGTAACTCGAACCCCATACGCCGATCCGCTCGGGGTTGACCTCACGCTGCATCCGCGCCCACGTGATCGCGTGACGATAGTCGCGCACCTGCGTCCACGGATCGATCTCCTGGCGCGGCTGGCCGTCGCTGGCGCCGAAGTTGCGATTGTCGAAAACCACCGCGCCCAGCCCGGCCGCGCAGAAATGCTCGGCGAAGCGGTCGAGGTACATCTCCTTGACCGCCGAGAAGCCGTGCGCCATCACGATCGCCGGCGCTTTGCCGCTTTGCCGGTCAGGCGTGTAGAACCAGCCGCGCAGAATCGTGCCTTCGGCGTTGATCTCGATGTCCTTACGCATGATCTTCTCCTTGACGCATAACCTTCTTTTTGTCGCATCGCTGTCGCCGCGCGCGCGATCACTGTCGCGTTTTTCCTGCAGCCCGGATCGTCCGATGGCCGGCTAGTCTCGATTGAAGTTGGGCTTGCGCTTTTCGACGAACGCGCGCGCGGCCTCGCGATGGTCCTCGGTGGTGAAGGTCACCATCTCGTAGGCGAGCGACGCGTCGAGGATCAGGTTAGTCTGCTGCTTGAGCCACTTGTTGACCGCGAGCTTGCTCCAGCGGATCGCATAGGTCGGCCCGTCGGCCAACTCCTGCGCGAGTTCGCGCGCCTTCGCCATCACCTGCTCGGGCGCGACCGCGTAATTCACCATCCCCATCTTGAAAGCGTCCGCGCCGTTGACGAAGTGCCCGCGCATCAGGAATTCCTTGGCCCGCGCCGGCCCGATCAGCAGCGGCCAGATTACCGCGCCGCCGTCGCCGGCCACGATTCCGACCTTGACGTGAGTATCGGCGAAGCGGGCCTGTTCGGAGGCCACGATGATGTCGCACAAGAGCGCGATCGTCGCGCCGAGGCCGACCGCGTCGCCGTTGATCGCGCCGATGATCGGCTGCTCGACGTCGAGCATGTTCTGCACGATCCGCCGCCCCTCGGCGGCGGTGATCCGCTCCGCCCTGCCGCCGCTGGCGCTGGCCAGCGTCCCCGACGCCATTCCCTTAACGTCGCCGCCGGCGCAAAAGGCGCGGCCCGCGCCGGTCAGGATGATCGCGTTGACCTCGCGGTCCTCGG
This sequence comes from uncultured delta proteobacterium, assembly GCA_963810495.1. Classification (GTDB taxonomy): domain Bacteria; phylum Desulfobacterota; class Binatia; order Binatales; family Binataceae; genus JAKAVN01. The sequence goes on from CAWENP010000001.1 coordinate 449,796, forward strand.
CGAGGTCGTTCCAGATCGTCATCAGCTCGTGATGCAGCCCCGGGTTGACGGCGTTGAGCCGGTCAGGGCGGTTGAGCGTCACGGTGGCGACGCGCTCGGCCTTCTCGACCTTGATGAATTCGTAACGGCTGTAGTCCGGCATCGCGGTTCCTCCTGCCGTGTGGGTTTTTCGCCCCACCTATACAACGGGAACGCCCGCGCACGCCAACCCACAAGGCGCTGTGGACGAAAGCGCCTTGCGCGATAGCGCCGGCGCGTGCCAGGCGACGGTCTAATTTGGTAGCGTGCTATTTGGTAGCGGGGGCAGGTTGGTAGCGGTCGATTGGGCGATTTCGTATCGTGAGTCCAATGCCGAACATCGGGGCGGAGATTTAAAGCGGTGCGTATCGCGCTCATCGGACAGGCGGCGTTTGCCGAGCGCACCCTGGAGGTGCTCCACTCGCGCGGCGAGGAGATCGTCCACGTCTTCGCGCCGCCCGACCCGCCCGGCGGCCGCCCCGACCCGCTGAAGACCAAGGCGCTGGCGCTCGGCGTGCCGCTCAGCCAGCCCGCGACCTTCAAAAGCGACGCGGCCTTCGAGCAGTTCCGCGCGCTCGACGCGGAATTGCTAGTGATGGCGTTCGTGACGCTGATCGTGCCCGAGCGCATCCTCTACGCGCCGCGCCACAAGGCGATCTGCTTTCATCCTTCGCTCCTGCCGCGCCATCGCGGCGCCAGCGCGATCAACTGGACGCTCATCATGGGCGACGCGAGCGCCGGGGTGACCTGGTTCTGGCCCGACAAGGGGATCGACACCGGCCCGATCCTCGTGCAGCGCAGCGAACCCATCCGCGACGAGGACACCGTCGGCTCGCTCTACTTCAACCGCCTCTTCCCGCTGGGCATCGAGACCATGACCGAGGCGATCGAACTCATCAAGGCGGGGCGCGCGCCGGCGATCGCGCAGGACGAAAGCCTCGCGACTTACGAACCGCCGTGCCGCGACGAGCACGCGAAAGTCGATTTCGCGCGGAGCGCGCGCGAAGTCTTCAACCTGGTGCGTGGATGCGATCCGCAGCCGGGCGCGTTTGCGCAGGCGGGCAGTGAGCGGCTGCGGCTTTACGAACCGATCCTCGAAAACCGGCGCAGCGAGAGCCCGCCAGGCACGATCGTCTCGATCGACACGGCCGGGATGCGGGTCGCGCTGGAGGGCGCCACGATGGTGGTGCGGCGGGTGCGCTTCGATTCGAGCCCGAAGAAGGTCGCGCCGCAGGAACTCGCGGCCGGCGGCCGGCTGCACACCTCGATACGTTTGGAGTGACTAAAACAAAAGATCGACGGAAAGTGCGGTTGACCGTTGATGCATTAGTGGCGGGCGCGCCATAGGATTGAATGGTGCGGTTCACAAGGGGGAGGGGCGAAGATGAAACTCTGCGTAGGTACGTCAAAGGGGATCGTGGTCCTCGATGCCGAGCGCAAGGGCAAGCCGTTGATGGTGCTCGCGGATCCGCCGTCGGTGTGGTGCATGGCGCAGGACTGCCGCGAGCCGGGGACGATTTACGCCGGCTCGGTCGACCACGCCCACATGGGCAGTGCGCGGGGCCGGGTGACGCTCGCACGCTCGAATGACGGCGGCCGCACCTGGGCCGATATAACACCAAGCATCGCGCGCAATGAGGACGTATGGGCAATCGCGGCGCCGCCGGACGGGCCCGGCGAGGTCTTTGTCGGCACCTCGCACGCGCGGCTGTTGCACAGCCTCGATCACGGCCGCACCTTTCGCGAGTGCGCCGAGTTTCTCAAGCTGCCAGGACGCGAGCGCTGGAGTTTTCCGCCGCCGCCTCACATCCCGCACGTCCGCGCGATCGTCTTCGACCCGCACGACCCCATGACCATGTACGTCGGCGTGGAAGAAGGCGGCGTTGCGCGCTCGCACGACCGCGGCGAGAGCTTCGAGCTGCTCAACAGCGGGCTCTACGAAGACGTCCACTGCATCGCGGTCGATCCGCAAAATCGCAAACGCCTCTACGCGACCACCGGCGCCGGCTTTTACGTCTCAGAGAACCGCGGCAGCTCGTGGAGCAAGGTCAAGCGCGGGCTCTGCCGCAGCTACACGGTGCCGCTGTTCGTCGCGGCGGGAGAATCGAGCCGGGTCTTTACCGCCGCGGCGGCCGGTCCGCCGCCGTTCTGGTCCACCGGACCGGCTGGCGCCGACGCAGTGATGTTCCGCAGCCTCGACTCGGGCCAGAGCTTCGAGGCGCTCGGCGACGACGTCCTGCCCGAGCGCGGGATGGTGATGCGCCTTAAGGCCGACCCGGAGAACGAAGGCGATTTCTTCGCCGTCACGACCGACGGCTCGGTGATTCGCACGCGTGAGATGGGCGGGACCGCCACGCTGATCGGCGAGCGATTGCCCCCGGCCTACGACCTGGTCACGCTGCCGTAGCCGCGATCGTCTTCCGCCGCGCCTAGCGACCGCTCGCCAGTCGCGCGCTTAGTCCGGTGTGGCGCTCTTTGGCCGTGGAAGTCAGCGTCAGCACCGCGCAATGCGCCCGGCGCACGATCTGCTCGGCCACGCTGCCCATGATGAAATGGGCGAGGCCGCTGCGCCCGTGAGTCTTCAGTAGGATAAGGTCGGTATCTAGCTCGGTGGCCACTTCGAGCACGCCCCTGGCGGCCTCGCCCGGCCCGGCGATTCGCGTGATGACTTCCGATTTGAGCCCGGCCAGCCTTTCGGCGGCCAGTGCCTGGAGCTTGAGGCGCGCGTCGTCCTCGGCCTGCGTATGCACGGTTATGGTGACGTTGGGCGCGTCGATCGGCAGGATCGGCACGATGTGCAGCAGGTAGACCGTAGCGTCCATGTCCTTGGCTAGATGCGACGCCAATTCCAGCGCAACCTGCTCGGAATCGTCTAACTGTATCGGACAGAGAATTTTCTTGAATGGATAGGACATTGGCCAACTCCATCGGCACGCGGGCGCTCGTCCCTCTGTCCTATTTCCACCCAACCGCTTTGGTCAATCTCCAGCGGCTTTAAGGTTTATCTCCAACGAATGTCGGAGGCTGGAATGCCCGGTTTAGGTGCTCTCGAATACTCCTTGACGAATAGCGAAATAAAAGCGAAACTAAATCCATGAAGCTCGCATCCACGGCGCTGTTCGGCGACTCCATCGACGCGGCTGTGCCGCTCGCGCCGCTGCGCGACGTCGAGTTCATCGAGATGCCCGTGCGCACCATACTCAACCGCTGCGAGAACCCGCGGATGCCATTTCGCTGGACGATCAACCCGTATCGCGGATGCGAGTTCGGATGCGTCTACTGCTACGCACGTTACACGCACGAGTTTCTGGAGTTGCGCGACCCGATGGATTTCGAGCGGCGCATCTTCGTGAAAAGGATGGCCGCGCAGGTGCTGTCGCACACCCTCTCGCGCACGCCGCTCGGCTCAGACCCGATCGCGATCGGCACGGCGACCGACCCCTATCAGCCGGCCGAGCGCAAGTACGGGCTCACGCGCTCGATGCTCGAGGTGTTCGCGCAACTGGGCGGGCTCAATCTCTCGATCACCACCAAGTCCGCGCTCGTCGTCCGCGACCTCGACCTGCTGAGCGCGATCAACGCGCACTCGAAACTCAGCGTCAACTTCTCGCTGATGACGCTCAACCGCCGCCTCCAGCGCACGCTCGAGCCGCGCGCGCCGCGCCCGGAACTGCGCCTGCGCGCGCTGGCCGAGCTGAGCCGCGCGGGTATCCGCTGCAACGTCCTGATGATGCCGGTGATTCCCGGGCTGACCGACGCGCCGGCGGCGATCGAGAGCGTGGTGCGGGCGGCGCGCCGCGCGGGCGCAAGCGCGGTCTGGTGGCGCTCGCTGTTCCTCAAACCCTCGGCGGCCCGCCGCTTCGTCCCGTTCATCAAGGAGCACTTTCCCGAGGTGGCGTGCCGTATCGACGAGTTCTACGCCCGCGCGGTGTATGCGCCGCGCGGCTACGACGAGCGGCTCGGCGCGATCTTCGACCGGATGCGCGCGAAGTACGGCTTTATGGTGGACCATCGCGACCGGCGCGAACCGGCTCGCGCCGCCGCGCCCGCGCTGGCGCCAAGCACTCAGCTCTCGCTCGGCGTCCGCTAGATCAACGCCGCCCCGGCGCTTCGAGCCGGGAGCTTAAATCGCGATTGGGATTTCCGCTGCTGGTTAGTGATAACTGGTGCGCGGGGCGGGACTTGAACCCGCACGGTATTTCTACCACGAGCCCCTCAAACTCGCGTGTCTGCCGTTCCACCACCCGCGCCCTATGGCCGCGCCTTGTGCGCGGCCCGATCACTATTGATCGCCGCGACTTGTTGCGCGGCCCCGGTCACTATTGAAGGCCGCGCTAACGCGCGGCTTTGATTCGTGGCCGCGCTCACGCGCAGCTCTGCAGGTCACGAAACTATCCCGCCGCACCCCGCCTCGCCTACGGCCCGGGCTTCGGCGCAACCGGCCTGGCCGGGTTAACCGGAGCGGCCCGCGCCGCCGGTGCGGACATCGGAACCGGGCCTTTGGAAACCGGGCCTGCGGGAGCCCGTCCCGCTGGTCCGACTGGCGCTGCTGGCCCTGCCGGCGCCAACGGCACCATCGGCTTGGGCGGAACGACGACCCTGCGGCTCACCCCCCCGCCGGACCCGAAGATACTGCCGGTGAAGCGCCGCGTCGAGGCATAGGCGAGGAAAATCGACGTCGCAAAAAACATCGCGGCCATCGCCCAGGTGGCCTTGGTCAACACATTGCCGGCGCCGCTCGCGCCGAACACGGTCTGGCTCGAGCCGCCGAACACCGCGCCGATCTCCGCGCCCTTGCCCTGCTGAAGCAGGATCACAATGATCAGCGCGAGGCAGATCACGACATGAATCGCGACAACGATCGAAACCATCTTGGTACTATAGCCTTGTAAGCCTCAGCCCGCCCGCGCACGCACGATCCGGGCGAACGAGTCAGCCTTTAAGCTTGCCCCGCCGACCAAAGCCCCGTCAATATCGTGGCTGCCGATGAGTCCGTCGACGTTTTCGGGCGTGACGCTGCCGCCATAGAGGATTCGTACCGTCGCGGCGCATTCCCGACCGAAGGCGTCTCCGATCGCTTCGCGAATCACGCCGTGGGCGAGCGAGGCCTGCGCGGGAGTGGCGGTGCGGCCGGTGCCGATGGCCCATACCGGCTCATAGGCGATGAGCGCGCGGGCGGCCTCGGGTCCGTCGAGCCCCGTAAGACCGTTTTGCGTCTGGCGCAGGATGACCGCGGTGGTATGGCCGCCGTCGTGCTCCTGCTGGGTTTCTCCGACGCACAGGATCGGCACCAGGCGATGCTTGACCGCGGCGCGGACTTTGCGATTTATCAGTTCGTCGCTCTCGCCGAAGACGTGGCGGCGCTCGGAGTGGCCGAGGATGACGTGGGTGACGCCCAGCGCCTTGAGCATCGGCGCCGACACCTCGCCAGTGAACGCGCCCTTATCCTCGTAATGCATGTTCTGCGCGGCCAGCGCGATGTTCGATCCGGCGAGCTCTTGCGCGGCTGCCGCGAGCGCGACCGCGGCTGGCGCGATCAGCACGTCGCGGTCGCGCGCGAGCGCCGCCGCATCGGGATCGATCTCCAACCTGAGCGCCCGGATGAGCTGGCGCGCCTCGATCGGCGTGAGGTTCATCTTCCAGTTTCCGGCGAGCATCTTCCTGCGCATCGCGCTCTCTCCGTCAGTTAGACGATTTTTCGGTTCCGATTTCGCCGCGGCGCGGCCGCCTCGGCTAGCCCCGGCTCTCGAGCGCTTTGACGCCCGGCAACTCGATGCCTTCCAGGTACTCCAGCGTCGCGCCGCCGCCGGTCGAGATGTGGCTGAAACGCGAGGACCATATATGGTTGGCGAGCGCCGCCGCGGTATCGCCGCCGCCGATCACGCTGAAGACGCCCGCGAGATTGGCCAGCGCCTCACCCACCTTAAGCGTGCCGTGCGCAAACGCCTCCAGCTCAAAGTAGCCCAGCGGCCCGTTCCATACCACGGTCTTCGCGCCCTGGAGCCTCGCGATGTACTGCTCGACCGTACGCGGCCCGATATCGAGGCCCATCCGGTCGTGCGGAATCGTCTCCACCGTCTCGGCCGTGCCTGCGTCGAGCGACGCCGCGACCACGTGGTCGACCGGCAGCATCAGGGCGACGCCGCGGCGCGCGGCCTCGGTCATCAGCTCGCCCGCGAGCTGAAGCTTGTCCTCTTCGACCCGCGAGCGGCCGACCTGCACCCCGCTCGCGCGCAGGAACGTATAAGCCATCGCGCCGCCGATCAAAATCGCGTTGACCTTGGTCATCAGATTGCGAATGACTCCGATCTTGTCGGAGACCTTCGCGCCGCCGAGAATCGCGATATACGGCCGCGCCGGGTCGTGGGTCAGCGCGCTCAGCGCCTTGAGTTCGCGCATCATCAGGAAGCCCGCGGCGCGCTCGGCGAGAAAGCGCGTCACCCCGACGGTCGAAGCGTGTGCGCGATGCGCCGAGCCGAAGGCGTCATTGACGTAGAGGTCTTTGCCGCGCGCCAGCTCGTGGGAAAAATCGCGGTCGTTGGCCTCCTCCTCGGGATGGAAGCGCAGGTTCTCGAGCAACAGTGCGCCACCCGGCTTGAGCGCCGCGACCAGTCCCAGCGTGACCTCGCCGATACAGTCGGGCGCGAGCGCGACCTTCTGCCCGAGCGCCACGCTCAGATGTTCCGCGACGGGCTTCAGGCTCAGCTCCGGCGTGCGTTCCTTGGGCCGTCCGAGGTGCGAGCAGAGAACTGCCGCGCCGCCGTGCTCCAGGATGTAGCGGATGGTGTCAAGGCTCGCGTCGATACGCGCGGGGTCGGCGATGCGCCCCTCGTGCAGCGGCACGTTGAAGTCGCATCGCACCAGCGCCCTGCGCCCGTCAAGCTGAAGCTGCGTTACCTCGAGCGCGGACATCGCGGCGCCTGCGCGCGCTCAGATCTTGCTTGCGACGAAGGCGGTCACGTCGGCCAGCCGGTTCGAGTAACCCCATTCGTTGTCGTACCACGAAAAGATCTTGACCAGGCGCTTGCCCAAGACCTTGGTGAGCGGCGCGTCGAAGATCGAGGAATGCGGGTTGCCGTTGAAGTCGACCGAGACCAGTGGCTCGTCGCTGTAGGCCAGGATGCCGCGCAGTTCGCCCTCGGCCGCCTTTTTCATCGCCGCGTTGACCGAGCTTTCGTCCGCGTCTCGCTCGACCGTGGCCGTAAGGTCGACCACCGAGACGTTGGGCGTCGGGACGCGGATCGCGATACCGTCGAGCTTGCCGTTGAGCATCGGCAGCACCAGGCCGATCGCCTTGGCCGCACCGGTCGAGGTCGGCACCATCGAGAGCGCCGCGGCGCGGGCTCGGCGCAAATCCTTATGCGGTCCGTCCTGGAGCATCTGGTCGGAGGTGTACGAGTGGATCGTGGTCATCAGGCCATGCACGATGCCGAAGCTCTCGTGCAGCACCTTGGCCGCAGGCGCGAGGCAGTTGGTCGTGCACGAGGCATTGGAGATGACGTGATGCTTGCCCGGGTCGTAGGCGTGCTGGTTGACGCCCATGCAGAGCGTCACGTCGACGCCGTCGGCCGGCGCGCTGATCACGACCTTGCGCGCGCCCGCGCTCAGATGCAGCGCCGCCTTCTCCCGCGCGGTGAACAGCCCGGTGGATTCGATCACCACGTCGACCTTGAGTTCCTTCCACGGCAGCTTGGCCGGATCGCGCTCCGCGATCACGCGGAAGGCGTGGCCGTCGAGCATGATCTGATTGCCCTCGGCCTTCACCTGATGCTTGAGCGACCCGTGCACCGAGTCATGCTTGAGCAGATGGGCAAGCGTCTTGGCGTCGGTGATGTCGTTGACCGCGACGACTTCGACCTCCTTCTTGCCCAGCATCGCCCGAAAAGCCATCCGGCCGATTCGGCCGAAACCGTTGATCCCGATCCTGATCGCCACAGCGCAATCCTCCCTAGGATGAATCTCCCCCGAAATGAGTCCCCATAGTGAAACCGCCGGCCAATTTCACTTTGGAATCAATTTATCACAATTTCCGCAGGCGGGTAGTGTAAAAGCGGGTAGCCAAGATTGATGCGTGGCGCGGCGGATCACGGGGCTCAACGCCTTCGCGCTCGGCGAATGGTCGCATCACGTGCGCGCGCAATATGACGCGCCTCGATAAGGCACGGCCAGACGCCACCTGCGCGAAGGTGAATTGCCCCGGCCGGAGCCACAACGTAAATTGATTGCAACGAAATCCGTCTGGTTGCGTTCTAATAAGCGGGTGGAGCTGATGCGGTATGCCCCATGAGTTAGGCGGCCCTGGGACGATGGGGGTGGCTGACCTGCTGCTGGGAACAGGCCCGGTGGTGCAGGTGGTGCTGTGGACGTTGGTCCTCTTCTCGATCGTGAGTTGGGGCATCATCATCTATAAGCTCAACCAGATTTCGCACGCCCGGCGCGAATCCGAGCGCTTCATCGCGCTGTTCTGGGAGTCCAAGAACCTGGCCGCGATTCATAGTGGCAGCGTCGGCCTGACCCGCAGCCCGGTCGCCCAGGTGTTTCGCGCCGGTTATCAGGAACTGCTCCAGCTAACGCGCGCCAAACGCCAGGCGGTGGGCGCCGAGAGCGGCTTTTCGACCGACCTCGGCGGGGTCGAGAACGTGACGCGCGCGATGCGCCGGCAGGCCAACGTCGAAACCACCAAGCTGGAGAAGGGCATCACGTTCCTCGCCACAACCGGCTCGACCTGCCCGTTCATCGGCTTGTTCGGCACGGTGTGGGGAATCATGACGGCCTTCATCGGGCTCTCGGCGGCTCATTCCTCGAACATCCAGGCCGTCGCTCCCGGTATCGCCGAAGCGCTCATCACCACCGCGATCGGCCTGGTCGCCGCGATTCCGGCGCAGATGTTCTACAACTATTTCACCGCCCGGGTGCGCGAACTCGCGATCGAGATGGAAAATTTCACCTCCGAATTCCTCAACATCGCCGAGCGTCACTTTCTGTCGTAGGGACGCCGGCCCCAAAGGGCGCAGCAGCGAATGGCTTTCGAATCGGGACAGCGCGGGCAGTTCGCCTCGCAAATCAACGTCACGCCGCTGGTCGACGTGATGCTGGTGCTGTTGGTGATCTTCATGGTCACCGCGCCGATGATTCAGCAGGGCGTGGAGGTCAGCGTGCCGCGGGTCAAGGCTTCCGCGTTGCCCGGCAAGGAAGAGCAGTTCGTGGTCTCGATCACCCGCAACCAGGAAATCTACCTCAACGACACCAAGCTGGGCCTCGACCAGTTGACCGAGAAGCTCCAGGCGATCGCGATCGCGCGGCCTGACCGCGAAGTCTTCGTGCGCGCCGACGAGGAAGTGCCCTACGGGGCGGTGATCAAGACGATGGCGGCGATCAAGGCGGCGGGGATCGAAAACGTCGGGATGGTGACCGAAATGCCGCAGGCGGGCGCGGACGCGGCGGCGGGCGGATCGCTCGGTGGCAGCGCCAAACCTTGACGGCCGCGACCGCTCCTCGCGTCTGGGCTACGCCGGAGCGATCATTCTGTCGGCGCTGGGCCATGCGGTGTTCTTCGCCCTGGTCCTGGTTATCCTGCCGGCCTACTTCCGCCATCCCGACACGACGCCGCCCGGCTACACGGTGAAAATCGTCGACAACATTCCGGCCGGCGACCTCGGCACTCATCTGCCGCGTCTTACTCAGGACCAGCCGCATCCCGAGCATCCCAAGCCGGCCGTCGAGCAACATAAGACGCCGCCACCGCCGACCGCGCCCGACAACGACAAGACGATAATCGCGCTCAACATGGGCTACACTCCGACGCCGACGCCCACTCCCGAGCCAACACCTGAGCCGACGCCCGAGCCCACCGTCGAGCCTACGCCGGAGCCCACTCCAGAGCCGACGCTTGCGCCGACTCCGAAGCCGACGCCGCGGCCCCGGCCGACACATAAGCCCACTCCGCGGCCGACGCCCACGCCGCGCCATCGCCGTCCTCTGCCGACGCCGACTCCCCTTCCCAGGCGCAGCGCGCATCCCCGGCCCAAAACGACTGAAGTCGTGATCGCGCGCGCCGCGCCGACGCCCAGCGTCAAGGAGCAGCTCGCCGCTTTGCGCGCTAGCCTGCTCAAGGAGCATCTGGCGGAGAGAGCGGCGGCGGAAAGGGCGCGCTCCAGCGGGCCGTCGGGCGGCGGACCGGTGGTCGCCAGCGTACCTCGCGAAGGCGCAGGCTACGGCGTGGGCAGCGGAAAGGGCAGCGTGGGGATTCAACAGGACCCGCAATTTCTGCTCTACTATCAGACGGTACAGGATCGAATTAAGAAAGCGTGGAATTACGTGGGCGGGAGCGGAGACCTGATTACCAGCGTGACGTTCGCGATCGGCCCCGACGGCAGTCTGACCGGCGTCAAGCTGACGCAGAGCTCTCGGGACCCGGCGTTCGACGATTCGGTGATTCGCGCGATCCGGCGCGCCGCGCCCTTTCCGCCGCCGCCGGAAAAGTACCGCCCGGAGTTCGGCGAAGGCGTCGACGCGGAGTTCAAGCTGGGTGAGCTGAAATCGTAGGGGGGATGGAGAGGCGGCGGACGGGTGGGCGCAACGCGCGCGGCAGGCCCGGATGCCTTGACGGAAAAAATGATCAGGCGGTTCATCTCCACTGTGGCGGCCCTCGTGCTGCTGTCGCTCGGCGGCACGGGCGTCGCGCGGGCGGAACGACTACACATGACGTTCAACCAGCCCGGCGCGACCGTCGCGCCGATCGCCGTCTCGGAGTTCAAGAACCTCGGCGGCGACGACCAGGGCACGGCCTCGCATGACTTCGTCAGGATCCTGCGCCGCGACCTCGAACTTAGCGGCTTCTTTTCCATCATCTCGCCCAAGTCGTATATCGAGGACCCGCAGAACTCGGGCTACGACCTGGGCAAATTCAACTTCGCCGACTGGAGTTCGCTTAACGCCGACTTCCTGGTCAAGGGCGCGGTGACGGTCAGTGGCGGCCAGGTCTCGGTCGAGGCCCTGATGTTCGACGTCGCCCAACAGCGCCGGATGTTCGGCACGCGGTTTTCCGGCGGACCGGGCGACGTGGAGCAGATGGCCCGGCGCTTCGCCGACTCGGTACTCAAGGCGGTAACCGGCATCCAGGGACCGTTCGACACGCGGATTGCGTTCGTCTCGACGCGCGGCGGCCGTTTCAAGGAAATCTACCTCGCCGCGCCCGACGGCGGCGGCCTTTTCCGCGTCACCGACAACCCAACCATCAACCTGTTCCCGAAATTCGCCCATAGCCCGGCGAGTGTGCTCTATCTTTCCTACAAGACCGGCGAGCCGGCGCTTTACTTGTTCGACGTGGCCGGGCGTACCGAGATCAGAATCGGGAGCGCGCACGGTAACGTGATCGGCGGCGCGCTCTCGCCCGACGGCAGCCGGATAGTCGCGGCGGTCGAGAACGGCGGCCATACCAATCTGTTCCTGCTCGGGCGCAGCGGCGAGGAAATCCGCCAGCTCACCGAGGGGCACGCGATCAACGTCAACCCGGCATTCTCGGCCGACGGCCAACAGCTCGCCTTTACCTCGGACCGCTCGGGCACGCCGCAGGTCTACGTGATGAGCCTCGGCGGCGGCCCGGCGCGCCGCGTCACGTTCCAGGGCGACTACAACACCTCGCCGTCGTTCTCGCCCGACGGCAAATGGCTTGCCTATCAGAGCCGCTCGGGCGGGTTTAATATCTTCATTATCCCGGCCGCCGGCGGTCAGCCCGCGCAACTGACCCAGGACGCGCGCTCGAATCAGTCGCCGTGCTGGTCACCCGACGGGCGCTACCTGATTTTCAGCTCGAACCGCGGCGGTCACGAACGGCTTTACCTGATGCAGATCAATACGCAATCGCAAACCGGCAAAGTTATTTCTGCCTTGATGGAGGATGAGGGCAATGACACTTCTCCCACATGGTCATGGTGGCTCGGTGGATAACAGACGGCGACTCGGGCGATTGGCCGCGATCGCGACGGCGGCGATGATGCTGGCGATGGTCGCCGGATGTTCGTCGAAGCAAAGCGGCGCCGGCGCAGGTCCAGGGTAACGGTCCGGGAGGGATTGGCGAGAACGGACTCGGCGCAAACGGCTCGAGCTCGCTCAACCGGTTTCAAAAGGGCACGCTGAATGGGAATGGCCAGGGACCGCTCAGCGATATCCATTTCGACTACAATGACTATTCAGTTCGCGCGCAGGACGGTGAGATACTGAAATCCAACGCCGACTGGATGAGCAAGAATTCGGCCGCGCGGGTCCAAATCGAGGGCCATTGCGACGACCGTGGCTCCGAGGAGTACAATATCGCGCTCGGCGCCAAGCGCGCCCAGGCGGCCAAGGATTATCTCGAAACCCTGGGCATCACGGCCGACCGGATGTCGACCATCAGCTATGGCAAGGAACTGCCCATTTGCACCGAGGACACTGACGAATGCTGGGCACAAAACCGTCGCGACCACTTCGTGGTCCAGGAGTAACGCGGACTGCGGCGCACATGTTCGATAATCGCAAACTTGGATTGGGCCTTGCAGGACTGTTCGCGATGGCGATCGGTGCCGCCGGATGCGCGGCACAGTCGGACGTCGATCAGGTATCGCAGAATGAGCAGTCGATGCGCCAGATGATCGCCAATGATCAGCAGCAGATGGCCGCGATGCACGAGCAGATTGCGCGGCTCAATGACCGCATCACTGAACTGCAGCATAACGGCGAGGGCAGCGACACTAAAGCAGACCGCCGCGCTCAAGGACCGCATCGCCAAGCTCGAGTCGCAGGTCAACGCGACCGCGGCCGGAACGCAGCAAGTTCCAGGCGTTCCGGGTGCTCCGGGTGTCCCGGGCGCGCCAGGGGCCCCCGGCGCTCCAGGTGCTCCGGGCGCGCCGCCAGGTGTCGCTCCCGGCGCGGCTGAGAGCGCCTCTGTCCCTCCTGGTGAAGGTGAGGCGCCAGCTGAGGGCGAAGCTCCGGCTGAGGGTGAAAATGAGGGCGAGGCGCCCGCCACCGCAGCGCCGGTGCCAGCGGTTACCGGATGGCAGTCGGCGCTCGACCAGGAACTCGCAACCGCAGGCAATAGTACGGAGGCGGGCTCGCGCATCTATCGCGACGGCCTGATCGACATGAAGGCCGGCAAGTATTCCAACGCGGTCGCCAAGTTCCAGGCCTTCCAGCGGGCCCATCCCAAGTCGCCGCTGGCCGAGCCGGCGGAGTATTTCTCGGCCAACGCGCTGTTCGAGCTGGGCGCCCGCGACCCGTCGAATTACAACCAGTCAATTTTGCAGTTCAACGACCTTGCGATGCGCTATCCCAGGGGCCGCTTCGCCGCCAGCGCGCAATTGCGCGAGGCGCAGGCGTTTTTGCGCACCAACGATTCGCTCGACGCCCGCCTCACCCTGCAGAAGCTGGTCCGCGACCATCCGGGCACGCCCGAGGCGGCGGCCGCCGACGCGATGATGAAAAGTATGGCGAGCAACTAGGCGCGAGCGAATCGCGTCAGTGCGGCAGGTGACGGCGCGGCGCGCCGCCGCCCGCTCGCATCCGGCGCGCCTCTCGTCCGACACGCGTTGAGCGATGGAAATAATTCGCGACATCGATCAGCTTCGGCCGCATCCGCATCCGGTGGTGGCGCTCGGCAATTTCGACGGCGTCCACCTCGGCCATCGCGCCATCTTGAAGGCCGCGATCGATCGCGCGCGCGCCGCCTCAGGCACCGCCTTCGCCCTGACCTTCGATCCGCTGCCGGCCAAAGTGCTCGCGCCCACGCGTGCGCCGCGTCTCATCCTCGCGCCCGAGGACAAGCTCGAACTGCTGCGCGCCTCGGGAATCGACGGTGTGATCGTTATTGCGTTTACCCCGGCGCTGAGCCAGCTCACGCCCGCCGAATTCGTGCGCGACTTCCTGCTCGGCAAAATCGGGGCGCGCGACGTGGTGGTCGGACACAGCGTGAGTTTCGGTCACGCCCGCGCCGGCAACGCCGAGGTGATGACCGAATTGGGGCGGCGGATGGGTTTCGAGACGATCGTGGTCGGGCCGGTGACGATCGATGGCGCGGTGGTCAGCTCGACGCGGATGCGCGAACTGATCGCAGCGGGCGAGATGCGCACGGTCGCGCGCCTGCTCGGCCGCAACCATTTCTTAAGCGGCACGGTCGTCCACGGACGCGAGCGCGGCCGCACCATCGGCTTTCCCACCGCCAATCTCGACTCCGCAACCGAGTGTCTGCCGCCCGACGGCGTCTACGCGACGCGCGTGGTACTGCCCGACGGCGCGTTCGCGTCGATCACCAATATCGGGATGCGCCCGACGTTTGCCGAGCCCGCGCGTACGATCGAGGCGCACATTTTCGATTTCGATCGCGACATCTATGGCGCCCGAATACAGCTTGAGATCGTCGAACGGATCCGCGGTGAGCGTAAATTCGACTCGGGCCAGGCACTGGCGGCACAAATCGCCGAGGACCTGAAGCGCGCCAAGGCGATCCTCGCTGCCGCCTGACACCTTGGTCAGAACCTTGGCCAGCATCCTGATGCTGCTTGCTATGGCGGCGGCGCCTGCATCCGCGCCGATCGCGACGCCGGCCGTGCAAGCTACGCCCACTGCCGCGGCCCTGCACGTGCGCGTGGTTAACCTGCGCAATTCGACCGGCCAAGTGATTTGCACGCTGTTCAATTCGCCCGCCGCTTTTCCCTCCGACTCGAGCAAAGCCGTTGCGCAGAGCGCCGTGCCGATCAAGGACAAGGCCGCGGTGTGCGAGTTCGCCGGAATCGCGCCGGGCAAATACGCGCTCGTGCTCTTTCACGACGAGAACAGCAACGGCAAGTTCGACCGCAACTGGCTGGGGATGCCCAAGGAGGGCTACGCGTTCTCGAACAACGTCAGGCCGGTGTTCTCGCCGCCGTCGTTCAAGGCCGCCGCTTTCGACTATGGGGGCGACGAGCTGTGGCTGACCGTCGCGATGCGATACTAGCGCGCTAAGACCGCAAATTCGGAGAGTTGAAAAGCGAAAAGCCCGCGACGCCTGAGCTGCCGCGGGCTTTGGCAGGCTTTTGATTTCGCGCTACGCCGATGCGCGAACCGGCTCGAAGCTGTCCTCGCCCCAGCGCTTGACCTCGGGCAGGACTTCTTGGCCGAGCAGCCGCAGTGCTCGATTCGACGTCCTTGAAGGGCATCCCGGCGTAGCTGGCACAGACGTTCCATTCGAAATCGCCGAGCTTGCTCCGGCGCTGCTCGAGCTTGTCCAGAATTTGCTGCGGCGTGCCGAATGCCTGCTGGCTGGCGTAGGTCTCGGCCGCCTTGTCCAGCCCGGTCTCGCGCAGGATCTGCGCCGCGTTGGCGTAATTTTCGTAGCCCTTGAGCTTGGCGTGATAGTCGTTGTTGAACTCGTAGTGCTTGATCACTGAGAGGTAGTAGCCCGCCGCGTAGCGCATCGTCATCTCTTCGGCGCGTCCAGCGTCGCGATCGCAGAAGGTGAAGTCGATCGCGAGCGGCGGCGGCGCGGGGCGATGCTGATGTTTGCGGAATGCCTCGCGGTAGAGTTCCACGCCGGGCAGATGCTGATCGAGCGAGAACTGGATGAAGAACATCATTCGGCCGCCCAACTCGCCAACCACCGGCGCCGTATCCGGCGACATCGCGACCCCGTACAGGCGGTCCTTGAAGGAGCGCTCGGGGCGCGGCCTGATCTCGACGCGAACCTGCTTGTAGTACGGCCCGTTGCCTTCCATGTAGCCCGTGCGCAGCGCCTCGAGGATCATTTTCGCCGACTCGTTGAAGCGGTCGCGCGACTCATTCATGTCGATGCCGAAGGTTCGGTACTCCATCCGCGCCAGACCGCGGCCCAGGCCCAGGATGAACCGCCCGTCGCACAGCGCGTCGAGCATCGCCACCTTCTCGGCCACCCGCAGCGGATCGTTCCACGGCAGGATCACGGCGGCGGTACCAAGATGGATTTTGCTGGTGCGCCCGGCCAGGTAAGTGAGCACCTGGAAGTTGTCGGGCAGCATCGAGTAGGCGTCGAAGTGATGCTCGGCGCTCCAGATGGTGTCGAAGCCCAGGGGCTCGGCGAGTTCCGCAATACGCATCTCGTGACGGACCATCTCGGAGTCCGACATACCCTGATGGGCGTTCTGGAACAGAAGCATGTAGCCAGTTCTCATAGTATGACCTCAAGTTTCATATACCGCGTTTTCCGCGAAAAGTCTGCCCCCGGCTATGAATGCGGCAGTCCCGCGCCAATGCCGCCTGCAGCGGGCGGCTTGACGAATTTCAGCACGAAGCGGTCCTGTTCGCCGCGATGCTTCATCACGAACCACGTGCGATCGTCCTTGGGGTTGCGCAGCACGGCGGAAACCGCCACCAGCTTGAAGCCGGCCTGCTTTATCTCGTTGGTCTCAAAGGCCTCGTCGATACGATGCAGCGTGTTGACGTCGCGCGCGCCCGAGCCGGGCGCGGCACTGTTGTCGACCACGCCATAGACGCCGTTCGGCTTGAGCGCCTTGAAAACGGCAGCGTTGATCTTCGCGCGGTCGTACCCGCGTCCAACCATGTCGTGGTAGTTCATGTTGATAATCACCGCGTCGAGCGACTCGGGCGGGACCGGCAGAATGTCGTCGGGATCGTCGAACGGCTTTTGCAGCTCGACCACGTTGCTCATCCCGGGCTCCTTGAGCCGCGCCTTCCATGCCTCCTCGCCTTTCTTGAAGGCCGGCGGGAACGTGCCGTTTTGCGAGTACACCTTGCCGCTCGGCCCCACCGTCCGCGCCAGCAGCTCGGTCGTATAGCCGCCGCCCGCCCACAGGTCCGCCACGTGCATCCCGGGCGCGATTCCGAAGAACGCCAGTATCTGATCGGGATGGCGCCCCGCGTCCAACTGCTTGTCGGCCTCCGGACGACCGGGCGAGTTGACCGCGCTGGTGATCGCCGGCGAAACCGCCGCACCAGCTTCAGCCGCCGCGACGCTCTCATCGGCAGAGATCGCGCCCCAGGCCGCAAGGGCAATCACGGCCGCGAACATTATTGCCCGAATTGAAAGGCGCCTGTGCATCGTATGTCCCTTCTGTGTACGCCTGGGCGCCGCTAGCTCCGCGACTGCGAGCGTCCGCGCTCGACCACGGCCGCGCGGCGCTCCGCCACGTCTTTGAAGTTTCGGCTCAGGTTGAAGGCGCGGAAGAAGTCCTGCTCGATCCGCAGTCCGTCGCCGAGCGGCGCCTCGGTCGCCAGGTTGATCAGCCGTTTCATCTGGCGCACCACGCGCTGGTCGGCGCCGAGTATCTGGCGCGCCAGCTCGCCCGCTGCCGCCATAAGTTGATCCGCCGCCACCACGCGGTTGACCAGCCCGAGCCGTTCCGCGTCTCGTGCGTTCAAATAGTTGCCGGTCAGCGAAAGTTCTTTGGCCTTGCGCACGCCGACCGCGCGCGGAAGCCGCGCCGACATCCCGCCGCCCGGCATTACGCCCACCCGCGCGTGCGTGTCGGCAAATTGCGCGGTGTCGGCCGCGATAATGATGTCGCAGGCGAGCGCCAGCTCGAAGCCGCCGGTGACCGCGTAGCCGTTGACCGCGGCGATGACAGGCGCCTCCATCCGCTCGACCACCGAAATGAAGGTCACGCCGCCGGTCTCGCGGAGGCCCTCGGCGCCCAGCTCATTGAGGTCGAGCCCGGCCGAGAACGCGCGCCCTGCGCCGGTTATGATCGCAACGGCGATCGCGGGGTCGGCGCCAAGTTCCTGCATCGCGCGGCAAAACATCCCGCGCATCTCGCGGTTGAGGGCGTTGAGCTTCTCGGGACGATTGAGCGTGACCGTCGCGATTCCGTTGTCCTTGCTGACCGTGACCAGTGGCTGGCTCATCGAAGCGACGTACCTCTGCCGCCAGAGCTAACACAGGCCGCGCGAGGCGTAAAACGGAGCGCCGCCTCGCATATGCGAGGAAAGCCGGGTGCGCCCCCCGTGGACTTGGCCCGGCGCGGCGCGTCAAGATAACGCGTGGCAGGTTTTACGCGCGCGCGAACGATCTACTCGCGAATGGACTGCGCGAGAATGATCTGCGCGAGAATGATCCGCGAATGACTCCTCAAACCGAAGCCGCCGCCCGCGGCGTCGAAGCGCTTCGCGACCATCCGATGATGCTCGCGTGCCGACGCGAGCCCACGCCCTACACGCCGGTGTGGCTGATGCGCCAGGCGGGGCGTTACATGCCCGAGTACCGCCGCGTGCGCGCGCAGCACGATTTTCTCGAGATGTGCCGGCGGCCCGAAATCGCCGCCGAGGTCACCGTCACCGCGGTCGAGCGCCTCGGCGTCGACGCCGCGATAATCTTCGCCGACATCCTGCTGCCGCTCATCCCGATGGAAGTCGGATTGCGTTACGAGAAGGATGGCGGTCCGATCATCGGGCGGCCAGTGCGCTCGGCCGCCGATCTCGAACGCATTCCGCCGATCGACGCCGCGGGCGCGCTCGGTTTCGTCGGTGACGCGATCAGGATGGCGCGCCGTGCGCTAGGCGATCGCATCCCGCTCATCGGATTCGCCGGCGCACCCTTTACGCTCGCGTCGTATCTCGTCGAGGGCGGCGGCTCACGCCAGTACCAGGCGACCAAGACCATGATGTACACCGAGCCCGCGACGTGGCATCGCCTGATGGAGACGCTGGCGCGCGCGACCGCTGACTATCTCAACATGCAGATCGCGGCCGGCGCCGATATCGTGCAGCTCTTCGACAGTTGGGTCGGCATTCTGGGGCCCGACGATTATCGCCGCTTCGTCCTGCCGCACAGCGCCGCCGTGATTTCGGCACTGAGCCCGCGCGTGCCGATGATTCATTTCGGCACCATGACCGGCAATCTGCTGGAGTTGATGTGCGAGGCGGGCGGCGACGTGATCGGCCTTGACTGGCGCGTCGACCTCGGCCAGGCGTGGGCGCGCCTCGGTTACGGCATCGGCGTGCAGGGCAACCTCGACCCGGTCGCGCTCTTCGCCGGCGTTCCCGAGATTCGCCGGCGCGTCCGCGCGATTCTCGACCAGGCCGCCGGCCGCCCCGGCCATATCTTCAACCTCGGCCACGGCATCCTGCCGGAGACACCGGTCGATCACGTGCACGCGCTGGTCGACGCTGTGCACGAGATGAGCCGAAAATGAACGCGGAGATCGAAAAGCGATGAGCGCGAACGCGCCATACGGCGCGGTCATCCTGATCGGCTTCGGCGGCCCACGCAGTCCTGCCGAGATTCGCCCGTTCCTCGACCGCGTGACCGCCGGACGGCCGATTCCGCGCGAGCGCTACGAGGAAGTCGTTCATCATTACGAAGCGATCGGCGGGCGTTCGCCGTTCAACGAGATCACGGAGCGCCAGGCCGCGGCGCTGCGCGAGCGGCTTGCGCGCGAGGGTGTGAAAATTCCGGTGGTGGTTGGGATGCGCAATACGCCGCCCTGGCTCGAAGACGCGCTCGGCGAGCTCGGGCGAAGCGGAGTGCGCCGCGCGCTGGGTTTCGTGCTCGCGGCCCATCGATGCGAAGCGAGCTGGGATCGCTACTTGCGCAACGTCGACGAGGCGAGCGAACAGATCGGCACCGCCGCGCCCGTGGTCGACTACCTCGGCGAATGGCACGCGCATCCGCTTTTCATCGAGGCCGCGGCCGATCGCGTCGACGACGCGCTCGCGCACCTGGAGCCCGCCGCTCGCGATCGCGCGCGGCTCATCTTCACCGCGCACAGCATCCCGGCAGCGATGGCGGCGGCGAGCCCGTACGTCGAGCAATTGCGCGAATCGGCGCAGCTCGTTACGGAAAGCTTGGGAATGCGCGAATGGACGCTCGCGTTTCAGAGCCGCAGCGGCAGCCCGCGCGATCCTTGGTTGGAGCCCGACGTATGCGACGTGCTGCGCGGGTTTAAGGGACAAAGGGTGGTGGTCGCGCCGATCGGCTTTATCTGCGACCACGTCGAAGTGCTTTACGATCTCGACATCGAGGCTGCGCGCGTAGCGCGTGAGGCGAGCGTGACGATGGTGCGTGCGGCGACCGTCGGCGAGCATCCGCGCTTCATCGAGATGATCGCTACGCTCATCCGGGAGCGATTGCGCGAGCGCTTGCTCGACTGACCCGGCGGCGATCGGGAGCGAGGCGATGGCTGACAGCGGCGCACCGCGAATCGCAATTCTGGGCGGCGGAATCAGCGGACTCAGCGCCGCGTTCCGACTCCTGGAGCTGTCGGCGAAACACGAAGCCCCGCTCGAAGTGACGCTGCTGGAGCGCAGTCCGCGCCTGGGCGGCTCACTCTGCACGATCCGCGAGCAGGGATTCATCGCCGAGGCGGGCGCCGATTCGTTCCTCACCGAAAAGCCCTGGGCGCTCGATCTCGTGCGCCGTCTTGGTCTTGACGGCGAGCTAATCGGCACGCGCGCGGAGTTCCGCCGGACCTACGTTGTGCGTAATGGAACGCTGGTCGAAATTCCCGACGGCTTCTCGCTGCTCGCTCCCACGCGGATGCTGCCGATGCTGCGCAGTCCGCTGCTTTCTCCACTCGGCAAGCTCCGCGTGATGATCGAACCGTTGATTCCACGCCGCCGCGGCCATCGTGACGAAAGCCTGGCGTCGTTCGTGACCCGCCGGCTCGGCCGCGAAGTCCTCGAACGAATCGCACAGCCGCTCGCCGGCGGAATTTATACCGCCGACCCCGCGCATCTCAGTTTGCACGCCACGCTGCCCCGCTTTGCCGACATGGAGGTGCGCCACGGCAGCGTGATCCGCGGACTGCGGGCGGCAGCGCGCAAGCACGGCGCCGAATCGGGCAAGTCCAGTAAATCCGGCGGCACCAGCGGTGCGCGATGGAGCCTGTTCGCAAGCCTCCGAGGCGGAATCGGCACGATAATCGACGCGCTAGCGCTGAGGCTTGGCGAGACCGTGCGGCTCGGTGCCGAGGTAGTGGCGCTCGAGCGTATCGGCGGCGGCGCGGCGGAGCGCACGCCGCGATGGCGCGTTGTGATGGCTGACGGCGCCGTTCTGGAAGCCGACGCGGTGATTTGCGCGCTCCCGGCTTATCGCGCGGCGCCGCTGTTCGAGCGGCTCTCGCCGTCACTTGCGCGCGCGCTTGGGACAATCGGCTATGCGTCGGCGGCGGTGGTCAACCTCGCCTACCACGAGAGCGATTTTCCGCGCGCGCCGCGAAGTTTTGGTTTCGTGGTGCCTGCGATCGAGCGGCGCAGGATTATCGCCGGCAGCTTCACCAGCTTGAAGTTCGACGGCCGCGCGCCAGCCGGGACTATCCTGGTGCGCGCGTTCGTCGGTGGCGCGATGCAGAGCGAGTTGATGGCGCTCGACGACGCCGCGATGATCGAAGTCGCGCGCGAGGAGTTCCGCGCGCTGCTCGGCGCAGAAGGCGCGCCGCTGTGGTCGCAGGTCAACCGATGGCCCAACTCGATGCCGCAGTACGCGGTGGGACATCACGGCCGCGTGGCGGAAATCGAACGCGCGGCGACCGCGCTGCCGCGGCTCGAACTCGCCGGCGCGGCGCTCCGCGGCGTAGGAATTCCCGACTGCGTGCTTGGCGGCGAGCGCGCGGCCCAAGCGATTTTTGCCGGACTCCACGCCGAGCTCGGAGCGGCGCGCGCGGCGACGCCAGTAGCGCCCCCAGGAACACCTCGATGACTCCCGACGGCGCCGCAACTCCGTGGCCGGTGGTCATCGCGCACGCCGACATGGACGCCTTTTACGCGTCGGTCGAGCAGCTCGACAATCCGGCGCTGCGCGGCCTGCCGGTGATCGTCGGCGGACGCAGCCGGCGCGGCGTGGTGACTTCGGCCTCCTACGAGGCGCGCCGTTTCGGAGTGCGCTCGGCGATGCCGGCCCACGAAGCGCATCGACTTTGTCCGCAGGGCATCTTTGTGCCGGGGCGGATGGCGCGTTATGCGGAAGTTTCGCGCGCCGTGCGCGCCGCCTTCGACGAGTTCAGCCCGATCGTCGAGCCGCTCTCGCTTGACGAAGCCTTCCTCGATCTGACCGGAACGCATCGCGTGTTCGCCTCGCCGATGGAGGCCGGGCGCGCGCTCAAGCGTCGCGTGCGCGAGACAACCGGGCTCGTGGTGTCGGTCGGAATCGCGCCGACCAAGATGGCGGCGAAAATTTTAAGCGACCTCTCCAAGCCCGACGGCCTGCGGATCATCAAGCCTGACGAGCTGGTGGATTTTCTGAGGCCGCTGCCGGTCGAGCGGTTATGGGGCGTCGGGCGGGTGACGCTCGAGCGGATGCATCAGGGGGGTATCGAGACGGTCGGCGATCTCGCGCGCGCCGACGTCGCGCATCTGCACGCGATGTTCGGCGCGATGGGGCCGCATCTGCACGAACTCGCGCTGGGACGCGATCCGCGCCCGGTCGTTGGCGATTACGAGCGCAAGTCCTATGGCGAGGAGAGCACGTTCGAGCATGACCTCGCGCTCGACTCGCTGGAGCTGGCGCGCGTGTTGATCGCACACTCCGACGCGCTCGGACGGCGGCTTCGCGCCGATCACGTGCGTGCACGGACGGTGACGCTCAAGCTCAAGCTCGCGCGGCCGCTAGGACAGGGCCGCTATCCGATCATAACGCGCAGCCAGTCGCTCGCGGCTCCGACCGACGACGGCGCCGAAGTCTCGCGCATCGCGCGGGCGCTGCTGGAGCGCGTGCGCGAACGGGAGCGGGTGCGTCTCGCCGGCGTGCAGGTGCATAACCTGGTTCGCGACGCGGAAGTCGCGGCCGCGCAACTGGCGCTGTTCGGCGCGGCGCCGGCGCACGACGCTCGCCGCGACCGGCTCAACCGCGCGCTCGACAAGGTCGCCGAGCGCTTCGGCGATGAGGCGGTCACGCGCGGGCTCGCCCATGCAGAGCGCGCCGCTCCCACGCGCCGAATCAAGTGACCGGCGTTGCGCGACTCGCTGCCTTCATCCGCGCTTAGGCGGGACAGGCTTCGAGCTGCTCCAGGAACAGCGCGTAGCAGTCGCGGCTGGCCGTCGCACCCATGAAGTTGTCGATATGGCCGTAGCCCGGCGTGACATGGCGGCGGTAGAGCTTGGGGTCGTTGACGCTTTGCAGCCACTGGAAGGTGCGCTCCGTGGAGACGGGCAGGTAGCACTGGTTGAGCTCGCCGGAGACGAACGTGATCGGGATGCGCAGGTGCTCGGGGCGCACGTAGCTCGGCGGCTCGGCGACGCCGTAGCGGCGCAGGTTCTCCGTGGCGCCGTAGTCGAACTTTGCCGCCGTACCGCGCTTGACGATCTGCGCGAGATGGCGAAAGGCGGTCATGTTGCACGCGCCGAACTGCTCGCTCAGCCGATCATGAGTTGCGGTGTTGAGCCGCTCGTGGCGGTAGAGATGGCCGTACATGAAGGTGATGCGATGGCATACGGTGCTGTTGCATTCGTGATTGGTCAGGTCGACCACCGCGCCGAACATCTTCTGTAAGAGCGGATGGCGCGGATCCTCGGTGGCGGAGAGATAGTCCACGCCGAGGTCCGCGAACACGTCGCCCAGGTTGAGCATGCATTTTATCTCGGTGGCCGGCGGCGCCGCGTAGTGCAGCGCAATCTGCGAGCAGGAGACGCATCGCACGTCCGGTAGATATCCCGCCGCTAGCGCCATGAAGAACGCGCTCGCGCCCGCGCAGTGGACGACAGCCTGCACAGAATCCGCGCGCGTGCGCTCGCGGATGAAAGCGATCGCGGCGGGAAAATCGTTCTCCGCCGCCTGATCGAGCGTGAACTGGCGAAGCGGCAACTGGATGCTCGCGCGCCAATCCAGCAGCCAGGCGTCGTAGCCGTTATTCACCAGGTACTGGGTGAATTGCTCGTCGACCGTCGGCAGCAGGAACATCCCGCTCCACACGCCCGCGCCATGCACAACGATCACCGGACCTTTATCGCCGCCGCGATAGCGCGCGAGCCGAAGCCCCACGCCATCGGGAGTCGTGATGGTGTAATTTTCAACTGCCGGCAGACCCATCGTGCTTCACCTCCGTGTATCGTTGCGCAGCCGAGACGTTCGCGCGCGCGTCATCAACACCTGGGGGCTACGGCGAGAGCCGCGGCCGCGCGAACACGTCCCACAAGGTACCCATGAACATGTGCCCGAACTGCGCGAGCGCCGCCGCCTTGCGCGCGGGATCGTCGGTGCCCGAGACCGTGAAGGTCCCGAGCTGCTGCATGAAGTCGGCGACCAGGATGTGCAGGATGCCGCACGCCATCACCGGGCCCGTGCGATCGTGACCGGCGCGGATCACCGTGTACAACGTCGAGGTCGCGCCCCACACGTCGAAGCGTCCGTCGTCGCGAACTTCCTTGAAGCCGTCGAGCAGGTAGGGCTGGCCGTCGGCGCCCACAAACGGCAGCGCGTAGAGCATCCGGCGGTCGTACGTGCGGCCGGTCGCGACGAAGAGGTTGAAGAGACCGTCGCTGACCGGCACGCCGGCGGGGCCGGTGAAGCCGTCGACGCGCACGGTGCCGTTGGCAATACCCGGATGCTCGGCGTCGGCCAGGAACTGGTCGAGGTTCGGCATCGCGATCGTCAGCGTGAACTCCATGTAGGTGTTGGCTTGCTGGCCGGCGCGCTCGGCCGCGACGTAGGCGGCGATGTCGTCCTGGGTGACGGGAGTTGCGCCCTTTTGCTGGGCGGCGGGCGCGGCGCCCTTTTGCAGAAAGCCCTTCATGGTTTCGGTGAAGCTCAGTCCGACAGCGGCGTTTTGCGGCGCCATAACTCCTCCTGCTGCGGGGATCAAATCCCGGCCAACGGATCCTGAATTGCGTGTGCGCTCGCGGCCTCGGGCGCACGCCAGGCGGAATTGCCGGTCAGCTTGCGAATCGCGGCCTCGACGTTGCGCTCGGCCACCGCGGCGATCGTATGCGATGGATTGACGCCGGTCGCCGCGGGCAGCGCTCCACCGTCGAGCACATAGAGTCCCGGGTAGCCGAAGACCTCGCCGCCCGCGTCGGTGACACCCTTCCCTTCGTCGTCCGCCATCACGCAGCCGCCGAGGTTGTGTACCGAGACCGGACGATGGAGCCGCTGCCAGAGCGGGTTGAACGCGACCGCCCCGCCCATCGCGTTGGCCACCTCGGTGCTGAATTGCTCTTCGGCAGCGTAGAGCGGCGCGTTCGAGGCGTCATCCCAGCTCACCTTGAGCGCGCGCGTGAGCGGATCGAGCGCGAGCACGCCGTTGGCGCGGTCGCGGCCCATCGCGAGAAACACGGCCGTGTCGTCATGCGACAAAGCGCTGGGACCGAGACGGCCGCGAGCGGCAGTGCTAATCGCCGCGGTCAGCGCGTCGCTGGAAAGGCTGATCACGTCCTTGAGCCATCCGCCCTTGGGGTTGAGCACCTGGAGCAGGCCGGCGATCTCTTTTGGATAGCCGCCCTCCTCGAAGATGAACCACACGCGGTCGGCGCCAACGCCGCGGTCGTAAACGATGCCGGTGGTAATCGTGGGGCCGTTGGAGGGCACGAACGGCGTCGCGGTGTCGAAGGCAAACGCGAGAAAATCGCCGTTGCCCGAGTAACCTTGGCCCAGGCGCGCGCCGAGCGCGGGCAACGTGCCGAACTCGTCGCGGCATCGAAGCAAAAGCTCGGTCGAGTTGATCGCGCCCGCGCACAGAAAAACCGCGCGCGCGGCGATCGCGCACTCGGCGCCGCCGGCCGCGTGATTTTTGAACGTGACCTTGTAGCCAGCGCTGTCGCGCTCGATACGCACGGCCTCGCTGAGCGGTGCGACGTCGGCGCCGTGCTGCTCGGCTAGCGCGAGGTAGTTGAGATCGAGCGTGTTTTTGGCCATCACGTTACATCCGATATCGCACTCGCCGCAGTAGGTGCATCCGCTCTGCTCGACGCCGAACTTGTTGCGATGCGCCATGCCGGGCGCGGAAAAATCGACCGCGATATTCGGGTAACAGAACTGGGCCTCGCGTCCCAGGCGGCCGGCTACCTGCTTCATCCACAGGGCCTTGGGCGGTACGCCGAGATGGCTGGAGGCCGTGATGGGCGCGATGTCGAGCATGTAGGCGACGAGGTCGTAGTACGGATCGAGCGCGGCGCGGCTATAGCCGGCCGGCCATCCGCTCTGGAAGAGATCGGCGGGCGCGCGCAGATGAACGTTGGCGTAGATGAGCGAGCCGCCGCCCCATCCGGCTCCCTGCACGATCGTCATCTCGCCGCAGGGCCGCACGTCGAACAGGCCCTGGCCGATCGCCCACTGCCATCCGTTGGTTGGATCGTTCCAGTCGCGCGGGAACTCGCCGCGCCCGTAGCGCCGCCCGCGCTCCAGAATCGCAACATTGAGTCCAGCCTGCGCCAGACGGCATCCGGCGACTGCGCCGCCGAAGCCGCTGCCGATAACGACCGCGTCGTAACTCGATCGCATCGTTCCCCCTTTCGATTTTCAAACCGCGCGCCGCCGCCAAGTCAATGTGCAAGACTGAGTCTTGCCGGCGCCGCACCTTGCCCCGGATAGCTATCTTGCCACGGTGTCCGCGATGAAGCATCATGCGCGAGTAGGTTGCGCCATCGTGGAAAGCCCTTTGGACTCGAAATCGGGCTTGAGCTTCGGGTTTGCAACCGCCCGTCGTCGGTGCGAGTCGGACTAGGATTCAGAATGGAAATTCCGCCTCAGAGCGTTGGCGGCGATTGGAGTTGGCCGTGCTGATATTTCTAATCCATATTCGCGATCCGCAATTCTACGCCATGCCGGCGGCAGGCCGCGCGAAAAACGGGAATATCCGCGTGATGGGCTTCCCGCCGATCGGAATCATGTCGCTGGCCTCCGTGCTCAAGCGCGCCGGGCATGAATGCGTGATGTTCGATCAGGCCAATCCTGAGACGCCGAACCACGTCATCATCGATGAAATCCGCAGGCGTCAGCCACAACTGGTCGGGTTAAGTTTTCTCAGCACGACCAGTTATCCCTACGCCAAGATTCTCGCCCGTCAGATTCGCGCGGCGGATTCCGGGGTGAAACTCGCCTTCGGCGGCGTGTTCGCGACCCTCAACGCCTCCTTGGTGAAACTGCAATGCCCGGAGGTGGATTTTGTCTGCCGCGGCGACGGCGAGCAGCTCATTCTTGACCTGATCGAGCAGCTCGAGGATCCCGTCGCGGTTGGAGGACTCACCTGGGCACGTGACGGCAAGGTCGTAAACAATCCGAACCGCTCCGCCGAGCGTGACCTCGATCAGTGGCCGTTTCCGGACCGCGAAGGCCTCCCCCTGGAGTTCATCGAGTCGATGCCGCTGGATGTGCCGGCGGTCCTTTCGATGGAGCGTTTCACTACGATGCAGACCTCGCGCGGATGCCCGTGGCCATGTGTCTTTTGCGACATTCCGATCTTCAACCAAGGCAAATGGCGTTCGCGCAGTCCCGCGCACGTGGTCGCGGAATTCAATCATTTGCAGGAGCAGGGCTACGGCTCGGTGTACTTCGTCGACGATCATTTTCTGTTGCAGCCCAAGCGGATTGAAGCGATATGCAAAGGGATCGTCGATAGCGGCGTGACTATCCAGTGGGGTTGCGAGGGCCGCGTCGATTCGGTTGCCCAGCATCTGTTCCCGGCGATGGCGAAGGCCAATTGCCGCACCATCATGTTCGGGGTCGAGAGCGGCAGCCAGAAGGTCCTCGACCGGCTCAAGAAAGAACAGACCCTCGAAGAGGTGGAGACTGCGGTCACCAACGCGAAGCAGGCCGGTATCGAGATCGTGCACGGCTTCTTCGTGGTCGGGAATCCCGACGAAACCGTATCCGACCTGAGAGCGACCTTCGATTTCGCATCAAGGCTCCGGCTGGACACCTTTGCCTTCAACCGCCTGTGCGTTTATCGCGGCACGCCTTTGTGGCAGGAATACATCGACCGCAAACTGGTTGACGACGCCACGGATTGGTTCAAATATTTCAAGTGTTCTGAGATCGACCCGACCTGCCTGCCGGGTGAAGTGATTAACCGCGAGCGTACCGCAGGATTCCGCCGGTTATTCATCTACAAGCTGACTCATTATCCGCTCCAGACCATGCGGCTCCTGCGCCGCTTCATGCGCTTCATGCCGATTCGCGACGTCATTTACCTGATCGTCAAGCCTTTCCTCGGCAAGCAGCGTGGACCCACGCGCGCCGAGACGGTTTCGCGTGCGATCGAGCATGCGGAGCACAAGGACTCGGCGGCGGCCTTCACCCGGATATCAGACGCGGGCCTCGGTCATGCGCCGCCCGTGTCGAAAGACGAAGAGCCCGACCAGCTCCGCGCTTCCGGCCGGTAGCGCACCGGATTTCCGCTAATTTATGTCCCGCGGCCAGCAACGGCCGTCATTCCGAGATTAGTCGATCAGGCGCGAGCGCATCCGGGCGACGGAGCATAGGCGACGGAGCATATTTGACGGCGCGGGCCGCGGCGGCATAATGCTAGGTTCAGCGTTTATCTGGATAAGAGGAGAGTTCCCGTCATGGCGGCTGAGACGCTTTTCGAAAAAATCTGGCAGAGCCACGTGGTCCGCGAGCAACCCGGCGAACCCGCCCTGCTTTATATCGATCTGCACCTGGTGCACGAGGTGACGTCGCCGCAGGCCTTCGAGGCCTTGCGCGACAGCGGACGCAGGGTGCGCGCGCTCGACCGCACCTTCGGCACCCAGGATCACAACGTTCCGACCACCGACCGCACCAAGCCGATCGCCGATCCCGATTCGGCGGCGCAGATCGAAATGATGCGCCGCAACTGCCGCGAGTTCGGGGTGCGCCTGTTCGACCTCGGCGCGCCCGAACAGGGCATCGTGCACGTAATCGGACCCGAGTTGGGTCTCACGCAGCCCGGGATGACAATCGTATGCGGCGACAGCCATACCGCGACCCACGGCGCGTTCGGCTCACTGGCCTTCGGCGTCGGCACCAGCGAGGTCGAGCACGTGCTCGCCACGCAGTGCCTGTGGCAGGCCAAGCCGAAGACGCTGGAGATTCGCGTCGACGGGCGGCTTCAAGCCCGGCGTGACCGCCAAGGATTTGATCCTCGGCATCATCGGACGCATCACCACCGACGGCGGCACCGGCTACGTCATCGAGTACCGCGGCCAGGCGATCGAGGCGCTCTCGGTGGAAGAGCGGATGACGGTGAGCAACATGTCGATCGAAGCGGGCGCGCGCGCCGGGATGATCGCGGCGGACGCCAGCACCGTGGAGTATCTGCGCGGGCGGCGTTTCGTCGCGGCGGGCGCGGACTTCGAGCGGGCGGCCGAGCGCTGGCTCAAATTTCGCACCGACGACGGCGCGCGTTTCGACAAGAGCATCACGTTCGACGCGGCGGCATTTGCGCCGCAGGTTACCTGGGGAACAAATCCCGGGATGGTGGTCGAGGTCACCGGCAAGGTGCCCGACCCCGCGAGCCTCAAGAGCCCGGCGGAGCGCCAGGCGGTCGAGCGCGCGCTCGAATACATGGGACTGCAGCCGGGCACGGCGATCCAGGACATCCGCGTCGACCGCGTCTTCATCGGCTCGTGCACCAACTCGCGTATTGGCGATCTGCGCGCCGCGGCCGACGTCGTGCGCGGACGCAAAGTCGCCAACGGCGTGCATGCGATGGTGGTGCCGGGATCGCAGCAGGTCAAAGCCGAGGCCGAAAAGCTCGGACTCGATCGCGTCTTCGTGGACGCGGGCTTCGAGTGGCGCGAATCCGGATGCAGTATGTGCCTGGGGATGAACCCGGACATCCTGAAGCCCGGCGAGCGATGCGCGAGCACCTCGAACCGCAACTTCGAGGGACGCCAGGGCAAGGGCGGACGCACGCATCTGGTGAGTCCGGTGATGGCTGCGGCGGCGGCGGTGACCGGGCATTTCGTCGACGTGCGCGAGTGGCCGGCGCACTAACCGCATCGCTCAGATCACCGATGCGCGCGTGCCGCGACGTAAAAAATCAGAAAAGGAAGCTAGCGTTCGCGGCTGGTCGGAAGCTTGGCCAGCCGCTTGCCGTTGGGCCCGTATAGCGAAAGCGCCGGCGCGCCGCTGCCCGCAACCACCAGTTCCGCGCGCCCTTCGCCCGTCTCGTCGTACAATCCAAGACCCGTTGCGCCATCGGCCTTGAGCGCGACTTCGAGGCGCCGCCTGCCGTTCGCGTCGTAGAGCACCACCGACGGCGCGCCGTCGACGCCCAGGCGAATCGCCGCGCGGGCGCGGCCGCTCGCGTCACTGAGCGCCAGCGCCGGGCCGCCGCCGGAATCGAGCGAGAGCGTCGCGCGATGATCGCCGTGTGAATCGACCAGCACGAATTGCTCGGCGATCACGCTCTTGAGCGGCACCGCGGATGGGTCGATCGAATCTGTGTGCGAATTTGTTTGCGAATCTGCTTGCGAGTCGGCATGCGATTCGTTCTGCGCGTCGGACTGCGAATCGGCGGGCGGTTCGATCGGCCGCGATGATTCTTTGATGCTCTGGACCGCGTCGCGGAAGCGGCCGATGGTCGCGTCGGTGCTGGTGTCGGGAGTTGTGGGGAGACTCGCTTCGGGAGTTGCGTCGGGATTGCCGTTGGGCGGCTCGGTGCTGCTCATGGCTTTGCCTTCGACGTCTGGACCGGGAACGCGCTGCGGCAACTCAGAAACTCGATGCGTCGGCGCCACGAGGCGGAGTCTAGACCCGTCGCGCGGCTCTCACAAGCACGGCCCTCGCGCGACAGTTACGCACAGCGGCGCGCGCATTTCAGTGGATACGTGAAGCAGGAAATCCTTGCCCCGATGATTCAAGTGCGTTAGTTACGGGACGCGTCTTTAATGTGCTTTTCTGGTCGAGACGAACTTGAAATCGCTTACATCAGCTTTTGCTATTCAAGCCGGACGACGCTCGAAATTCAGCGCCCGCGCGGGCGCCGGCGTCAACGCTTTCATTTGGTACGTGACCGCTTGATTGGAAAGTGAGATTCAGGTCACCCGGAATTCGATGCGCCGCACGCCGAATCGGGTGCGTCTGTTGGGTTCACGATTCGCTGGACAGTGGGAGTTTGCACTGCAACTAGGAGGAGGCAGGGAGTTGGACGAATCATTCATTTCTCTTCAACCCGACCAGGCAGTCGCCAAAGTGTTCGACCCGATGAAGTCGGCCGAGGATACGCTCGCCCGGCTGGCCAAAGTGCTGGAGCCGATGGGCCAGCTGGCGCAGTTGGCCGACGTCTTCGAGCCGATTAGAACGTTCCAGGAGGAACTGGCGGATGTGGCCGCGGCCTTCGAGCCGATAAAGGGCTTTCACAGCCATCTGGAGAACCTGGCCAACCGTTTTGAACCGATGCGGGCGTTCCAGAGCCAGCTCGAACGCGTGGCCGAGGCTTTTCACGAGCAGCTCGTGCAGTTGGCATCCGCGATGGAGCCGGCAACCGCGTTCCAGGATCAGCTGCAACATCTGATCAAGGCGTTTGAGCCGGCCAAGGCGCTGCAGCGCCGCTTCATCGAGTTGTCGCGCGCGTTCGGCGCCAACGGGACTGGCAGCGCCAACGGCCACAACGGGCACAACGGCAAGGCGGCGAGCGAGCCTTGATCGCCTGCACGGGGCCGACGGTCCCGGGCACTCCATAGGTCATGATGAACGTGCGTCGCGCGGATGCCACGTGACGCACGATTAGTGGAGTATCGCGCGCGAGAGTGCGCGCCGCATTCGTGCCGCCTGTCTGTTTGTACTGCCGATTTGGCCGGCTGCCGATTTGTGCTATTCAATCGGCTCCGGCGAATGGTGCATCCGTACGCCGGTGTTGCCGGTAGTTTTTTTCTGCTGATAGTTTTTCCTTTGGAGTAAATCGCGCGATGCAACCGTTCAAGAATTTCACCGGCCTGGTCGCTCCGATGGATCGGTCCAACGTCGACACCGACCAGGTGATTCCCAAGCAGTTCTTAAAAGCCGTGGTGCGCAGCGGCCTCGCCAAGGGGCTCTTCTTCGACTGGCGCAATCAGCCGGACAAGGGTTACGTGCTCGACGAGCCGCGGTTCAAGGGCGCGTCGATCCTGGTCGCGCGAGCCAACTTCGGATGCGGCTCCTCGCGCGAGCACGCGGTGTGGGCGCTCACCGACTTCGGCTTCAAGGCGGCGATCGCAACCTCCTTCGCCGACATCTTCCGCAACAACTCGCTTAAGAACGGCTTCCTGCCGATAATCCTCAAGCCTGAAGAGGTCGACGCCGTCTTCGCGGCGATCAAGCGGCATGACGGCTACGAACTGACTATCGACCTTTCCGCACAGACGGTGTCGGACAAGTTCGGATGGTCGGCGCACTTCGATATCGATTCGTTCCCCAAGAAATGTTTTATCGAGGGGCTCGACGACGTGGCGCTGACGCTCACGCACGACAAAGAGATCGCGGCCTACGAGAAAACTCATCCGGCGCCCTATCGGCTATAGACTGTAGTTGCGCGCAAGGGCGGTATCGCCCTGTGCTGCTGCTATAATCGCGCCGTGACTGCGCGCACGCTGACGGTCGATTCGGCACCCGGGCGGATGCGGCTTGACGTATTCGTCGCCGCCGAACTGGGCGCGGAATTTTCCCGCTCGCAGGCCGCGCGCATGATCAGGGCCGGTCTGGTGCGGCTCAACGGCGCTTCCGCGCGCGCCGCCGACGCCGTTCGCGCCGGCGACAGAATCGAAATCCAAACTCCCCCCGCAATCCCGAAGGCGGCAACGTCGCCCGGCCATGCAGACGCGTCTGCGGACGCCCCCGCGATCGAAGTGCTCTACGCCGACGACGAGATCGTGGTCGTCAACAAGCCGGCCGGTATGACCGTCCACCCCGCACCCGGCCATCCCGGCGGCACGCTGGTCGACACGTTGCTCGCGCGCTTCCCCGAGATGGCGGCGATGGCTGAGCCGGGCGGCGTGGTGCGCCCGGGAATCGTCCATCGGCTCGACAAGGACACGTCGGGCGTGATGGTGGTCGCGCGGACACCGTTTGCACGGATGGAGTTGGCGCGCCAGTTCAAGGAACGCACGGTGAGCAAGATCTATCTCGCGGTGGTGCGCGGAGTGATCGGAGGTGAGCGTTTTTCGATCTCGCGGCCGGTCGGACGCCACCCGGTCGAGCGCAAGCGGATGTCGGTGAACTCACGTCACGGCCGCGAGGCCTTGAGCGAGGTATGCGTGCTCGCGCGGATGCCGGCGGCGGGCGCCGGCGCGACGCTGGTTGGAGTGCGGCCGCTGACCGGCCGCACGCACCAGATTCGCGTACACCTGGCTTCGATCGGGTGTCCGTGCCTTGGCGATCCGCTCTACGGAGGCCGCCAATCCAAAGGGTCGAAGGATGCGACATTCTCTGGCGCGACATCCTCGTTTAAGCGCCAAGCGCTGCACGCGCTGGCACTGCGGCTGAGTCATCCGCGCACCGCAACGGCGCTCGAATTCGTCGCGCCACCGCCCGACGATTTTGCCGGCTTCCTCATGGCGCGCGGCGTCGCGACGGCACGAACGGAGCTTGAGCGCTGGATTGAACTGAGCGGAGTTTCTCTCCCGTCCGCTCCGAGAGCGGCCGGGAAAGTGGCCCGTTGACAGCCCAAATGGGCTCAGATAACTTCGAGCACAGGGACCTGCGTATAGAACCGAGGCAGGCCAGACCCCGGATCGCCCGCAGCCGCCAAGTGACCCGCCGAAGATTGGGCGTCGCCTCCCCACCGCGACCAAGTGCCTCAATCCATTTGATCGGCCAGGGAAGAACCGGTTCAAGGTTTCGTTCGGGGTCATAATACGCGCGACGGTCTCTCACGGGCGGCTTTGGGGGCCGCATTAAGGGATCGGCAGCATCGGATTCTGTCACTTCTCAGCCGGATTGGAGTCAGGGATTTTGCGGACAAGGCATATGGGCAAGGGCAGGGGGGCTAGGGGCGAGGCTCAAGGCCAGGGCGACGAGATTCGCAACGGCCCCAACGTCTCGCATACACGTCACATGCAGCCGGCGGCGGCCGGACCTGGCGAAGCCAACGGCGCGCCCGAACACGAAGAGGCGCGCGACGGCGAAAGCGGCGCAGCGATGACGCCCGAGGGCGGCGCCGATCGCTACCGGGCCAGCAGTTCGCAGGCGCTGAGCGCATCGGAGCGCCACGTGGGCGGGATCGTCAGCGACGGCGGCGCGCTCAATCTCAAGGTGCTCAAGGCTGCCAAGATAACTGAGTTGGCGCAGATCGCGCGCGAGTACAATATCGACGGCGCGACCAACATGCGCAAGCAGGAGATGATCTTCTCCATCCTGCAGGCGCAGGCCTCGCGCAACGGCTCGATCCTCGGCGAAGGCGTGCTGGAGATTCTGCCCGACGGCTTCGGCTTCCTGCGCGCGCCCGACTACAACTATTTGCCGGGACCCGACGACATCTACATCTCGCCCAGCCAGATCCGCAAATTCAACCTGCGCACCGGCGACATCGTCTCGGGCCTGATTCGCCCGCCCAAGGAGGGCGAGCGTTACTTCGCGCTGCTGAAGGTCGAATCGATCAATTTCGAGGAGCCCGAGAAGGCCCGCGACAAGATCCTGTTCGACAACCTGACGCCGCTCTATCCGCAGGAGCGGATCAAGCTCGAGTACGACCACGACGACTACACCACGCGCATCATCGATTTGATCGCGCCGATCGGCAAAGGCCAGCGCGGGCTTATCGTGGCGGCGCCGTTCACCGGCAAGACCATGATGCTGCAGGCGATCGCGAAAGCGATCGCGCACAACCATCCGGAAATTGTCCTGATCGTTCTGCTGGTCGACGAGCGCCCCGAGGAAGTCACCGACATGCTGCGTTCGGTGCAGGGCGAGGTCGTAAGCTCCACTTTCGACGAGCCCGCGACGCGCCACGTGCAGGTCGCCGAGATGGTGATCGAGAAAGCGCGCCGGCTGGTCGAGCATGGGCGCGACGTGGTGATTCTGCTGGATTCGATCACCCGGCTCGCCCGCGCCTACAACACGGTGGTGCCACCGTCGGGCAAGATTCTCTCGGGCGGCGTCGATTCCAACGCGCTGCACAAGCCCAAGAAGTTCTTCGGCGCGGCGCGCAACACCGAGGACGGCGGCTCGCTGACCATCATCGCCACCGCCCTGGTCGACACCGGCAGCCGGATGGACGAGGTCATCTTCGAGGAATTCAAGGGCACCGGCAACCAGCAGATCGGCCTTGACCGGCGCCTTCTGGAGAAGCGCATCTTCCCGACCATCGATATCCAGCGCTCCTCGACCCGCAAAGAGGAGCTGCTGCTGCCGCGCAGCACGCTCAACCGGGTGTGGATCCTGCGCAAACTGCTCTCGCAGCTCAACGCGGTCGAGGCGATGGAGTTCCTGTTGGACAAGATGCAAGGCTCGAAAACCAACGAAGAATTCCTCGAATCGATGAACGGCTAGAGGGCGCGCGCTAGGAACTGCCCGCGCAGCTTGATAATTAATAGTGTCGTCCCCCGACTTGGGTGCGGGGGCGAACGCTATAAGAGGACCTATGACCGAAATCAGTATGAAACAGCTTCTGGAAGCCGGAGTCCACTTCGGCCACCAGACCAGCCGCTGGAACCCGAAGATGAAGCCTTACATCTTCGGCGCCCGTAACGGCATCTACATCATCGACCTCCAGCAAACCGTGCGGATGTTCCGCGAGGCCTACGATTTCGTGCGCGACCTGGCCGCGCAGGGCGGCACGATGCTGTTCGTCGGGACCAAGAAGCAGGCCCAGGACATCGTGCGCGAAGAGGCCGACCGCTGCGGGATGTTCTACGTGCACAACCGCTGGCTGGGCGGGATGCTGACGAATTTCCAGACCATCCGGCAGTCGATCGAGCGGCTCAAAAAGCTCGAAGAAATAATGGCCGATCCCGAGATGATCCAGGCGCTCACCAAGAAGGAAATGAGCGAAAACGCCCACGAGCACGACAAGCTGATGGGCACGCTGGCCGGGATCAAGAACATGCGCAAGCTGCCCGACGCGCTGTGGGTGATCGACACCAAGAAAGAGGACATCGCGGTGGCCGAGGCCAAGCGGCTCGGCATCCCGGTGGTGGCCGTGGTCGACACCAACTGCGACCCCGACCTTATCGCCTACCGCATCCCGGGCAACGACGACGCGATTCGCGCGATCAAGCTTTTCAGCGCGGCGATGGCCGACGCGGTGCTCGAGGGCAAACGGATCGCCGAGGAACGGCAAAAGGGCGAGCAGGATTTAAGCGTCAGCGCCGACGAAGGGCGCAGTCCCGAGCCGCCGAGCCAGAGCGTCTAAGAAGGTTTTTTTCGGCACGCCGGCGCGCAGATTGATCGGCCGGCAAAATAAAAGGTTCACCCAAGCGGGCACGAACGAGAATCTACAGGCAAGAACCTCCAGACAAAATCTACAGAATGGACATCAACGCAAACATCGTCAGAGAACTGCGCGAAAAAACCGGCGCCGGTGTGATGGATTGCAAGAAGGCGCTGGCGGAGGCCAGCGGCGACCTCGACAAGGCCATCGTATGGCTGCGCGAGCGCGGTATCGCACAGGCCGCCAAGCGCGCAGGCAAGCTCGCTTCGGAGGGCTCGGTCGGGTCCTACATCCATGCGGGCGGCAAGCTTGGCGTGCTGGTTGAGGTCAACTGCGAGAGCGACTTCGTGGCCAAGACGCTCGAGTTCCAGACCCTGGTCAAGGAGATCGCGATGCAGATCGCGGCGGCCAATCCGCGCTGCGTCAGCCGCGAGGACGTGCCCGCCGAGGTTATCGAGCAGGAGCGTCAGATCTACGCCACGCAGTCGGCGGACAAGCCCGAAGCCGTGGTCAAGAAGATCGTCGAAGGCAAGCTGGAAAAATTCTACCGCGACATCTGTCTCAACGAGCAGGCCTGGGTGCGCGATCCCAACCGCACCATCACCGACCTGCTGGGCGAATACGTAGCCAAGCTGGGCGAGAAGATCGAAATCCGCCGCTTCGTCCGCTTCCAGCTCGGCGAATCGCGCGACGGCAACACGGCCGCCGGCGCATAGTCAACCGCGCGCGGGGGAGACGAGAGCAATGAGCGAGGCGGCAGGCAGCGCGGCGCATAAGCCCCGCTTCCACCGCGTGATGCTCAAGCTCTCGGGCCAGGCGCTCGCGCCCGCCCAGGGCGCCGGGATCGATCTCGATACGCTCGCCGCGTTCGCCCGTGAAATCAAAGACGTAGCCGCTCTCGGTGTGCAGCTCGCGATGGTTATCGGGGCGGGCAATATCCTGCGCGGCAGCGAATACGAGGCGCGCGGGATGGACCGCTCGAGCGCCGATCAGATGGGCATGCTGGGTACCGTGATCAACGCGCTCGCCTTCCAGGACGCCCTGGAACGGGCCGGCGTGACGACCAGGGTGCTCTCGGCGATCGCGATGCAGGCGGTGTGCGAGCCGTACATCCGCCGGCGCGCGGTGCGCCACCTCGAGAAGGGACGGGTGGTGATCTTCGCCGCCGGCACTGGCAACCCCTACTTCACTACGGACACCGCGGCGAGCCTGCGCGCGCTGGAAATCGGCGCCGAGGTCATCCTCAAAGCGAGCCATCACGTCGACGGCGTTTACGACCGCGATCCGCTGCGCGAACCCGGGGCGAAGCGCTTTGACCGGCTCACCTACCTCGAAGTGCTCGAACGCAACCTCAAGGTGATGGACTCCACCGCGATCTCGATGTGCAGGGACAACAACCTGCCGATCATCGTGTTCAATCTGCGCCAGACGGGTAATATAAGAAGGGCCGTGATGGGGGAGCCGATCGGCACCTGGGTGGAAAGTGGCCGCTGAAGAAAAACCGGAAGACGCGATCGAGATGGCGCGGATGGAGATGGAGGAGGCGGTCGGCGCCTTCCGCCATGAACTCGGCCGCGTGCGCACCGGGCGCGCCTCGACCGCGCTGCTGGAGGGTCTGCACGTCAACTACTACGGCGCCCGCACTCCGCTGCGCCAGCTCGCCGGGCTGGCCGCTCCCGAGCCGCGCCTGCTGGTGATCACGCCCTACGACAAGGGCGCACTGCACGAGATCGAAAAGGCTATTCAGACCTCGGACCTCGGCCTGACCCCGATCAACGACGGCAAAATCATCCGCGTGCCGATTCCCGAGCTGACCGAGCAGCGGCGCAAGGAACTGGTGCGCCACGTGCACAAGACCGCCGAGGAGTTCCGGGTCTCCGTGCGCAACCATCGCCGCGACGCCAACGACATGCTCAAAAAAATGCACAAGGACAAGAAACTCGATGACGACACCCTGCGCGCGGCCGAAGCCAGGGTCCAGCAGCACACCACCGAGCACATCGAGAAGATCGACAAGGTGTTGGCGGCCAAGGAAGCCGAGATAATGGAGGTCTGAACCGCCCGCGAGGCGTCCCGCGCAAGTGGGATTCCGCGGCGGCCTACCCAGTTCGTGGCTTCTTCACTCCCACTGGACGAATTTCCCGGCCTCTCGCTCGACGCGGAGCGGCTGCCGCGCCATGTCGCGATCGTGATGGACGGCAACGGCCGATGGGCGCGCCAGCACGGTCTTTCGCGCCCGGAAGGCCATCGCCGCGGCAAGGACTCGGTGCGCGCAGTGGTCGAGGCCGCGCGCGAGATCGGCATCCCCTACCTCACCCTGTTCGTGTTCTCCAATGAGAACTGGCAACGGCCGGGCACCGAGGTGCGGTTCCTGATGGAGCTTTTCCATCGCTACCTCAGCACCGAGACCAAGCGCCTGATGAAACGCGACATCAAGGTGGTGGCGCTGGGCGACCTCGAACGCCTGCCGCCGCCGGTCCAGCGCGCGCTCGACTCGATGATCGCCGCAACCGCCGGGAACCGCTCGATGACCGTCGCGTTAGCGCTCTCCTACGGCGGCCGCCAAGACGTCACTGCCGCCGCCCGCCGGATCGCCGAGGAAGTTGCCGCGGGACGGCTGCGCCCCTCGGAGGTCGACGAGCAGGCGGTCGCGAGCCGCCTTGCCAGCGCCGACCTGCCCGACCCTGACCTGCTCATCCGCACCTCGGGCGAACTCCGGATATCGAACTTCTTCCTGTACCAGCTCGCCTACACAGAACTCTATTTTACCAATACGTTATGGCCCGATTTCCGCGAGCGCGAGTTTCTCCACGCGCTGGCGGCCTATCAGCTCCGCGAGCGCCGCTTCGGCGCGGTCGACGCCGGCTCCGCCAACCACCGACTGCGTGCTGCGAACTAGGGTCTGGACCGCGCTGGTCGCGCTGCCCGCGCTGCTGGCGGTAGTGCTCTTCGCGCCCGCGCCGTGGTTTACGGCGTTCGTGGACGTGCTGACCGCGTGGGGGCTTTACGAAGTGGGCGCGATGACGCGGGCGCGGACGCCCGGAGCGATCGGCGTTTTAGTTGTCGCGGGCGGCGGATCGGCGATACTGCTGGCATGGGCGCCCGGGCGACTGTGGTTCATCCCGCTCGGCGTGATTCTGGCGATGCTAACGCTGGTGGTGCGGGCGGGACGGCACACGGAGAGCGCGGCGGCTCCGTCGCCCGGAATAGGCCTGACGCTTCTGGGAGCATTTTACGTCGGCGCGTTGTTTCCGTATTTTGCGCTCCTGCGCAACCGGACGGACGGTATTTCGGCGATAGTTTTTGTCCTGCTCCTCGTGATCGCCAGCGACACCGGGGCCTATTTCACCGGCTCATGGATAGGCCGCACCAAACTGGCTCCGCGGGTGAGTCCGCAAAAGACCGTGGAGGGGGCGATTGGCGGGCTCGTACTATGCGTGGTAGCCGGATTTCTGCTGCACCAACCGCTGGTGTCAGGATGGAGCGTAAGCCAAGCCTTGGCGCTTTCGGCGGCAATAGGAATATTGGCGCAATTGGGCGATCTTGCCGGCTCGGCGCTCAAACGCAGTGCCGGGGTGAAAGATTCAGGATGGATTTTCCCGGGCCACGGCGGCCTACTCGATCGAACATGCAGCATGGTTTTTGCCACGGTTTTCGCTTACTATTGGAGTCGATGAAAATGGCCAGTCAGCCTAACCTCCCGTCGCATAATCGGAAATTATGATCACCTCAATCCTCTCGGCCGTCATAATCTTCGCCGTCCTGATCATCGTGCACGAGACCGGCCATTTCCTCGTGGCGAAGCGCTCGGGCGTGCGCGTGATCCGTTACTCGGTCGGCTATCCGCCGAAGCTCTTCGGTATTCGCCGCGGCGAGACTGAGTATGCGTTCGGAGCGACGCCGCTCGGAGGCTACGTGCGGATGCTCGGCGATGAAGTCGCCGAAGAACCCACGGCCGATACGCTCGAGGGCTACGTGAAGGAGCTGCAGCTCGACCTGCTCGAAGCGGCGCGCCAACACGGCACCGCCGCGTCACTGGGCACCGAGCCGGCACAGATGCTGCTCGCTCTCGCGCATCGGCTCGCACCGGCGGCCAACAATGGGTTTAGCCCAGCCGGCGGCTCGGTAACGACGACGTCGGGCGTGGCTCACGCCTTTGCGCCGCACCCAGCAAGTTATCCTCACCCGACCGAGAGTGCCGAGGCGATACTTGGCCGCGCCCTGCGTCCCGACGAAGCGTTGTTGCTGGCCGAGATCGAACGCCGCGGCTCGGCTGACGCGGCCGTCAAGGCGCTGGTCGAGAGCCGCCCGGCAGCGCTGCTGGAGCGCTATCGCATACAAGCCTTCCCGACCCAGAGCCTCGCCACCCGGATCAAGATCGTGCTGGCGGGGCCGCTGGCAAACATCCTGTTCGCGCCGGTGCTGATGGCGATTGTTTTCATGTACGGCGTGCCCTACGTGAAGCCGATACTGGGTGAGATCAAGAAGGGGATGCCCGCCTACACGGCGGGTCTGCGCAAGGGCGATCAGATTCTGGCGGTCAACGGGCAAAAGATCGAGAGCTGGGCCGACCTTTCCGACGCGATCAAAGCGGACAGCGGCGCGCCGATCAAAATCGATTTCACGCGCGCCGCGTCAGACGCCTCGCCGAGCCGGATGTCCCTGCAGGTGACACCGATCCGTGAAAAAGAAGATACCGGATTCGGCAACAAGGCTCCGGTCTGGATCATCGGCGTCCTCCCGCGCGGCGACGAGGGCGTAAAACGCTACGGGCCGTTGCGGGCAGTCTACCAGAGCGTGGTCTCGACCGCGGAGCTAAGCGGACGGTTGGTGACGGGAATCGCGCTGATCATCAACGGCACGACTCCGGCGCGCCAGGCGTTGGGCGGTCCGATCATGATCGCCAAGATGGCCGGTAAAGAGGCCAAGCAGGGTTTCGCCGACGTCGCCGGCTTCACCGTCATGCTGAGCCTGGAGCTGGGCATCATCAACCTGCTGCCGGTGCCGCTGCTGGACGGCGGCCATCTGTTCTTTTTCCTTATCGAAGGGTTGCGCGGCAAGCCGCTGCAGCTACGGCATCGCGAGTTCGCGATGCAGATTGGGCTGCTGTTGCTGGTGGCGCTGATGACTTTCGTCATCGTTAATGACATCTCGCACATTATGCACAGTTGAAGCCGCACTGGCGTCCGGCGCTCAGGCCGGGCCGGTGCTGGGAATCGACACTGGGGGGCCGCGAGCCGACCTCGCCGTGGTAGCAGGCGGGCGGGTGCTTGCCGAAGCGTCGCACTCCGTCGCCTCGCATGGCGCCGAACTGCCCGAGGCGGTCGCCAGACTGCTCGGACGGGCGGGGCTTGCGACCGTTGATCTGAAGGCTATCGCAATCGGGATTGGTCCGGGCTCGTTTACCGGCCTGCGCGTGGGGTTGAGCTATGCTAAGGGCCTCAAGCTGGCGACCCGTTGCGCGCTTTTGGGGATACCCGGCCTCGACACGCTCGCCTTAACCGCGCTGGCTGAAATTTCCGCTACGCCGGGCCAGGGGCTCATCTGCCCGGTGCTGGACGCTCGCCGGGGCGAGGTCTATGCTGCCCTTTACCGGACAA
Source organism: uncultured delta proteobacterium (assembly GCA_963810495.1). Taxonomy (GTDB): domain Bacteria; phylum Desulfobacterota; class Binatia; order Binatales; family Binataceae; genus JAKAVN01. The sequence goes on from CAWENP010000001.1 coordinate 491,608, forward strand.
GTGGCGATGGGCTAGAAAAGTTATCAGATGACCTCGTGGTCACGCTCGAAAACCTGGCTCCACATCTTGGCACCGACGTTTTGTTGGTCGGCGACGCTAAGGCCGAAGAGGCCTGTCGTTGGGTCGTGCGCGCGGGAGGCCAGGCGACCTGCCTGGACATAACCGGGCTGCGCTTGCGAGGTCGAGTCGTGGCGGCGCTCGGCGCCGCGCGGCTGGTGGCGGGGGAGGCGGATAATGCATTCGTCCTAGAACCGCTGTATGTGAGGTCGGCGGAGGCGATTTTCAAGGCTGGTCCTCTAACCTCGGGAGTGAGGGTAAATGGAGCCGAAGGAAGAAGAACTCATCCATCAGTACGTGACCAACGACGAAGAACTGAAGACGCTGTATGAGGAGCACGCGGAGCTCAAACGCCAGTTAGAATCGTTCCGCCTCAAGCACTACCTGACCGTCGAAGAGGAAATCGAAAAGAAAAGAATTCAGAAGCTGAAACTGGCCTCGAAGGATCGCATGATGGCGCTCCTTCATCGCCATCAGCACGAAGCTCGCTAGGCTCGCGGCGCGCGCCAGGCGCCCCGGGCCGTATATCCAGCTGATGCCAAGCCATACCATATCCGTCCTGGTCGAAAACGAGTTCGGCGTGCTCGCGCGTGTGGCGGGCTTATTCTCCAGCCGTGGCTTCAATATCGAGTCCCTGACCGTCAACGAGGACCCGCTGGATCCGACCGTCTCGCGCATCGTGCTGGTGGCGAGTGGCGACGACCAAACCCTGGAACAGATCAACAAGCAGCTGAACAAGCTGGTCTCGGTGATCAAGGTCACCGACTTCAAGGACACCAGCACCATCGACCGCGAGATGGTGATGGTGAAGGTCGCGGTGGACGAGCGCACGCGGGCCGAACTCGACTCGATCGTCGCCGCCTTTCGCGCCCACGTGGTCGATATCGGGCCGCGCGCGGTCACCGTTGAGGTGACCGGCGACGCCGACAAGATCAAGGCGTTTATCGAGCTGGTGCGCCCGCTCGGCATCAAGGAGATCGTACGCTCGGGCAAGATCGCGATCGTCCGCGCGGTGCAGCACGAGAACAACCATCGCACCGCCGGCACGCGCGAGGCCGGCTAGCATCAATATCCCGACTCGAAGAACCTATCCCGCCAATTTATCCAGGAGAATCCCGTCATGCAGGTCCACTACGATCGCGACGCCGACTTAAGCCGTCTGCGCCCTCACAAGATCGCCATTCTCGGCTTCGGCAGCCAGGGCCATGCCCATGCGCTCAACCTGCGCGACAGCGGGATGGACGTATGCGTCGGGCTGCGCAAGGGCAGCCCCTCGTGGGAAAAGGCCGCCAAGCAAGGCCTGCCGGTGTTCGAGACCGCCGAGGCCGCGCGCCGCGCCGATATCGTGATGATGCTGGTCCCGGACGAGATGGGCTCCGAAATTTACGAGGCCGAAGTCGCCCCCCAACTCACGCCGGGCAAGTACCTCGCTTTCGGCCACGGCTTCAACATCCATTTCAAGTTCATCAAGCCCGCCCCCAGCGTCAACGTTTTCATGATCGCGCCCAAAGGCCCCGGCCATCTCGTGCGATCCGAGTACGTCAAGGGACGCGGGGTGCCCTGCCTGCTCGCGGTCGAGCAGGATCCCTCGGGCGACACCAAGCAGATCGGGCTCGCGTACGGATCGGCGATCGGTGGCGGACGCGCGGCGATTATCGAAACCAGCTTTCGCGAAGAGACCGAGACCGACCTGTTCGGCGAGCAATCGGTGTTGTGCGGCGGATTGACCGAGCTGATTCGCAACGGCTTCGAGACCCTGGTCGCGGCCGGCTACGCGCCCGAGATGGCGTATTTCGAGTGCGTGCACGAGGTAAAGCTAATCGTCGACCTGATCTACGAGGGCGGCATCGCCAACATGCGCTACTCGATCAGCAACACCGCCGAGTATGGCGACATGACGCGCGGCAAGCGCGTGGTCGGGTCTGCCTCGCGCCAGGCGATGAAGGATCTGCTCGCGGATATCCAATCGGGCAAGTTCGCCAACGAATGGATTGCCGAGTACCGCGCCGGACTGCCGCATTTCCGCGAGCTGCGCAAGGAAGCGGAGAAGCATCAGCTCGAAGAGGTCGGGCGCAAGTTGCGCTCCTTCATGCCGTGGCTGGCCAGCGACCGCCTGGTCGACAAAGCCAAGAATTGAACGCAGGCGGGGTTTGACGGATAGCGATGGCATTGCGGGCCGGTGATTTAGCCCGGCGCGTGGGCGGCACGATCGGAATCGCGGCCGAGGGCGTCAAGATGGCGGCCGCGGTGCTGGCCGCGGGAGCGCTCGCGCTCGCGCTCGGATGGCACGGGGCTGGGCTGGTCGCGATCCTATGTGGCCTCGCGATTGCCGCTTTCTTCCGCGACCCCGAGCGCTCGCCGGTCTCCGCTTCCGAACGCCTGGTGCTATCGGGCGCCGATGGCACGGTGAGCGACGTTGCGGAAATGCCGCTGCCCGACGGCGTGGCGGGCGAGCATTACCATCGCGTGTCGGTCTTCATGTCGCCGCTCAACGTGCACGTCAACCGCGCGCCGGTCGGCGGCGAGATCATGAGCGTGCGTCACACGCCTGGCTCCTTTCATGCGGCCTTTCGCGACCACGCGAGCGAGCACAACGAGCGCAACCTGATCGTGCTGAGCGACGCCAGCGGCCGGCAGCACGCGATGGTACAGATTGCCGGCTACCTGGCGCGGCGCATCGTATGCCGCCTCCATCCGCACGATACGGTGCGCTGTGGTGAGAGAATTGGGCTTATAATGTTCGGCAGCCGCGTGGACCATTTCATCCCGCCCGACTACCGGGTAGTGGTTAAAATAGGCGAGCGGGTGCGCGCCGGAGAGAGTATAATTGGTGAGTTACTCCAATGAGCCGGACTCAGAAAAATAGCCCGAGCGCGCAGGCTCGGATGCGGCTCATCTCGGGTCGCTTCAAGGAACAGCAAAGGCGCGTGGTCGCGCCGCTGCGCCGCGGGGTATTCCTCGCGCCCGCCACCATAACGTCGCTCGGCCTGCTCTCGGGCTTTTTTGGCCTGGTCTCGGCGATCAATTCGCACTTCGAGCTTGCCGCTGTGATGATCCTGATCGCGTTCGTATGCGACGGACTCGACGGCCGCGTGGCGCGCCTTTCGCGCACTTCAAGTCATTTCGGGATCGAGTACGACAGCCTCTCCGATGTGGTCGCCTTCGGCGTGGCGCCGGCGGGAATCGCCTATTGCTGGTCGCTCCGATTGCTCGGCGCGTGGGGCGTGGTGATCGCCGGCATGTTCGTGATTTGCGCGGCACTCAGGCTCGCGCGCTTCAATGTGCAGACCGGTAGCACCGACAAGCGCCGCTTTGTAGGCCTGCCGGCGCCCGGCGCGGCCGCGATGATCGCGGGCTGCGTTCTCGCCTACAGCTACTTCGAGTTTGAGTCGCCGCACGCGCTGGTCACAGTGATGGCGCCGCTGACGGTCGCGCTCGCGAGCCTGATGATCTCGCGCGTGCCCTACCCCAGCTTCAAGACGATCAATCTGGATCAGCGCGCGCGGGTCGAACTGGTGGCGATAATGCTGCTCGTGCTGGCGTTTCTGTTCGCGATGCCGCAGTTCACGTTTTTCATGCTGGCGACCGCCTATGTCGTCTCGGGGCCGTACCTGCTCCTGACTGGTGAACGCCCCCAGGCATTAGCCCCGGTGCTGGGCCCGGAGGCCGACGGGCACGCCGCTCCGCCCGCGAGCCCGCGCAAGCCTCGCTCATCCGCGAGAAACGCTCGCGCCACAGGCGATTTGTCCGAGAATCCTCCACCCCCGCAAGTCCATTGAGCGTGGATGAGCGCGGTATGCCCGCTTGACTGCGCTTTAGAGCCCCGCATAAGATGGCGTTGATGTCGCCCTGTTTGAACCTGCTGCTCGGACTGCTGCTTAGCTTGGGCCTTATTAAGGCCCTCGCCGGGAGCGTCGTGGTGCAGGCTTAAGGAAGCGACTTTAAAACCTGAACCAAACGCCCCGGGCGGAGGGCCAAAAGGCCGCCCGGGGCGTTTTCTTTTTTGCCCGCCGCGCGGCCTTGCGGCCTGTCCGCTACGGTAGGCAGGGAGGAGAGAGACGCCGATGGCCAAGACGATAACCGATATCCGGGATATCCTGCCCGACCCCAACTACGTCCGCATCTTCGACACTACGCTGCGCGACGGCGAGCAATCGCCGGGCTGCACCATGAACGTCGAGGAGAAGCTCGCGATCGCGCGCCAGCTCGAGCGGCTGGGCGTCGATATCATCGAGGGCGGCTTCGCCGCTTCCTCGCCCGGCGACTTCGAGTCGGTCCATCGAATCGCCGAGGCCGTCACTCGGCCGACCGTGGTCAGCCTCTCGCGCACTCGCGAGGAAGACATCGACGCGGCGCTGCGCGCGGTCGACAAGGCCCGCAACCCCGGCATCCACATCTTCATCGCGACCTCCGACATCCACCTCAAGTACAAGCTCAACATGACGCGCGAGGACGTGCTGAGCGCCTCGACGTGGGCGGTCGCGCGCGCCAAGCAGCATCTGGACTATATCGAGTTCTCCTGCGAGGACGCGTCGCGCTCGGACTGGGACTACATGGCCAAGATTTGCGCCGAAGTGATTCGCGCCGGCGCCCGCATCATCAACCTGCCCGACACCACCGGTCACGCGATTCCCGAAGAGTTCGGCGAGATGTTCGCCTACATGCGGCGCAACGTCGAGGGCGCCGACCGCGTGATCTGGAGCGCGCACTGTCATAACGACCTCGGGCTTGCGGTCGCCAATTCGCTGGCTGCGATCAAAAATGGCGTGCGCCAGGTCGAATGCACGATCAACGGTATCGGCGAGCGCGCCGGCAACACCTCGATGGAAGAGGTGGTGATGGCGCTGCGCACGCGGCAGGACCTGATGGAGGTGCGCACCGGGATCGACACGCGCCAGATTTACCCGGCCTCGCGCCTGCTCTCGCAAATCATCGGCCAGCCCGTGCCGCCCAACAAACCGATCGTCGGCGACAACGCCTTCGCCCACGAGGCCGGCATCCATCAGGACGGCGTGCTCAAGTACAAGCTGACCTATGAAATCATGAAACCCGAGGACATCGGGATTCCCTCCAACAAGCTGGTGCTCGGCAAACACTCGGGCCGCCACGCTTTCGTTAACCGGCTCGAAGAATTGGGCATCGACCCCGCCTCGATCGACGTCAACAAGGCCTTCGCCGCCTTCAAGGTGCTGTGCGACAAGAAAAAAATCGTCTACGACGACGATATTCTGGCCCTGGTCAACGAGGAGACGCGCCGCACCGCCGACCACTTCGAACTCCTCGACGTGCGCGTGACCTCGTCGGCTAAAACCACGCCGCACGCCGAAGTCACGATGCGTATCGGAGGCGGCGAGGAGCGTATCGCTGAGGCCTCGGGCGACGGGATGGTTGACGCGTGCTTCAAGGCGATCTACAAGCTGGCCGGCGTGCAGCCGGCGCTTGAGCGCTACTCGGTCAAGGCCATCACCGGCGGCACCGACGCGCTGGGCGAGGTGAGCTGCCTGGTGTGCTCCGACGGCATGACCGTCGCGGGCCAGGGCGCGCACAGCGACATCGTGATGGCGAGTGCGCTCGCGCTCGTCAACGCGCTCAACCGCCTTCAGGGCCGCGTACGGTCGGCGGTGCTCCGCCCGGCCGAAGGGGCGTAGGGCCGCCGGCGATTTCGCCGGGGCCGTTTCTTTGGGGCTTGCCGCGGCAGCCGCGTTGGGCTAAGTGCTATGGCGTCGGGTAGAGCGCTTGATTGCGCCGCTCGGCGGAAGGTGTCGAACAGGGGAAGATTGCGCCCGCCGCACGATTGAGTTTGATTGATTTTGCCTGAATTTGCTTTGACTCTGCCACGAACGCGCGACGCTTGAAGCGAATCTGCCCGCAACCTATCGGTCTCTTCATTTCCGCTGCTGGGACTGCGCAAGCATAGATGGCCTACAAGATTCTGGTTCTCAAGGGTGACGGGATCGGCCCCGAAGTCGTCGGCGAGGCACTGCAGGTGCTCAAGGTCGTGGCGCGCAACGCCGCGCTCGATCTCGAGTTCAAGGAGGGCACGGCCGGCGGCCATGCGATCGATCAGTTTGGCACGCCGCTACCCGACGACGTGCTCAAGCAGGCGAAGGACAGCGACGCGATCCTGTTCGGCGCGGTCGGCGGCCCCAAGTGGGACGATCCCAAGGCCGACAAGCGTCCGGAGCAGGCGCTGCTCACGTTGCGCAAGGAGCTCGGACTGTTCGCCAACGTGCGGCCGGTCAAGGCGGTCAAGGAGCTGACGGCTACGTCGCCGCTCCGCCCGGAGATCATCAACGGCGTCGACCTCGTGGTCATCCGCGAGCTCACCGGCGGCATCTATTACGGCAAGCCCTCCGAGCGGCGCAACAACGGCGACCTGCGCGGCGCGATCGACACCTGCGTGTACTCCGAGGAGGAGATCGTCCGCGTGCTGCGCTACGGCTTCGAGCTCGCGCGCGAGCGCCGCAAGCGCCTGACCTCGGTCGACAAGGCCAACATCCTCGCCACCTCGCGGCTGTGGCGCGAGATCGCCGGCGAGCTGGCCGCTGAATACAAGGACGTCGCCTTCGACAACCAGCTCGTCGATTCGATGGCGATGCATCTTATCCGCCGCCCGCGCGACTTCGACGTGATCGTCACCGAGAACATGTTCGGCGATATCCTGACCGACGAGGCTTCGGTCCTGGCGGGCTCGATGGGACTGCTGCCGTCGGCCTCGCTCGGCGACGAGCTCAACAGCGCGGGATGCCGGGTCGGGCTGTTCGAGCCGATTCATGGGAGCGCCCCCGATATCGCCGGCCGCGACGAGGCCAATCCGCTCGCGGCAATCCTGTCCGCCGCGATGCTGCTCGAGCACTCGCTCGGGTTGCGCGCCGAAGCCGAGATAATCGGGCAAGCGGTAGAGGGCGTTTTGCGCGAGGGCTACCGCACGCGCGACCTCGGGGGCGGCCCGGGCACCAAGGTGATCGGGTGCAAGGCGATGGGCCGCCTGGTGCGGGAAAAACTCGAAGGCGCGGAAGCCTGAAATGGCCGCGGCGCCAGGCCGCGAGCTCAGGATCGCTGTCGTCGGCGCCACCGGCGCGGTCGGCGAGCAGATAGTCGAGCTTATCGACGCGCGCGCGCTCCCCTGCGCCGAACTGGCGCTGTTCGCGACCGAGCGCGGCGCCACCCAGACCGTCGAGGCGCTGGGCGAGGCGATCATCGTCGCCGAGTTTCACGAACCGGCCGAGCTTTCCCGTTTCGATATCGCATTCCTCGCGGTCGCGCCGAGCTGGGCCGCCGACATCGTTCGCGCGCGCCCCGGTCCGCTGCTGATCGATTTGAGCGCAGCCCTGCGCGCGCCCTCGGAAGTTCCGTCGATGCACTTCGTCGCGCCCGGCTTCATTGCGGGGGAACGGATCGCCGAGTTCGCCGCGACTAACAAGGTCGTCGCGATCGCTCATCCAGCCGCCCACGCGCTCGCTACGATCATCAGCGCGGCCGGCGCGCAAAATGGAGTCGTGTGCGCGACCGTGATGCTTGGCGCGAGCAGCGCGGGACGGCATAGCGTCGAAGAAGTCGTCGGTGAAGCGCGAGAACTGCTGAGCGGCACGCACAGTCTGGAGGAAAGCGAGATCCAACGCGCCTTCAACGCCTACCCCGCGGAGCCGGGACTTGCCGCGGCGCTTTCCGCGCAGACCGCCGCGTTGCTCGGCACGACGCCACGGCTCCTGATCGAGGTCGTCCATATCGCCGTGCTTCATGGGTCGGCAATGACGGTGCTCATTCCCGACCCCGCCGACCCGGCCAATCTGGCCGCGCGCCTGCGCGCCGCGCCCGGCCTGCTGCTGGTCGCCGGCGAAGAGGGCAGCGCCGGCGTTATCGACGCGGTCGGCCAGGAGGCAATCCTGGTCATGCTCGGCGCCGAGCCCGCGGGCGCCTCCGTATGGTGCGCGTTCGATAGCGCGCGCCTGGCCGCGCTCGACGCCGTATGGGTCGCGGAGAAATTCTCCGCCGTGGCAGCCCCGGGCACCGCGTAGTAGTTTCCTGGTAGATACGCTTCTAAATAGATTCGCTCGAGAAAAAAGCCATGCAGGTTCGGCTCAAGCTCGAGTACGACGGCACCAACTACTCGGGCTGGCAGATGCAAGCCGGCCAGGATTCGATTCAGGCCGAGCTGGAAGAGGCGCTCGCACGAATCTTCGGCGCCCCGGTGCGCGTGCGCGGCGCGGGACGCACCGACGCCGGCGTGCATGCGCGCGGACAGGTCGCCGCTGCGCAGCTGCCGCGGCCGTTCGATCCCGCCGAACTCGCGCGCGCGCTCAATGCGATCCTGCCGCCCGACATCGTAGTGGTCGAAGCGTCGAAGGCTGCCGCCAGCTTCGATCCGCGACGCGACGCGCGGCTTCGAATCTACGAATACCGCGTGCTCAACCAGCCGCTGCGCTCAGCGTTCGAGCGCAACTCGGCGTGGCTGGTGCGCGAACCACTGGATATCGGCGCGATGAACGCGGCGGCGGCGGCCTTCGTCGGCGAGCACGACTTCGCCGCTTTCCGCTCGCTGGGATCGGCCGAAAAGACCACGGTGAGGCGCGTCGCGCTCAGCCACTGGCGGCACGAGAACGAGCGCCATCTGATTTACCGCGTCGAGGCGAGCGCGTTTTTGCGCCACATGGTGCGCACGATGGTGGCCGCGATGGTCGAGGTGGGGCGCGGCAAATCCGCGGGCAAGCCGCCGACCGATACAATCGCCGCGCTGCTCGCAAGCCGCGACCGCGCGCTCGCGCCGGCGCCCGCGCCCGCCGCCGGCCTCTGCCTGGTCGAGGTACGCTATTAGCCCGCAAGCGCGAATTGCAAGCTGGACCGCGCCCTGCCGATCGGGCGACGAAAAAGTGCCTCTGCCCCAATGGCTCAAAGCCGGGGCTGTTGAAAAACCGTCACGGTTCTTAAGAAAAACGCGGATTTTGCTGCCGTCGCAGCTTGCAAATAACCGGACGCTGGTTCACCCTCTGTCTGCGATAACTCGCACTCGCACAAGGAGGAGGATGATGACGCAGTCGCAGGTCGCGGCGCATCTCGCCGACAAAGTTAATATTTCCAAGAAAGACGCCAAGGTCGCGCTCGAGGAATTGACCAGCCTCGTGGTGCGCGAACTGAAGAAGGAAGGCTCGCTGCGCCTTGCGGGACTGGGGATTTTCCGCAAGCGCAAGACCAAGGCCCGGATGGGGCGCAATCCGGCCACGGGCGAAGCGATCAAAATTCCGGCGCGCACCCGCCTGCGTTTCACGCCTGCCAAGGCGCTCAAGGATGCTGTGCTCGGCGCTCGCTAAGCGCGGGTTTCCAAAAGTTTAACGATCGCGGGGCCGAAGCGATGCTTCGGCCTCGCGATCCACTTCGATCGAGCGAGCGTTCCCGATCCCCTCTACTTGTCCACGGAGAGAGTTAGAGGTTCAATGATCGATTTTCGCGACCCACTCGAAATGCCTGCGGCACAATGGAATTCAAGCTGACCTCTTTTCCAGAGAGAGGTTAAGGATGCGCTGCTCAGGTGAGCTGCTGAATCTTCCGGCGGGACAGCATTCTTATCACTCGCTCTGTTTTTTCGACGTCTCGGACAACCCTTTGCCGCTTTTGCGCGCGAGCCGCGCCCGTTCCAGATATTCGCCGAGCCGCCCTTCATAGCCGCGTTCGGAAGGTTCGTAGTAGCGCCGCTCGCCCAACTCGTCGGGCATGTAGTGCTGCTCGTTGAGAGCGCCCTCGGAATCGTGCGGATAGCGATAGCCCTCGCCGTAGCCGAGCTTGCGCATCAAGCCGGTTGGCGCGTTGCGCAGATGGAGCGGCACCGGCAGCGCACCGCGCTCGACGGCGTCCGCGCGCGCCTTGAGCATCCCGCGATACGACGCGTTGGACTTGGGCGCGCAGGCTAGGTAGGTCACGCCCTGCGCGAGTGGAATCGCCGCCTCCGGCATCCCGACGAAATCGACCGCATCTTTCACCGCAAGCGCGAGCTGGAGCGCGCGCGGATCGGCATTGCCGACGTCCTCGGCCGCAAAAATCACCATCCGGCGCGCGACGAACAGCGGATCCTCGCCCGCCTCCAGCATCCGGGTCATCCAGTAGAGCGCAGCGTCGGGATCGCTGCCGCGCATGCTCTTGATGAAGGCCGAGATGACGTTGTAATGCTCCTCGCCGGCGCGGTCGTAGAGCAGCATCTTCTGCTGCGCCGCCTCGCGCACGTGCTCCGGCGCGATCGCCGTGTGGCCTGCCGCGCGTGCGAGCGTCGCCGCTACCTCCAGTGTATTGAGCGCGCGCCGCGCATCGCCTGCGCCAAAGCGTACCAGTTCGACGAGCGCCTCGTCCTCAAACTTGAGCCCGCTTGCGCCGAGGCCGCGCTCGGTGTCGCCGAGCGCCCGGCGCGCAATCGCGGCGATATCCTCGTCGCCGAGGGCGCGCAGGACCAGCACGCGGGTGCGCGAAAGCAGCGGAGCGATTACCTCGAAGGACGGATTCTCGGTGGTCGCACCGATGAGCGTGATGAGCCCGCTTTCGACGTGGGGCAGGATGGCGTCCTGCTGCGCGCGGTTCCATCGATGGATCTCGTCGATGAAAACCACCGTGCGCCGGCCGCCGGCTTCCAGTTCGCGCCGCGCCTCTTCGACCGCCTCGCGCAACTCGGCGATTCCCGCCGACACCGCCGCGATCGTGCGAAAGCTGGCGCCGGATTGTCGCGCGAGCAGAAGCGCGATCGTGGTCTTGCCGCTGCCGGGCGGCCCCCACAGGATGATCGACGGGAGCGCGCCCGCCGCGAGCATCCGGCCGAGCATCTTGTCGACGCCGAGCAGATGCTCCTGGCCGACAACCTCGTCGAGGCTCCGCGGGCGCATCCGGTCCGCCAACGGCTGAGCAGCCGGCGTCCTGGCGGGAAAGAGACCTGGCTCTGGAGGGGTCTTAGCACTGCGCCGCCCGGCCATAATCGACCGTAGCATAGCGGCCTTGCCGGCCGCATCCGGCGCATCTCCGGCCGCCCGCGCCATACAGGCATGTTTGCCAGCGGGGCGCGCGTATTCTAGCCTTGAAGGCCGGGCCGGACGCAGGCGCCGGCACCATTTCAATGATCGTCGGAATCGATATTGGCGGATCGACCACTGACGCGGTAACGGTCGACAATGGCGACTACCACGTCGTCACGATCGAAGCCAATGATCCGGTCGCGGCGGCGGCCGGCGCGCTCGGCAAACTAGTCGAAGAATACGGACTCAAGCTTGACCAGGTGGCTTGCGTAGCGGCCACCGGGGCGGGATCACGCGCGCTTTCGGCGACGCTGCTCGGCCGTCCGGTGGTCAAAGTCAGCGAGTTCACCGCGATCGGAATCGGCGGAACGTCGCTCTGCGGCAAGGCCGACGCGCTGGTGGTGTCGCTCGGCACGGGTACCGCGATGGTCTCGGTGCACGGCGACAAGATCGAGCACTTCGGCGGCACCGGTCTCGGCGGCGGCACGCTACGCGGGCTTTCCAAGCACATGCTCGGCGTCTCCACGCTGCAAACGCTGGAGGCGCTGGCGGAGCGGGGCGACCTGAGCCGTATCGACCTCACCGTGCGCGACATCGCAGGCGGCCCGTTGGGCGATCTGCAGCCAGGCGCCACCGCGGCCAACTTCGGCAAGATCAGCGCCGATGCGACTAACGAGGACAAGGCGCTCGCGATCATGAACATGATCGTCGAAGTGGTAAGCGTGTTGAGCTTCGCGACCGCGCGCGCCTGCGGCCAGCGCGACATCGTGCTGACCGGCAAGCTGACCCGGATCTTCCGTTTCATGCAGCGGCAGAAGCGGATGGACGTGATGTTCGCGCGCTTCACGATTCCCGATCACGCCGACTACGCAACGGCGATCGGCGCGGCGCGCGCCGCCGGCGGCCCCAAGCACTGACCGCGCTGCCGCGCCACGGTTTCGATTCAGTTGGCCGCCCTTCCCGCAACAGGAGTATCGATGGGCTCGGAACTGCTCAGCGGATTCAGGATGATCGACCTCGCCGACGAAAAGGGCGCGCTCTGCGCCAAGATCTTCGCCGACATGGGCGCCGACGTGATCAAGGTCGAGCCGCCGCAGGGATGTTCGACGCGGCGCATCCCGCCGTTCGTCGACGACCTGCCGGACGCCGAGCGCAGCCTGTATTTCATCGCCTACCAGGCCGGCAAACGCTCGGTGACGCTTAGCCTCGACTCGCCCGACGGCCGCGCACTGCTCGAAGACCTCGTGCGCAAATCCGACTTCCTGCTGGAGTCGTTCCCGGTCGGCTACATGGAATCGATCGGCCTTGGCTACGAGCGGCTCGCCGAGCTCAATCCGCGGATAATCCATACCTCGATCACGCCGTTTGGCGACACGGGTCCGGGCAGGAACTACAAGGCCGCCGACATCGTCTCGTGGGCCGCGGGCGGTCCGATGTTCCTGATGGGCGATGAGGGCAGGCCGCCGCTGGAGATGAGCCTGCCGCAGGCCGGACTGCACGCCGGCGCCGAGGCCGCGGTCGCCTCGCTGCTCGCGCACTATCCGCGCGAGATCGAAGGTAAGGGCCAGCACGTCGTGATCGACATGCAGGCCTGCGTCGTGTGGACGCTGATGAACGAGCAGGCGATGCCGATTCTGCACGGCGATTACATCAGGCGCACCGGCGTCTACTACACGGCGACCGGCACGCGGCGCAAACTCGTGTACTCCTGCAAGGACGGCTATATCTCGACCGTACTCGCCGGCGGCTCCGGCGTCGGCGCGATCTCGATGAAGGGGCTCGTCGAGTGGATGGCCGCTTTGGGGTTCGCCGCGGACTGGATGATTGCGAAGGACTGGGCGACGTGGGTACCGGGGATCCTGATGAAGGCGACCGAGCACGACTACCAGGAGATTGCCGACCTCGAAGATCGCGTGCAGCGCTTTTTCGACACGATGACCAAGCGCGAAATCTACGCCGAGGCGCTCAAGCGGCGCATCCTGCTCGCGCCCGTGGCGACCGCCGCCGATATCGCGGATGACGAGCAACTAAAGGCTCGTAACTACTTCGTGCGCGTCGAGCACGACACGCTCGGCCGCACGCTTACGCTGCCCGGCGCGTTCGCCAAGTTCAGCGTGACGCCGGTCGGCCCGGGACGCCGCGCGCCGCGCCTGGGCGAGCACAACGGCGAGGTCTGGGGCGAGCTTTTGGGAATCGACGGCGCACGCCTGGGCCGCCTGCGCGCAATCGGCGCGATCTGACCGGCGGCCAATTCGATGAGTGGAGTGGCTACGATGAGACGCTACGCGCTTGAGGGAGTGCACGTGCTGGATTTTTCGTGGGTCGGAGTCGGACCGATTACGACCAAGTACCTGGCCGACAATGGCGCCGACGTTATCCGGGTCGAGTCGCTGGCGCGTCCCGACATCCTGCGCCTCGCGCCGCCATGGAAGGACGCCAAACCCGGCATCGACACGAGCCAGTTCTTCGCCAGCTTCAACACCTCGAAACGGAGCATCACCCTGGATCTCGCCAAGCCAAGGGCGCGCGAGCTGGTGCTGAAACTGCTGCCGTGGGCCGATATCGTGGCCGAGAGCTTCACGCCCAAGGCGCTGCGCAAGTGGGAACTCGACTACGAGCATCTGCGCGCGCTCAAGCCAGACCTCATCATGCTTTCCACCTGCATGCAGGGGCAGACCGGCCCAAATGCGCTCTACCCTGGGTTTGGACAGTTGATGGCGGCGCTTAGCGGCTACTACCACATCTCCGGCTACGCGCCCGGCGAGCCGCCGTGTCCGCCATATGGGGCGTATACCGATTTTATCGCGCCGCGCTTTGCGGCCTGCGCGCTGCTCGCCGCACTCGACTATCGCCGGCGCACCGGGCGCGGACAATATATCGACATGTCGCAATACGAGGCCGCGCTGCACAACCTCGCGCCGGCGCTAGTCGACTATTTCTCGAGCGGCCGCGTCGCGGGGCCGACCGGCAACCGCTCCGAGCGCTACGCTCCGCACGGCGCCTATCGATGCGCCGACGTGGATGGCCACGAGCGATGGCTGGCGCTGGCGGTCGCCAATAACGACGAGTGGCACGGGATGCTGTCCGCGCTGGACCATCCGCCCAAGGATTCGCGCTTCGCCACGATGGCGGCGCGGTTGGAGAATCGCGCGGCACTCGACGAGTTCGTCGGCGCGCTGGTGCGAGAGCGCGACGCCGACGCGCTGACCGTGGCATTGCAGGCCGCCGGCGTCTCGGCCTATCCGGTGCAGAACTGCGTCGACATCCATCGCGACGACAATCTCGAGGCCTTCGGCTTCTGGCACTGGCTCGATCACAAAGTGATGGGCCCGTCGCCATACGAGGGGCTGGCGTATCGGATGAGCCGCACGCCAGGCGAGTTGCGCACGCCGGCGCCGACGCTCGGCCAGCACAACGACGAGGTGTTCGGCGAGATGCTGGGGCTCGACGCGGCCGAGATCGCGCGGCTCAAAGAGGAGCGGGTGATCTTTTGAGCGCTCGCGACGGTCAACCTCGCAGATGCGCCGCGACGCATCGGAACGGAGCCTGATTTGCGCTTCGAGCTGATGATCGCGATGCGCTATCTGCGCGCGCGGCGCAAGGACGCCTTCATCTCGGTTACCACGCTGTTCACCGCAGTGGGGGTGACGATCGGCGTCGCCGCGCTGGTCGTGATGCTGGCCGTGATGAGCGGATTCGAGACCAATCTGCGCGAGCGGATGCTCAGCCTGAGTCCGCAAGTGCAGGTTCAAAGCTTCGGCGGCGCAATCTCCGACTATGCGACCGTCCAGCGGCGCATCGACCATACTGCCGGCGTGGCCGGGTCTGACCCATATATCGTGGGCCAGGGTCTGATCAGTGCGGCGCATGGGATTTCGGGCGTGGTCGTGCGCGGAGTGGAACCACGCAACCCGGTGGTCATCGCGCGACTTCAGCACTACGTTGATGCGGCGTCATTGCGGATGCTCGAGAGCGGCGCCCCGGCGAACTCCGGCGGCACCGGCAGCAGCGGCGGAGCGCATCCGGTCACAGCGCATCCGGTTCCCGGCGTGCTGCTCGGCGGATCGCTGGCCGACAAGCTGAAAGTCAAGCCCGGCGATCCGGTGCGAATCGTGGCGCCGATAATTGCGGGTCCCAATTCGCAGCTCAGCACGCGCAGCGGCGATTTCCGGGTCGCAGGGATTTTTAATTCCGGCGTGCAGTTCATCGATAGCGACGTGATCTTCATGGGACTCGCGACGGCGCAGGACTTCTTCGGACGGCCGGGCAAGGCCGACGGAATCGAGGTGAAGCTGCATGACCTCGACCAGACCACGGCGGTCACCGACGCCTTGCGCAGCACGCTCGGCCATACATTTCGCGTAACCAACTGGATGGAGTACGACCAGGCCGCATCGGCCGGGTTCGCGATGCTCAAGCGAGTCTATGCGGTCGTGCTGCTGCTGCTGATTGGTGTCGCCGCGTTCAATCTGATCGCGACGCTAATCATGGTCGTGATGGAAAAGCGCAAGGACATCGCGGTGCTGCTCGCGATGGGCGCGACGCCGGCCGAGGTGCGATGGATTTTTCAGCTCAAGGGGATAATCGTCGGCGCGGCGGGGACCGCGCTGGGGCTGCTTATCGGAGCGCTTACCTGCTTCGCGCTCTCCCGCTATCAGTTCATCCATATCCCGAGCAAAATCTACGGCATCTCGACTCTGCCAATCGACGCGCAACCGGTCAGTTTCGTGCTGGTGGCGTTAGCCTCGATGGTGTTGTGCTATCTGGCGACGATTTACCCGGCCGGGCAAGCCTCACGCGAGACGCCGGTCGAGGTTTTTCGATCATAAATGAGAAGTTTCGCTGCGGTGCGAGGCGAATCGGCACGCTCGGCACTTGCCCCAGCGCACAAGCGAGTGATCAGCTTCGCCCGCCGCCCGCGGGTCATCCCGCGGCTATGGCGATTGGGCGAAGACCCTATTGATCGGAGCGGTCGGTGGCGTTGGAGGGCTTGGCCACCAACTTGGGCTTACGAATCACGAGGGTTTCGTGACCGCGAACCCTGATCGTGCGGGCGGACTCGGACTGTGACGCATTGGAGCCTGCACCGTCGGGTTCACTTTGCCTGGGCCGAGCCGTGGTTCGCCGCCGACGCCAATTACTCAACTCCTGGGAGAGCTTGGTAGCCAACTCGTCGTTGTTCTGGTCAGCGTCCACGGCGGACTCGTTCTCCTTGTCGATGTCGTCTGATGTATCCTGCGAACTCATGTGATGTATTCCTTCATTCCTCCCCCACCGGGTTAATTCCCGGTGATAAAAATGCTTTAAGACAGGTCTTAAGACGAACGAGGCTGTGGGTCCGCCTGATGAGACGGAGCGCTGCGCGGCCTCTTCACCTGTTTCTATTGTCCATTGAGCGCCAGAGGCGGCGACGATTGCCGCACGCTCCAGCCTTACGCGGTCTTTCGGAATATTGTCGGGATAATAGCGGGTTCTATCTTTGACTCCCCGGTCCTCCCATGGACCGCGGATGACATCGTCGGCTTTTAATTAACCGAACAGGCTCTGCAACCGAAGCGCCAGTCCCATGTCCCCTGCAATCTTAAGCTTTCCTGTCATGAAGGCCATCTGGCCATTGAGCTTGCCATTGACCATGTCCAGGTAGTCCTGGGCGGCCATGGAAATGGTGATGTTGGGCGAGGCCGCCTTCCCTTGCTTGACTTCGCACTGCTCGTTGGCGATTACCGCGTACCACTGGCCGCCACCGTCACCGGAGAGGTCGAACTGATAGGTCGCGTTGAGCCCCTTCGCGGCATCTTTCTTGAACCGCGAAGCCATGTTGTCGAAGACCTCTTTGCACGAAGACGCAGTCTCAGCCATTTGTAAACGGGGCCTCCTGGAGGGGCGCAGTGGGAAAGGTTCCTACGGCTAGTCTAAGCGTCAGCCGAAAAGAATGTCAATAGGCGTTCTATCGCGAGCCATCGATAATTGGCCATTAGCCCTCTGAATCTCGCGCATACGCGACGGGCTTTATCGATTCCCAGCGTCTTCCTGCAAACCGAATACCCTACCTAGAAGCCGAATACCCTGCCCACTGCGACGCGAATCAGATTGGTGCGAACCGTGACTGGCGCCGCCCCCTCGGCGATCGTCACCGCGCGTTCGCGGTCGAGTTTGTTGGCGACCTCGCCGTCGAGGTACGCGTCACGCCCGATCACCTTTACCGTGACGCCGGTCAGGCCCGCACTGGCCAGCGCCTGCGAGATCTGTTGCTGACGGGAGGCCCACACCGACGTGTCGGTGGTCGTCTGATCGATAACGTCGGTGACTCCGCTCACGCTGCGCGCGGTGCGTACGGCCAGACGTTTGTCGTCGTCGTCGAAGACCTTGCCGTAAAGCGTCACCACGCTGCCGTTGGTATAGGCATTGACCCGGTTGAGCTTGCGATTGGAGCGCAGCGTCGACTGCACCTGCTCCAACAATGTGGGCTTCGGCGGCCGCGCCGAGGCTACGCGCCTGTGCCGCCTGGGAGTGGGGGGCGTCGCGACAACCGGCGCCGTCGCTTCAATCGGAGGCGGCGCGACGGTCGGCACGGCGGCCGGGGCGAAGGCGTACTCCGGAGAAGAAGTCGCACCCAAGGCGGCGACCTTGGTGGCGAGGCCCGAATCGATAGCGCCGGCCTGGGCGGCGTCGCGCGCAAAGATCACCGGATAATCCGCTCTGACCTCGCCGCCGTTAATCGGCGCAAATGTCCATCCCATCATCGCTTTGACCGCCGCCGCGTCGAGTTCCGGGTTGGGCGACGTAGAGGTCCGCACCACGGCGCCGGTCACTGCGCCACTGGGCGCAACTGTCAGCCGCACCATCATCCCGTCGTCTACGGGCGATCCGCCCGCGAGCACGCCGCGGTAGGTGTCGAGCAGCCCGCTCTTGCCAAGGTCGAAAACTTTGCGCGCCGCGTCCACGCTGCGCTCGGACGCCGCCGCCGACTCGCCGATCGTCTCCACCGGTACGCTATGCGCCAGATCGACCGTCGGGCCACTTGCAACGGCGGGCGGGCTCGCGGTCGCGGCCGGCGACGCCTCGACTGTCTTCGGCGGCGAGATCGCCGGACCCGCGCTCAGATGGATTGCGAGCCAAGCGCCTGCGGCCAAGGCGACAATCGCCGCCACCGAGTAACCGACTACGCTTATGAGGGGCCGGCGCGGTTCGTCGCCGCTCTCGTCATCGGGCGGAATCGGCGGCGTAAATTCGGTCGCGGTCAGCCGGTCCTTTGCGGGAACATAGGTCTCGGGGCGCTGGCGTGGCGCTCCCGCGGCCGCACCGCCAGACGCCGCGCCGCGCGCGGGTCCAGGCGCGGCAGTGGGTTCCGCGCCGCCGCTGACCGGTAGCCGCGCGCCGCAGAAATTGCATATCAGCTCGCCCGGCTCGGCCTTGCCGCCGCAGACCGGACATTCGATCGGCTGCTCGTCCGCGTCAACCATCTTTGCCGTGCCGGCGACTCCCGCAGCGGCCACCAGCGCGGTGCCGTCGGCCTCACAAAACGATTCGGCGTCGGGATAGGTTCTCGCGCATCGTGGACAGGTCTTCATCGCTTAAGAGTGGCCTCCTGATGCATCGCCGGAGCTGGCCTCCAATGATATCCGCAGCGCCGCACGCAACGCTACGGCTGCGCTACCCGCGCCTATGCGCCACGCGCGCAGGCATCGCAGGCCCCGTTACTGGCGCGTCATCACCTGGCTGTGGAATTGTTCCATCGCGGCGATCGCGCGCTCGGTGTCACGCGCGCCGGGGATTATGAGCCTCGAGACGCCTGCGCGGGCGAACTCGTTGACCAGCTCGACGGTCAACGGTCCATCCAGGCGCGGGCTGAGCGTTATTTCCAGCGGCGTCGAGCGATTCTGCGCGCGTTCATGACCGCGCAGCCGCGCGATCAGGTCGCGCGTGTCGTGAAGATTCTCTGCGATCCCGTACCATCCATCCGCCAGTTGCGCGGCCCGGCGTAGCGAGGGCTCGGTATGGCCTCCGAAAACGATCGGCGGGCGCGGCTGCTGGATCGGCTTGGGCATGAATCTCACGCCCTCGACGTGCACCGTCCGGCCCGCGAACGTCGGCTCCTTGCGGGTCCAAAGCTGGTTCATCAGGGCGAGATACTCGCGAGTGCGCCGCGCGCGGTCGGCAAACGACATCCCCACCGCTTCGAATTCCTCCTCCAGCCATCCGATACCCACGCCGAAGATGAAACGGCCGCCCGAAAGTACGTCGAGGCTAGCGACCGCCTTGGCGGTCGCGAACGCATTGCGCAGCGGCACGACAAAGATTCCGGTCGCCAGCCGGATACGGCTGGTGACGGCGGCGGCGTAGGCGAGCGCCAGGAAAGGATCGTGCAGCGATGTATCGGACGGCGCGGGCATCCTGCCGGTCGCCGCATACGGATAGCGCGATCGGTACTCGACCGGCAAAACGAGATGCTCGGGGATCCAGAGCGACTCGAAGCCCAATTCCTCGGCCCTGCGCGCGACGCGAGCGAGGTCGGGGCCTCCGATCTGATAAAGGAACGTCGCGAATTTCAAGCGTTCACCTCGCGCATCCGATGCGGCCCCTGTCTACTGCGGCGCTCGTTTACGCGGCCAAGTACGATACGACGCTGCGGCCAGGCGGTTACAGCGCGCGCACCCCGTCGCGGCGATGCTCGGTCGGCGTGCGCGACTTAGACCGGACCGCCTTCGAGACGAAATCCTATCCTGAGAGTCACTTGAAACTCCGGTTCGCCCTTGGAGTCAATCGCGCCGCGTATGTTCTGGACCTCGAACCAGTCGAGATGGCGCAATGTCTGGCTCGCTTTCTTGACTGCGTTGCGGACGGCCTGGTGGATGCTCTGGTCGGAGACGCCGACCACGTCGACTATCTTGTAGGTTTTATCGGGCATGGGATTTTCTCCTGGCGTTTACACGCCACGCCTGCGGGCCATTTCGCTGCGGCAAAACTCTAATCGCAAGAGCCCAATCCAAGACCCCCAACCCCGCATCGCGGCGGCCATGCCGGGCCTACGGCCGCGCCGTTGGGAACGATACCGCGAACGCGGCTGCATCGTCCACCGCTCTCACGTCGAGCAGGAAGGCGTCGTCCGCGATACGTCCGATTACGGGCGGGCGTGCGGCACGAAACATCGCGGCAATCGCCTCGGGCGCAAGCTCTGGATGGGTCACGCGGACGGCACGGGACGGAATCTGTTCGGTCGGCTGCGCGCCCGATCCGATCCGCGAAAACGCGGGCACGACCTCGAGGCGGAAATCTCCGCCGAGGCGCTCGGCCAGGATCTCGCGGGCGCGTTCCGCGACCAGCTCAAGCTCGCCCATGGTGCGGCTCAAGTAGCGCAGCGTCGGCAACGTCGCGGCCAGGTCGCCCGCGCGCAGATAAAGCCGCAGCGTGGCTTCCAGAGCGGCCAGCGTCAGCTTGTCGCAGCGGAGCGCCCGCCGAAGCGCATTCGCGCGCAGCTTCTTCACCAGCTCGCGCCGCCCCACCGCCACTCCCGCCTGCGGTCCGCCAAACAGCTTGTCGCCCGAAAACGTCACCAGCGCGGCGCCGGCCGCGATACGCTCGGCGACCATCGGCTCGCGCGGCAGGCCGAGCCGTCCGAGATCGATCAACGCACCCGAGCCCAGGTCCTCGACCACGTCGATTCCGTGGCGCCGTCCGATTTCCACCAGCTCGGCCAGCCCGACCTCGGCGGTGAAGCCGACCACGCGGTAGTTGGACGGATGAACCTTGAGCAGGAGCGCGGTGTCGGGGCCGATCGCGCGTTCATAGTCGGCCGGATGAGTGCGATTGGTGGTGCCGACTTCGCGCAGGCGCGCGCCGCTGTGCTCCATCAGGTCGGGCAGCCTGAACGAGCCGCCGATTTCGATCAGCTCGCCGCGCGAGACCACGACTTCGCGCCGGGCGGCGAGCGAATTGAGCGCAAGCAGCACGGCGGCGGCGTTGTTGTTGACCACGGTCGCCGCCTCGGCGCCGGTCAGCGCGCACAACTCCTCTTCGACTAGCGCGTCGCGCTCGCCGCGGCCGCCGCTCTCGAGGTCGTACTCCAGGTTGACCGCCGATCGCGCCGCCGCCGCCATCGCGTCGATCGCCGGCTCGGCCAAAAGCGCGCGCCCGAGATTGGTGTGGAGCACGACGCCGGTCGCGTTGATAACGGGACGCAGCGATGGCTCGTCGGACTCGATCGCCGCGCGCGTGCGCCTGACTATCTCCTCGAGCATCGACTCGCGCGTGGATGAGTCAGACGCCGGACCTGGCTTCGATAGAAGCGCAAGGCGCAATTCGGCCTGGGCCCGGCGCACCATCAGCTTGAGGTACTCGCGCCCGAGTCCGTCAATTCCAGCCACCCCCGCGCATGCGCGCAGGCATTCGTCCACCGGCGGCATCGCGCGCAACAACTCGGCGCGCGCGTCGCGCCCGGCCCGCGCGGTTGCTGCGCGGCCTTTTTTCGCCGGAGGGGAACTCATCTGAGACTCGATCTGCTCAAAACGAACGTCCCATTATCCGCGTCGCGCATGGACCTGACCAAGCCTTCAGGCTGCGCGATCGCGCGCAGCCTGGGCCTCGGCGATGACGGAGAGCCTCGCTAGCAGGATGATGCCGCAGACGAGCGCCGCGACGGCCGACGCAGCGACCGCGATTTGCGGACTCACGCGCTCGCCGATAAAGCCGACTTCGAGGCTGCCAATCGGTGCGAGACCGATGAACGACAGCGTGTACATGCTCATCACGCGCCCGCGCAGCTCGTCCGAGACGAACAACTGAAGCATCGTGTTGCTGGTCGCCATGTAGTTGAGCAGCCCCGCGCCGATCAGCATCTGCGCCAGGAGCGACAGCCACATCACGGACGAAAAGCCAAAAACGAAAATTCCGGCCGCGGAGCCGAACAGGCCGAAAATGAGGTTCTGGCGCAGCCCGCGCGGCGTCCTGGACGAGGCCAGCACGTAAGCGCCGAGCAACGCGCCTAGGCCCTGGGCGGCGAGCAAAAAGCCGTAGGCGCGGGGGCCGCCGTGCAACACGTCGCGGGCGAAGACCGGAATCAGCACCGAGTACTGCATCCCAAAGCCCGCATTGATCGCGATGAGCAGCAGCAGGTAGAAGCTCGCGCGATGGTGCCAGATGTAATCGAAACCCTCGCGCAGGCGGGTGAACATCGCCGAGCCGATGCGCGGCAGTTCGCGCGCCACCAGTTCCATCTCGAGCAGGCTCCAGATGACCGCGATATAGCTGAGCCCATTGAGGAAAAAACATCCCGCGATGCCGATTACGCTGATCAAAACTCCGGCGACGGCGGGCCCGACCACGCGCGCGCCATTGAAGATCATCGAGTTGAGCGCGATCGCGTTGGGCAAATCCTCGCGCCCCACCATCTCGACCACGAAAGTTTGGCGCGCCGGCATGTCGAAGGCCGTCACCAGACCGTTGATCGCGGCCAGGATGATCACGTGCTCGACGCGCACCACGCCGGCCCAGGTGAGCGCCGCCAGGATGAACGCGCTCAGCATCAGCAGCACCTGGGTGGTGACGATCAGCCGGCGGCGATCGGCGTGGTCGACTATTACGCCGGCGAACAGCGTCACCAGGAGCACCGGCAGGTAACCGGCGAAGCTGACCACGCCGAGCATCAGGGCCGAGTTGGTGAGCTTGAGCACCAGCCATCCCTGCGCCACCGACTGCATCCAGGTGCCGATGAGCGAGACGAACTGGCCGCCGAAGAACAGCCGGAAGTTGCGATGGCGCAGCGCGCGGAACGCGCCGAGCCGTTCGGCAAGTGGTTCGGCCAGACCTTCGGATTGGACGGGCGTGGCGGCGGCCGGGTTGCCCCCGGGGGAAGTCTCGGCGGAAGTCTCGATGGAAGCGCTCACTTGAGGAATGGGGCCAGTTTGGCAAAGTCGGGGACGGCTGGCGAGCGCGGCCCAAACCGCGCCAAAATCGGCGCTCACGCCGGGATTCACGCCGAGCCGAGTGGTGGTGTAAGATTAGGTGCTATGTTCGGCGAATTAATCCCGCGCGAAAAGAGCAAGGCCCCGTTCATCTCTATCGAGGAAGCGCTCGAGGAGATCCGTCGCGGCCGCATGATCATCCTGATGGATGACGAGCAGCGCGAAAATGAGGGCGACCTCTGCATGGCGGCCGAACTCGCCACCACCGAGGCCATCAACTTCATGGCCAGACACGGACGCGGGCTGATTTGCCTGCCGATGGCGCCCGAGCGAATCGACCAGCTCGGACTGAGCATGATGGTCGGCGACAACCAGGCGCCGCTCGGCACTGCCTTCACCGTGCCGATCACCGCGCGGCGCGCCAGCGGCTCGGGTATCTCTGCCCGCGATCGCGCGACCACGATTCTGCAGGCCGTGCGCGAGGACGCCACCGGCGCCGAATTCGTCAGCCCCGGCTACGTCTATCCACTGCGCGCGCGCGACGGCGGTGTGCTGGTGCGCACCGGCCAAACCGAGGGCGGAGTCGACCTGGCGCGGCTGGCGGGGCTCAAACCCGCCGGGGTCATCTGCGAGATCCTCAAGGAAGACGGCACGATGGCGCGGCGCGACGACCTGGTGGAGTTCGCCCGCGTCCACGGACTCAAAATCGTCACCGTCGCCGACATAATCGAGTATCGCCTGCGCAACGAAACGATGGTGCAGCGGATCGCCGAGGCGCGCCTGCCCACCCACTACGGCGAGTTTCGCGCCTTCGTCTATCGCAACCGGGTCGATTCAACCGAGCACCTGGTGCTGGTGATGGGCACGATCGAGCCCGACCGTCCGGTGCGCGTGCGGGCGCATCGCGAGTACCTGCCGGGCGACGTCTTCGGTTACTCGCCGCGCAATACCCGCAGCCTCCTGCAGGCCGCGATGGAACGTATCGCCGCGCTCGGCGAGGGGGTTATCCTTTACCTCAAGCGCGAGTCTGACGCGATCGCCAGCGACATCGACAGTAGCCGTGCCTCAGTGACCGCGCGCCGCAACTGGTACCTTCGCGCGAGCACTCATCTGAGCCCGCCCGAGGCCGATTTCCGCGACTACGGAATCGGTGCACAGATCCTGCGCGACGTCGGCGTGCGCAAAATGATCCTGCTGTCCGACCAGGCGCCCCGGTTGGCCAATCTGCCAGGGTATGGATTGGAGATCATCGGCAGTGAGCCGCTTTCCGATGGCGACGGAGTGCCGGGAAGTTGAGCCGAAGCGCCGCCTGGATGGGGAAGCGCGGCCGCATGAAACGGAGCGCGCGGAACCGCGCCTGGGATTGCGGGATTATTCAGGTGATGAATCGATATCGCCGCCTGTGGCGTCTTTCTAAAGAACGGAGTTCCAATCGTGGTCCCGCCGGCGCGACTGTCTGGTCGGCTGGCGCATTGGCTATCGCTGTTTTGGCAATCGCCATAGCCGCGCGGCTCGCATGGCCGCAGGCCGCGAACGCGCAGGAGGATCTGCCCAAGCCCTCGGAAGTGGTCAAAATCAACACCCTGAAGCTCGGTGGCGCGCTCAAGCCAGGTGCTACCAGCCAGCTCGAGGTCGCGGCCGAGATTCTTCCCGGATGGCATATAAACTCCAACCATCCGAACTCGGCCGACTTCATCCGGACCACGCTCTCGGTGACGCCGCCCGCGGCGGTAAAGGCGGGCACCGTTGCGTATCCGCCGGCCGACGAGATCGCGCCCGCGTTTTCCGGCGGTGAGAAACTTTCGGTTTTTACCGGCACGTTGAAATTCATGGTGCCGCTGAGCGCGGCGGCCAACTTCAAGCCAGACTCGGGCGCGGAAGTCGCAGTTACGCTGGAATACCAGCCGTGCAACGACAACATCTGCATGCCGCCGGCCAAGGTGAGCGCGAACGCCTCGCTGGGCTCGATACAACCGGCCTCCGCGGCCTCCCCGCCGCATGCCGCGCTTGACCGCGCGCGCCTCGTCGCTGTGGCTTTCGGCAATAACGGCGGCGACTCGTCGGATGTTACGTCGGACGGTTCGTCGGGCAATTCATCGGGCAATTCATTGGAGGACGGCGGCCCGCAGGTGCCCGGATCGGAACTGGCCAATATCTTTCTCGCTCACGGGATGCTGATCGGGCTGCTCGCGGTGCTGCTCGGCGGGCTCGCGCTGAATCTGACCCCCTGCGTTTACCCGCTGATCGGCGTGACGATCGCGTATTTCGGCAACCAGGGCGGCGGCCCGCGCAAAATCGCGGTGCTCGCGGTTATCTACGTGCTCGGAATCGCGCTTACGTTTTCGCTGGCCGGCGTCGCCGTGGCGCTGTCGGGAGGACTGTTCGGCGCGGCATTGCAAAATCCGCTGGTGTTGATCGCGATCGCCGCGATGCTGCTGGTGCTGGCGGCCTCCAGCTTCGGGATGTTCTCGCTGCAGCCGCCGCAATGGCTGATGCAACGTGCGGGAGTGGCGCGGCCGGGCTACCTCGGATCGCTCGTGATGGGCCTTGGGATGGGTGTGGTCGCGGCTCCATGCATCGGGCCGATCGTGCTGGGATTGCTGCTGATGGTCGAGCGCAGCGAGAGTCCCGTCTTCGGCTTCGTCCTCTTCTTCACGCTAGCGATCGGACTCGGGCTGCCCTATATCGCGCTGGCGCTGGCGGCCGGACATATCAGGGCTTTGCCGCGTTCGGGCGAGTGGCTCGCATGGATCGAGCAGCTCTTCGGCTTCGTGCTGGTCGGGCTGGCGCTATATTTTCTGGACCCGGTGGTGCGCGGCTGGGCGATGCGGATCATGCCGTATTACGCGGCCGGAGCCGGCATCTTCCTGGGCTTCATCACTCCGGCGGGACGCCAATGGCGTCCGTTCCTGGTCTTCCGCAGCTTACTGGGGGCGCTCTCGCTGGGCGCGCTGGTGTGGATGCTGACATTCTCCGCGGCCAAGCCCGCCGCGCAACTCGCCTTCGATCCGTACGACATCGCCGTCCTCAACCAGGCCCGCGCGGCAAAGAAGCCGGTGGTGATCGATTTCAGCGCCGACTGGTGCGTCCCGTGCCGCGAGATGGTGCGCACGACGTTCCGCGATCCGGCGGTTATCGAGGCGGCCTCGCACTTCGTCCGTCTCCAGGCCGACATCACCGATCGCAACAATCGCAACACGCAACTCGCCCTGCAGTACGCGATAAGAGGCGTACCGACGACCGTCTTCATCGACAAGCACGGCCGGATCTTAAAGCGTGAGGTCGGCTACCTGAACTCCAGCCGCTTTCTGAGCGATCTTCGCGAAGTCGACGAGATGGACGGTCTGCCCGAGGTTCGCGCGACGCCCCCGGCCGTGTACGTGAAGCTCGCAGCTTCATCCTAGGCATTTTTGGAACAGTGACCGTCGTTTTTAAGGGCCAGAACGTGCCTTGACTGCTTTGCGAACATGATTCTATTCTAGCACTATCATAATTTCTAAAAGCACTCGCCGTCCACCTTTGCCAAGGTGTATAATTCTACCCGTAGAATCGCATCTTTTGGATTTGCATGACCGTTATCAAACTCATGTTTGATTATGCGTACGCAATCCGCGAATAGAAGCCGTCATTTTCTTTACATGACGGCCCCTTCGGACTAAACTGTTTTCCTAGAAACACGTATCGGTATTTGATGAAAATTCCACTCGATGCGGTCGCGGATCGCGCTCGTGCGCGAC
This sequence comes from uncultured delta proteobacterium, assembly GCA_963810495.1. Lineage (GTDB taxonomy): Bacteria > Desulfobacterota > Binatia > Binatales > Binataceae > JAKAVN01. Next base: position 518,290 of record CAWENP010000001.1, read on the forward strand.
CATCCGGCCGGTGGAATTGCGGTTATCGCGGGGGTGGTCTGAGCCTTTTTCTATGGCAATCAAACAAACGCAAGACAGTTACAGCGCCCAGTCGATCAGGGTTCTCGAGGGTCTCGAGGCGGTACGCAAGCGCCCCGGAATGTATATCGGCGATACCGCCGAGCGCGGACTGCATCACCTGGTAAACGAGATCGTCGACAACTCGGTCGACGAGGCGTTGGCTGGCTACTGCGACGAAATCAACGTCATCATCCTGAGCGACAATCAGATCTCGGTCGAGGACAACGGCCGCGGCATCCCGGTCGATATGCATCCGACCGAGAAACGATCGGCGCTCGAGGTCGTGCATACCGTGCTGCACGCGGGCGGCAAATTCGATCGCGGCGTGTACAAGGTCTCTGGCGGCCTGCATGGCGTCGGCGCTTCGGTGGTCAACGCGCTCAGCGAGGAATTCGAGGTCGAAGTCCGGCGCGACGGCAAGCTCTACTACCAGCGCTATGAGCGCGGCGCGCCCAAGACCAAGGTCGAAGAGCGCGGCGCGACCAAGCTCAGCGGCACCAAGACCACTTTCTCCCCCGACTCCAAGATTTTTCCCGAGATCAAATTCAAGTACGAGACCATCGCGCGCTACCTGCGCGACATGGCCTACCTCAACGCCGGGCTGAAGATTCGCATCAAGGACGAGCGCAACGGCAAGGCCGAGGAATTTCATTACGAGGGCGGAATCGCGGAGTTCGTCGAATCGCTGACCGCCGGCAACGATCAGCTCAACGACGTGATCTTTTTCAAGGGCGTGCGTGAGGGCGTCGATATCGAAGTGGCGCTGCAATGGACCAGCGCCTTTCACGAGGTGATATTCACCTACGCCAATAACATCCACACGGTCGAGGGCGGCACCCATCTGTCGGGACTCAGGTCCGCGCTCACCCGCACCATCAATTTCTACGCCCAGAAGAACAACCTGTTCAAAAACAAGGAGATGCGCCTGGAGGGCGAGGACGCTCGCGAGGGCCTGGTCTCGATAATCAGCGTCAAGCTGCCCGAGCCGCAGTTCGAGGGCCAGACCAAGACCAAGCTCGGCAACTCGGAAGTCGAGGGGATGGTCGCGGCGCTGGTCAATGAGAAGCTCGGCGAGTACCTCGAAGAGAATCCCTCCGACGCGCGCAAGATCATCAACCGCGCGATCGAGGCCGCCACCGCGCGCGAGGCGGCGCGCAAAGCCAAGGACCTGGTGCGGCGCAAGGGCGCGCTGGATTCGGGCTCGCTGCCCGGCAAGCTCGCCGATTGCCAGGAGCGCGACCCCGCGCGCAGCGAACTGTTCATCGTGGAGGGCGATTCGGCCGGCGGCTCGGCCAAGCAGGGCCGCGACCGCCGCATCCAGGCGATCCTGCCGCTGCGCGGCAAAATCCTCAACGTCGAGCGCGTGCGGATCGAAAAGATGCTCTCCTCGCAGGAGTTGCGCACGCTGATCATGGCGCTCGGGATGGGCGTGGCGGATGAAAAAGACGTGAGCAAACTGCGTTACCACACCGTCGTCATCATGACCGACGCCGACGTCGACGGATCGCATATCCGCACGCTGCTGCTCACGCTGTTCTTCCGCCAGTTCATCGAGATCATCGAGGGCGGCTATCTCTACATTGCGCAGCCGCCGCTGTTCCGCGCCAAGAAGGGCAAGCAGGAGCGCTACCTCAAGGACGAAATCGCGCTGGAGGATTATCTGACTGACCTCGGCGCCGAAGCGCTGACCTTCCAGGCCGGCAAAGGCAAGGAGATGCGCGAACTGCATGGCGCGCCGCTCAAGACGATGGTGCGCAAGGCGCTGCAGCGCGAGCGGATGTACGAGGGACTCGCGCGGCGCTCCAAGGAACGGCCGATCGTCGAGGTGCTGGCGCGTCTCGCCGCCGACAAGCGCGCGAGCGACGAGAGCTTCCGCTCGGACAAGGCAATCAAGGAAATAGCCGAGGTGATCGTCAAGGAACTCAAAGGCAACCTGGTCTATCGAATCGAGCCCGAGAGCGACGGCGCCTTCCGCGCCGTCTTCACCCATGCGCAAAACGGCGCCACCGCCCCGACCGTGGTCGATCTGGCGCTCTTGCGCGCGGGCGAGCTGCGCGAAATTCGCCGCCTCGACACCGACCTCGAAGCGCTCAAGGCGCCCTACAAGCTCAAGAGCGGCGACGAAGAACGCACGGTCGAATCGCTCAAGGCGGTCGCCGACGCGGTGCTGGAAGCGGGGCACAAGGGAGTCGAGGTCCAGCGCTACAAAGGGCTGGGCGAGATGAACCCGGAGCAGTTGTGGGAGACCACGATGAATCCGGAGACGCGCACGATGCTCCGCGTACAAATCGGCGCGCAAGAGGATGCGGAAGAGATTTTCCAGAAGCTGATGGGCGATCAGGTCGAGCCGCGACGCCTGTTCATCGAGGAAAACGCGCTCAACGTCAGAAATCTGGACATCTGAATATTTGTTCGAGTCGCTCGACCGATGCTCGCAGAGACACACTAAATGGCTGATACCCCCAACGGCAACGAACCGCATCGCAACGAACCCGCCCGGCTGAATATCGAAGACGACATGCGGCAGTCCTACCTGGACTACGCGATGTCGGTGAATATCGGGCGCGCGCTGCCCGATCTGCGCGACGGACTGAAGCCCGTCCATCGCAGGATTCTCTACGCGATGTTCCGCGAGGGGCTGCTCAGCACGCGGCGCTACTCGAAGTGCGCCGGCGTCGTGGGCGAGGTGCTCAAGCGCTACCATCCGCACGGCGATATGGCGGTGTACGACGCGCTGGTGCGGATGGCGCAGTCGTTCAGCATGCGCTACCCGCTAATCGACGGGCAGGGCAACTTCGGCTCGATCGACGGCGACCCACCCGCCGCCTACCGCTACACCGAGTGCCGGCTCACCCGGATGGCCGAGCGGATGCTCGCCGACATCGAGAAGGAGACCGTCGACTTCGTCGACAACTTCGACGGTTCGCAGCAGGAGCCCGAAGTCCTGCCGGCCCAGCTTCCCAACCTGCTGATCAACGGCGCCGACGGGATCGCGGTCGGGATGGCGACCAACATCCCGCCGCATAACCTGACCGAGGTCTGCGACGCGCTGCTGAAGCTGATCGAAAATCCTGCGATGACGCTCGAGCAGGTGCTCGACATTATTCCGGGTCCTGATTTTCCGACCGGCGGGCTGCTGCTCGGACGCCAGGCGATTCGCCAGGCCTACCTGGGCAAGCGCGGATCGCTGACGATCCGCGCGCTCGCGGTGATCGAAACCGACAAGCGCACCGGGCGCGGCTCGATCATCGTGCGCGAGATTCCCTACCAGGTGAACAAGACCCGGCTCATCGAACGTATCGCCGAGCTGGTCAACGAAAAGCGGATCGACGGGATCAGCGACCTGCGCGACGAATCCGACCGCGACGGGATGCGGATCGTGATCGAGCTCAAGCGCGACGCCGAGCCGAAAATCGTGCTGAACCAGCTCTACAAGCTGAGCCAGATGCAGCAGAGTTACGGGCTAATCATGCTCTCGATCCACGAGGGCCGCCCGCGCGAGCTCAGCCTGCTCGAGATGCTCCAGGCCTTCCTGCTCTATCGGCGCCAGGTGCTGACCCGGCGCGCGCAGTACGAAAAGCGCCAGGCCGAGGCGCGGCTGCATATCCTCGACGGATTGCTGATCGCGCTCAAGAACCTTGACGCGGTAATCAAGCTGATTCGCGCGTCGAAGGATGCCGAGACTGCGCGCACTGGCTTGATGAGCCAGTTCTCGCTCACCCAAATCCAGGCCCAGGCGATCCTCGATCTCACGCTGCGCCGGCTGACCTCGCTCGAGCGCGACAAAATTCTCGCCGAGCACAAGGAAACCGACGGAAACGATAGCGCGGCTCACCCGGCTGCTTAGCGACGAACGCGAAATGAGCGCGCTCATCGCGTCGGAAATCGAAGACATCAAAAAGGAATTCGGCGACGCGCGCCGCACCCAGATCGTCGAGGCCGAGGGCGACTTCTCGGTCGAAGACCTGATCGTCGACGAAGACGTGCTCGTCACCGTCACCCACGGCGGCTATATCAAGCGCACGCCGCTCTCGCTCTACCGCACCCAGCGCCGCGGCGGGCGCGGCAAGATCGGCGCAACCACCAGCGAGGCCGACTTCGTCGAACACCTGGTGCCGGTCGGCACTCATGACCGCCTGATGTTTTTCACCAGCAAGGGCAAGGTTTACGAGCTCAAGGCCTACGAGGTCCCCGAAGGCGGACGCGCCGCCAAGGGACGCTCGATCGCCAATCTGTTGAACCTCGCCGACGACGAACGGATGGAAGCATTCATCCCGGCGCCCAAGGACACCGCCGGCAAGTATCTCTTTTTCGCCACCCGGCGCGGGATGGTCAAGAAGACCGCGCTCGACGAATACTCCAACGTCCGCTCCAACGGCCTGATCGCGATCAACCTCGAGGAGGGCGACGAACTGGTCGGCGTGCGAATCACCGACGGCAACCAGCAGATCGTGCTCTCGACCCGCGAAGGCCAGGCGATTCGCTTCAAGGAGGAAGAGGTGCGCCCGATGGGCCGCGCGACCTTCGGCGTGACCGGGATGGAGCTCGAATCCTACAGCGTCAGGGAAGGGAAGAATGTCACGTTGGTCAAGGACGAGATCGTTTCGATCGCGACCTCGCGCGAGGACGAGACCCTGCTGACGGTCTCCGAGCTGGGTTTCGGCAAGCGCACCGGCGCCGCCGAATACCGGCTGACCCATCGCGGCGGCAAGGGCGTCATCACGATGAACGTCACCGACAAGACCGGCAAGGTGATCAGCGTGCGCCAGGTCGGCTCGGACGACCAGGTGGTGCTGATAACCGACGGCGGCAAGGTGATCCGGCTCGACGTAAGCACCGTGCGGATCACCGGACGCAATGCGCAGGGCGTGCGGCTGGTGAAGCTGGATCCGGGCGAGCACGTGCGCGCAGTGGCCGGATTGGCGGAGCCCGAAGAGGACGAGAACGGCGGCCCATCCAACGGCGCTAATAGCGCGACGTCAGACGACGAAGCGGAGGAATAAGGCGAACGGCGCATAGCTGGCGATGGACATTCGGCGCGGAGCGGGCGTAAAGATCGCTGCATGCCGCTCGATTCATCGCTGGTTGGAACCTCCTCGGAGCTGGTCGCGGCCGACGTCGACGTGGCATGGACGATGGCCTACGCGGCGGGCCTCGGCGACGCGCTGCCCTGCTACCTCGACACCACGCGCGAGCGCGGCATCGTCGCCCATCCGATGTTCTCGGTGGCGATCGAGTGGCGCGCGATGGTCCAGATAATCCAGGTTCTGAGCGAGGCCGGTTTTCCGCGCGCCGAAATGCTGCGCCGGGTGCACGCGACCGACGACGTTATCGTGCATCGCCCGATCCATCCGCCCGAGCGGCTGTTCACGCGCGCCACCCTGGCCGGAATCGAACGGCGCACGGCCGGCGCCTACCAGCTCACCCGCTTCGACACTATCGACGAAAAAGGCGCGCCGGTCTGCACCACCTGGTACGGCAATCTCTATCGCGGCGTCGAGGTCGCGGGCCCCGACCGTCCGCCGCCGGATGCGCCGGCGATGCTTGTGCCTTCGTCCGGCGCGGCGGCGGCGCACGCGAGCTTCGCGATTCCGATTTCGCCGGTCGCCGCGCATATCTACGGCGCCTGCGCGCGGCTCGGCAACCCGGTCAATATCCATACCGACCTCGCGACCGCGAAGAAGGCCGGCCTGCCGGGGACGATCCTGCACGGCACCGCCACGCTCGCGATGGCGGCCTCGCGCGTGATCGCGGCCGCGGCCGGCGGCGATCCAACGCGCGTCGGACGCATCCACGCGCGTTTCGGCGCGATGGTGCTGATGCCCTCGGAGATCGAGGTGCGGATTTCCGCGCACGAGCAGAGCGCCGCGGGCAAGACGGTCTTTTTCGAGGTGCTGAGCGCCGACGGAGGGAGAGCAATTCGCGACGGTTTCGTCGTGCTGCGCGGCTGACGGCGCGTGGCGGTGCGGGTGCGGCGCGCCGCGCAAAGGTATCGTAGCGCGGAGTCTTCGCAGTTTGACGCGAGACATTCGCGCGATGGACATTCGCCGCCCAAGCTCTGTAGAAATATCCTATGCCATTGGAATCATCGCTGGTTGGAACCAAGATCGGCCCCGCCACGACCGAAGTCGATGCGCGCTGGGCGATGGCGTACGCGGCGGCGCTCGAGGATTACCTGCCCTGCTATCTCGACACGCGGCGCCCCGACGGTATCGTCACTCATCCGGTCTTTCCGGTCTGTATCGAATGGCCGGTCGCGATCGCTTTGCACGACAAGATGCGCGAATCCAAACTCGCCCAGAGCGAGGCGGCGCGCGGCGTCCATGCGACCTACGACGTCACGCTGCATCGCGCGATCCGGCCGCCCGAGCGGCTGACGACCACGCTCACGCTCGCCGCGGTACAGCGGCTCAAGCCCGGCGCCTACGAGTTGATCCGTTTCGACACGGTCGACGCGCAAGGCCGGCCGGTTTGCACCACGTGGTACGGGACGATTTACCGCGGCGTCGAAGTTGCCGGCCCCGACCGCCCGTCCGCCGACGCGCCGGCGCTGCTGACGGCTCCCAGAGCGGGTGACACGGCGCGCGCGGAAATCCCGCTCGCGATTTCGACTGGCGCCGCGCACGTCTACACCGAATGCGCGCGCATCTGGAACCCGGTGCACACGGATAGCGCGGTCGCAGCCGCCGCGGGCCTGCCCGCGATCATCCTGCACGGCACGGCTACGATGGCGATGGCGGTGTCGAAGATCGTCGCGGCCGAGGCGGGCTACAATCCCGAGCGCGTGCGGCGTGTCCACGGGCGGTTCGCCGCGATGGTGCTGATGCCGTCGATGGTCACGGTGCGAGTCAATTCGCGCACGCCCTTAAGCGGCGGCGAAGCGGTCTCCTTCGAGGTGCTCAACGCCGACGGCGGACGCGCGATTCGTGACGGGATGGTCGTGCTCGGCGACTAACCTCGAGCGCGCAGGGCCGAGAGAACTTCCAAGCGTCATTTCGCGGAAAATCCTGAAGATCATATCTTGAAGATCATGGCGGGGGCATTCGCATGAAGGTCAAGGCAGCTGTCGCACACCAGGCCGGCGCTCCGCTCGAGATCGAAACCGTCGATCTCGACGGCCCCAGGCAGGGCGAAGTGCTGGTCGAGATCAAGGCGACCGGCGTGTGCCATACCGACGCCTACACGCTCTCGGGCAAGGACCCCGAGGGGCTGTTCCCCGCGATCCTCGGCCATGAGGGCGCGGGCGTAGTGGTCGAAGCCGGCGCGGGCGTAACGGCGCTCCGCCCCGGTGATCACGTGATTCCGCTCTACATTCCGGAGTGCCGCCAATGCCCGGCCTGCCTCTCCGGCAAGACCAACCTGTGCACCGCGATCCGCGAGACCCAGGGGCGCGGCGTGATGCCCGACGGTAAGAGCCGTTTCTCGATCGGCGGCCGTATGCTCCATCACTACATGGGCACCTCGACCTTCGCTAACTTCACCGTGGTGCCGGAGATCGCGCTGGCCAAGGTGCGCGAGGACGCGCCCTTCGACCGCATTTGCTACATCGGATGCGGAGTCACCACCGGCGTCGGCGCGGTGATCAACACCGCGAAGGTCCAGGTCGGCGACACGGTGGTGGTCTTCGGCCTCGGCGGAATCGGGCTCAACGTGGTGCAGGGCGCGCGAATCGCCGGGGCGCGAATGATCGCCGGAGTGGACCTCAGCACGGCGCGCCGCGCGATCGCCGAGAAATTCGGCCTCACTCATTTCGTCAACCCGGCGGAGGTGCGCGGCGACCTGGTGCCCTACCTGGTCGATCTGACCGGCGGCGGCGCCGACTTCGCGTTCGAGTGCGTCGGCAACGTCAAGCTGATGCGCCAGGCGCTCGAGTGCTGCCATCGTGGATGGGGCACCTGCGTGATAATCGGTGTTGCGGGCGCGGGCGAGGAGATTTCGACTCGTCCGTTTCAGCTCGTCACCGGCCGCACCTGGAAGGGCACCGCGTTCGGCGGCGCGAGGGGACGGCGCGACGTCCCGAAGATCGTTGACTGGTATATGGAAGGCAAAATCAACATCGACGATCTCATCACGCACACGATGCCGCTCGACCGCATCAACGAGGCCTTCGACCTGATGCATCGCGGCGAGTCGATTCGCACGGTGGTGACGTTCTGAGCGTGCTGGATTCGCCGCGCTAGACTGCGCAAGTTAGAAAATAACGAACACGACTGCCGGATGCGGGCCGCGCGCGGCTCAAGGGCGCCCGGGAATCATCCGCTCCGCGAGCGCGGCGGCCAGTGAAGCCGTGGCCCATCCCGCGGCCGGTGCCGCGACCGCTCCCACGGCCGTCCCCAGGAACACCAGCCAATCCATGTCCATCCGCTGGCGCGCGACGCTGAGCGTGAGACCGGTTGCGCCGGCCAGTGCGGGGACTCCCCACCATGCGACCTCGGCGATCACGATCGATCCCATTACCCGGCGCATCCCGGGCCGCAGCATCGTTCCGCCGACTGCGGCGAACATCACGGCCAGCATGAAGTTGGCGGCAAAAGTCCCGAGCCACAGATGCGGCGGCGGCCACAGGAACATCGGGAGCCCTTTGGAGGCGGTGAATTGCAGCAGCGTACCAATCCCGAGCGCGGCCAGCGCGGCGATTCCGGCAGCAGCCGCGGCGCGATGCCGCAGCGCGAGCGCGATGACGATCGCGATCACCAAAATAGCCGCCGAAACCGCGAAGGCTCTGGCGTATTCACGACGACGCCGTGCAATGTCCTGATCCGAAGGCGTCGCGTCGTCGCCGGAGGTACCCGGCACGGACGCCACGTCCGCAACAGTGTAAACAGCGCCCGATTTTGTGGAGCGGCGTGATTGCGCTGACCTCGTGGCGAAACTCCGGGCGAGCACGGGCGCGCGCCCCAGCACCACCATCGTCGCCGCCAGCGTTATTGCTCCAACTACCCACGCGAGGCCGCGCATCATAGCGGCAACTATCCCACCAGCGCCGTGGCCGTGGCAATGCCCGCCCGAGAACCAGTCGTACCCCGTGGGAGACCCGAATGGACTTGCGGGCGGGGCGGGGTGTAGCTTTTGGAGGCGCGAGCGGCGTGCCACGGGGGAGGCGATGATGGCCTGGATTCGTACGATCTCCGAACAGGAAGCTGACGGGCCGCTTGGGGACCTCTATGCCAAGCTGCGGCAAAACCCGCACTTCGGCATGGTGCCCAACGTGATCAAGGCCTTCAGCTTGCGGCCCGAAATAGCCGCGGCGGTGACCAGGCTCTCGAGCGCGGCGACCTTCGGCGGCTCGCATCTAAGCCGCGTGCAGGAGGAGATGATCGCGGCGGCGGTTTCGTCGGTAAACCGATGCCACTATTGAACCAACGCTCACGCGGAGGTCCTCCGCGTCGAAACCGGCGGCGACCATGCGTTGGTCGCAGCGATCAAAAGCGACTGGCGCAGTGCGCCGCTTGGTGAGGCCGACCACGCGATGCTCGAATACGCTGAGAAACTTACCCGCACGCCGTCGGCGCTTACGCGCGCCGATCTCGACGGGCTGCGTCGCCACTTCTCCGAAGAGCAGGTCTACGACATCGTCGTGATCACCTGCCTGTTCAACTTCATGGACCGCGCCGCCGACGCGTTTGGCGTCGAACTCGACCCGATGCTTTTGCAACTCGCGCGATCGGCGCCCGACGGTGAAGCGCTGGGCGATGTCGCAGCGCCCAGGCGGAGCTGACGCACGATGGAACATGAGCGACGGAACATAGCGCCGCGGCGGCGAACCCGATGGCGCGCGATCCGCGGATTCGTCGCGGTGGCGCCGCTGGTCGCGTGCGCGATCGCGCTCAGCGGATGCTGGCCGTTTAATCGCACGCCGCCTCAGCAGGAATATTTCAACGCGCTCAAGAACGGCAACTCGGCGCAGGCGAGCCAGCTCTGGCTACAAATGACCCCCGACCAACGCGCCAAGTTCGAGCGCGGCGAGGACATCCGGCCCAGCGTATCGAACAAGGACGTGCAACAGGCGATCGATGAGCACTACTCCGAGCAGGACGACGACGGCTCCGCGCCTAAACACGTCAATTTGACGCCGCCGGGCGCCGGCGCGGGCCTGCAGGATCTGCCGTCTTATCTCAACGCCAACGGCGCCTCCGGCGCGCCGCAACCAGCGCCGCCCGAGCAATAGCAGACCAACAGCAAGACACGTCGCGCGGCAGCGCACCGGATCGCGCGCACTGAGGACATAGGCCATCAATGGAGTTCGCCTTCAACCCGGACCAGGAGATGCTTCGCCGCACGCTCGCCGATTTCGCCGCGCGCGAGCTTGCGCCCGCCTACGCCGGCCGCGACAAGGACGAGGACCTGCCACGCGCGCTCGTGCTCAAGCTCGGCGAGCTAGGGTTGCTCGCGCCGATGGTCGAGCAGCGCCACGGCGGCCAGGAGCTGGATTACGTCTCGCTCGGCATCGCGCATGAGGAAATCGGCCGCGCGGACTTCAACGCTGCCTACGTGCTGCTGCTCTCGGCGACTGGTCGGCGCGATCGTCAGCGCTCGCGGCGACGATCGCCAACGCGCCGAATACCTCCCGCCAATCTGCCGCGGCGACGCTGTAACCGCGCTCGCCGTCACCGAGCCCGGCGGCGGCTCGGACGCCGCGCACATTCGCTTGCAGGCGCGACGCGACGGCGACAGTTACCTGCTGAGCGGCGAGAAGACCTCGATCTCACTCGGCTCATGGGCCGACACGGCGCTGGTGATGGCGCGCACGGGGACGCTCGAGCAGGGCGCCCATGGAGTGAGCGCCTTTTACGTCGATCTGCGAGCGCCGGGCGTGAGCCGCGCGCGCTTTCGCGACCTCGGCACGCGCGCGATCGGCCGCGGCCAGATCTTCTTCGACGAGGTGCGCGTGCCAGCCGCCGCGCGTATCGGCGCCGAGGGCGCCGGCTTTGTACAGGTGATGCAGGGCTTCGACTTCAGCCGCTCGCTCATCGGCCTGATGTGTATCGGAGCGGCCCAGCAAAGCGTCGACGAAACCGTCAAGTACGTAACCGAACGCCAGGCCTTCGGCTCCGCGCTGGCGCGCTTTGAGGGCGTGTCGTTTCCCCTGGCCGAAGCCGCGGTCAAACTGCGCGCCGCGCGCTTGCTCTGTTACGAGGCGCTATGGTTGCGCGACCAGGGGAAGCCGCACGGATGGCTGGCGGCGGGATGCAAGTGGTGGGCGCCGGAACTGGCCGTCCAGGTGATCCATCAATGCCTGCTGCTGCACGGGCATCTCGGCTTCAGCCTTGACCTGCCCCATCAGCAGCGCCTGCGCGACGTTATCGGGCTCGAGATCGGCGACGGCACCGCGCAGATCATGAAGACGCTGGTGGCGCGCGAGGTCATCGGCAAGGCCGCCCGTCCATACTAGGCGCGCAGCGCGCCCGCGCAAGGAAGCGCAGCCGCATGTAGTCGGCAGTCCAGCGCCCCGCTTCATCGCACAGCACCGGCGTTAGCATCGCGATAGCCTCGTCGCGCGCGCCGATGCGCTCGTTGGCGGGCAGCCGGCTGAGGAACGGCGCAGCGAACGTGTCGAGCCATCCCGCCATATCGGTCGGCAGCGGCGTCGGCCGCGGAATCAACTCGATGTACTCGACCGCGAAGCCCCCGCGCTCCAGGCGCGCGCGATAGTCGTCAACGGTGGGAAAATACCAGGGGCTCGCCGACTTGCCGTCGGCGCCATGACGCTCGAGCACCGCGATCAGCGCGACCGTGATCGCCGCGACGCATCCATGACCACCCATCTCGCCTGCGAAACGGCCGCCGGGCTTGAGCGCGCGCGCCACTCCCGCGATAACCGCGTCGGGATCGTCCTTCATCCAATGCAGCGCCGCATTGGAAAAGACCGCGTCGAACTCGCGCGAGAAATCGAGCGTCGCGCCATCGGCCACGCGCGCGACAAGGCCGCGCTTTTGCGCTGCCGCGACCATGTCCGCCGAGGCATCGACGCCCACCACCGAGGCACCGGCGGCGACAATTTTTTCCGTCAGCACACCGTCCCCGCATCCGAGGTCGAGAATATGCTCGCCGGCCTGCGGCTTGAGCAGATCGAGCACGGGCTGTCCGAGTGCGGGAACGAAATGAGCGTGCTGTGCGTAGCGTTCGGCCTTCCAGCTTTGCGCGGGCGGTGAGGTCTTGGCGGATTGTGAATTTGCCATCGCTTAAACATATACTGGGAGAGAGACGAAGTGGACACGCCCGAAACCATTGGAGAGCCCCCGCCGCCGCGGTCGGGAGTGTCGCCGGTATGGCGCGGACTGGCCATTCTGGCCCTGGCGGCGATGTTGGTACTCGCGCTTTTCGCTAGCAAGTACGCGGCGGCGTTGCGCCACGAGCGGATCACCGACTCCGCGGCGCGCGCGGCGCTGAGCGATCGCATCACCAGCCTCGAGCATGACGTCGTCGACGCGCACAACCAGGTCGCCTCACTGCGTCAGCAACTGGAAATGAGTGGCGAGACGGCCCGCGCGGCGCTCGCGCCCGACTCGCGGATCATCCATCTTGCACCGCTGGGCGCGGTGCCAAACGCGAGCGCGGTGCTCGCCGAAAGCCCGATCAAGAGCAAAGCGGTGTTGCTCGTCAGCGGGCTGCCGCCCGCGCCGTCTGGCGAAACTTACGAGTTATGGTGGATCGGACCGCACGGCGAAGCGATCAAAGCCACGGCTCTCCATCTCGACCCGCAAGGCGCGGCGACCGCCACCTTGACCACGCCGCCCGTGGACGCGCACGTGGTCGCCGGCGAAGTTACGCTCCAGCCCTCGAAGGACGACAATACGCCGGGCGGCACGATCTATTTCAGGGGCGCGACGGACGCACGCTAAACGGGCGTATCAGCCGAGATCGATGCTCAAGGGAATTGATCATGTCGTGATTGTCGTGGCCGACCTGGATCGCGCGATCGCCGGCTTCGACGCGTTGGGCTTCACGGTCGTTCGCGGCGGCCGCCACACGGGGCTCGGGAACCCACAACGCGCTGATCGCCTTCGCCGATGGCGCCTATTTCGAACTCATCGCCTTCCTCGTCCCGGCTTCGACGCATCGATGGTTTGCCGCCGTGAGCAAGGGCGGCGGGTTGACCGACTTTTGCATGCAGACCGGCGACCTCGACGCCGACGCCGAATTATTCAAGCGCGCCGGAGCTGCGATCAGCGAACCGTTCGCGATGGAACGTGAGCGGCCCGACGGCTACACGTTGAAATGGGTGCTTGCGGTGGCAGAGCCGCCCTCGGCCGGCGCGGTGCCGTTCCTCATTCGCGACACCACGCCGCGCGACGAGCGCGTCCCGCGCACGCGGACCCATCGTAACGGCGCGGCCGGCATCCGCACGCTCACTGTCGCGGTCGAGGACGCCGCGGCGGCGCGTGCGTTCTACGAACGCGTGCTCGGCGCTCGCGGCGAGGAGTGCCGGCGTGACGACCTCGGAGCGGCTGGCATGCGCTTCGTCGTTGGGCCGGATGAAGCGCAACATGAGTTGCAATTCGTCGCGCCGGTCTCGGAGACCGGCGTGGTCGCTGGATGGCTTCGCACGCATGGGCCGTCGCCCTGCGAGGTAACGCTGCGCGGCCCCGCCGCCGCGCCCTCATTGCTCGACGCCGCGCGCGCACAGAATGCGCGTATTTTGCTTTGAGAGGGCCTGCCTTGAGACGCGACCGATGAATTCCCAGTCGATACCGCGCCTGCTGATTTCGGCTACCGGTAGCGGCGCGGGCAAGACCACCGCGACGATCGCGCTGATGGGCGCGCTGCGCTCGCGCGGGATGCGCGTCGCCGCTTTCAAATGCGGCCCCGACTATCTCGACCCGACGTATCATCGCCGCGCCGCGGGCGTATCCTCGCACAATCTCGACGGCTGGATGATGGATCGCGCCTCGGTGCTCGCGACCTTCGCGCGCGCGGCCGAGGGCGCCGACATCGCGGTTATAGAAGGGATGATGGGGCTGTTCGACGGCGCTGCGCCGACCGGCGACGAGGGCTCGTCGGCGGAGATCGCGAAGTGGCTCGCAGCTCCGGTGTTGCTGGTGGTCGACGCGTCGGGGATGGCGCGCACGGTGGCGGCGATCGCGCACGGATTCAGCCATTTCGACCCGCGGCTCAAGCTCGCCGGCCTCATCTGTAATCGCGTCGGCAGCCGCGGCCATCTCGATTTGTTGCGCGCGGCGTCGGTGGAAGTGCCGGTGCTCGGCGGTTTTCCGAGCGAAGCGCGCTTTGCTTTTCCCGAGCGCCATCTCGGATTGCTGAGCGCCGATGAAAAAAACGTGACGCAGCCGCTGTTCGACGCGTGGACGGAGATGGCGGCGCAATGGCTCGACCTCGACGCGATTGTGGCGATAGCGCGGAGCGCACCAGCGTTGAGCGGCCTGGACGCCGCAGAGTTATGGCCTCGAACCGGCGCGCAGTCGCCGCGATGCCGTATCGGCGTGGCTTGTGACGACGCCTTCCATTTCTACTACGAAGACAACCTGCGCCGGCTGGAAGCAGCGGGCGCCGAACTGGTGCGCTTTGCGCCGACGCGCGAGGCGCGGCTACCCGACGTTCACGGTCTTTATTTCGGCGGCGGCTATCCCGAGGCGCTCGCCGCCCACCTTTCCAGCAATCGTGCGATGCTCGACGCGGTGCGCGGCTTCGCGCAAAGCGGCGGGCCGATTTACGCCGAATGCGGCGGCCTGATGTATCTCAGCGACTGCATCCGCACGCTCGACGGACACGCGTGGCCGATGGTCGGGCTCGTAGCGGGAGAAGCTGTGATGTCCGAGCGACTGCAGGCGCTCGGCTATGTCGAGGTCGAGACGCAGGGTGAGTCGATTCTCGGGCCGGCCGGGATGCGGATGCGGGGTCATCAGTTCCGCTACTCGACGCTCACGCCGGCTCCGGAGCGAATGGAGCGCGTGTACGCGGTGCGTCCGCGATGGGGCGAACCATTCGTGGAGGGCTATCGCTCAGGCAGCGTGCTCGCCTCCTACGTGCATGTCCATTGGGCGTCGAATCCCAAGGCTGCCGAGGGATTCGTAAACTCCTGCGCCGCCTGGCGCAAACGACAGAGCCAGTGACGCGCCCATCGCTCTCGCCGCTGCACTTCCGGTTATGAATGCGGCGCGAACCACACCCGCACGCACGCTGATGGTGCAGGGGACCGCGTCGTCGGTTGGCAAGAGTCTGCTCGTCGCCGCGCTCTGCCGAATCTTTCATCGCGAAGGGCTGAGCGTCGCGCCGTTCAAGGCGCAGAACATGGCGCTCAACTCGTTCGTCACGCCCGACGGCGGCGAGATCGGACGCGCCCAGGCGGTACAGGCCGAAGCCGCCGGCATTGAGCCGTGCGTCGAGATGAATCCGATCTTGCTGAAGCCCGAAGGCGGGATGCGCTCGCAGGTGATCGTGCTCGGCAAGCCGCGTGGCCGGATGACCTGGTCCGAATACCAACAGCTCAAGCCCGAGTTCGTCCGGATAATCGCGGACTCACTGTCGAGGCTGCGCGCGCGGCACGATCTGATCGTAATCGAGGGCGCGGGCTCGCCCGCCGAGGTCAACCTCGCCGCCCAGGATATCGTGAACATGCACGTCGCGGCTGAGGCTGAAGCGCCGGTGCTGCTCGTCGGCGACATCGACCGTGGCGGCGTGTTTGCGCATCTCACGGGCACGATGGAATTGCTGGCGCCGGCCGATCGCGCGCGCGTGGCCGGTTTCCTGATCAACAAATTTCGCGGCGACCCCGCGCTTTTGACGCCCGGACTGGAATTCCTGCGCGCGCGCTTTGGCATTCCAGTGCTCGGCGTGATCCCATACGTCGAGCGCTTGCGTATCGCCGACGAAGATTCCGTGGCGCTGGAAGATCGCCGCAACCGGCGCCCGCCGAAGTCCAGTCAGTCCGGCCAGATCGATATCGCGGTGGTAAGACTGCCGCGCATTTCCAACTACGATGACTTTCTCGCTCTTGAACACGAAGACGGCGTGACCGTGCGGTTCGTCGAGGAAGCCGGCGAAATAGGCGGCGCCGATCTCGCGATAATCCCGGGGTCGAAGAGCACGGTTGCCGATCTCGGATGGCTCATCGAAAGGGGGTTCGCGCGGCAGATCGTCGCGCGCGCGCGCGAGGGCGGTCTGGTTGCGGGAATCTGTGGCGGATGCCAGATGCTGGGCGAGCGAATTGACGATCCGCATCGGGTCGAGTCGGACGAGGCTTCGGCGTGCGGACTCGGCCTGCTGCCGATAGTCACGCGCTTCGCGAAGACCAAGCTGACCGCGCAAGTGCGCGCGCGGGTCGAGACTCCTTCGATCTTGAGCGGCGCGAGCGTCGTCGCAGACGCAATTTCCGCCTACGAGATTCACATGGGAGACGTCGAGCGCGCAGCTGAAATCGCAGCGCCGTTTCGGATCGTGACCCGCAACGGCGCGCCGGTCGACATGCTCGATGGCGCGATAAATCGCGAGGGCACGGTCGCCGGCACGATGCTCCATGGAATTTTCGAAAACGACGCGTTGCGCGCAGCCTTTATCGGCACATTGCGCCGGCGCAAAGGGCTCACCGCGCGCGGCGAAACGCGGCCGGTCGCCTCGCGCGAGGCGGAATACGATCGCCTGGCTGATGCGGTCGCGGGCAGTGTCGATCTGCCGATGCTCCGAAAGATAGCCGGGCTCGGCTGATCGGCGCTTGCGGCCCCCCAAGACATCCGCGGCGCGAAATCCTAGAATTGCCGCCATGGTCGACGACCGTTCAAAACATCCGGATGCGCTCGAGCATAAGCCGGAGGCGCTCGAGCACGAGGCGCCGAACACGCTGGAAGGCTGGAGCGTACTGCATCAGGTGTTCCGGTTACGGCGCGAAGCGCTCGGTGCGCTCGACACCGCGCGGCGCGAACGAATCCTGCGGCAGGCGGCCGGAGCGATCTCCGCGATGGAGCGGCGCGAGGACGGCGAGAGCGCGCTCTTTTCGATCCTGGGCCACAAGGGCGATCTGCTCGCGGTGCATTTCCGCCGCAGCTTCGACGAACTGGAGCGCGCCCAGGCCGATATCGTGGCGCTGGAGCTGAGCGCGTTCCTCGAGCAGACCGGATCGTACGTCTCAATGGTCGAGATCGGGCTGTACGAAGCGACGGTCGCGTTGAACGCGCAGCTTGCGGGCGAAGGGATGCGCCCGCATTCGCCCGAGTGGAAGCGGGCGGTCGAGGAAGAGCTTGCCGCACAGCGCGACAAGATGGTCACGCGCCTGTGGCCCAAGATTCCCGCGCGCCGATACGTTTGTTTTTACCCGATGAACAAGCGGCGCGCCGGCGCCGACAACTGGTACCAGCTTCCGATCGACGAGCGCCGCCGCCTGATGCATGAGCACGGCATGATCGGCAGGCGCTACGCAGGCCAGGTCACGCAGATCATCTCGGGCTCGGTCGGCTTCGACGATTGGGAGTGGGGCGTCGATCTCTTCGCCGACGATCCGCTGGTCTTCAAGAAACTGGTCTACGAGATGCGCTTCGACGAATCGAGCGCGCGCTACGCCGAGTTCGGCTCGTTCATCGTTGCGATCCGGCTCAGCGCCGACAATCTGCCAAGGCTCGTCTTCGGCCACACCAGCGCCTGAGCGCGCTATTTCGGAGATATCTGACGCCCGCGCGATCAATCGCGACTGATCGCCAAGGCGACCGTCACGCTGCCGATGCCGAAGCCGCCGGCGCGCTGAGGGCTAGTTACGAAATCCGTCAGTTGCGAAATTTGTCGGCCAGGCGGCGCAGCATGCCCGCTCGTCCGCCGCCACTTTGATCCGTTAGCGGCTCGGCGGCGGGGGCTTCGGCGGTGGATGTCTTGGCAGCGGATGTCTTGGCGGCGGGCTTGAGCGCGGCGAAAAGATCCTCGACTTCCCCGTCGATAGGAAAGCGGCCGGCCTCGGCCTTGGAGAATATCACCCGGCCGTCGACGAGCACGTCGAACTGCCCGGTTTTGCCGGCCTTGATTTCGGCGTCCTCGCCGAAGCGCTTATTGATCGACGCAGCCAGACTGGCCGCGCGAGGCTTGTAGCCTCAAGCGGAGCAGTAGAGGATTTCGGTCGCCATCCGGGGTTCTCTCCCGTGTCAGTTTATTACTTGCGCCTGGACTTGCATTCGTGCTTGCCCTCGTCTCCGCAATCACTTGCCCTCGGGCAGGTCCACGAACACCGCCGCCGCCACCACCGAGGTCCACAGTCCGTCGCGGTCGCCGATTGCCGACTGCGTGACGTTGCGCGTGGTTACGATTTTGTCCGAGACGCGCCAGACGTCCTTGCGCTCGTCGTAGCTGGCGTTGGGATCGAAGTCGACGCCCAGGATCGTCGCCAGCATCATCGCGGCGAGGTCTTCCGCGTAGTCGCCCGCCTTCTGATCGGTCTCGCCGAAGCTGTGATGCTCGGAGAGATAGCCGTAGTGGCTCGGGTTGGCCGGAATTGCAACGCCGACCGACGCGGCGATGAGGCGATGCGGCTCGTCGGTGGCGTTGTCGCTCACCACGGCGAAAACGATCTGGCCGGGAGTGAGGCGCTTGAGCCCCTCTTGCGGCGTGATCAGCTTGCAGTAAGCCGGAAAAATCGATTGAACACGCACCAGGTTGTATTCGGCGATATTGGCCGAGCGAAGGGCGAGCTCAAACGAATTGAGTTTCTCGCGGTGCTTGCCAACCCCCTTGGTCAGAAACAACCCTTTTGGAAAAGGCCCCATCAACGATCTCCCTGTAAAACCCCTTCCCGACGCGCCGGTACAGAATCACTCAACAAGCTCGCTGAATAAGCGTAGCAGCAAGCGGGGCCGCGATACACGGGGGCCGCGTAGCCCTGCCGCTACACCACGTTGACCGGCTGGTACTCGCCGAACACGCGACGCATCGCGTCCGAGATTTCGCCGAGTGTCGCCCAGTTGCGCACCGCGTCGATGATCGCCGGCATCAGGTTGCCGCCGTCGCGCGCCGCCGCTTCGACGCGATCCAGCGCGGCGCCGGCAGCCGCGGCGTTACGCTCGGCGCGCAGGCGGGCCAAGCGCTCGCATTGCTTCTGCTCGATCTCGGGATTGACCCGCAGGAGGTCGATCGGCGGCTGCTCGCCCGTGGTGAACTGGTTGAGTCCGACGATGATCCGTTGCCTGGATTCGATTTCGCGCTGGTAGAGGTAGGCGGCCGACTGGATTTCGCGCTGCATGTAGCCGCGCTCGATCGCGGCCACCGCGCCGCCGAGGTCGTCGATCTTGCCCAGGTATTCCAGCGTCTTCTTTTCGAGTTCGCGCGTGAGACTCTCGACGTAGTACGAGCCGCCGAGCGGATCGACGGTATCGGCAACGTCGGACTCATTGGCGATGATCTGTTGAGTGCGCAGCGCCAGCAGCGCCGACTGCTCGGTGGGCAGCGCCAGCGCCTCGTCACGTGAGTTGGTATGGAGCGATTGCGCGCCGCCCAGCACCGCGGCCAGCGCCTGCAGCGTCACCCGCACCACGTTGTTGTCGACCTGCTGCGCGGTAAGCGTCGAGCCGGCGGTCTGCGCATGGAACCGCAGCATCATCGAGCGCTCGTCGGTGGCGCCGAAGCGCTCTTTCATGATTCGCGCCCAGAGCCGGCGCGCGACGCGGAACTTGGCTATCTCCTCGAAGAAATTGTTATGCACGTTGAAGAAGAACGAGAGGCGGCTCGCGAAGGCGTCGACCTTGAGCCCAGCCTTGAGCGCCGCCTCGACGTAGGCGATGCCGTCGGCCAGCGTAAAGGCCAGCTCCTGCGCCGCGGTCGAGCCGGCTTCGCGGATGTGGTAGCCGGAGATCGAGATCGTGTTCCAGTTGGGAACTTCCTTGGTCGCGAACGCGAAAATGTCCGTGATGATCCGCATCGAGCCGCGCGGCGGATAGATGTAGGTCCCGCGCGCGACGTACTCCTTGAGCACGTCGTTCTGGATCGTGCCGTTGAGCTTGTCCCATCCCACACCGCGCCGCTCGGCCGCCACCAGGTAGAGCGCGAGCAGGATCGACGCGGTCGCGTTGATGGTCATCGAGGTCGAGATTTTGTCGAGCGGGAGCTGATCGAGCAGCGTCTCCATGTCGTGGAGCGCGCAGATCGAAACGCCGACACGGCCGACTTCGCCGCGGGCCAGCAGATGGTCGGCGTCGCGGCCCATCTGGGTTGGCAAGTCGAACGCGACGGAGAGCCCGGTCTGCCCATGCTCGAACAGGTAGCGGTAGCGGCGGTTGGACTCCTCGGCGTTGCCGAAGCCCGCGTACTGGCGCATCGTCCACAGCCGCCCGCGATACATCGTCGGCTGCACGCCGCGGGTGAACGGATACTCGCCCGCGAAGCCGAGGTCGCGCAGGTAGTCGAAGCCGTTTAAGTCAGTGGGATCGTACTCGCGCTCGATCTCGACGCCCGAGCTGGTGGTGAAATGCTCGCGGCGTTCGCCGCCGCGCTTGAGCGCGGGCGCGACCTTGCGCTGCTCCCAGTTCTTGCGCTCGTCCCCGATACCGCCGTCGGACATGACTATGGCCTCCGGTCCCGGCTACTCGATGATCGCCAGGACCTCGCCCTTCTCGACCGTCTGCCCCGCCGTCACCCGCACCTCGATCACCCGGCCGGCCTTGGGCGTTCTGATTTCGTTTTCCATCTTCATCGCTTCGACGGTCAGCACGCCATGCTCCGCCTCGATCTCTTCGCCCGGCTTCACCAGCACGCTAACCACCCGTCCGGGCATCATCGCCTTGAGCTCGACGCGGCCGCTCAGCTGGCGACCGGCGCTGGCGCGCATCGCGCGCCGTTTCTCGTCGATCAGGTTGACGCGCCACGCGCCGGCGCGCGAAGTCACGATCAGTTCTTCGCCCTCGGGCGTGACGTCGAAGTCAAACGAACGATTGCCGACCAGCACTGAAAACGAACTGGCGCCGACGCGCCGGAGATCCAATTCGAAGCGTTGCTCGCCAAGCCGCACGGCACACGCATTCGCGTTGAGCTCTTCGAAATCGAATTCGTGCTCAGTGTCCCGCAACGTGGCCAGGTAGCGCATCGTCCGCCTCTTAGCGCCTCAGCACGTCGAGCCGGCCGAGCATCTTCCACGCCGAGCCGCCGCGCGCCGCGCCGCGTCCCGCACCAACAGCCTCGGATGCGCGACCGTTGCCCAGATTCTGCGCGGCGGCCGCAACCGCCAGCATCGCAGCGGTGAATTCCTGATCGTCATCGCGCTTGCCGGATTTGCCGTCCGCCGCGGCGAGCGCTCTCGGATGATACTCCTGCGCGATGAAGTTGGTGTCGTAATCGCCGCTAAGAAATACCGGATGGTTCATCAGCCACCGATGGAAATCCAGGTTGGTGGTAAGTTCGCCGGCGATCACGAATTCGCCGAGCGCGCGGCGCATCCGCGCGATCGCCTCGGCGCGGTCGCGGCCCCATACCGCGAGTTTCGAGATCATCGGATCGTAAAACACCGGCACTTCGGCGCCCGCGTAAACGCCGGCGTCGTTGCGCACGCCGGGCCCGCTCGGCCATCGCAGCGTGTCGATCCGGCCGGGCGCGGGTACGAAGCCGGCCGCGGGATCCTCGGCGTAGATGCGGCATTCGACCGCCCATCCGCGTTGACTCAGATCCTGCTGGCTAAACGGCAGCGGCGCGCCGGCCGCGACTTCGATTTGCGCCTTGACCAGGTCCACGCCGGTGACCAACTCGGTTATCGGATGCTCGACCTGGATACGCGTGTTCATCTCGAGGAAGTAGAAATTGCGATCTGCGTCGGCCAGGAATTCGATCGTTCCGGCGCCGCAGTAGCCGACCGCTTGCGCCGCCTTGATCGCGACCTCGCCCATCGCGCGGCGCATCGCGGGCGTGATGAATGGCGACGGCGACTCCTCAACCACCTTCTGGTGGCGGCGTTGGATCGAACATTCGCGCTCGAACACATGAACGGTTTTGCCCTTCTGGTCGGCGAAAACCTGGAACTCGATATGACGCGGGCGGCTCAGATACTTCTCGACGTAGAGCCGCGCATCGCCGAAGGACGATTTTGCTTCGCCGCCAACCGAGCGGATCGCCGAGGCCAGCTCGGACTCCTTCTCGACGAAGCGCAGACCCTTGCCGCCGCCGCCGGCCGCCGCCTTGAGCATGATCGGATAACCGATCTTCGCCGCGGCCGCCCGCACCTCGGCCTCTCCCGCGAGCGTTCCCGGCGACCCCGGCACTACCGGCACACCGGCCGCCGCCATCGCCTTGCGCGCTTCGACCTTGTCGCCCATGCTTTTGATCGCCTCGGGCGACGGTCCGATGAAGACCAAGCCAGCCTCCGCCACGGCGCTCGCGAAGCCGGCGTTTTCGGAGAAGAAACCATAGCCGGGATGAATCGCCTCCGCCCCGGTCTTTTTGGCGGCCTCGAGAATCCGTTCAGTCTTGAGATAGCTCTCGGAGGCGGGCGAAGGTCCGACGGCGACCGCGTAATCGGCCTCGCGCACGTGCAACGCGGCGCGATCGGCCTCCGAGTAGATCGCGACCGATTCGACGCCCAGGTCCCGGCAGGCGCGGATCACGCGCACGGCTATCTCGCCGCGATTCGCTATCAGGATGCGCTTGAACATCGTTTTCGCTATGGGCCGGCGCGCCCGCCGATCGGCGAGCGGACGGCGCTGAGAAAGTTTATCGCGTTCGCCGCGGCGCAGGCGAGAGCGGACGTGGGCGGTGCTGGGGCCGCCGCTTCGACGCAGCGCGCCCAGTTCACAGCGGAATGTTGCCGTGTTTCCGCGCCGGGTTGCGGTCGCGCTTGTTCTCGAGCGCTTTGAGCGCCGCGATCAGCCGCGGCCGCGTCTCACGCGGCATCAGCACTTCGTCGATATAGCCCAGTTCGGCGGCCTTGAACGGATTGGCGAAGGTCTTGCGGTATTCTTCGACCAGCCGCGCCTTCTCGGCCACCGGATCCTTGGCCTTCTCGATCTGGCTGCGGAACACGATATTGACCGCGCCCTCGGGACCCATCACCGCGATCTCGGCGGTCGGATAGGCAAAGTTGAAATCGCCGCGGATGTGCTTGGAGGACATAACGTCGTAGGCGCCGCCGTAGGCTTTGCGCGTGATCACCGTGACCTTGGGCACGGTGGCCTCACAATAGGCGTAGAGCAGCTTGGCGCCGTGGCGGATGATGCCGCCGAACTCCTGCGTGGTGCCGGGCAGGAAGCCCGGAACGTCGACGAAGGTCACCAGCGGAATGTTGAACGCGTCGCAGAAGCGCACGAAGCGCGCGGCCTTGACCGAAGCGTCGATATCGAGGCATCCGGCAAGGTAGGCGGGCTGATTGGCGACCACCCCGACCGAAGCGCCGCCCAAGCGCGCGAAACCGATCACGATATTTTGGGCGAAATCCTTTTGCAGCTCCAGGAGCTGGCCGCCGTCGACCACGCGATGGATCACGTCGCGGATGTCGTAGGGCTTGTTCGGATTTTCGGGGACGATCGAATCGAGCGCCTCGTCGCGCCGATCCACCGGGTCGGGGGTCGCCACAAACGGCGCGTCTTCGGCGTTGTTGAGCGGCATGTAGGCGAGCAGATCGCGCACGGCCAGAAGCGCGCTCTGATCGTCAGCCGCCTCCAGGTGGCACACGCCCGAGCGCATCGAATGCGTGTCGGCGCCGCCCAGGTCCTGCATCGAGACTTCCTCGTGCGTGGTCGCCTTGATGACGTCGGGACCGGTGATGAACATGTACGAGGTGTCGCGCACCATCACGACGAAATCGGTCATCGCGGGCGAGTACACCGCGCCGCCGGCGCATGGCCCCATGATGCAGGAAATCTGCGGCACTACGCCCGAGGCCATCACGTTGCGCAAGAAGATGTCGGCGTAGCCGGCCAGCGACACCACGCCCTCCTGGATGCGCGCGCCGCCCGAATCGTTGAGTCCGATCACCGGGCATCCGGTCTTCATCGCCAGGTCCATCACCTTGCAGACCTTCTCGGCGAACGCGCCGGAGAGGCTGCCGCCGAAAACCGTGAAGTCCTGCGAGAAGACGCAGACCTGGCGCCCCTCGACGGTGCCGTAGCCGGTGACAACGCCGTCGCCGGGGAGGCGCCGCTGGTCCATCCCGAAGTCGTCGCAGCGATGGGTTTTGAACTTGTCGAGTTCGATGAAGGAGCCGCGGTCGAGCAGGAATTCGACCCGCTCGCGCGCGGTCAGGCGGCCCGACTCGCGCTGGCGGCGCTGCCGGTCCTCGCCGCCGCCGAGCTCGGCCTGGCGCGAAAGCTCCCGCATCCGTTCGATGTTTTCCTTAACGCTCATTCGGCCAAATCCCGCCCACGCGAGCATGATCAATCTCGCGCAAGCGAGCATGATATGGTTTGCCGGCTGCGGCGCGCAAGCGGACTTGGGCGCGTCTTCAGCGCTTGCGGAATCGTCGCGCGGCGCGCGGCCGGCGTCTTTGCGGCCCTCGCGCGCGCATACCATAATGAGGCAATTCGACCGGGAAAGGGCAGGCGCAGACGTGATTGACGAGACGATGGCGGAGCGGATGGTGGCGTGCGGATGGATCGCTGCAGCGATAGCCGGCTTGGCCACGCTAATCTTTTCGCTCACGTCGAACTTCGGACTCACCCACTACAACCTGGTCGATGCCGCCCTGCTATTCGGACTCGCGTACGGGATTTACCGGCGCAGCCGAATCTGCGCGGTGCTCGCGCTCGCCTACCACATAGCGAACCGGCTAATGATCTTCTACGGGCGCGACGTGCCTCCGATCGCGATCGTCTTAACGCTGATGTTCGCCGCGCTTTACGTGCTCGGCGTGATCGGCACGTTCGTGCATCACGCGCGCCGGCGACCGGCGGCAGCGTAGCCGTGCCGCTTACTGGGTGGTGTGCGGCTCGAATCCGACGAAGGTCATCCTGTCTCCCGCGCGCACGCCGTGGCGCGCGCAAAATCCGCCGTTGACCTCGAGTACGTAGAGCGCGGGCGCGTCGGGGCCGACTGGTTTCTCCGAGTAGGGCGTGGCGTTGGCCACGATACCCACGACTACGCCCGACGGGTCGGCGAAAATCATATCTAATGGAATTTCAGTATGCTTCATCCAGAATTTCAGCTGATCCACGGCGGGAAAGATGAATAACATGCCGGCGTCCTCGTCCAGATGCTCGCGATACATCAGGCCGAATGTGCGCTGTCCCGGCGTGAGCGACAACTCGACGCGCACTGCGGTGCGCTCGGCGCCGTCGGGCGCGCTGATTACGACCTTGGGAGTAGTCTGAGCGGCTCCCAGAGCGGACGCCGCCAGCGCGAGCAGGATGAGCCAGCGCGCCAGGGCCGCGCGCAGCACGGCCCGCCTCAAGCGTTCAGCCATCGCTATCTACCATTCGCGGTCCGGAATTCGTCTCGAAGCACACCGCCTAGCTGATCCCGTCTAGCTTACTTCGAGCGGCAGCGAGGCGAGCCCGCGCAGAAAGAACGACCCCTTGTACGCAATCGGCGCCTCTGGTGCGGCGGGCCGGATTCGTTTGTAGCGTGCGAGCAGCGAGCCGATCGCGATCGCACCTTCCATTCGGGCGAGTGGCGCGCCGATACAGAAGTGGATGCCCTCACCGAAGGCCAGATGGTCGTTCGGCGTGCGAGCGATATCGAACGTTTCCGGCTCCCTGAACTGCGCCGGGTCGCGATTGGCCGCCGCCACTAGCACAAAGATGAGCGAGCCCGCGGCGACCGTCGTGCCCGCGATTTCAGTGTCCTGGCGGATATGCCGCATCGTCGCCTGCACCGGGCCGTCGTAACGCAGCATCTCTTCGATCGCCGACGGCATCAGCTCGGGCGAGCGGCCAAGGCGTTCGAGTTGGCCCGGATGGCGCGTCAACGCGAGCATCCCGTTGCCGATGAGATTGGTGGTGGTCTCGTTGCCGGCGAGCAGCAGGATGACGACGAAGGCGACCAGTTCGGCTTCGCTCAGCACCTCGTCGGAGCCCTCGTGCGCGGCGACCAGCACGCTTACGAGGTCGTCGCCGGGATTGCGCCGGCGCTTTCCGATCTCGGCAATAAAGTATTCGCGCAGCGCCGTGAACGCGTCGCGCACGTTTTGCGGGAGCGGCATCCCGGGCGGCGTGTTGTCCGACTCGATCACGGTGTCGGACCACTGCTTGAACATCGGGTAGTGCTCGTGCGGCACGCCCAGCATGTGCGAGATGACCATCACGGGCAGCGGATTGGCGAGGTCCGCCATCACGTCGATTGCGCCCTTGCCGGCGGTCCGGTCCAGCAGCAGGTCGGTGAACTCGCGGATCTTGGGCTCGAGCTCGCGGATGCGCCGCGGCGTAAACGCGCGGCTCACCATCCGGCGGAGCCTGGTGTGGACCGGCGGATCGGAGAACACCACACGCGGCGCGTCGCCGAACACGCTGATGCGCTCTTCGAGGAACGGCGAGCGCGGCGGCACGCTCGAGAAATGTTCATGGTCGCGCAGCACGGCGGCACAGTCGGCGTAACGCGCCACCAGCGCCATCGGCAGGAAGACGTTGAGCAGCCGCGGCGGCCCCGTCATTAGCGGCTTGTAATATGGGTAGGGGTTGGCGCGAAACGCCTCGTCCCACGGGTTGAAATAGATCTGCTCAGCCTCGCTCATACAGCGGTACTGCCTCCGCACCAGCGCTACGGGCGCAATGGGCATTGTAGCGTGGCGGCGGATGGCGAAGACAGCGGCTTTCTTGAACGCTGCTCAGCGACCGGCGAAGCGTGGTTGGCGCTTCTCCATGAACGCGCGCACGCCCTCGTGGTAATCCTCGCTATCGAAGCAGCGCGAGACCATCTCGGCGATCGTCTTGAGGTCGCGCTCGGCGCCGTCCTTGAGCCCTTCGCGGATCGTCGCCTTCGCCGCCGCCATCGTGAGCGGCGCGTTCGACGCCATCCGGGTCGCATACTGGCGGACGTGATCCTCCAGTTCCGCGGGCTCGACCAGCTTGTTCAGCAGGCCCATCGCGTAGGCCTCTTCGGCGTCGAAGATCCGCGCCGACATCAGGATGTCGCGCGCGTTGGCCGCGCCGCACACCTGCACCAGCGACATCACGCCGTCGAGCGGATAGGCCAATCCCAGGCGCGCAGCGGGAACTCCCAGGCGCGTGCCGCGCGCCCCGATGCGGATGTCGCAGGCGAGCGCGACCTGCAAGCCGCCCCCGATGCAGATGCCGGCGATCATCGCGATGACCGGCTTGGGACAGTTGCTGATCGCGCTGGTCGCGTTGCCCGGCGCCTCGCGGTAGATGCGCGCCTGCTCGGCGTTGGCGCGCAGGCTGGGAAACTCCGAAATGTCGGCGCCCGAGATGAAGGCCTCGGGCGTGGCGCCGCGCATGATGATCACGCGCACTTCGGGGTCATCGTTGAGCTCGGCGACGCCCTTGACGATGAGCTGCCAGGTGCGCAGGTTGAGCGCATTGCGCACCTGCGGACGGTTGAGTACGAGCCATCCGAGCGGCGCCTCGTGGCGCACCAGCAGCGGCTCGGGCTCACCGGAAATGGTCTTTACCTGCTCGCTCATTGTCTTCCTACCTTGTGCGGCCGGCTTCGGCCACGTCGTTCACTTCGTTCGCCGCGTACGCTAGAGCTTCGCCAGCACCTCGTTCGCGATCTTGTCCAGGCCGCGCGTGAGGCCGTCGGCGTCGAAGGCCGGAGGTGCGATCACGACGCGCGCAACCCCGATGTCCTGCAGCGGCTTGATCGTCTCTACGCTCGCGCGCCCCGCACATGAAAGCTCGATCGCGCCGGGGTCGCGTCCGGCGCTCAGCGCCGCCTCGCGCATGATCTCGAACAGCGGCTTTAGCTTGTCGGCCTCGCCGAGCGCCGGAAAAAATCCGTCGCCCATCCGCCCCGCGCGCCGCGCCGCGGCCGGCGAATGGCCGCCGACGTGAATCGGCACGCCGCCGCTTTGCACCGGCTTGGGAAAACTCTTGAGGTCGTGAAAATCGAAGTGCTTGCCGTGGAAGCTGGCCGTATCCTCGCGCCACAGGGCACGCATCGCGGCGACCGCCTCGTCGGTGCGCGCGCCGCGCTGATGGAAGTCCAGGCCGAGCGCGTCGAATTCTTCCTTGAGCCAGCCGCTGCCGATGCCCAGGATGACGCGGCCGCGCGAAAGCACGTCGAGCGTGGCGACCTCCTTGGCGACGTAGAGCGGATGACGCTGCGGGAGAATCAGGATGCCGGTGGCAAGGTGGATACGGCTGGTGACCGCGGCGGCATAGGCGAGCGGCAGCAGAGGGTCGGGAATCGCGACGTCCTCGCCGCCGGGGATCTTGCCGCTGCGCGCGTATGGGTACGGCGTCTTGTAGTCGTGCGGGATGACCACGTGCTCGACCGTCCAGAGCGACTCGAAGCCGCGCTCTTCCGCAGTTTTCGCCAAGTGCGCCAGCAGCTCAGGCTGCGCAAACGGCCCCGAATTGACGAACATCAGCCCGAGCTTGATCATCGTGGTGCGCGCCTCGTTTTTAACGCTTCAGACATATCGTGTCGCGAAGTTTCGCAACAATTCAGCTATTCCGTTGTAGCCCAGCTTGCGCGCCGAGGTAAACCGCACGCTCGCGATACGCGACATACGACGTGTCAGCGCGGCTTGTCCGCTGCACGCGACAGGATTAAGTACAATGGACATGGACATCACCAAATATGGAGTCTGGTTTTTCTACGACGGGATGACCGCGGCGCAGAGCGCGGAGTTCGCGCGCACGGTCGAAAAGCATCGCTACGGAGCGCTATGGATTCCCGAGGCGGTGGGGCGCGAACCGTTCGCGCATGCGGCCTACCTCGCGGCGCGCACGGAGCGGCTGGTCTTCGCCACCGGCATCGCCAACATCTATGCACGCGACCCGCTGACGATGGCGGCGGCGGCCAAGACCGTCGGCGAGCTTTCGGACGGCCGTTTCCTGCTCGGGATCGGCGTCAGCCACAAGCCGCTGGTGGCTAACCTGCGCGGCCATAGCTACGAGAAACCTTACAGCTACATGCGCGAGTACCTGCCCAAGATGAAGAGCGCGCTCTACCGCGCGCCCGAACCCAAGGAGCGGGTTCCGGTGGTGCTCGCCGCGCTGCATCCCAAGATGCTCGCGCTGTGCGCGGCGGAGGCCGACGGCACACATACCTACTTTGTGCCGCCCGAGCATACCGCGATGGCGCGCGCCGCGATCGGCCCCAAGCCGCTCATCTGCGTCGAGCAGGCGGTAGTTTTCGATACCGACGCGGCCAAGGCGCGCGCGACCGCGCGCGAGTACATGAAGACCTACGTGCCGCGCCTGCCCAACTATACCAACGCGCTGAAGGCGCTCGGCTGGGCGGACAAGGAATTCGAAAACGGATGCAGTGACCGCCTGGTCGACGCCATCGTCGCCTGGGGCACCGAGACGCAGATTCGCGACCGTGTCGAGGCTCATCTGAAGGCCGGCGCCAGTCACGTATGCATCCAGCCGCTCAACACCGCGAATCCCCTGATGCCCGACGAGCGAGCGTTGCAGGCGCTGGCCCCGCGATAGGCGCGATGCGCGCGCTAAACGGCAGGCTCGCCGGCGCGGCCGCGGCGATAACGCTCGCGGCGCTGATGGCGAGCGGATGCGGGCCGTCGGCCGAGGAAAGCGCGGAGCGGGCCGAGGCGGCTGCTGCGCAGGCCCAGGCCGCCTCCGAGCGCGCGCAGGCTGCGGCCGCGCTCGCGAAGGAGGAGGCGGCCGACGCGCAGCGCCGCGCGGACCATGCCGTCCAGCTCTTCGAGGCCGCGACGGCCGAGTTCAACGACGCCGCCAACCGGCTCGACAAGTACCGGCGCGAGCAGGAGGAGCAGGACCAGGATCAGTAGCAGGATCGGTAGAATGATCGGTGACGTTGCAGGGCGATGCGGTAAGGTGACGCGCAGGACAGCTACCGGCTGGCGGCTTGCTCAAGCCGCCGCGCTCTGGGATAAGCGGAGAGGGTCGAAACAAGAAAGGGTGGGAAAATGAAGCTCTACAATATGAATCTCTCGAATTTTGCCACGAAGTCGCGGATCGCAATCTACGACAAAGGGCTCAATATCGAGATTGCCGCGATTCCCGGCAACAACCTCAAGTCGCCCGAATACCTCAAGATCAATCCGCTCGGCAAAACCCCGGCGCTCGACGCCGACGGGATGATCGTCGCCGAGTCCGAGATCATCAACGAATACCTCGAAGACAAGTTTCCCAGCCCGCCGTTGCTGCCCAAGACGCCCGAGGGGCGCGCGCGGGTGCGAACGTTCACCCGCTTTCATGACCTCTACCTGGAGCCGCCGTTGCGCGCGCTGTTCGGCCAGCTCAACCCAAAAAGCCGCGACGAGAAAATCGTCAACGAACGGCTGACCGACTTCAACCAGCGCCTAGATCAGCTCGAAGCGATGCTCATGCCGAGCGGGTTCGCGGCGGGACCGGAGTTTACGCTGGCCGACTGCGCGCTCGCGCCGACGATGTTCTTCGCGACCAACATGCTGCCGGGCTTTGGCGCCAAGCCGCCGCTGGAGGGACGTCCGAAGCTGGAGGCGTGGTGGACGCACGTGCAGACGCGGCCGTCGGTGAAGAAAGCGCTGGCTGAGATGGGCGAGGCGCTGGCGGCCATGATGAAACGCTAGTTTTTCACCGGCACTCGCCACGCGCCTCCGATGTCGACACTTGCGCCGCCGCTGGTCGCATCGTTCGGTGACTCGCGCGATTTCATTGAGAGCCGCCCCTACGCACTAGCGCGAAGCCGCTTGTCCGTCGCGCGAAACCGCCCGCATAAAGGAAAATCAGGCTTGAAACTGTCGGTCATCGACCAGTCGCCAGTGTCCGCCGGCTCGACTCCGGCCGACGCGCTGCGCAACTCGATCGAACTCGCTTGCCTGGCCGACCGCCTGGGCTACGAGCGCTATTGGATCGCCGAGCATCACGCCATCACGGCCCTGGCCAGTCCCGCGCCCGAAATACTGATGACGCGGATCGCCGCCGAGACCTCCGGCATCCGGGTCGGCTCGGGCGGCGTGATGCTGCCCCACTACAGCCCGCTCAAGGTCGCGGAAGTCTTTCGCATGCTCCACGCGTTGTATCCGGGCCGGATCGACCTCGGCGTGGGACGTGCGCCCGGCGGCACCCCGCTCGACACCTTCGCGCTCCAGCGCTATCGCGGCCAGCAGCTTTCGAGCGACGATTTCCCGGAGCAACTGATGGAGCTGCTGGCTTTCCTGAACCGCGACTTCCCAGCCAAGCATCCGTTCGGCCGCCTGACCGTCTCGCCCGACATGCCGGGCTGTCCCGAGGTCTGGCTGCTCGGCTCCAGCATGTGGAGCGCAGCGGCGGCGGCACAGCTCGGACTGCGCTACGCATTCGCGCATTTTATCGATTCCAACCCGACCCGGGCTGCCCTGGAGCACTACTTCTCGCACTTCACTGCGTCGCGGGATTTGTCCGCGCCGTACGCGATGGTCGCGCCGGGAGTGCTCTGCGCTGACACGGAAGCTGAAGCCGAGCGGTTGCTAACGAGCGCACGCCTTTTCCGCCGCCGCATCCGGCAGGGCGACGTGCGTCCGATTCCAACCCCCGAGGACGCGATCGCGGAGCTGGGTTCGTCCTCCGGGCCGCCGCCCACCGAGCTCGGCGATTGGCCGCGCTACTTCGCCGGCACGCCACAGTCGGTCCGCGACCAGCTAATCGACATGGCAAGCGTGCTCCACGTCGAGGAGTTGATGATTGTCACGATCGTGCACGACCATCGCGCCCGCATGCGCTCTTACCAGCTTCTCGCCGAAGCCTTCAATCTCACTCCGCGTTCCGCGTAAGGGCAGACGCGCTTATTCGCCACGCGGATGTTTCGGGATGAGGAAACCCGTTTCCATCAGGGAGGAATCGATACATGGACTCATCGGGCAAGGTCGCGATCGTCACCGGCGCGGGAACCGGGATAGGCAAACAGGCCACACTGGCCCTGCTTCACGAGGGCTACTCCGTGGTGCTGGCGGGGCGGCGCAGGGAGCTGTTGGACGCGACGGTACTGGAAAACAAATCTTCCGGCTCGCGAACGCTGGTGGTACCCGCTGACGTAGGCGATCCCGCTTCCGTGAAGGCGCTGTTCGCAAAAACCAAAGAGACTTTCGGCCGGCTTGACTTGCTATTCAACAATGCGGGCGTCGGCGCACCTGGCATCCCGCTTGAAGATCTCACTTACGAGCAATGGAAAACGGTAGTGGATATCAACTTGACGGGCGCGTTCCTCTGTACCCAGGAAGCGTTCCGAATCATGAAAAGCCAGGATCCTCGCGGCGGACGCATCATCAACAACGGCTCGATCTCCGCCCACGCGCCGCGGCCCAACTCCGCTCCATACACGGCCACCAAGCACGGGATGACCGGACTGACCAAGGCGACCTCGCTCGACGGCCGCAAGTACGACATCGCCTGCGGCCAGATCGATATCGGCAACGCCGCCACCGAAATGACCGCGCGGATGAAACGCGGCGTGCCGCAGGCCAATGGCGCGCTCGAGGTCGAGCCGACCTTCGATGCAGAGCAGGTGGCGCGCGCGGTGGTCTACATAGCGAGCCTGCCGTTGGAGGCCAACGTACTGTTTATCACCGTGATGGCGACCAAGATGCCGTTCGTAGGCCGCGGTTAGCGTGGGAGCGTCTGGCGCAACTGCTCGAGTCCCTCATTGGCAACGGTGCGCGGCGGATGGCCGGGCGAACCCGTGTGCCGACGCCGGCCGCGCAAGGTGTCGAGAATACGGCGCTTGAGATCCGCCGCGAACGGAACCCAGTCGTAGGCGCCCATCAGCTTCAGATGAAACTCAACTAGCCAGTCACTAGGATCGACGCGCATTCTGCCAATCAGGAACTCGTGGGGATCGCCGAGCGCGGGCGACGGCATCCCGCCGAACACCCGGGTGTAGCCTGCGGCGCGACACATTTCCACGGCCTCCTCGCTTTGGAGGCTGAACGGAAAGCAGAAGAGCGTCACATTCCGGTTGAGAATTTGCTGCAGGCGGGCACGGGACTCGGTCAACTCGCGCCAGACTTCGCGACGGTCCAGCGTCGTGATGCGCGCGTGCGTGCTCGTATGCGATCCGATAGTGACCAGACCACGCGCGATATCAGGC
Source organism: uncultured delta proteobacterium (assembly GCA_963810495.1). Lineage (GTDB taxonomy): Bacteria > Desulfobacterota > Binatia > Binatales > Binataceae > JAKAVN01. Next base: position 551,401 of record CAWENP010000001.1, read on the forward strand.
GCCAGGCCGCGCAGTTCCGTCTCGGAAACGATATGATCCGCGGCCTCGCCCATGCTGTCACCCGTGCGATCGGCCACGACGAAAATTGTCACCGGGATGTTTCGGCTGCGCAGTTCGGGGAGTCCGTTCTCGACGAAACTCATCCATCCATCGTCCACCGTAACCATCACGTACCGCACTCCCGCGGGCAGAGGCTCGACACGATCCGCGCGAATCGGCTCGGCCCATCGCAGCAGGTGATCCATCTGCCGAGCGAACCGCGCGCGCTGCACCGTGGGCACCTGATGGTAGTAGATTCCGACAGCCAGGCCGGGCTGGGGCATTCCGAGCAACCGTGAAACGGCCTGCAGTGCCTCGCGCGCGACGTAATAAGCAGCCGAGATCAGGAACTTAGCCACCCGCTTTATTGGGTTCTGCGCATAAGGCGGTATCGCGGCATCATGTTCGTTGAGGCTGGACATTCTAACTCGTTAAGGCGGTAGCTCCGCTCGCGAGAGGGTCTTGCAACTTTTATACCCCTCCATACGCGCGCTTTGAGTGACAAAAGCTCAGTATTCCTGGAAACTATACCCGTAAAATCGAGATTGCGCTCTGAAATTTTTACCGATCCAAGGGCTAGGCTCCGTAGCCATCAGGCTGGCTTCACCACCGCAGGTTAGTCAGGCAATACAACTGTCGACTAGTCAAACCTCACCGAGCTTTTTACCCATCGGCGCAAATATCGATTTGAAAAAACTTACTTCGGTTCTCGAGCGCGGATATCAGGAAGTCGGGTATAGGCTCGGCTCTGGAGGGAATTCACAAGCTATATCGGTTAGTCACTTGCGTGACATTGCGATAGCGGGTCGCGATGCAACATGGTGCGCTTTTTGCTCACCCGCTCCGCGGACAGCTGACCTGACAATTGGGTGAGAGCATCTCGAAGACCAGCTCTCGCGGGTTTTGAGTCCGCGAAACGGACGACATCCATTTTGAATCCATCTCGCCAGACGTTCCCCGGCGCCCATTGGGGCTTCCATGGCGGATCGCTGGTTACGAAGCTCGCTCTGTTTTGCGGGTTGGCCGCGCTGGCGACGAGCACGGGCGGATGCTTTATGGCCGCGTTCGCGCTGGCGCCGATGGCGATGCAGTTGGTCCGAGCGGCTGGCTCGGGCGTTAGGTCCTCCACGAGATCCGCGGGGAAAACTAACGACGCCCAGGACGCTGAAATTTGCGACATGGGCGGTCGCCAGCTGCCACCGCTGATCGAGCTAAGAACCGACAAGCTGGGTACGACTCTGTATCGGCCGATGATACCGAGAGGCCCGCAGTCCGATCCGCAGGTGACCGCTATTATGAACCTGTCGGGGAAAGGCGGATGGAGGCTGGCGGGCAACTTCACCACGATGAACTTCCAGCCGCCGCTTCAACGCATGCTGGTTCCGAGCTCAATCACCTACCTGGCCTATGCGCCTGCTGAGGTCCGCGATCCGGCAGAGCATGCGCAGGTCGAGGCTCTCAATCAGAACTTCGGACCGAACACCGGCACCTTCGATTGGAATGGCCGCACCTACCGGTATACGGCCTTGCATCAACTGCCATGCGCTTCGCCGCCCGCGCAAGACAATCGGATGCCAACGTTGAGCGCAAATGTTACCGACTACCGCGCGAAGTGAGATGCGATTCCGAGTCCGATTGTCGCCGAAACAACGCACGTTCAAGACGATTTGACGATCGCGCTCGCCAGCATGCTTCTTGCGCACACCTCGGCGAGCCAACCCGCGCATGTCGAGACGCCGCCGGAGGAGCCCATCGTTTCCTCGCCCGATCAGCCGGCGACCGGTGTCGAAATTCGCGCGGCCAGCCCTTAGCGCGTCGGCTTCCGCGCAAGCGCTTCCGAGTGCTTGAAATCGCTGCTTCCCCTGCTCGAGCATTGCCCAGCAAGTTGCTCGAGTGTCAAACCGCCCGAGCGTCAAAACAAGTTTCCTGCAAAGCGCTGCGAGAACGACGCGACGCGCGATTTACGTTGTGGTAGCGTCTACCGCGCCGGGCCAGTAACGGGGTACAACAACGGCCGTGTCGCGCGAACAGACTTCCGTCGGAAAGAAGAGCGGGCCACAAGGATTGCCAATTGCCCTATCGAGCATTTAAACGGAATCTCACCGCCAGCTATTTTGCTCCGTTAATCCTCACGTTGTCCGTGCTGGCGGGCGTTGTGCTCTGGCGCTTTCAGAACCAGGCTTCGATTATGGGCTGGGTAGAACATAGCGATCAGGTAATTCTGCGCGTCAAGGACGTCGAACTTGAAGTACGCGAAATGCAGTCGGCCCTCCATGGATATCTGTTGACTTCCGACAAGCGATATTTGACCGAGCTAGGCGATGCTCGCGACGCACTTGGGAAAAATATCGCTATCATTTCAGCTTTGGTCGCCGATAACCCAGGCCAGGAACAACGCGTGCTCGAAATCAGCGATTTGAAAGGAACATGGAATGAGGCGATCGAATCTCTGATCGCTCAAAGAGCCAGCGACCAGCCCAATAAGGAGACCCTTGCCGAGGCCCAAACACGAGCCCAGGCACTCTTCAACTCGCTCCAAAATATGATCACCGCTGAGCATCAGCTTCGCGCCCGAAGAGTCGCGCGCCAGACGACCGAATACTACGTGGTTTTTGTGCTGATCCCCGTTTTGACTGCCGTCGTGATGATCTTCCTGAGCTATTGGGGATGGCGTCAGATTCAATTGGCGACCGAACAGTTTCATGAGGCCTTGGATACCGCGGGGCGCGCTAGAGATGCGGCAGAAGAGGCGAGCGCCAGGGCTGAGAAGGCGAATCGAGCCAAAGACAATTTCATCGGGACCGTGTCCCACGAACTGAGGACACCGCTGAATTCGATCATGCTCTGGTCCGCAGCGCTACTTCGTAACCCGGCACTTGGCGAAGATGCGCGCCGCGGAATGGCAGCCATCGAACGGGCGGTCAGAGCTCAAGCGCTATTGATCGAAGACTTACTCGACATCTCCCGGATAGAAAGCGGACGGATGCGCCTCGATGTGCAGACGGTCGATCTTGCCGAGGTGGTCAGGGCGGGAGTCGAGAGCATGCGGGTCGCGGCTGAAGTCAAATCCATCACGCTGCAGGAGATCATTGATCCGCGCGTCGACTCTGTCGCCGGCGATCCGGGGCGGCTTCAGCAGGTGGTCTGGAACCTGGTCTCCAATGCCGTCAAGTTCACCCCGAACGGCGGCAAAGTTCAGGTCCGCGTGGAACGGATCAATTCGCACGTTGAAATCATCGTGGCCGATACGGGAGAGGGCATCGAACCCGCCGCCTTGGGATCCGTATTCGATCGCTTTTGGCAGGCGGATGACACCGCTCAAAGCAGGCTTGGAGTCGGCCTTGGCTTGTCGATAGTCAAGGAGATCGTGAGCCTTCACGGCGGCACGGTGGTGGCGCACAGCGAAGGGGCCGGCAAAGGGAGCACCTTTACGGTAAGACTTCCGCTACCCGTCAGCACGATCCCTTCGCTGGAGCTCCGCCGCCATCCGACCGTGACTCAGATCGCGAACGCGGCCAGCGCGCCGCGACTTGATGGCCTCTCTATTCTCGTCGTCGATGACGATCCTGCGGCCAGCGACGCATTAAAGAATCTTCTCGGCTCGCTGGGAGCAAGAGTGGTCGCGGCGACTTCGGCGCAGGCGGCGCTGTCGATGCTGAAGACGCTACATTTCGACGCCGTCATCTCAGACATAGGGATGCCGGCACAGGATGGCTACTTTCTGGCCCGGGAACTACGCAAATGGGAGCAGCACATGGGCAGGGATGGCCGTATGCCCTTGGTCGCGCTGACCGCTTACGGGCGCGTTGAGGACAAGGTTCAAATCCTGATGGCCGGTTTCGACAGCCACGCGATCAAGCCGGTGGACCCGGTGGAGCTTTCCACGATCTTGGAGACTCTCATCACCTCTCGCAGAGAGATGAGCGGCGCTTAAATCGCAAATCACAGCAGCGGTTCGACCATCCGCGCGGCGGTTTCCTCGAGGCGCTCGCACAACCCCCGACGTTTCCATTGATCGAGATCGATTTGCCTGGAGTTCTCCATGTCACTTCTGAACATCCGGTCCATTTCGTCGCCGAACGAATGGCTGAGGATGATCGCGTTGACCTCGTTATCGCGCGCGATACTCCACCAATCGAGATTCGATGTGCCGACGGTCGACCATACGCCATCTATTGTCACGGTCTTCGCATGTAACATCTCGCCTTGCCATTCATAAATCTTGACCCCGGACTTGAGCAATGCCTGATAGTGCGAACGCTCGGCCGACACGATCATTGGTTCGTCGCTTTGGCTCGGGAGCAGCAGCCGCACGTCGACACCGCGCCGCGCGGCGTTCTCAAGCGCGTGCAGCATTTGACGATCCGGCGCGAAGTAGGCATCAGTGATATATATATTCGTCTCGGAATTAACTATCGCTGAGATTATATCCACATAGATCAAGCTGAATCGTTCCGGCACACTGGCGATCACCCGAATAATCTGGCTCCCCTGCGCTTCCAATCTGGGAAAGTAGTTGCGCGGGCTGAGCGGAGGACCTTTCTGGTAGGACCATTCGCTGATGAATAGACGCTGGAATTCCGCCACTACCAGACCCTCAAGCTCGACATCGGTGTCACGCCAATATTGCGGTGTGCTTCCTTGCCGGCTTCTTCCCGGCAGGCTGCCCAGCCCGCTGGCGTAGACCTCGGAGATATTGATGCCACCTGTGAAAGCTATGCGTCCGTCAACGATGAGCATTTTGCGATGGTTCCGATGGCTGAACGACCACTGAAGCGTCGTTTCGAATGGATTCACCGGACGGTACTGCAGCACCGCAATTCCGTTCTGGCGCAGCCGATCGAAATAGCTGGCCGGCGTTGCGAGCGAGCCGATACTGTCGAACATGAGATTCACCTGAACCCCATGGCGCTGCCGCTCAATTAGCGCGTCGGCAAACATTTGCCCAACCGAGCCGTCGGAGAACGTGTACATGGCGATATTAATGCTGTCATGGGCATCGCGAATCGCCGCCAGCATCGCGCGATATGTCGCGGCGCCGTTTTCCAACAGCGTCACTTTGTTGCCAACTACGAGCGGAATATCGCTGAGCGCCTGTTCGAAGGCGAGATGCCGCTGCAGAATATCACTCGGCGTTTTCTGGTGTTCCTCCAGACGCGCAATGATCCGTTGGCCCTGTTCCTTGGTCAGCGGCCCGCGCGGCCCTACGAAGTCAGAATTCTCCCGGTAAGGTTCCTTCGCATGAAGCAGCGCGTGCACGTCCGGGATCGTGCCGCAGCCACTGAAGGTCGGTACCAAGGCAGCGAGCAGGATCAATGCGCACGTCTCTTTTAGGACGCCCCTCATAGCTTCTTGAAGATGGTCGGTAAGTGGCCAATTTGCGCTTGATTTCGCCGCCAAGCTGCTTCAGCTTGCTGACTAATGACCTGCTCCTTAAACCCCGCGCTATGTAATTTTTGCAGCATCCGTAAGGCTAAGAAGCATGGTGCAGCAATAGCGGGGCCAGCAGGATTGCCTCGATTCTCCTTGGAGCTTCGCTCGTTTGTCGCATGCCGGTTTTTTAAATTTCAGGAAGCGGTGAACAACGTCAGGATTCTTCTTTCGCAACCACCAATCCAATCGGGCGAAAAATGGTGGGCGCATATAAAAGGAATCGAGCGTCGTCCGGTGCGAAACTCGCAGCCGTAAAAGATGTCGCTGATCGATACGATTTTTGGGCGTCCACTCGCCTCCGGGGAGGCGGGCGAGCAACGCATCGGCACGGCCGGCGGCGTGCCGACTTTCGGCCTCGATGCGCTCAGTTCCGCCGCATACGGCCCCGAGGCGGCGATCACCGTACTGCTGCCGCTCGGCGCGGCAGGATTGACGTTCATCTTTCCGATCACGATGGCGATCGTCATTCTGCTCGGCATCGTCTACTTCAGTTATCGGCAGACCATCGCGGCATATCCCAACGGCGGCGGCTCCTATACAGTCGCGCGCGAAAACCTCGGCGCAAACGCCGGTTTGCTGGCCGCCGCCGCTCTGATGACGGACTACGTCCTGAATGTCGCGGTTGGAATTTCAGCCGGCGTCGGCGCGTTGATCTCAGCCGTACCGAACCTCGAGCCTTACACGCTGACGCTATGCCTCGCCATTCTGATCCTGTTGACCCTGGTGAATTTGCGCGGCATCGGCGAGGCAGGCAGGTTGTTCATGCTGCCGACCTGCATATTCATATTGAGCCTCGGAGCGACTGTGGCGTGGGGCCTGTTCGCGACGATTTCTGCGGGCGGGCATCCGCAGCCCGTGATTCCTCCGGCGCATCTCGCCAAGGCGGCTGAAGGCGTGAGCGCCTGGCTACTGTTACGCGCGTTCGCCAGCGGCTGCACCGCGATGACGGGTGTCGAGGCGGTCAGCAACGGTGTGCAGGCGTTTCGCGAGCCGGTGGTACCGGCCGCACGGCGCACTCTCACAGCCATCATCGTCATCCTGATGGTGCTGCTGATGGGCATCGCATACCTCGCGCGCGCCTACCACATCGGCGCAACCGAGCCCGGGACGTCACACTACCAGAGCGTGCTGTCTCAATTGATCGGCGCGGTCGCCGGCCGGGGAATTTTTTACTGGGTAAGCATCGTTTCGATTCTGCTGGTGCTGTGCCTGTCAGCGAATACTTCGTTTGCCGACTTTCCGAGACTTTGCCGCGCGGTCGCCGATGACGGCTATCTGCCGTACTCGTTCACCGATCGGGGCCGGCGGCTGGTCTATTCGGAGGGTATCTGGGTGCTCGCCCTTCTTTCCGGGTTCCTGCTGGCGGTGTTCGACGGTATTACCGACCGGCTGATTCCGCTGTTCGCGGTCGGAGCATTTCTGGCTTTTACCTTGTCGCAAAGCGGGATGGTCGCGCACTGGTGGAAGAGCAAGGGGCGCGGCGCCCTTGGCAGCATGGCAGTGAACGCGCTGGGTGCCGCCGCCACCGCGCTAACGGTAATGATCGTGGCCGTCGTCAAGTTCATGGCCGGCGCTTGGATCGTGGTGCTGCTGGTCCCGTCGCTGGTGGCCCTGATGCTCGCCATCCGGCGGCACTACCGAAGAATCGAGCGGGAAACTGCTCCCAGCGATCTGAAGCTTAGCGATTTGCGGGAACCCCTCGTGATAGTGCCGATTCTCTCGTGGAGTTCAATCGCAGAGAATGCGCTGCGGTTCGCGATTACGCTTTCGCGCGAGATCGAAGTGCTACATATCGAAAGTGAGGACAGCCCCAACTCGCTCAAGCAGATTTGGCCATCGCGCGTGGAACAGCCTGCGCGTGAGACAAAGCAGGCGGTACCGCGGCTTACGGTCCTCAAGTCACCGTTTCGATTCGTGGTGCAGCCGATCCTCGATCATGTCCTGGAGATCGAGCGGAACAACCCCGATCGTACGATCGCGGTGCTGCTGCCGGAGTTGGTCGAGCGCCAATGGTACCAATATTTTCTTCACAACCAGCGCGCCCGAATTCTCGCGGCTCGTTTGCTGCTGCAGGGCGCGCACCGAATAGTGATCGTCAATGTGCCCTGGTATCTGCGCAAACGGCAGTGAAGGCCCCGCAATTCAGTGGGCTCAGCGCCACACCGTGCGCTGCCCCAGGAGAGCGACGATTCTGCCGAGGAGTCTGAAATAGTTTCTACCACGAGTTCAAAAATTACCGTCCTCTTTGTCGGACCGGAAACATCCATCGCGCGCAGTTGAGTGAAAATGCGGCCAGCCGCTCGAGAAATGTGACCATACCATGCTGGAAGCTGCCTGACCGGACCAATGTCGATGGACCATCGTTTTCGGGTACAGCACTTGCTCGCTAGATTCACATGTGGTCGCGTTTGGGTCTGGCATTCATTGTCCTTCAGCTGTTTGTGTGTCCGGGAAACGCTTTTACACAACAAACACGCGCGACGCCTCCCAAAATGAGCCTGAGGCTTGCGGCACAGCAGGTCGAAGTTTCGCGCGAGCGGGCCAGGAGTGCAGCATCGGAACCTGCCATCGCGTCGCCGATCCAAGGCGTCAAGGCCTATCAGCTACGCGACAGCTTTAACGAAATACACCATGGTCATCGTCACGAAGCGATCGACATTATGGCACCCACGGGCACGCCGGTACGGGCGGTCGTCGATGGAACGATTCAGAAGCTGTTCCTAAGCAAAGCGGGCGGCAATACTATCTACGAGTTCGACGACGAGGGCGAGTACTGCTACTACTACGCCCACCTGGAGCGCTATGCCGACGGACTTCATGAGGGGACGCGCGTTTCCCGAGGAGAGGTGATCGGATACGTCGGGTCAACCGGTGACGCTTCTCCGGCTGCTCCTCACCTGCACTTCGCAATCTATCTGCTCGGACCTCAGAGGCACTGGTGGAGGGGTACTGCCATCGACCCCTATCCGGTTCTCGAGCGTTCGTTAATTGCGTCGCGATCCTCTTCCGTGCCCATTTACCTGATTCTCGAGATGCTACACGCCGCGGGCTGAACAGATTTGGCCGTGAATGAGGTTCCGGTGCGGCTTGATGCGCGAAGTTCATTTCTTGAATTCGACAACAACGAAACCTCTCCTTTCCAAAATCCCAGTCACAATGTCGCCGTCGTCTGCGCGCCGCGGCAACAAGGAAATTGAACTGTCCCCCACTTTCAGATCTTCGATCCGCAGCCATTCTAGCCATGGCGGAATCGTGGGTGAGTCGATCAAAACTCGCCGATCGAAACCCATCACCTCGAGGCCCAGTACCGCTTGCAGAATCATGAACACGCTGGCGGCCGACCAAGCCTGCGGATAACAGGCAACAGGATAAGGCACGGGGCCGAGCCGTGGTTCGCGCGGGAAGCCGCAGAAAAGCTCGGGGAGGCTCGCGGTCTCCAGGTGTACAGCCGCATCGAACAGGCCCTCGAGAATCCGCAGCGCCCCAGCGCGGTTCCCGTACCGCGCGAGGCCCACCGCCGCAATCGCGTTATCGTGCGGCCATACGGACCCGTTGTGATAGCTCATCGGGTTATAGCGCCGCTCGTTGGCGCTGAGGGTTCGTATACCCCAGCCCGAAAACATCTCGTCTCCAAGCAGTCGCTGCGACAACGCGGCAGCCTGATCCGCGTCCAGCAAGCCGGCCGCTAGACAATGCGCGGCGTTCGAAGTCATCACCCGGCACGGTCGTTTTTCGCCATCCAGGGCGAGCGCGACGGTCCGCTCCGGTTCCAGCCAGAAGTCGCGCGAAAATGCCTTTCTTAGCGCTGCGGCCCGTTCGGCAAGGCGGGACGCAACGTCGCTGTGCCCAAGCCGTGCCGCCACGTCCGCGATGCTGATATAGGCGGCGTAAACGTAGCCCTGCACTTCGGCCAGCGCGATCGGTGCGCTGGCCAACTCACCGTTTGCGTGTGAGATTGCGTCGAAAGAATCTTTCCATCCCTGGTTTGCGAGCCCGCGCGGCGTCCTGTTTATATATTCGACGTATCCGTCGCCATCACGATCGCCCCATCGTTCGATCCATTCCAACGCGCGCTCGGCATTGGGCCAGAGCTCCTCGGCGAGCGCGAGATTTCCGGTCGTCGCGACGCACCGTCCTAATAGCCAGAGAAACAGCGGCGTCGAGTCGATGCTGCCATAGTAGCGGCCGAAGGGGACTTCGCCGGTCGCCGCCATCTCGCCGGCACGGATCTCGTGCACGATCTTGCCCGGCTGCTCCTCGCGCGTCTCGTCGATTCGCGATCCCTGCATTCTCGCCAGCGCTCGGAGCGTATGCTCGGCGACATCCGGATTGAAGGGCAGCACCGACAGCGTGGTGATGATGCTGTCGCGGCCGAACAGCGTCGCGAACCACGGTATTCCGGCCATCATGAAGGTGCCGTCAGCAGTGTGCGAGATGAGCGAGCTCAGGTCCGCCTGCGAGCGAGTCAGCAGCGAATCGAAGAGTTCGTTGCTGGCCGAAAGCCTGGCCCATGCCGTCTGGGATCCTTCAATCTCCGATCGCCTCGAAGCTAGCGCGCCGTCGAAAGCGGCCGAGGGTGCGGAGCGACCGTGCGAGGCCTCGCGTTCACTGCCGCCCGTGATGCGCATCTCAAGATCGGCGGTTTGGTCTCGATCGACGTTCACCAGAAAAGCGGCCCGGTCTCCGCTTAGCGCAAGCGGCATCGTGTCGAACGCGATCTCGGTGAAGCGCCGCAGGCCATCGAGCCCCTCATAGGAGAATCTGACAGTGTCCTTTCCCAGCTCAGGGGGCAACGTTTTACCGCGATGCTTGCGTTCGATGCCGCGCACTTCGAAGATGTCGGCGAAATCCGCGCCGAGAAAGAGCTCGAGTGGAATTTCCAGCGGGATCCCGGCGTAGTTGCGGACCCTCAGACGATGGACCAGTGTCGCGTCAGCCAGGACCCAGCTTCGCTCCATTTGGATCAAATCGCGCGGCAATTTGATCGCGCGGCCGTTCGCGTTCAAATCGGGATTGGTCAGGTTAACCCGGAGTTGCGCCTTGTCATCGCTCAAGTAGGAGTTCAGAAAGTACGGCGTGCTGTCATGGATCCTGAGCTCGAAGTGACTCAGGTAACGCGTGTCGCGATGGAAAAAGCCCAGCGCCTCGAGCGGGTAGTCGAGAATATCGCCGCCCACGTCGAAGACCGCAAAGCTCTGCCCGTTGGCCAACACGCGTGAGACGCGCCGTGACGCGAGAGCCGAGGCAAGAACGTAAAAGTCGGACCCGACTTTTACGACGTTGCGCGCCCCGCGCTCACTGCTCGCGACACGGTCCTGCCCGCCCGGGGCGGCGGGTTTGACGCTTCGGCGTTTCACAAGCCGGATTCAGAAGCCTTACCGATCGATCGGGCTATTCCGGCCTGATGGTAAGTCTCTTTCGGCCTTCCAAAAACCTTCCGTGGACCCTCTTCGATTAACTGGCGATAAACCTGCTCGTACCGATCAACCATGATTTCCGCGGTGAATCGGTTCTCGAATTCCCTGCGGCATTCCTCACGCGAGAGCTTCCCGATTTGGCCGACCGCCGCGACCATCTCGTCAACGCTCTTCACGATGAAGCCGGTGGCGCCGTTTCGGATGACCTCGGGAATGGAGCCGCAGGGCCGCGCGATCACCGGCGTCCCGCATGCCAGGGCTTCGATCATCGCAAGCCCGAACGGCTCGGGCCAATCGATGGTAAACATGAATGCCAGCGCATTGCCAAGGAATTCGCTCTTTTCGGATTCGGTGATCTCGCCGATGTATTCGACATCGGGTGGTGACAAAAGCGGCTTGATCACCGTCTCGAAGTAATCGCGGTCGACGACGTCCACCTTGGCGGCAATCTTGATAGGAATACCCACACGGCGGGCGACCTCGATTGCAAAGTCGGGGCGTTTCTCCGGCGAGATTCTACCCAGAAACGCCAGGTACTTCCCCGGGCCGGGGCTGAAACGGAGGAGGTCGCGCGGGAGGCCGTGGTAAATAGTCTCGATCCAGTTCATAAGCGGCAGCGGCTCCCGCTGCGCATCGCTGATCGAGACTAAAGGTATGCCGCGATATCGCGCATACACCGGGTGCAACTCCTCGACGTCCAGCCGCCCGTGCATCGTCGCCAAGGTCGGGACGTTGGTCAATCGCGCGAAAGGAAAGCTCCAGTAGTCGATATGGGAATGAATCGCGTCGAACCGGGCGGCGGCCCCCTCATACACATCACTGAGCATCGGAAGCTGAAGGAAAGCGCCGAGCTCGGGCTTGCCCGCCAATCTCAGCGACTGTGCGCACCCAGGTGCGAGCCGCGCGCCAGTCTCAGAATCACCCGAGGCAAAAAGCGTGACCTGATGTCCGCGACGCACCAGCTCCTCGGTGATGTAGGAGACCACCCGTTCCGTGCCGCCGTAAAGCTTCGGCGGAATTCGTTCATACAGGGGCGCTATCTGCGCGATACGAAGTCGCGGAGCTCTGGAGTGTGGGTATTTGCCATTGCCTTCATTCGTTCGATCCAACGCTATACTCCTGATATTCGATATATCGAATGTGAGGTCTCTCAGTTCGACGTCCGCTCCAGTCCTCATGCGCTGTGCATAGCGGGCGCCGATAGGCTATGCCTGCATGGTCGAGCGGACGTCGTGCCCTGCAGCGGCCGGCTCCAGCGCAAGACCGCGGACCTGCTCCTTGAACAGGCGGGCGTAGGTTCCACCACGGCGCAGCAGCTCGGAGTGGGTGCCGGTTTCGACGATATTGCCATGGTCGAGCACGACTATCAGGTCGGCGCTTATCGCACTGCGCAGGCGATGGGCGATCAGAAAAACCGTTCGTCCTTCCATTAGACGTTCCATCGCTTCGTGGATCAAGTTTTCCGATTCCGAATCGATCGCGGAGGTCGCCTCGTCGAGGATTACAACCCTGGAATCCTTGAGAAAAGCGCGTGCGAGCGCGAGCCGCTGGCGCTGCCCGCCAGAGACTTTCACTCCGCGCTCACCGATCACCGTGTCGATTCCGGCGGGCAAATCGTCGACGAACTCGCGCATATTGGCCAACTCGAGCGCCTGCCAGAGCATCTCCTCCGAAGCGTCCGGGCGGGCGTAGAGCAGGTTGTCGCGGATGCTGGCGCTAAACAGAAGGGCGTCCTGCGCCACCAGGCTGACACTGTCGCGCAGCGACTTCAGCGTATAGTGCCGCACGTCCTTGCCGTCGATGAGTACGCGTCCGCTGCCGACGTCATAAAAGCGCGGAATCAGGTTCGCCAACGTGGTTTTGCCGGCGCCGGAACGTCCGACCAGCGCCACTCTGGAGCCTCCCTGCACGGTCAGGTTGAGATCAGTTAGCGCTCCACGGGCGGGCGCTCCATTGCGCGCCGGATAGCTGAAGTTTACGCGATCGAATTGCACGGCACCGCGCCGGACCGCGAACGGATGGCTCAGCGGATGGTCGGTGATTTCAAGTTTGATGTCGAGAAATTCAAATATGCGCTCGATCGCCGCCAGCGAGGACGACACCACAACCGAAAATTGCGCGAAGCGCTCCAGCGGCAGATATAGAAACCCAAGGTAGGTAAAAAACGCCACCATCGTTCCAAGCGTCATCATGCCTCGCATGATCATCAGCGCGCCGATCCAAACCACGATCGCCGGCGCACAGCGCGTCAGTAACTGGATGAACATCTCCTGCCGCGCCGCGAGCTTAACCTTGTCGATCGTGCGCTCACACAGGCGCTCGCTGCGCTGCCTGAACTGACTCACCTCGTGCTCCTCGCGTCCGAACGACTTGATGGTGGTGGCGCCGGCTACCCGTTCCTGGACTTCGCCGGAAATGCTCTCGAGCGTCTCCTGCATCCGATGACTTACGGCTTTGATCCTGGGCGAGAAGTACCGCATGAAGGTCACCCAGACCGGCGCGATGCACATCGCCACCAGCGCCAGCCGCCAATCCATCGCGAACAGGACCACGACCACCAGTCCCAACGACACGGCGTCCATCCAGACGTCGATGAGCGCCGAGTTCACCAGCTCATGCGCCTGTTGTACGTCGTTCAGCACGCGCGAAACGATCGCCCCCGATGGATTGCGATCGAAGTAGGCGTGCGGAAGCCGCTGTAGGTGCGAGAACAGCTTGCACTGCAATTCGAAGATGAGGCGATTGCCGGCGATGCCCGCCCAGTAATTGCGGTAGTAGCTGGCCATGGACTGCAACGCATAGAGCAGCAACAATACGGCGCTTAGGGCCGCCAGCTTATGCTCCGCGGTCGGCGTCATCCGCGCCAGATGCGCAAGCTCAACGCACCAGCGGTCAATTACCAGGTTGATTCCGTCCAGCTTCGCTTGCGATGCCAGCAGAACGTCGATGATGTATTTAAAGGCAAGCGGAAAGGCGAGCGGTAGGGTGAATTTGCCGATCCCCGTGAGCGCCGCGCCGGCGACCAAGCTAAGGTGCGGCCTGACGAAAGACAGAAACCTGATCAGTGGCGAACGAGAAAAACTAACATCGTTCGAATCCATGGAGCTGAACCTTCCGGCCTCGGGCAAAATTTACAAGCGATATTTGGTCATTGACAAAGCAATGGGTATGCCTTTGGCTTCTGCCCTGTTACGTGACGCTACCTTAGCTTCGATTTGGCTCCCTCCGGATCCGAGGCGCACGAGATCGTCGAGCACTAACCGATATCGGAAACGACCACGGACAGCCGCTCGCTTTGCCTGTCGGTTTGAGGCCGTTGCCATGTGCGCCTGTCCGGGAATCTGGCATGGTTCTCGCGTGAGTTGACCGACTGCTCGCGAGGGTTACGATGGCGTCGACGGGGATTGGAGATCAGGATACTCGCGCCGACGCGGAGAACGCGCGTGACGCTCAGCGTTCCTCCGGCGCGGTGACAATCATCGCCGCGATCGTCATCCTCCTTGTCTACCAGGGTTACAGCCTGTCGGTCGTAGGAGTCGCGTCGCCGTGGATTGCCAAAAGTTTCGCTCTGGACCAGGCGGAACTGGCGGAATTATTCGCCTGGATGTCGCTTTCGGCGTTTGGCGCGCTCATCCTGGCCCGGCTCGCAGACCGCGTCGGCAGGCGGCGAATCATCCTCACTAGTCTCGTTTTGGCGCCGCTTTGCGCCCTAGGAGCTGCCCTCGCGCGTCATCCGGCGCCATTTGCACTCTTTGAGATTTTGATTTCCGCGTTGCTTGGCGGTTCGGTTTCATCCGCGATCGTCCTGCTCGCCGAGGAACTCCCGGTCAAAGAGCGAGCGCGGGGACAGGCGTTTGCGGCTTGTGCCAGTGCCGTTGGCGGTGTGCTCGGTTATAGCGTGATTCCCTTCCTGTTGCAGTGGGAATATTCGTGGCGATGGCTATTGGCGCCTTGCATCGCGGGAATTGGGCTGGTGTTTCCGGTGGCACGAATGCTGCCGGTCGACTCGCGGTGGGCGCGGCTGGCGTCGACGAACTCCGTTTCCGGCAGCCGCTTTTACGACATTTTTCATCCGCTCTATCGGCGTCGCGCCATCACGCTTTTGGTGTGCGCCGCGCTCGACACGATTGCCGGCAGCGCGGTCAACGGCTGGCTCTATTTCGATGCGGTTTCGATAATCGGACTTTCGCCGCAAAAGGCGAGTTCCGTAATCGTTGCGGGCATGGGCCTCGGGATGCTGGGTTTTCCGGTGGGCGCATGGGCTTCCGACCGTTTCGGCCGCGTGCCGACGGTGATGTACGTGGGGGGCGCCGCCTGGTTCGGCGCCTTCGCGTTCTACTGGGGCCCGCCGAACGGGGTGACATGGCCTTTGGCGTGGCTGGTCGCTGCCTACTGCTGGTTCAAGATCGCGTCCGGCGTGATGACCGTCGGTGCGAACTCGGCTGCAACCGAACTATTCCCCGCCGGGCTGCGCACCACGATGATCGGATGGCAGGGGATCACCGCCGCCGCATTTTCGATGCTGGCGCAAGTCATGATCGCGGCGTTGATCGGGCCGCTCGGTGGCCTTGCCAATGTGATCCGCTACCTCGCACTGCTCGGCATCCCTAGCGCCGCCATTTTCGGAACATTCATCGATGAGACGCGAGGACTCCCGCTGGAAGTTGCGGCGAAGGAAGAGGCGTGGGCCCGCGCAAAGAATTTTCCAGGAGAGCCGCCGATGGAACGGGCATCGGCCGGAGATTAGCGAACGCCACGTGCAATGACGCCTCCGTGGAAAATGAAATGACCGCCAAGGCCAGATCGAGTCTCATGCTTTGGCTCGTGTCCCTAACTGCGGCTGTAGTGTTGCTCGCGGCCCCCGCCTCGCGCGCGAAGGCGGCGCATCGCACCAGGCATACGCGGCGGCATGCGCGAAGATCTACGCCCTCGCCGACGCCGACGACCCCAACGCCCAAGCCGACCCCAACCCTAAGACCGGTAGTTTTGATCGCGGGAGGCACGGGAACGGTCAACGCTCCGACCGGCGAGAGCCCGGCCGTCCTGGACACCGCGCAAATTTACGATCCAGCCGCTGGCAAATTCGTACTGACTAGTCCGATGACCGCGCATCGTGACCGCCACGCTGCGGTGGTTCTACCCGATGGCAAGGTGCTGATTGTTGGCGGAGTCGACACGGTGCTCGTGCCTCTGGTGTCATTTCCCGGTCCGGCGATGCCGTGGATTCTTCGCTCGGCGGAGATCCTTGATCCTCGTAACGGACGCTTCAGGACGACCGCCAGCATGAAGACGCCGCGCGACGAACCCACCGCTACCCTGCTCAGGAACGGTAAGGTCTTGATAGTGGGCGGCGGTGAAAGCGCCGCGGAGCTCTACGACCCGAGGAGCAACCGATTCTTTGCTGCCACCGAAATGGCCGAGGGCCGCTATGGGCAGACTGCAACGCTGCTGCGAAACGGCAAGGTGCTGATCTGTGGCGGCGGCCCACGCCGGGCGGAATTGTACGATCCCGCCACCGGCAAATTCACGCTCAGCGGCTGGATGCGCAAGAACCGCATCTACCACACCGCCACTCTGCTGCCCGACGGGCGGGTTTTCGTCGTCGGCGGCAGCCCGTATGCCAGGAGCTCTGCGCTCGACACCACCGAGCTCTACGACCCGAAGACGGAAACCTTCAGAGCCGGGCCCAAGATGAAGGAGAGCCGTGCCGGCCATACCGCGACGCTGCTCAAGGACGGCCGCGTGCTGATCGCCGGAGGACACGACGATGACTCTGCCGAAATATATGACCCGGCCAATCAGCGGTTCGTCACGACCTTACACATGCGCGCTAGCCGCTATGGACACTCTGCGACACTGCTGCCCGATGGCACGGTGCTGATCGCAGGCGGCTGGACTCCGACGTACAAATCACTTGCCAGCGCGGAGCTTTACGATCCGCTGAGGGGGAAGTTCAAAGCGATTGGTAATATGGCGCAAGCCTGCGCAGGACATACAGCCACTTTGATCTGGGTGCGCCCGGGCGCCGGCTGCGAATCCGTCCAACCCCCACTCCGTCACCGACCCCCACTCCGTCACCGACCCCCACTCCGTCACCGAGCCCCACTCCATCACCGAGCCCAACTCCATCACCGAGCCCAACTCCATCACCGAGCCCAACTCCATCACCGAGCCCAACTCCATCACCGAGCCCAACTCCTACGCCCAGCCCAACTCCTACATTGAACCCAACCCCTACGCCGAGCCCAACTGGCACGCCAAGCCCAAGTCCTCCCTAAATTCGATGAATACGGTTCTTAGTGTAAAAAGTACCGGTCGGTCTTTTCCGATGCTTTCGTGCGCGCTGCGCCTGAACTTTGCAATAGTACGCGTGCGCCCTACGTGATTTGTCGGGGCATGAAGTTTGCTTCTCCCTAATGAACGAATCGCGAATGAACATAGGGGAGCATATGCAAATGCAAGAAGTTGTGATCCCTGTGGAAGAGGAAATTTGCAGAATGGCCCGAACGCGTTGTCAATCCGAGCGCATACGGCTTAAGAATGAAATTTCGTTCGCGCGGGGTAATGCGATGTGGGGTGGACCATCAACTGAAGGAATAATCGCCGCGCTGAAGAAGGCCATCGATACGATCGATCGACGATTGTGCCAGCTCACAAGCGTCGACCAGGCGAGCATATAAAATGCTACAAGGCTCCACAGCATAACGATTATATTTAATACCTAATATGACTCTAATCGACATCGTCCTCGTCCTGATTGTGGTTGGGTTGATTTTATGGCTCGTGAATACCTACGTTCCGATGGCGGGTGGAATCAAAAGCCTGTTGAACGTGGTGGTATTCGTAGTGGTTTTGATTTGGGTTTTACAGGTATTCGGGCTCGTCGGCGCAATCCCTATACGTGTTCCGCCGCTAAGATAAGTTGCGGACTTGCGAGGCGGCATTCATCAGCGCCTGTCGCCGGGAAAACCATGAATCAGGATTCACAAGGCGGAAATCCACGTCAGGCCGAAGCGAACAGGACCGTAAGTCCAATCCGGCGATCAGCGCCGCGAATAATCGGCACGATGGTGGCAGGACTTGTTCCTACCTTCTATCTATATTCATGCGCCGCTCGGCCGGCACCGGCGCCGCCGCCATCGTTGGTATTGCCGTCGATCGCTCAGCCGATTCAGCCAACTGCAACACCAACCCCGCCGGGCCATATCGTGAAGGCCTCGTGGTACGGACCGGGCTTGGCCGGAAAGAAAACCACCAGCGGCGAAGTATACAATCCCAAGGCCCTGACGGCGGCCTCCAAGACCTTACCGATTGGTTCAGTAGTCAAAATTACGAATCCGCAAAACGGAAAATCCGTGAACGTGCGAATTAACGATCGCGGCCCTTTCGTCCGGGGTCGCAGCCTTGATTTATCGCAACGAGCGGCCGAGAAAATCGGCGTCATCCACAAAGGCGTCGCGCGAGTTAAAGTTTCCACAACGGCCGCCACGCCAGCTCAGTCCGACAGCGTAAAAGACGAAAGAGAATCCAACGCGGGGAAATAGCGGACGCGAACTCGCGCTTGGGCGCAGGATACTCGCGTGCTTCGCTGAGACTCGCCTGCCTGAATTTACCACTACAGGCTCCACGGGCGCCCCGCCTGGACCGACTTGGCGTCTGAATTTAAATGGAGAGGGTAATCATTGTCCGCAGCTTTGAGGTAATTGTTGCGCCATCTGAACTCCTGGGTAGATGCTCTGTTGAGCATACTGATGCTCCCCGGAAATCGATGTGTGGATGGAGGCCGAGGTGCAGATTCCCAGAAGGTCACAGCAACCGGAGAATAGGAATAGGGCGGCGATCAGAACGAACAGTTTCTGAATACCCATGTCTTTCACCTACGATTGTTTTGTGCGCGCGATCGCAAGCATTTGCCGTCTCACGTCACAGGGTGGACAAATCGCCGGCGACAATGCCTGATCCGCCACTCTCTCCCGGGGGGAAGGATTGATATGGTCGAGGTCTAAGCAAATGTCGCCGGCGCACTAAATCGATCCGATTGCTCGGTCTCTTTGAGGGAAAAGCCTACGGGGTGGTGCCGCCGGAGGTCGATGATCCAGACTCCGGATTACTCGGATTCGTCGGGCCCGACGGATTAATCGGGTTGCTCCTCATGCCGCCCATCGACGACCCACCCATCGTCGAGCCCGGGTTAGCTGCAGCACCAGGGGCGGACGGATTTCCAGTGAAGCCAGGGCTGGAACCCGAAGTGCCCGCTGAAGGGCTGCCAGGCGCGGTCGTAGTATCGCCGGCACTGCCGGGCGCAGTTGCAGCGCCACCGGTGCTCGCACCTCCACCCGCACCCATGGCCCCACTACTGGCGCCACCACCAGCAGCGCCGCCGCCCCCGCCACCCGCCCCTTGCGCGTGAGCCACCGGGACCAATGCACTCAATGCGATCGTAAGAGCACCGCCAATAAGCAAGCCCGAGGTGCGTTTGTGTCGTCGCATGATTAATTTCCTCCACTGGAGATTCGACAATCGCAATACAAAAACGCAATCAATGTGCCATTCACATTCGGCAGAGCGAATGCTCTCGTTTCAGCCAGACGATCAAATGACTCCCAATAGCGCGAGAATAATTATAAGTAAGAGCAGCCCACCCACTCCGCCGGCTGGGTAGTAACCCCAACCCGCGCTATAAGGCCAGGCCGGTAATGCGCCAAGCAGCAAAAGAATCAGTATTACGACCAAAACAGTTCTGACCATGGTAGCCCTCTTATCTGTAGTGTTGGTTTCTGTGCGGAATCTCGCCTAAGTGTCCGTTAGCATTGAGGCTCTTTTCCTGGGTTGAGATTTCTCGCAGAGACGTCGTACTTGTAGTGTTCTTTTTCTTGAACGAGCAATAGTGCATCATGCGTGCCAGCGCAATCTGCTCTATCTCAGGTTGACATAGTGATTCGACGAGCCGGCCGACATCAAGGCTATGCAAATAGTACAGAGCGTTTATTACAGCCGACGGAGAGGCTTGCTACGTCCTGTTCGACCAGCTTTCAGTCCACGTTCTGGTTGGCGACAAAACCTGCGGTGCCCTTCATTGGCCCTTCGACTACCTCGACCTCGGTGCCGTTGCTGTCGCTCGCGATGATTTTGACCGGGGTCTGATCGTCGATTTTCTTCGCCGATAGGTCCTGCTGAGCGTTGCCGATCAATCCGTTCACACCGCCTTGCTGTGCCTTGTGCGAAACCTTAAGGAAGGTCGCTTCATCGGGATAGAGCGCGACAGCATGCTCGCCCCCTGTGGCGACGAGTTTATGAGTCAAGATGGATTGCTGCTTGTTGCATCCTGCGAGTGCGAGCATCATTGCACCCGCCACGATCGCAGTCGTCTTGTGAGCCTTCATACTTTGGGCCTTCCTTTCCAATAGGTAGTAGAGTAACGATGAAGGCACGTTCAATTGTCATGCCAGCTAAAAATGCGAGTGACGACACTGTTCTTTAGCGGCTGTTTTCGATCGAGAGAGAAAAATCTACAACTGGTACCGCACGCATGCTGGTCGTAAGATCATGAATATGTGGTTTCGTGAAGCGGGCGGGAGTAAGGTCGAAAAATTACCAGCCGCGGCTGATTTCGCCCACCGCCCAAGCATGCTAGCCGGCCGAGTGCCGCCGTGTCCTACGAGCCCGGCCGCTAATTCGATGAGCCTGCGCGACCCCACGGGCATCGACAGCATGCACGTCAAGGACTTCGAAATTTTCAATGATGAAATGGAGCTGAATCCTGGTGCGTTCCAACTCCTGGCGCACCGTTGCCAGTTCTCGCGCACGGGCGGCACTGCTGCGGCTTTAGCGACCCGCCGTCCGTCGCGTGCCTTTTCGGCCTTTGTTTCTTCCTCAAAGGTGCGACGTGACGGCTCTGGAAGCAATGCGCTCGACGGTGCTGCTGGCTGAAGCAAACCGCGAGCTGCGGGGACCGATTCAGGTCGTGCTGACCTGGGCAATGGTTCTGGAGAAGCAGCTCAACGCGTTGGAGGTGGGAGACCGTCGGGCGCTTTTGGGAATCAAGCGCGCGGCCTCGCGGTTGACGTCTGTTATCGACCAGGTGCTCGCTTTCACGAATAGATGCCGGGGCCTTTGAGGCCAGGCGTGTGCCGATCGATCCTACCGCGCTAATCGATGGGGGCATCGACGACTACAGGGTGCTGGCGGAGCAAAAAGGCCTCGCTCTGGACTTGAGCAGCGAGGCTCCAAAGAGCACTTTGAAAATTCGACGAATACTGTTTCACACATATGCTGTCGAACCTGTCTCTGGAACAGCGCTGTCGCGGCCCGCGCCTCGGTGCTTGAGGCGATGATCACGGAGCATGCGTCCGAGATGTTCCACTCCCTTAACGACGCCCTGGGCCGGGCGCAAGCTGGCGACGAAGTACGCGCCGAGGCCGTATTTGGAAAGCTGGAGACGGTCGAGTTTTCAGAACAGGTACTGTCCCAGCGCCGTCAAAACTCGCGGTTCAGTTGGTAGACGACGTTCAGTGGAGCGATCTCGGAGAACCGGAGCGTCTCATCGATACCCTGCAAACATTGAAATCCCGCCCCCCATGGCTCGAGGATCTCGCCAGAGAATACCGCAGAAACGCCGCCGACCGGATCGAGGTGTAATCCGGGCGGGGACGGCGCAATGGTCACAGCGCCGTGCCGCTCGCGCGAAACACCGTTGAACATGCGGCAGAGCCGCAATTTCGACGCAATTTCGAATAGATTTTCCTCATCGCGGGAATACTGACTCGGGCTTTGCCCGCGCCGTTCACTGCGCTATCCTTGGTCGCGGGGGACGCGGGGGCGCGCAGGGATGCACCTGGAGCACCTAATTTCGTGACTCGCACAGCCTTGAAAGGCGGCAAGCCTACCGTCCTGGTCGTCGACGACAATACCGACGCCGTTGAAGCGCTGGCTCAGATCCTTGAGTACGAGGGTTACGCCGTCGCGACTGCCTATGACGGACGCGAGGCGCTTGACTATCTCGGCGGTCATCCGCCGCCGGACCTGATTGTCCTCGACCTTATGATGCCGGTTATGAACGGATGGGAGCTTCGCGCCGAACTCGCCAAACTCCCGGCCTTTGCGAAGGTCCCGATCGTGGTCATGACGGCGCTTGCGGAAGCAGCCGAGATCGAGGCCGACGCCATCGTGGCGAAACCGATCGACCTGAAGCGTCTTCTGCTGATCATGGATCGTCTGCTGGCCCGCCGCGCGGATACCGATGGGTCGATGTCAAGAGCATGATTCCATGAATCTGGGATATTCGTTCTACGGCTCATTCGCACCTGAAGTGCCGATGACCAGGGAGGCAACCTATGTCTGACGTTGAATCGTCTGAGCCGAAAATTTGGAGAGAAATAAAAGAATTGGAGCGACGAGAAGCGGACGCGATGCTCCGCGCCGACGTTTCCACCTTGAGCGCGCTGTGGTCCGACGATCTGCTCGTGAATAGTACGGCGAACCTGATCGCCGACAAAAAGATTCTTCTCGGTGTGATTGCAGACGGACGGCTTCGTTTGAAATCCTATAGCCGGCTTACCATGCGGGCCGTGATAAACGGCGACACTGTTATCACTACTGGCAACGAAAGCTCGCAGCTCGAAGGACCTACTGCCGGAACAATGCTGTACTGCAGTTACATGAACTCGTGGATCAGACGCGACCTAGCCTGGCAACTTTTCGGCCGTCACGTCGGCTTGATGTCGAGCTCTCCAGCCGATTCCAAAAATCGCGGCTGAGACATCTTCAGCCCTCTCACTCGCGGCCGCGGTGGCTTCGATTCGCAAAGATTCGGCACGTCAACATCAAGATCAGCAAAGATAGCAGGATGAGGGCGGCAGCGAGCGCTCGGCTCGCCGCCGCCCCGGGGTTTGCCCGCCTTCAAATCAGGCCAATTTTTTAATCAGGCCAGTTTACGAAAGGCCAACGTGTTTTCCATGACTTTTGAGACAACGCCGCTTGCGCCTGATCTATGTACCAGATAGCGCCTGAGGACGAATTGCCGTCGTACCAGTTACCCGAATAGTGAAATCCGATGCAGCCCCACAGGATCGTGTTGAGGTTGCCGCTCGCGATGTCTCCCGAATAAGTATGGCCGTTGTTCCCTGATCTCCCGGCGAAATACCCCGCGAGGTCGCCATCCATGCAGGCGCGCATCGAACCGTAATGGAAGTCCGCGGCGAAAGCGGTAGAATTGAGCACCATTGGCCAAGTCTGCCAATTGTTATACACTTTGGTTTGAAAGATGCTCCACGATTGATAGCAGCAACTCGGACACTGATAATCCCACAGACTCGTAAAATCACCGTTCACACACTGGGAATACGAGGTTCTCTTATCGCCGCCGCTTTGTGGCTGGTCCCATGACCAGTCTTCAATCGTTGCCTGAGCGCGCACCACGTCTTCGTCGATGCCCCATTTGCACGCGGCCCAACGAAAAATCATATCCGTGTTACCCGTGTACTGTCCGTCGACCCGTGCATAGGCCCAGGTTCCACCATAGACATCAGCCGCAAATCCATTGGCCTCGTACGCGTCAAGCTGTCCCTGCGTGGGCTTTGTGCTGTTGGTGCCCGAATTGGCCGGGACCATCTCCTGTTCCCACGGAATCTCCGACGCACAGGTTGCATCACTGGGCAGCGAAGCCGCTGAGGACAGAGTGCTGAAATGACCCGACGAACCTCCGCCACTGCCAGAACCATTGTTGACTACTACGGTAATCGTTTCGGAGGCATTGGCCGGCTTGCCTGACGGATAAGCATCGACCGTGAGGACATGGGAACCGTTGGATACTGCTCCCGAGTTCCACTGAAAACTGACGTTTCCCACCGCGCCTGTCGGCCCTCCTTTGCCGTCGATCCAGAGCTTCGACCACCAGGCATTGGTGATCTGAGCCTTGATGGTTACGGTTCCATTGACGGTCGCGTCGTTGGACGGAGAATTAATGATCACTCCCGCACTTGCCGACGTTGCTAATGCGAAAACCAGACACATCATCAGTACGGAAGCATATCTTTTATAGATCACCCGCTTCCTTGCCTGCCGGAAAACACATGGAGATATGAAACTATCCGCACAAGCTTGAGTCCGCATTGCTCTTCCCCCTTCCTTTTTGTAATCCCTGTTTTAAGACGCACGATTCCCTTAGCCCCAAGCGAAGGTTTCGTGGGTTTCACGCGATCTTTCATTCTCCGGAGCAAATTTGTGCCCCGGAGGCCACACCTCAACGACGACGCCGAGGCGCGCTATTGCACTGCTCAGTAACATGCGTGCAGTTGAAGTCAGCGCACGCGCTACAGAACAGCGGCTATGATCTATGTGGGATTGCTAAGACCGAGGAGAACCGCGGCCACCGAAGCTATGAACGAGGCTGAAAACCGTTCGCTGGCCGCCTAACCGGCTTCCACGAACGTTCTTGACGAATTGCTCTTGGCTATCCTTGGGATAATTGATCATATCCCGTGGCTCCCCCGAAAAAACCTGGTCAGGAAACGCAAGAATGCCCATCTTGATACAGAGACTCGCGTTAGGTGTCAAGAGATCAAACATGGGTGCCGGAAGGCTCGTTATCAACAGCGGCTGGCAAGAAACCGCCGGGAATATTTTTACCCGCTGACGCGCGCGGAAGTCCTCATGATCGGTAAGTCTGTCACGATAACGCGGTCGCGTGATCGCGGACTAAAGCGCGAATTTCGCAGACATAACATGTGTAGCGAATTTGAAGGTTGCTATTGGCGCGGCCTCTTTTGACCACTACTAAGCGTTGGCACAAGAGGTGCAAACTTTCATGATCGGACGACGAATTATACCGTTATTCTTATTAGTCTTGACGCAGCACGATATTATGGAGGTCACATGATGCGGAAACTTACACATATGACGAGCCTGGCTATTGCAGCTCTTTCAATGGTCCTGGCGACCGGATGCTTCAGTTACCACAAGACCACCACCGAACCCGCCGCCCAGGTGGTGCCGGCCGAGCCGCCTGGTGAAAACACCACGACCAGTACCACTACGCAATCCGATGATGGAAGCGTACGGCAACATACGACTACGACTTACACGCCGTAAGTTCACAGGATGAACCGGGTGGCCGACCGATGGAGGCAAAGCTCTTTCGTGAAAGAGCTGCTTTGAAGCGATTTCGGCCATCCGGCGTAGATACTATCTTCTATGCGCACTATGAAACGCGCCGCCGGAACAGAATCTTATCGATTCTCACTTCCCAAAGCGCTTGTAGCATCAGGGCCGTTCGAGTCATCGGTGCGCGAGGCGTCGTTGGGGTACGAAGCTGAGGGTTGAGATGCGAGCCGAGCGGCGGTTGCTGAACTGCCGCCTGGATTGCCTGTCGCGGCCAAATAGACCTTCTGACCAGGATATATTTTATTGATGTCCGCTATCTGCGGGTTGGCGTCTATGAGCGTATTGAGTGCGTATCGCGAACCGAGATATCGAAGCGCCAATTTTTCGAGCGTATCCCCATATTTCACCAAAATGCTGCGCTTGTGATCAACTTCTAGCGCGGCGGATTGCGTGGCGGACAGCGTCGATACTTGAACCGCCTGCAGCACTTTGCGGTCTTCATCGCTCTCTTGGTGCTTTATCGCCGGCTGCGGAGGTTGCAGGGTAGGTAGCACGATGGCCGCAATATCTTCCCGTCGGACCTTTGCCCCGCCGGAAAGTGAGGTCAATACTGCCGGCGAATGGTGCGGAGTTCCTGGCGATGGATTGTCCGAACTTGCGCGTATAATTGGCGCGGCCGGCGGCAAGGGGACGGTCAGGACTACTCTTTTGTCTATGGTCCTGGCTACGGTCTTGAGGGATGCCTTGGACTCCCGCGCAGCTGTAACCGATGCGTCGCCGTTAGTCCGCGGCGCCTCGTTGGGGACTGCTCTATAGCCATATCCGGCGACGAGAAGCAGGCCCAATGCGGCGACACCAACGAATATAGGCTGCATCTGCTTGGGCGGAATGGTCAGTGTAAATAGGCCGCTTAATAGCGACTCGCCATGGTCAGCCACCGCCGCCCTGGCGGCCTTGAGATCGACTTGCGGCGCACCGGATGAAAACGCCAGCAGCATCGCGTTGTGGCACAGAACATTGATTTGTCGAGGGATTCCAGCGCTATGGCGAAGCAGATAGTTGAGTGCCTCCGAATCGAAAATATCCCTCGAGCGTCCGTCCTTCGTCCGCAATCGATATTCAACGTATTCGTGAGCTTCAGCGAAGCTCAGCCGGCTAAGCACCGAGCGGGCGGCCACTCGCTGACTGAACTGACGCAGCGATGGGCTCTTGAGGCGCAGAGCCAGTTCCGGTTGCCCGACCAGCACGAGTTGCAAATATCTGCCGATCCGCTGGCCGTAGTTCGACAATAGTCGGAGCTCTTCGAGAACGTCGTCGCTGAGGTCCTGGGCCTCGTCCACGATTATGGCCAGCCGCTCGTTCGGCATCCGGCCGCCGAGGAAGCCGACCAGCGCCTCGATGCGGTCCAGCTTGGTTGGTCCCATACATGGAATGCCGAACTGGCCGAGGACTACCCGCAGGATGTCTTCGAACGAGAGCTTCGGATTTATCACATAGGCGGCGCGCAGCTGCGCGAAATTGCGCGCGAGTATGGAAGATACCAGCGTGGTCTTGCCGGTTCCGGTCTCACCAGTGAGCGTGGTAAAGCCGCTCGGTTCATGCAGCAGGCCCCACTCCAGGGCTGCCAAGCTTTCGCGATGGGCCCGGCTTAGGTAGAGGGCGTCGGGACCCGCTAAAGCCTCGAACGGCGGACCCGTCAGGCGGAAGTGTCGGTAGTACATGGGCCTCCGTTGTGTTGTCGCTGCCGAGTGATGCTTTCAGCAAGCGGCGTGCCATAGAAGGTGGCGAGCCTTTATTGTGGCGATTAGAGCCAAATATTTCGAGGTAAAGCGCACTCATCATCGATCGATAGCAAAAATTCCCTGCTAAACATTTCGTTAAGAAAGGCAGAAAATTCATAGTCGGTTGCTTCGAGTTCCCGAAAACACCGCTACAGCGAATAGGCAATGTAAAACCTGCCCATTGAAAATATTCCTTCGTGGATTGAAAAGTTTCCAATTGAAACAAGAGCGTGACTAAGCAAAACACGCGGAAAATCGACGTATCGTAAAGAGCAGCGTTCGGCATAACTGTTGCTCAATGCAGGCTGCCAGCAATTCAAGGGTTAAAAAGCTCGACCGCCGCGCGGATCTGTTCCGAATGAAAATACCACCCCCCCTTTTTCGTTCGGCCCTCTGCAACTTCCGCGCGGCGGTCACTCATCCGGTAGCCAGCAGTTTCGTGCACGCGGGCCTCCAGAGCTTCGTGCCGGTCGGAGGCCGGGGGGGTGTTTAGTGGCAACTGACAGCATGCTGAAGCTGCGCGCGAGCGCGATGATCCTCGCGGGGGGGGAATAGCGCTTCACCGGAATAGCGCGCCGGGGTCTGATTCGGACCGGCAGACGAGGGGGGGAGAGCATCCGGGCTTGCTTCAAAGCGCGGAAACCTTGCCGTCACGCCAACAGCGTTGCATTAGAGGAGCTGGATTACATGAAGTCCACTGAATCGTCTTTGGGCGAGCATCACAGCGCCAATCGGCCTCGCAATGGCCGCCCGCCGTCCGATGGCCATCGTCTGCCGCCCGAACGCGAGCCTGCCGACGCACAATTGCGGGATTTGCTGGCAGCGCTCGCGGCCGCCGCCAACGGAGACTTCTCCGCCCGCGTGGCGGTCGATGGCTATAGCGGGGTGATGCGCCAGATTGCCCAGAAATTCAACCGCATGGTCGAGCTTAACGAGGCTCTGACTAATGAGATCATGCGGGTGGAGCGGGTCGTCAGACGCGAAGGACGCATGACTGAAACGGCTTCGCTGCGTGGCGTGACCGGCGGATGGTCGCACGTTGTAAGTTCGGTCAACTCACTGATCAGCGGCCTGGTGCAGCCCAGCACCGAGGTCGCAAGAGTTATCAGCGCGGTCGCTGACGGCGACCTGACGCAGAAGATGGCGATGGAGCTCGACGGCCAGCCCGTAAAGGGAGAATTTCTCCGAATCGGCAGAACCGTCAACGCGATGGTCGATCAGCTCAGCTCCTTCGCGGCGGAGGTTACCCGAGTTGCCAAGGAGGTCGGCACCGAGGGCAAGCTCGGTGGACAAGCGCGGGTCAAAGGCGTGTCCGGCATCTGGAAGGACCTGACCGACAACGTCAACGTGCTAGCGGGCAACCTCACGGCCCAGGTAAGAAATATCGCGAAGGTGACCACGGCCGTTGCCAATGGCGACCTGTCGCAGAAGATCACCGTCGACGTCCGGGGCGAGGTTCTCGAACTGAAAAACACCATCAACGTGATGGTCGATCAGCTCAACTCCTTCGCCGCGGAAGTCACACGTGTCGCGCGCGAAGTCGGCACCGAGGGAAAGCTCGGCGGCCAGGCGATGGTCAAGGGCGTCTCCGGGGTCTGGAAGGATCTGACAGACAACGTCAATTTCATGGCCTCCAACCTCACCACCCAGGTCCGCGGCATCGTCAAAGTCGTGACCGCCGTCGCCAACGGCGACCTGTCGCCGAAGTTGGAGGTGGCCGCGAAGGGCGAAATCGCAGCGCTAGCCGACACGCTGAACAGCATGACCAAGACCCTAGCGACCTTCGCCGAGCAGGTCACCAGCGTCGCCAAGACGGTCGGTGTCGAAGGAAAACTCGGCGCGCAAGCGGAGGTCCCCAACGCCGCCGGCACCTGGAAAGACCTCACCGACAATGTCAACCTGCTCGCGAACAATCTGACCGCCCAGGTCAGAAATATCGCCGAGGTCACAACCGCGGTCGCCACGGGCGACCTGTCGAAAAAGATCACCGTCGACGCCCGGGGCGAGGTCAATGAGCTGAAGAACACCATCAACACCATGGTGGATCAGCTCCGATCCTTCGCTGCTGAGGTCTCTCGGGTCGCGTTCGAAGTCGGTACGGAAGGCCGGCTCGGAGGACAGGCCGACGTCAAAGGCGTTTCAGGCACCTGGAAGGATCTGACCGACAGCGTCAACGGCCTTGCCGGCAATCTGACCGGCCAGGTCCGCAACATCGCCAAGGTCACGACGGCGGTTGCCAACGGCGACCTTTCGCAAAAGATCACGGTCGACGTTAAGGGCGAGATTCTGGAGCTGAAAAATACGATCAACACGATGGTCGATCAGCTCCGATCCTTCGCCGCGGAAGTCACCCGCGTCGCCAAGGAGGTCGGGACCGACGGCAAGTTGGGCGGCCAGGCGGAGGTTCGCGGCGTCTCCGGCACCTGGAAGGACCTGACCGACAACGTCAACTCGATGGCGTCGAACCTAACCGGCCAGGTCCGCAACATCGCCCAGGTGACGGCGGCCGTCGCCAGCGGCGACCTGTCGAAAAAGATCACGGTCGATGTCAAAGGCGAAATCCTCGAGCTCAAAAACACCATCAATACGATGGTCGATCAGCTGAACTCGTTCGCCTCCGAGGTCACCCGCGTGGCTCGCGAGGTCGGCACCGAAGGCAAGCTGGGTGGCCAGGCCCTGGTCCAGGGCGTCTCGGGAATCTGGAAGGACCTGACCGACAACGTCAACTTCATGGCGCGCAACCTGACCACACAGGTCCGCGGTATCGTCAAGGTCGTGACCGCGGTCGCCAACGGCGAGCTCAAGCAGAAGCTCGCGGTGGATGCGCGCGGCGAGGTGGCAGCGCTGGCGGAAACCATCAACAACATGACCGACACGCTCAGCACCTTTGCCGAGCAGGTGAGCACGGTTGCGCGCGAGGTCGGCGTCGAGGGCAAACTGGGCGGCCAGGCCCGCGTCCCCGGAGTCGCCGGAACCTGGAAGGACTTGACCGACAACGTCAATTTCATGGCCTCGAACCTCACCACCCAGGTCCGCGGCATCGTCAAGGTCGTGACCGCGGTCGCCAACGGCGATCTCTCGCAGAAGCTGATCGGTGTCGAAGCCAAGGGAGAAATCGCGGCCCTGGCCGATACCATTAACAGCATGACCGATACCCTGGGCATCTTCGCCGACCAGGTCAGCACCGTGGCCCGCGAAGTCGGCATCGAAGGTATGCTCGGAGGGCAAGCCAAGGTCCCTGGAGCGGCGGGCACCTGGCGCCATCTCACCGACAACGTCAATCAACTCGCCGGCAACCTTACCGCCCAGGTGAGAGCCATCTCGGAAGTAGCGACCGCCGTTACCAAGGGCGACCTGACGCGCTCGATTCAAATCGAAGCGGCGGGCGAAGTCGCGGCACTGAGCGATACGATCAACCAGATGATCGTCAACCTGCGCGAGACCACGCGCAAGAACACCGAGCAGGACTGGCTCAAAACCAACCTGGCCCGCTTCTCGAGCATGATGCAGGGGCAAAAGGACCTGGACACGGTGTCGCGCCTGATCATGTCGGAGCTGACGCCACTGGTGTCGGCGCATCACGGCGCATTTTTCCTCATGGGTGACGACGGCGGGGCCCCGATGCTGAAACTGACCGCCACCTACGCCTATCGCGAGCGCAAGGGCTTGCCCAACCGCTTCTGGCTGGGCGAGGGACTGGTCGGCCAGTGCGCGCTGGAGAAAAAAAGCATCCTGCTCACCCGGGTCCCGTCCGATTACATTCAGATAAGTTCGGGCCTGGGTGAAGCTACGCCGCTCAACATAATCGTCCTGCCGATCCTGTTTGAAGGAAACGTCAGGGCAGTGATCGAACTGGCGTCTTTCCATCCGTTCAGCGAAATCCATCAAATTTTCCTCGACCAGCTGAGCGAGAGCATCGGCGTGGTGCTGAACGTGATGGTCGCCAACATGCGTACCGAGCAATTGCTCGAACAGTCGCAGAAACTCACGCAGGAACTGCAGAATCAGTCCTCCGAGCTGACCGACCGGCAGCAGGCGCTTAAGCTGACCAATTCGGCGCTGGAACGGCAGGCCCTTGAGCTAGAGGAAAAGGCGCGCCTGCTCGCGGAGCAGAACGTCAAGGTCGAGGAAAAAAACCGCGAGGTCGAACAGGCGCGCAAATCGCTGGAAGAAAAAGCCGAGCAGATGGCGCTGCTTTCGAAATACAAATCCGAATTCCTGGCCAACATGTCGCACGAGCTGCGCACCCCGCTCAACAGCCTCCTGGTCCTGGCCAAAGTGTTGTGCGAAAACAAAAACGGCACCCTCACGGAAAAGGATCTCGAGTACGCCCGCACGATTCACGGCTCGGGCATCGACCTGCTGCATTTGATCAACGAAGTTCTCGATCTGTCGAAGATGGAGGCCGGCAAGCTCCATATCGAATACCGTGACGCATCGCTGAACGACATCGCCGAGTCGCTGGAAAAGGGCTTCAGGCCACTGGCGGCGGAGAAGGGCCTCAACTTCGTCGTCGACCGGTCAGCCAATCTGCCGGCGTGGATCAGGACCGACCCGCAGCGCCTCGATCAGATCCTGCGCAACCTGCTCGCCAACGCGTTCAAGTTCACCGAAAGCGGTTCGGTCACTCTCAAAATAGCCCGCGCCGATCTGACTGCCGATCCCGAGGGCGCTACGCTCGGGGCCGGAATCGGAGCGATAGCTTTTTCCGTCACCGACACCGGCATCGGTATCGAAGGAGACAAGCAGCAGATCATATTTGAGGCTTTCCAGCAGGCCGACGGAAGCACCAGCCGCAACTACGGCGGGACCGGACTGGGGCTCTCGATCAGCAGGGAGCTTGCGCATGCCCTGGGCGGAAAAATTCGCGTGCGCAGCAAGGTCGGCGAAGGCAGCACGTTTACGTTGTACCTGCCCGACCAATCGCTGCAAAAATCAATCGATGATATCGGCGAGCTTGTGGTCGGCGGCGAAAAAGCAACGGCTGCGATGGTTGTAGAGACTTTTCCGGCTCGCGACGAAAGCACGGCGTTCTCTTCCTTCCCGATCGTGGAAGGCGAGGATGGCGCGGAGAGCTATGCGGGCTCCATCGCCCATCGCAAGGCGTTGGTCGTGGATGACGATCCGCGCAACCTCTACGCGATGCGGATTCTGCTGGAGCGGTATCAGATGGAAGTGCTGCAGGCCGAAAACGGGCGCGAGGCGCTCCGGCTGATCGAGCAACATCCCAGCTTGGCCGTCGTACTAATGGATATTATGATGCCGGAAATGGATGGCTTCGAGACCATCCGGCGAATCCGCACCGAGCTGAATCGCACCGAGTTGCCGGTAATCGCCGTCACGGCCAAGGCCTTTCCAGAGGATCGCGAACGATGCATTCAGGCTGGCGCATCGGATTACCTGGCGAAGCCGATTGACGAAAGACAACTGATTGTGCTCATCGGCTCGAGTCTTGGAAACTGACGCGCCGAGGCTCTCGAAATAGCGGCGGATACACTGCCGGCACTGGAGTGGATGGCGATGCCGATTACTGGGCTTAACCGGTCAAAAGCGCAGAACTTGCGTTTCGACGACGCGACCACGCGGACGGCCGAAATGTCGGCCAGCATCCTCCTGGTCGACGATTACCCGGCCAACCTGGCCGCGCTAGAAGCGATCCTGGAGCCGCTCGGGCATCGATTGGTCAAGGCCACCTCCGGGCGCCAAGCGATCGAGTTGCTTGCGCGCGAGGAAGTGGCCGTCGTTCTGATGGACGTCCGCATGCCGGGCCTGGACGGATTCAAGACCGCGGAGCTGATGCGTAGCCGATGGCGCGCCAAGTCCACGCCGGTAATTTTTCTTACTGCCGCCGACACCGACGCGGCCGCGATATTGGACGGCTACGCCAGGGGCGCCGCCGATTTTCTGGTGCGGCCCTTCGAGCCCGAGATCCTGCGCTGCAAAGTGG
The DNA here is from genome assembly GCA_963810495.1 of uncultured delta proteobacterium. Taxonomy (GTDB): domain Bacteria; phylum Desulfobacterota; class Binatia; order Binatales; family Binataceae; genus JAKAVN01. The sequence continues at coordinate 584,118 of CAWENP010000001.1, forward strand.
CCGTGTTCGTCGATGTCTATCTCAAGGAGCAGACCATCAGGCAGCAGGCCGCGGCATTGCGCCAGCAGGAGCGCGAGGCGCTGGAGCGCAAGAGCGACCTCAGGTTCCGCAAGCTGATGGACGCGATGCCGCTGTGCGTGGTGGTGACCGACACCCAGGGCCGCCCGGTATATTGGAACGAGAGCGCACTGGCCTACACCGGGGTCGCTTTGGATGGCGCGACTTCTCGCGACACGCTCCTCAACACCATCCATCCGACAGATCGCGAACACCTCGACCAGCAATGGAATGAATCGATCGCCAATCATCACCAGTTCGAACTCAAATTTAGAATTCGCGGACGCAACGGCCTCTACAGGTGGCACCTCGGACGCGGCATCCCGCAACGTGACGACGCCGACGGGGTCACCGGCTGGATTCTGACCGCCACCGATATAGAGGCCGAAAGCCAGGCGCTGATCCAGGCGGAAGCGGCAAATCGAATCAAGGACGAATTCCTGGCCACCGTGTCGCATGAGCTGCGCAACCCGCTCAACGCGATTATCGGCTGGGTCAACCTGCTGCAGAGCGGCAACCTCGATCCCGCGGGGTCGAAGCGCGCGCTCGAGACAATCGAGCGGAACGTTCATCTGCAAGTCTCCTTGATCGACGAGATCCTGGATCTGTCACGAATCGCCAAGGGCAAGGTTCACCTCACGCTTCGCACCGTCGACCTGATACCGCTCATCGAAAGCTCGTTGGATGCGACACGGCCGGCGGCTGAGGCCAAGGGCTTGCGCGTCGAATGGGAATGGAGCGGTCCGCCGCTTTGCATCAGCGGAGATTCCGAACGCCTCCAACAAGTGATCTCCAATCTCTTGTCCAACGCCGTCAAATTCACTCCGCAGGGCGGCTGTGTCCGTGTCATTCTTGAACGTGGCGCGCGCGAAGTCACTTTGACCGTCAGCGACACCGGCAAGGGTATCGGCGCTGAATTCCTGCCCTTCGTGTTTGACATGTTCAGGCAAGCCGACAGCAGCACCACCAGAGAGCACTACGGACTGGGTCTCGGACTTGCGATCGCGCGCAAGCTGGTCGAATTGCACGGCGGGCGCATCAGAGCCGATAGTGAAGGGGTCGACAAGGGTGCCACCTTCTCGGTGACGCTGCCCTTGCAAACCGTGCAAGCCCGGCCCGAGGAGAAGCATGGCTCGCAAACGCCGGCCGCGCCGTCGCGGACGCTTGAGGGCACCAAGATTCTCGTCGTTGAAGATCATAGCGACTCGCGCGAGGCGCTCGCGGAGCTTCTGCACCGGCTCGGTGCGGATACTACTACCGCGGAGTCTGCGCACGAGGCCTTGGCGGCAATCGGGCGCGAGGTCCCGGACGTCCTGATAAGTGACATCGCAATGCCTGGGCGGGATGGATTTGCCCTGATGCAATCGTTGAACGAGCATCCAGCGAAGCAGGCCGGGAGAATTGTCTCGATCGCATTGACCGGTCTGAGCGATCCGCAGCACGCGCGGCGCGCACTCCAGGAAGGGTTTGACGCATGCATGGTCAAGCCCTTGGACCTGGGCCGTCTGATCGAATATGTTGCGACGGCTGTCAGGCGGACCGCCCGGGAATAACAGCCCACATTGCGGTCGAGGAATGGGAAATTTTACCAGCGCGCACGGCGGCATGTCTTCCGCGTGGCACTTTCACGGTTGTTTTCGGGCGCCTACAAGCCGCACGGACGCCTATCGAAGCTGAACGAATGGCATCATTGATGCTACCGTCTTAGTATCGCCGGGACGGGCGATATGTTCAGCCGGAGCGCGTCCAGAACACGCGGATGGCTCGCGTCTGTCTTTCGGAAATCGTAACTTTGCGCCTCTAATGAGGTCTGGGTCGGAGAAGCATCCAGGTCGTTTCCAACCCCATGAACCGAGCTGGGAGGATGCGAGCAAGCATCTCATCACCCGCAACAGCGCGTTGTCGGGGTGGATGACCAGCTCAGCGACGAACCGAATATTATGAAGGCCGGCACAACTAAGATACTCATCGTCGAAGACAACGCCGACGCGCGGGAAGCATGGTCCACCTTGATCTCGTCCTGGGGATACCGGGTGGACGGCGCGGAAGACGGCGAGCGCGCTCTGCAGTTAATTGAAAGCTCCGACCCGCAAATCCTTCTGCTCGACCTGAGACTGCCGAAAAAAGACGGCTTGGCGGTGCTCCGCGAAATCCGTGCGAATGGCTGGCAGCTTCCCACTATCGTGATCTCCGGCGAGGGCGACATCGATGATGCGGTTCAATCGATAAAGCTTGGAGCATACGACTATCTGCGCAAGCCAGTTGATCCGCATCATATGGAAGTGCTGCTCAACAATCTGCGCACGCATATAACCGTCAGCAAGGAAAACCAGCTTCTGCGGCGGCGCCTGATGGATGCCGGCGAACTGGGACAGCTGATCGGGCAATCTCTCGCGATGCGACGCGTAATGGCATCAATTGAGCAGGTCGCGCCGAGCAGCGCCTCGATCGTCATCGTGGGCGAAAGCGGCACCGGTAAGGAACTGGTGGCTCGCACTGTTCACGACCTTTCTCCGCGGTCCAGCGGTCCTTACATCGCCATCAACTGCGCCGCTTTGCCCGAGACCCTGATGGAAAGCGAGTTGTTCGGCCACGAGCGCGGGGCCTTCACCGGCGCCGATCGCCGCCGCGAGGGCTGTTTCGAACTCGCCACCGGCGGAACTCTCCTGCTCGACGAGATCGGCGAGATGAAGCCGGAATTGCAGGCGAAGCTCCTGCGAGTTCTTGAAGAAAAGAAGGTTCGCCGCCTGGGCGGCAGCAGCGAGATCTCTGTCGATGTGCGCGTGCTCGCCGCGACGAATCGCAATCTGGAGGTACAACTTCGCGAAGGAAAGTTCCGAGAAGACCTATACTACAGACTCAATGTATTTACGATCCAACTACCCACACTACGCGAGCGCCCCGAGGACATCCCGACCCTGATCGAACATTTCCTGCACCAACTTGCTCCGTCCACAGGCAAACCCGTTGTGGGTATGGAAGCTGAATGCCTCGAGTTGCTCAAATCTCAGCGCTGGCCGGGGAATGTACGGCAGTTGCGCAATGTGATCGAGCGGGCGCTCATCGTTACGCGCGGGCCTATGATCTCAACAGCGGACCTGCCGGAAGAGATCACAATTGATATACCGCAGAGTGTCAAACCTGGCCCGCCCGAGGGACTCAAACCTAACAATGTCCTCCATCATTCCACATTGGATGTGCATGTGGGGATGTCGCTTGGCGCTGTCAAACGCGAGCTTCTCCTGCAGACGCTCAAGTTTACCGGTGGTAACAAGGCAAAAGCGGCGGAAATTCTTGGCGTCTCGCTGAAGACTCTCTATAACCATCTCAAGGAAGAGTAGGCCCGAGCGCTCGACAACCCACAAAGCCGCTTGTGGGGGTGTCCGGGTCGTAACGGTTCCGGGACGCGCGACTGGGCTGGGAAAGCGCAGCTCGATGAGTCAGACCAGGGTTCGGCTCGTATCCCATCGCTGTCCAGCTATTTCAAACCTGTCGCTCGGTAAGTAATTTGTGCCACCGGCGCAGGTGCAACAGGCGCGGTTGTGCCTCGCATATTCAAGCGATAGCCAACCAAAGCGGCATTCGAAGCTGTCGGCACGGGATTTCCATATAGTCAGGCTTAGTTCACGAGGCCGTTATGATTTCGTTTATCTGCGAGAAAACGAAAGGGCTGATGGCTTTCGCGGCTGGTTTATTTCTGAAGGTACGCGCTGCGCACGGTATCAAGCAACCTCGATTACGGTTAGTGAAAATGACGACAAACAGTAAAGCACGAAAATACAGCAAGAAGGCTTCCTCCAAGGTTGGGCGCGCAATACATGAAATGAAGCACGGCAAACTCAAGTCTGGGAAGTCCAGTAAGAAGGTGAAGAGCCGTAAACAGGCTATCGCTATTGGTCTGTCCGAAGCACGCAAGTCGGGAGCCAAAGTTCCGGCACGATGAATGCCGGAACTAGCTCGAACTGCGTTCCGCCATTGATCGTGTGGAGAATAAGTAAAATGCAATACTGGAAATCGTGGGTTACCATATCTATCGCGGCATTCGCCGTCGGCTTTTGCACGGCATGTGGGCCAACGGCCACCAGGGAAACCACTACGACAACCGAGTATGGCACAGTGCCGCCGCCGGCGCCGGTTTTGACGCCGACGCCTTCGCCGTCATCGGAGACTACGACCACGACCACTACCTCGAGCCCGAATGGCGTGATAGAGAAGCGCTCAACCACGACTTATTCGCCTCCGTAACTTGGCTAGCCAGTGAAGCTGGATAGGTAGTCGTTAGTGGTCTAAACATCGAAGCGACGATTCGCGCGAGCCGTCTCCCGCGATCATCGTAGCTCAGCCCCCGTCGAGCGCCTATGATCGCGTGTTGCGCTGCAGTGCGGTCCTCTACCCTCCAACAAGTATGAGCGAACTTTACAAGCATCCCGAAGAATACGACCTGGAGCACTTGGGCGACTCCGAGGACGTGGAGTTCTATGTGTCGCTAGTGCAGAGGCTCCGACCGCTAAAGGTTCTGGAGCTTGGCTGCGGCACAGGCAGAATCACCTTGCCTCTGGCGGAGCAAGCAGCGCGGTTGGGTTTTGAGGTAGTCGGTCTTGACAACCAGGCCGAAATGCTCGAGACCGCCTCGAATCGTCAGCTTCAGGCTCCGCCCGAAGTCCGTGAAAGGCTTCGCCTGCTCCATGCCGACATGCGGACCTGGCAGGCGGAGTCGACGTTTGATCTCATTGTGATTCCCTGCTCGTCGATCAGTCACCTGCTTACACTTCAAGACCAACTCGCTGTCTGGAACCTGTGCCGGCGCAATCTGAGACCGGGTGGCCGATTTCTCATAGAAATAACCATGCCGAACATGGCCATCTTCGCAGATTCGTTCAACGTTCCGCCGCGCGCACTGGTGGAAATCGACGTGGACAAGTGGGATGAGTCCGACGGAGTCAGATTCATCCGGCGCAAGACCTCCCGTTATCTAAGCCATGAACAGTGCGCCCAAACGCGCTTTTTGTATGAGAAATACAAGAACGGACGTGCCGTCGATGGCTATATCGATGACTTTGTGGGCCACGTCTTCTTTCCGCGAGAGCTGCAGTTACTTTTTATTCACACAGGATTCGAAATCGAACACACGTTCGGCGACTACCGAAGCGGACCGCTCAAACCGAATTCGCCGCTGATCATTATGATTGGCAAAATGGCTGGCGGTGACGTCGAGGCCAATCGCTCGCGCCGCGAATGAAGAAACAGTGAGGTTGTGCCGATGCTTGTTCGAAATGTGACGGGCGGCAATCGTGCCGCGCCGGAGCGACACATGCAGTCCCGAGGGGCTCGGTTAGCGCTGTGGCTGACTGTGGTGCTTGTTGGCTGCCTGGCAATCCTGCTGGCAGCATCGTATTTGCTGGATCCGACGATACGAACGTGGGCCGAGCGAAACCTGAACTCGAAGCTGAAAGGTTACGAAACCCGCGTCGCCGGCGCGCACTTGAATATACTCGACGCCGCGCTCACCTTGCGTGACGTCACACTGATCCAAAAAGCGCATCCGCGCTCTCCCGTGGCACACTTTCCAATCTTCACCCTAGAGATACAATGGCATAACCTGTTCACCGAGCACGTGGTGGCAGACCTGTTTCTGTTTCATCCGCGGCTGCATATCGATCTCATACAGTTGCGCACTGAATATGCCGACAAAGTGCCACTTAGTAAAAAAGGATGGCAGGACGCCATAGAGAGCATCTATCCCTTCAAGATTAACCATTTCACGGTCGAGGACGGAGACGTCACTTATGTGGATACGGATCCGAACCGGCCGCTTAGACTCGCGCACCTTTACGTCACTGCGGATAATATCCGAAATGCGAGATCGTCCGCCACAGCGTATCCGTCGCCCATACAAGCCGAAGCGACTGTTTTCGATGTGGGGCAGGCAAGCATTAAGGGACGCGCGAATTTCCTGACCAAGCCAGTCGCTAGCGTCGCGGCGAACTATCATCTGAAAAATGTGCCGCTCAAGCAATTCAAGCCTGAGCTCGGCCGGATCAATTTCGATGTAGAGGGCGGTACGCTAGCTAGTGATGGATACGTCGAGTACGGGCCAAAAGCCGACAAGGTCGAGGTCTATGAGGCAAGGATCGCCGGCGGGCGATTCGAGTATTCGCATACGACACCGACAGCCGCCGCGGAGACCCGCCGTGTGGCCGCAGTAAAGGCGGGAACCCAGAAAATCAACAATGCACCGGAAACTCTAGTCAAAATCGCCAAGCTCGAGGTTGTTGACAGCCAGGCGGTTTACATCGACGAGACCAAGGATCCTCATTACAAGCTGTTCATCTCTAATTTGGCACTTGAGCTAACGAATTTGTCAAACCATTTTACCGAGGGTACGGCCCATCTCAGCTTGCGCGGCCGGTTCATGGACAGTGGAGCGACCACCATCAGTGGCGATTTTCGGCCCGAGAAAGCCGGTTCTGATTTTGATCTCGACCTCGCGATCCGCGACGCCAGTCTCCCGTCGCTAAATAACCTGTTACGCGCCTATGGCAGGTTTGACGTCCAGTCAGGGCAACTGTCCGTCTACTCGCAAGTAATGGTGCGGCGCGGAGAGATGACAGGCTACGTGAAACCCTTATTCAGTAATGTGAAGGTATATGACCCTGCTAAGGACAAGAACAAATCGGTCGTACATCAGGCTTATGAGCTTGCCGTTGGCGCGGCCGCCAAGGTAGTCAAGAATTCATCCACCCAACAAGTCGCGACCAAGATCGACGTATCTGGAAAGCTCAACAACCCGAATGTCAGCACCTGGCAGGCGTTGGTGCAATTCGTGCAGAACGGATTCATCAATGCCATCCTGCCAGGCTTCGATCGGCAGACGAAAGAGACAGCGCCGGGATGAAAAATCCCGACAGCCCGCCCTACAGGAGTTCCCGCTCCGCGATGATGCGGCTTGCGAACCGATTACAGTGGGCCTTCGGCCGGGAGCGCAAGAGAGTGTTCCGCGCAAACTTGTAGCAATCTGCTTCCCTCAAGGTCGTTCGCAAAAGCAGTTAGCGGATATGCGCAGCAGAGCGAGAAGCGGTATGTCCTCGCCAGCTCATTCCATAGTTGTTCGAGATGGATGGCTGCCGATGAGTTGTTCGCGGCGCAAAGAGAGCCACCATCTCGCCGAAGACGGAGACAAATTGCCTACTGCTTTGCCGCGTTGCCCGAGCTATGACGTCCCCTACGACCTTGTTAAATTCGATTCTGTCCGGCAATCCATCGACCATAAATCTTGCCAGGGTATCGGCCGCGTCGAGCGCTACATATCGCCCTTGGATGCGGAGAGACTCGATGTTCATCCCGAGCCTATAAAGCCGGAGCTCCAAATCTGCGAAATGCGGCCTGGTCGCCACGAGAACGCACGAGCCGCCAATTTCTAGCGCTCTGCCTGCTCGACGAGAGATCTTCTCGACGATGTACCTGTCGTTCTCGTAAAACTGTACGAAATGCCTGGGCTCATCCGGCCTGGGCCGCGTCGCGGGAGCCTGGCGCGTGAGCTGCGAAGTCATTTGCTAAAACCAGTGAAGCGCCAGAATCAGGGAGGACGTGTCGATTGCTAAGAGAGTATTTATCGCATACGGCCGCAATACGCAAGATCGTTGGGCTATTTCACACGATTCGGTGTTCGGCAAATTCGCTTTGCGAGGCTCGTTCTTTGGCGCGAATACGTAGTTTGCCACGTCCGCTTGGTCACTATCAGCAATGTTCGCGGATGATTTTCACAAGAGCATCAATGTCTAAGGGTTTTCTGAAAGCTTTAACCACTCCCAGGTCTGAGACGGCAGAACTGTCAATGGCGCTCACCACAATGACCGGAATTGTGGCCAGGTCTGCAACCTGCAAAAGTGCGGTACGAAATTGTCTGCCATCCATAACCGGCATAAGAAGATCGAGAATGATCACACAAGGCAGGTCCGAGGTACGCAGATAGTCCAAGGCTTCGGCGCCGTTGGGAGCTCCAACAGCTTTGAAACCCTCGAGCTCAAGAATCTGCATCAGAACCTGCCGCGATTCATCTTCATCTTCGACTACCAAAATCGTATGAGTGTCCATGATCTGACGCTTCTTCTCATTCAAAGATGCTGCTCCCTGGACAGAGGCAGCTGTATGGTGAAGACTGCGCCCTGGCCTCCCTGCCCCTCGGCAATAATCAGGCCGCCATGGGCTTCCACGACACGTTTGGCAATCCAGAGCCCGAGCCCCAGACCCTCCGTGTTCGATTGAGAGACGGCGCGTTCGAAGCGCTCGAAAATGCGTTCAGAGTCTCCCGGCGCGATCCCGACTCCCTGATCCTGCACCGCCACGCACGCCTTCCTGCCTTCGACCGAGACCACCACGGTGACCGGCTTGCGCAGGCCGTACTTAATCGCGTTTGAAATGACATTTGACACGGCCTGGTCAATCCTAAAACGATCCCAGATGCCCGCTGCCGTGCCGTTCACGCGAACCGTCAGAAGGATATCAGGATGCAGCTCGGCAAATCTGTGGACGACTTCTTTTGTCAACTCGCCCAGGTCGAACTGTTCCAGTTTCAACTCGGGTTTGCCTGCGCGAATCCGCGTGACATCAAGCAAATTGTCAACCAGTGAATTTATCCGGATCAATTGAACTCGGAGCTTGTCCAGTATCCCTCGTATATCGTTGCCGGAACGAACGGGCATCCGGTACAGGAGCTGCAGCGTCAAATGAAACACGTTCAGCGGATTACGCAGTTCATGAGCGGCTATGCCGACAAAATCATCCCGCGCTTTGAGCGCGGCAACCAATCCACGCTCAATTTGTCGCCGTGCGACTACTTCCTTTTTCAGAATATCCAGCTGCTCGTTAAGCTCCAGCAAACGGTTGGCCGCGTCGTCATCGGAATCACATCGGATGACTACCAAACCAGAGCCTGCGTCATCAGCCGGCCGCGCGCACCAAGCGGTCAATTGACAGGCCTTCGGCCCATTGGGCGTTCGCCACACAATCTTACCGCGCATGGAGGAACGGCTTTCCGTCCAGAGATGAAGCAGCGACATCACCTCTGCCTCGGAGTTCTCCACAAGGGAGGTAAGACGAATCTTGCGGCCAACAGTCGCCAGCTCTACCATGTCGAGGCCGGCGGAGTTAGCGTCCGACACGACTCCATCCGAAGTCACTATGAAAGTGGCTTCGGGCAGACTTCGTACGGCTTCGATGTACGGAATTGCATCTCTCACATTGACGGCCAATCATCGGCCCGTCCGCTTAAAGCACGTGTGTGATTACGTACCACAGCAGAAGAACTGAAATAGGTACACCGAGCAGCCACGCTATCAAATATCGCATTTGTTGCATCGAGATTAGTCAGTGCGGTGCGGCGTCAGGAACGATACGTACACGTCGCTGAACGCCGCGACCGCACGCCAGGAATTAGTGGGAGCGCTCGTTAAGCCACTTACGAATGTCCTCCTTCTTGTCGCCGGTCCGCTCCTGGATCTTGCCCGTGAGCTTGTCCATGTCGCCTTCGGCTTCCAAAAAGTCGTCGTCGGTCATCTTGGCCCACTTCTTCTTGATCTCGCCCTTGAGCTGATTCCATTTGCCCTTAACTTGATCCTGATTCATTAAATCTACCCCTTTTATCTGCACGCGGCAGAGACGGTCTTGTTTGCAAGCGGAAATAAGTGGCAGCAACAATTGTGCCGCCAAAAAACCGCGTTATGAATTGCCAAAGGAGACACGAGCGTACCGATGGGAGGAAGGTTTTTCCGGACTCTTGAAAGAAGCGCAACGTGCGGCTGTCGATGGCGGGACGGCCAAAGTGGCTGCCTGAGGCACGCGCTGGAAGTTCTTCGGAGACTGAAAGCGCGGCGGAGGGATCAGCCCGGGCCCGCGAGCGGATTATGCGCTGGAGCACTCGATTTCAGCGGGCATGACCAGACGTATGATCGCGGGGTTCATTCCTCGGACTGGCCCAACGCCTTGCGCACCGCGGGCGCGAGCTGGTCCATCGTAAAAGGCTTTTTCACCACGATTTCGTCCGCGAGGTTCCCCTTGAGCCAGGTGTGGTCGACATAGCCGGTGATGAACACCGCCTTGATGTTTGGGCGCTTGGCGCGGGCCCGTTCGAGCAGCTCGATTCCCGACATCCCCGGCATTGCAAAATCGACAATCAGCAGATCGATCGCAGGATTGGCGTCGAGCGCGGCGAGCGCGGCGCTGCCGCTGCAGGCCTCGATCACATTGTATCCGCTGTCGCGCAACAACAGAGCGGTAATTTCGCGCACGTCGTCGTTGTCGTCAACTAGCAAAAGGTTGGTCGCACTCAATCGATCTCCTGCAAGCGGATGTCATCGGGGCTCACGATGATCGCCAGATACGGTCGTGGCTCGATGCTGACAGCCATCCGAGCGCAAGTAAACGGCCTATAGCACTGGAATTCACGCGAATCACCGCGCGGCACCGCCGGTGCTCCTGAGAATGAGACGGCTCCGATAGTTATGCGATAATTATGGGTGAATAGTATCACGGAGATAAAGCGCCGCACTGAATCCGTCGAGCTCGATCCCGCTGCTGGCGGAGTCGAGGCGGGCGGGCGGCGATGGAGCCGCAGACGTTCCGCCGAATCGCTCCTCGCCTGTAAAGAGGGCAAGCTCGAAGCCAGAGGCATCGTACAGCATCGGTACTGTTCGGGTCTCCGAACTCAAGTTGCAAAATAGCAGCGCGATTCTATCCGACGGATCGCCGCGCCGGATTACCATCCATCGCTCGCCCTCGCTGAAACCAACGTCGGTCAAGTCTTTGCGGCAGTTCGAGAGACAGCGATTCTCTTTGCGGAGCAAGATGAGCGCTCGGTTGAGCGCGAGCAGCTCCCGATGCGGCGATCGTGCGGTCTCCGTCCAGTCGATTTGCGAGCCGGCGAAGGTTTCGGGCGCCTGCGGGTCCGGAAAAGCCCGGTCCCTGAAAAAGGACTCGTATTCGCGCCGGCGTCCCTGAGATACCGCGCTTGCCAGAGTCGGGTCGGCGAAGCTGGTGAAGTAGTTAAACGGCGCCGACGCTCCGAACTCTTCGCCCATGAAGAGCATCGGCAGGTTAGGCGCGCATATCAATATCACGGCCGCGAGTCTCTGCTGCTCGGGTGTAAGTAGCTCGGAGAGCCGCCTTCCCGCGTCCGCATTGGCAATCTGGTCGTGATTCTGATTGAACAGGACGAACTGCTGGCCTGGATTCGATCCGGACGAAGCGCCGTGGCGGCGCTGGCGATAGACCGACCGGCGGCCGTCATAGACAAAGCCGTCACTTATCGCCTTGCACAGATCTTCGATCCGGCCGAAGTCGGCGAAATAGCCATTCCTGGCATCGGTCAGCAGGGTATGTAGCGAATGGTGAAAATCGTCGTTCCACTGAGCATCGAGTCCATGACCACCAATCATGGGTGAATTGATCACACGTGGATCATTCAAATCGCTCTCGGCGATAAGCCATGCCTCGCGCCCGAGCAATCGTGCCTGCCGATGAAAAGCCTCGCTCATCTCGCGGAGCACATGACACGCACCGAAGTCGAAGATTTCGTGAATCGCGTCGAGCCGCAGCGCGTCGACGTGGTACTCAGTCATCCAGTACAGAGCATTGTCGATAAAGAATTGCCTGACGCCGTCGCTCTGCGGACCATCGAAATTGATTGCCGCGCCCCACGGCGTTCGATAGCGGTCCGTAAAGTATGGGCCGTACTCGCCAAGATAATTTCCTTCCGGGCCCAGATGGTTGTAAACGACGTCCAGCACGACCGCGAGGCCCTCGCGATGGCAGGCGTCGACGAGGTGCTTGAATCCAAGCGGTCCGCCATACGCGGCATGCGGCGCGTAAAGGTAGGCACCGTCGTAACCCCAGTTGCGAGAGCCGGGAAACGACGCAATCGGCATAATCTCCAACGCCGTGACGCCGAGTTCGCGCAGATAGGGAAGCCGGCCGATCACGCCATCGAACGTGCGCTGGGGCATGAAGGTTCCAGTATGAAGTTCGTAGATGATGAAATCTTCCAGCGGACGCCCTCGCCAATCCCGATCGGTCCAGGCGAAAGCGTCGGGGTCGACGACTTGAGAAGCGTCATGAACTCCGTGCGGCTGAAAACGTGAGACCGGATCGGGACGCCGGCGGTCCGACCCAAACTCGTAGTAGTACTCCGCGCCGGCGGCAAGATGGTAGGCGAAGGCCGTGAAGATGCCATCCGCATCCCGATCCATGGGCAAGACGGCCTCGCGCGAACCGGTGACGCATACGGAGAGATGGGCCGCCTTTGGCGCCCACACGCGAAAGAGAACTCCTCCTCCGGTCGGATTGGCGCCAAACTTAAGGCGCCAAATTCGGTCTTCCTTCGTTCGAGAATCCACAGCTGCTCTCACTCCGACGGCACGAGCATCGAGATCGGCATGCGCGCGAACGCCTCGCCCATCGATAGCACTGCCGTGCCTTTATCCGCGCGCAGGTCGACCGCGCTACCCGTAAACAGATCGACGTAGCGTCGCGGCGCAAGATCGGGCGGCAGCATGACTTTCGTGTCTGACCACACCGCGCCTGCCGGGAATGAATCCGGGGCGATCTCGAGCATGGTGAAAAAGCGGCCGGCCGCGACTATCGCGCTTTCGCGCCCGGCGCGCCGCACGAAAGCGATCACGTGACGCGCGCGCTCGCCGGCGGCCTCGAGCGGCGCGTACCCTCCGGTCGCGAACAATTCTGGATGGCTGCGGCGAAATTGCAGGATACGATGGATCACATACATCTTGATGCGCCCGTCGTGCGGGCTGCCAAGGAGCTTTTCCACCAGCTTGATCCGGTTGCGATCGGCCTCGCGGATGATTTCTTCCAGCATCGCCCGGCGAGCCGCGAAGTCCACCGGTCTGCGGTTATCCGGATCGACCAGGTTGTAGTCCCACAATTCGGTGCCTTGATAAAAATCGGGAACTCCAGGCGACCCGGCTTTGATCACAGTCTGCGAAAGTGAATTGAGTATTCCGGCCATCGCGATGGGCCGGCGAAAACTGACGAAATCGGCGAGGAAAGGGTGCGCCGGATCGGGCTTGAGCGCTGCGCGCACGAACTCCGCGAGCGCTTCGTCGTGGTCGGCGTTCGGGCTGACCCAACTGGTGCGGAACTTGGCCTCCTTGGATGATTTAAGCATGTAATCCTCAATACGTCCGACGAACTGCTCATGCTCCGCGAGCGTCATTCTCTCGAGCGGCCAGGTTCCCATGAGCGTCTGGTAGAAGAGGTACTCCTCGTTGGCGTCGGGGACGTTGGTATCTTCCCATTCGACGCGCAGCGAAGCGTTGAGCCCATGCCATCTGCGCACGGCCTGCTCCCAGGCGTCGGGCATTTCCGAGAGTACGTTGATGCGGGCGCGCACGTCTTCGCCGCGCTTGGTGTCGTGCGTGGAAGTGGCGGACAGCGCGTGCGGCCAGTCACGAAGCCGGCGCTCGTTGCGAGCATGAAAGGTCTCGACCGAGATGCCGCACGACGTTGGATTGCCGCCGACTTCGTTCAGCGAAGCGAGCGGATAAAAGCGGTAAAGCGCGGTGTCTTCGAATCCCTTCGCCATCACCGGGCTGGTTAGCTGCTGGAAGCGCAAAGTGAAGTCGAGCCGTTCCGCGCGCGCGGCGTCATCCAGGCCGTCGGGATGATCCAGCAAAAGCACCGAAGCGAGGAAGTCAAAGGTGGATTCGCTGAGTGCGGCATTTCTGCGCTTGGCGGCATTGACCGCGGCCATGACGTAGCGGCGATCCTCGCCGCTCACCGAACCTTCGGAGGTCACGTACGAACGATAGACGGGAAAGCACGCGATTACTTCGGCGAGCACGCGGCCGAGGCTGTTCAGCGTGAAGTCACGCGACCATCGATGCTGCTCCGAAATGCGGTCGAGCTTGCGCGCCAGCACGTTCTGCTCTCCTGACATCAGCGCGCGCAGCACGAGCTTCTTGCAATCATAGACGATGTCGGAAAACTCGCGCCGATGCCGCGTGAAGCGCAAGTAAAACTCCATCAGCCGCTCGCAGTTGCCGCTCTCAACGTAGAGTCCGTTGAGATCGTTTAGAAACTCGTAGCCGGTTGTGCCATGCACCGGCCAGTCCGCACGCAATCGCTCGTCCGCGCCGAGAATCTTTTCGACCACGAGGTAGAGCGGAAGTGGACGCGCAGCCGGATCGCTCGGCAGGTTGTCCGCCTTGCACGGAATGAGGGCCGTTTCTGCCGCGCCAAGCGCAATCGCGCATTCGTGCTGAAGCGTATGTAGATATTGGCCGGGATCGCGCAGGCCGTCGACGTGGTCGATCCGCAGTCCGCTGACCAGTCTCTCGCCGACCAGCCCCAAAATGAGTTCGTGCGTAGCTCTGAACACGTCGGGGTGTTCGACACGGATCGCGGCCAGATCATTGACGTCGAAGAAGCGGCGATAGTTGATTTCGTCCGCAGCGACGTGCCACAAGCTCAGCCGGTACGCCTGGTCATCCAGAAGCGCCTCCAGGCGATCGAAGCTGTGCGGATCACCCTTGGTCCCGTTGAGCTCCGCGATCGACGCTGCAACCGCAGACCGCACGGACACATTCGCCTCCATCAACGCGGCCAGCCGCTCCTTGACGATCTCCTTTTCGCGCTGACGCTCCCGAACTCTCGCGGCGTCGGTTTCGGTGCGCAACGGAAGATTATTGAGCGCCGTGAGTATGCTGGCTAGTTCCAAGGACTCGCGGCTTGACTCGCCCAGCTCATGTGTCAGACGTGCGAGGGCAGGTTCCAGGATTGTGGTCCAGGTGCGGGGCGCGAGCGGAAAAACGTGATCGTAGTAGGCGGCTTCAAAGGCGCCGTTGCGGTAAGCGATGGCAATTTGGCCGTTTTCGAGTGCGTGCCCGAACTGATCGCCAAGCACCGGGAGCAGAACCTTGTTCGCAAGGTCGGCCTTCGGCGGATGCCAGTCGATATCGAAAAAAGACGCATAGGGAGAGCTCGGTCCATTCTCCAAAACGTCGAACCACCATTTGTTTGACGCGTCCGCGATGCACATGTGGTTCGGGACGGTGTCGGCGATGATGCCCATGCCATGCTGCCGCACGCTCCGGGCAAAATGGCGAAATCCGTCCTCGCCACCGAGCTCCGGATTGAGTTTTCTGTGATCCATCACGTCATAGCCATGACGGCTGCCTGCCCGGGCCTGCGCAAGGGGAGAAATGTAGCAGTCGCTGACACCGAGCCGGTTGAGATAATCAACTATTCCAGCCGCATCGATGAGAGTGAATTCGCGGTTGAGCTGGAGTCGATACGTAGCCGAGGGAATGCGCGCGCTCACTGGCAAGAGAGCTTCAATCTCTGCCTTTCAAAGCGACGCCGGCCACGATCAGGCCACCGCCCAGTACGATCGCTCCGATGCTCGCAGTTGGAGGGATAACATGCAGGACGTTATCATGATTCTGGATTGTGACATCGCCAAGTTGCGCGACGTTCTTCGTATCTTTGGTCCAAAAAGCCGGGAACGCCAGGGTCAAGATACCTAGAAGAGCGAGTAGTGCTCCGACAATAAGCAGCGATTTCATAGAAACTCCGTTGTGCATCCGAACCGGTTCACAGATGCGCGCATGGGGCTGCCCACCCGCGGACTATTATATGCGCGTATATGCGTGGAACGTGCCAACGAATTTCCAAGCCCGCTCTCAATCGCGGGTAGACGGCAGCGCGCGAGAATCTGTCAGGTTACGTCATGCCGCGCCCTTTGTTTATTTGCGCTTTGTTCCTCGATCGCCGTCTTCTGTTTGACCGCACCTCTTCGCGCGCGGTGCAATTCTTACCGACATGGAAAGAACTTCACCGAGAGGAAACCGCGGCAGTTATGGAGATCTTCCAAGTGCAATCCAGGGTGTCGTTGTCAAATATCCTTTGACCTCGCTAATGTACCCCAACGACTGCGCGGTATACCATCCACCCGAAAAGTGCATTCCGATACATCCCCACAAGACGCGATCGGTATCGCCGCTGGCAATGTCAGCGGCATATGTATTCGGCTGCTGTGCGGCGCTCGCGAAGTATCCCGCATAGTCTCCATTCATGCAAGCGCGCTGGTCGGCCTCGCGATAGTCGGCATTGAAGGCAGTGGAATCTTTGATCATCGGCCACGTGCCCCACTCATAGTAGACCTTGGTCTGGAGAATCCCCCATGACTGATAGCAACAGTTCTGACAACCGAAATTCCACAGGGCGGTAAAGTCCCCCTGAACGCATTGGTTCTGCGAAACTCGCCTGTCGCCGCCTCCATCCCCCGGATTAGGACCGCCCTGCTTCCATTTGCTCTCGGTCCACGCCTGTGCGCGCACCACGTCTTCGTCGATACCCCACTTGCATGCAGCCCAGCGCAAAATCATGTCGGTCGAGCCGGCATAATGACCATCGACGCGGAAGAAATCCGAGGCCGGTGGGTTCGCTCCAAACACGGGATGTCTATAGAACTCGGCAAGCTGTAGTGCCGTAGGCATCGCTTGGTTGAAGGGGATGTTGGCTGGTAGTGTCTCCGGGGTCGAGGGTATTGCCGCTGCACAGTCCTGTCCTGACGGCAACGGCGCGCGCGGCGGCAACGTGCCGAAATGCGATCGCCCGCCCGCCGCGCTTCTCGCGTCGGCCGAGAGCATAACGGCGGCGCAAGCCGTCGCCACGAGAACTACCAGGGCAGGAAGAGGAAGCGCTCGCCCAGGCGGTCTTCCTCGTCGACGACCTGAATGCCTCATATCAACTGGCTCTATGATCAGTGCTGCGACAAGAGCCATCAGTCCGCCGTGGCATTTGCGCATTGTCTCCCGTGATCCGCTATCGGTAAAGCAGACTTCCTGGTGACGTAATAAATCCACGGCGACTCATCGTCGCTCTCAACACGTCGGCCCTCCATATCGTAACTGTCTACAGGACCGAAGCCGAGCTGTCGGAGTTGCTCAATCTGAGCGCGTATATTGATGAAATAGATGAGACAGCGGTACCTCAATCCAATATCATTCAAGATCGCATAGTCGGTCTCGTTTACCTCGAGACGCCGCATTCGCCGATGACGCAGCTGTAACGCACAAGCCCAGATGAACGCTTTGAGAGACGCCCGCGTCCATTGCTCCGCACGCATCATGCTCCACGGCGGCTTGCCGGTGTACCTCCACTCCCGATTATGCGAGGAAAAAACCAGCAGACCACCTGTTCTGAGAACCCTGCGGATTTCGCGCAGAGCTTTGAGGCGCCCTTCATGGGAAAGGCAGTCCAGGCCATTGAAGGAGAACAGGGCAAAATCAAAGGAACCGTCCGCGAGGAGTTGCATGTCGCGCGCATCGCACTGATATAGAGTGTCGATGCCAAACTTTGTTCGGGCGCATTCAATAAGCCGAGGCGAATAATCGATACCTACATATGTACGGCTTATCTCCAGCAGATACGGTGTAGTCCGGCCGGCACCAATCCCGATGTCGAGGAGTCTTTTTCCGGCGATCTGTGGTCGCAATTTTTCAAGTATGGCGCGTTCAGCAGGAAACAGTGCGGATTGATGCCCGTAGAACTTCAGTGCCGTCCTGCTGGAGTAAGCCCGGCGATTGTTCGTGTCGATGGCGCTTTCAGTCATCGCAGGATCTTTTGACGGCTAGTCGTTGGGCGCCGGTCGCCCGGAGAATGCGTCCTTTTGCGCACTAGTCTGGTCGTAGTGGTCCGCGTTCCCACAATCGCTCGGTCGAAGATTTCAGCGCGCGCGCCATACGGGCGCGCGCGGAAGCAAGCCCAAACAGGCGCCGCACCATGGGCCCCAGTTGCGGCAAGCCTGCGCAGAGATAAGTGTATTCTTCCACGACATCTCCGCCGAAAGACATCTTGAATTTGGCCCTGCCGTCGCTTCTGTCTTCACTGATCCCGCCCCAGTCGTAGGTGTCGAAACCCTCCTCCTTATATAAACGCATGTTATGCCAATGCAGCATACGGTTTAGGTTACCCACGAGCCGAGCCTTCTTCGGCTCGTCGGTGTCCAAACGCCGGCTGGCGCTATACAGGCCTCTGACGCAACCGTTCTCGGGATCGCGTAACACAAGATTGACCACCATGGGCTGCTCGTCGAGGTACAGGACCAGCCTGTCGGCGAAGCGCTCGAAGCGTTGCAGCAGGCGGCTGGAGATTGGCCGCACGCCGTCCTTCAGCCGTGCGAAATCGTTAAATACGGTCAAAAAGTCCCTGCGCCCTGCCCGTTCATTGCGTGTAATTCGGACGCGCTGGCCCAATTTCTCGGCTCTCTGGATTTCGGAGCGACTATAGCGCGCTAAGCCCTTCCACAGCGTCTCAACTGGCTGGCGTAGGTCGTTATGCACGGTGAAGGTCCGTTCGCGCCTGATCACACGCGATCCGTCAAGCTTGTCTGTCGTATAAAAGAAACGCGCTAACTCTGTTGGTTTCAGATTCTCAGTGAATCGATGAAGAGAGGTTGCGTCAGCAAAGAAAACCATCTTGTAGGAAAGTAACCCGGCCAATTTTCGTTCTATGATTACCACTTGAGCCTCTCGCGCAGAACTTGCTGGACGAGCTACTACCCCGTCCAACAATGCCCTAATCGTTACGCGTAAAGGAGACGCCCCCGCGAATTAGCGGATCTCCCCGATTCCTGCCAATGCGAATACAGCTCCCGGCAGCCTTGCCAGTGTTTCCGCGCGGTCGGTCTCGGCACGTTGCAAAGCAAGCAGGCGGTAGCGTTCTCCAAGCGCCCATGCCAAGCCGAACAAAATCCCCACGCTATCGGTGAAATCGCCCAGCAATGCTTCCGTGAGATTGTTGATCAAAATCGGAATTACTATGAGTAGGAAGATCGCTTTAAGGTTCCATGTATCGCCCGGCTGACGGAACACAAACACCCATGGTCGGAGGATGATGAAAAGCCATAGCAGGGTGGCGGGGACGCCAACTCCGATGGCGTGGTCGAGATAACCATTATGCAGTGAACTATGCGGTCCGAGATCCCAAGGGCCCCACCAGATAGGGAAGTATGAGCTTTGGAAAATAGCTCCCGACACCGCATATCCATAGCCTAAGATGGGTCGGGCTTTTATTTGCTGCACTACGAAGTTCCAGATGTCGGTGCGGCCGGTCAAGGTGCCCACATCGCCACGTCCCATGTACTCGGCCAGGTCACCGTGCGCGTAGATGATGAGTGCTACACCGAGCGCCGCGGCGGCAACCGCCAACACCAGGATCCCGCGCGCACGCCACCTCCAGACCGAGTACAGGGTAACGCCCACCGCCAGCGCGAGAAACGGAGACCGCGAATCGGCCAGCGCCGCCAGCCACACCGCCCCCGCGATCAGTGCCGCCAGAAGTATGCGCTGGCGGCGGCTCGCCCTCGGCCAACACACCAGGGCCGGCCCAACCAAGAGGAGCATAAGCCCTCCAAGATCGTTCGGCCCGTTGAAAAACCCTCTGAAGCGGTCCACGCCATCCGGCGTGATTCCCAGCTTTTGCATTCCCTGCAGTTCTTCGAGTGTGAAGCTTTCGAACGGGCTCACCCACGTGAGGCTGTGAGGCAATGCCACGGCGGCAACCGCGTTCAGAGCGAGTATTGCGCCTGCACCCACCAGAAGGTGGGCAAACAAACGTGTAGAGCCGTTAGCCTCGCGTACGTCGAGCACGATTACAGCAAGCGCCGCCAAAATCAGGAATGCTTCGCTTAGGCGGGCCAGAGAGTACTCGGGTGCCAGCGAATAGGTCACCGTCACTGCCGCCCATAGGAAATAGATCGTGTACAGCCTGAAGCCGCCGCTCCGGAAGATGTCGGAGCGTAGCGCCGTACGGATAACCGGAAAACAAAGGAGCGCGAGCGCACCATAGTGGAAAAGGAGGCGCGCGGTCGGATCGAGAAACGACAATCCATTGATCAGAAAGACCAGCACGAAAGCGGAAATCAGCCAGTCACGATGGTGCGTGACGTACGGCAGACCATACCAAAGGACGAGCACTGCCCCGAGGCCGCCGACCGCCAGCAGCATCTTGGCCTCGTCGACCTGCAGGCTGAAAAGAAGCGCGAACGCCACGGCCGCAGCGATGATGAACCGCGCGGCGTACGGCGTGACGCGCTCGCGCGGTGGCGGAGAAAACACGGTTGCGTTGAGTCCCGCCATCTTCAATACAATGCCCAGGCCATCGGAACGGCCGGGAGCGTTTGTTGCACTTCCATCACCTCCCGCGCGCTGCAGCCTTCCCGAATGCAGCAACCGTTGTGCCATCTCGCATCCGTATGAAAATCAGCAGCAGACCTCTTTTTTACGGGATCAGGTCCGGTTAAGCTCGAAATATCCAGTAAATCGTACCGGGCCAGATGGTAATTGTTTCTATTTCGCGCGCTACCTCGCATGCTAAACGAGCACCTGTTGCGCCTGAAGAGTGCCTTGTAACAGGATGTGCGCGTCGGATACGAGCGTGACTTCGCGGAAGATTATCTGCAGCCCTTTGAAGTTGCTGAGCGCAAGGCTCCGGCCAGCAATTCCAACTCTGAAGCGGAAAGCCACGAGAGCGGTTTGAGCCGGCTCAGCCTGTCGAAATCAATGTCTGGCGGATTTCGCGTTCCATTCAAGATTGCACCTAACGAAGCATATGAGGGACCCTAGGCATCTTTTTTGACTGACTTCTCCGGACCGACGGGGCGGTCTCCAGCAGGCCAGCGTTTGCTCCGGACGGCAGCGTTACGGTTCGACGCGCTTGGTGCTCCATGGAACCAACCCGCACCAAGACCGGGCCTCTCCTCGTGATAGCATTCAACCAGTAGTCGCACGAACACGGCGCTGAAGCGAACAGCTGCCTTGCCGCAAGCGGCAGCCTGAAGGCAAAGGTACGCGATACCGGGCAAACAGTCCGCATTGAGTCGGCGTGGCTGTCATAACTGGAGGCAGGAACAACGTGTTACGGAATAGTATATCTATTGAGAGTGCCCTTGTCGGTCCTTGTCATTTGGTACCTGGTTAGTCATTTGCTCTAGCATCGATGGACATTAGGCAGGGCACTCTCAGTGAAACCCCTGATGATCCTCGAGCTTCTACTCCATGCCGGAGCAGCAGCCAAGTTAGTGGACAACAACCAGACGCCGGATGAATTGCGATGTGTCGTAAAAGAATTTCGCGCCGCAGTTGGTTTGCTTCTCTTGTACCGTGACCGAGTGTCTACCAGCGGCTTTGGAATTGATCGCCGCCCTCAAACAGGATTCACCCGCGTTGACAATCGTCGCGGGCGGCAGAGCGGCCCTTTGGGATGCGAATAAATTCGTCGCCGCGGGCTGTTCCGAGGTTTGTGGAAGTAGAGAGGAGGCGCGCCGCTTCATGCAGCGCTTCGCGCTAAGGAGAGCAAGATCGCAAACGGCGGGTTCGCGCGCGATGGCCCCGGCATGAGGAACGAACCGCACAATCATCCAAGGACGACGCGCACGCGATGGGTGGCGCCGTCGTCGGTCAGAGGAATGTGCCGGGAGATATCCGGCAGCCCCTGGCCATCGAGTTCCAGATAGGTGACTCCGCGGCTGACTCCGCGCGGGTTCTCGACCGAGATCTCGTAGCGCGCGG
Source organism: uncultured delta proteobacterium (assembly GCA_963810495.1). Lineage (GTDB taxonomy): Bacteria > Desulfobacterota > Binatia > Binatales > Binataceae > JAKAVN01. Next base: position 605,759 of record CAWENP010000001.1, read on the forward strand.
AGTGGTACTTGAACGTGACTTCGTAACCTCGCCAGCCGCTCGGTATGCAGGGATCGAAGAGTAGCGTTTCGCCCCGCAAACGAAATCCGAGTATCCACTCGAGACCCGCCCGATACATCCATCCGGCGGAGCCCGTATACCAGGTCCATCCGCCGCGGCCAGTATGCGGAGGCGTCGAGTAAACGTCGGCGCACGCGGCGTATGGCTCGACCTTATAGCGATGAATGCCGGCGCGCGTGTTCGAATGATTGATGGGATTCAAGATTGAGAACAGCTCGCCGGCCTTGTCGCCGTCCCCGAGCATCGCGAAGGCGATCACCGACCATACCGCGGCGTGCGTGTATTGGCCGCCGTTCTCCCGTATGCCGGGCGGATATCCTTTGATGTATCCAGGATCGAGCGGCGTGTGGTCGAACGGAGGCGTGAAGAGCAGGACCAGACCGTCGTCGCGGCGAACGAGGTATTCGTCCACCGCCGCCATTGCGAGGGCGGCGCGAACTGGATTCGCTGCGCCGGAGATCACGCCCCAGGATTGCGCGATCGAATCAATGCGGCATTCGAGGCTGGAGGCCGAACCAAGCGGCGTGCCATCATCGAAATAACCGCGCCGATACCAACTGCCATCCCACCCTTCCCGCTCCAGCGATTCCCGCAACCCGTCCGCATGATGCCGCCAGGCCGTGGCGCGGGCCGGCTCTTCGCGCGCATCCGCCAACGGCGCGAACGCCGAAAGCGCTGCGTGAAGGAACCAGCCAAGCCAGATGCTCTCGCCGCGGCCTCCTTCGCCGACCCGGTTCATGCCGTCGTTCCAATCTCCCGAACCAAATAGCGGCAGGCCGTGGCTGCCAACCGCAAGGCTGCGGTCGAGAGCGCGCGCGCAGTGTTCGTACAGAGAGCGGTGCTCTTCGGAGACCGTCGGCAAAAAATACGATTCAGCTTCGCCGTCGCCGAGAGCGGGACCGTCGAGAAAGGGAACCATCTCGTCGAGAACGCCGAGATCGCTGGTGACCTCGACATATTGAGCGGCGGTAAACGGCAACCATACGCGGTCGTCGGAGACTCGAGTGCGCACCCCCTGGCCCAACGGCGGAAGCCACCAGTGCTGAACGTCGCCGGCGGCGAACTGGCGGGCGGCGGCACGCAGCAGATGCTCTCGCGCGATGGCCGGCTTCGACACCATCAGCGCCATCACGTCCTGAAGCTGATCGCGAAAGCCATAGGCGCCGCTGGCCTGGTAGAATGCCGATCGCGCCCACAGGCGGCAGGCGAGAGTCTGATAGAGCAGCCAGCGGTTGAGCATGATGTCGATGGAACGGTCGGGTGTTTTCACCTGAACCGCGCCGAGGACGTCGTCCCATAGACGCCTCGTCGCGGCGAGGACCGCGTCGAGGTCGGCGGTTCGGTATTTTGCGACCAGGGAAAGCGCTTGAGCCCTGGTCGCCGCCTGGCCGAGAAAAAAAACGATTTCGGTCACGCCGTTTGGCTTGAGCTCAACACGGGTCTGCAGGGCACCGCAGGGGTCGAGTGCGGCGCCGGTTCGATTGGAGAGCGGCGCGGCACCGGCGAGCGCGGCCGGATTGTCGAGACTCCCGTTGCGGCCGAGAAACTCGGTGCGATCGCCCGTCCATGAGAGTTGATGGCCGCCCAAGTCTGCGAATGCCACTCGAGCGCCATAGTCGGTGCTAAAGGAGTTCCGCGCGAGCATTGCGCGGGTATCGGGATCGACCTCGGTAATAATGGACGGCGCGGACGCGCCGCGCGAAGTGCCGAGCACCCATTCGACGTACGCGGTGACCGCGAGCCGCCGCGAGCGCGCCGAGAGATTGCGAATCTTCAAGCGTGAAATCTTGATCGAGTCTTCAAGCGGAACGTACTGCTCGAGTTCGAGCGAAACTCCGTGCGCGGTGTGCTCGAAAATGCTGTAGCCCTGGCCGTGACGAACTGAATAGGGCGCGGCATCCTCGCGGATCGGCAGCGCAGTAGGACCCCAAAGTTCGTTAGTCTCTTCGTCGCGAACGTAGATCACTTCACCCGGCTGGTCGGCGACCGGGTCGTTCGACCATGGAGTGATTTGATTCTCGCGACTGTTCATCGACCACGTGTAGCCCCCGCCCTCGACTGAGACCTGGAAGCCGAACGAGGGATTGGCGATCGCGTTGATCCATGGTGCTGGCGTCCACTGCCCCTCGCCGAGAATCGTCACGTATTCGCGACCGTCAGCGGCAAAGCCGCCGAGGCCGTTGAAAAATTCCAGCGCGGGCCGTGCCGGGACGGCGTCTGGCGGACGAATCGCCGGCGCGCGGCGCGGCGGCGGGCTCGATTACCTCCAGGCGTTCCACTTGCTCGGAGAGGGTGCCGCGCCGGCTGAGCAGCACCGCTCGCGCCACCGCCTGAAGGAGGTTTCGCACCTCGACCGAAACCAGGTCGGCGCGCAGCACGAACACGTTTCCGCGGGCGCCTTGCTGGTCGGGATATGGCCGCGCCTGGTTCGCACGTACCAGAGCCTCCAGCGCGGCCTGCAGATCCTGATCGTAGGACGCAGCCCGCTCGTTCATGATCACGAGATCGACGTCGAAGCGTTTCATCCGCCAATATTCGTGGGCACGCACCAGCTCGCGAACGATTTCCAGATCCGCGGCCTCATCGATCCGAACCAGCACGATCGGCAGATCGCCGGAGATTCCGTTGACCCAAAGCTTGGACTGTCCGCCCTCGCTTCGCCCCAGCACGTCGGGCGCGGGCCGCAGCGTCGGATCGGAGTAGAGCACGCGATTGGCGAGACGCTGAAAGAGATGCGCTTCCTCGGCGCCGACGCCCAGGTGATGGAGCTGCACCTGTGCCTGAGTCCAGGCGAGCGTCACCGCTCGCTCGAAGGCGGTGGGTTCGTGATGCTTGTCCGCCAGGTCGAGGGCCTCGGCGCGCGTGGGTGCGATCATGGTCCAGAACGCGATGCGTGCGGTGGCGCCCGCGGCTATTCGCACGCGGCGGCGAAGACTAAAAATCGGATCAAGTACGGTACCGACTGTATTGGAGAGCGGCTGGCCGTCGATTGCCGAAACCGGCGTGCGAATGGCGCGCCCGCGCCCAAGGAAACGCGCGCGATCGGCCTCGAATTGCAGGTCGCCTGTGGACTCACCTTCGACGACCGCGAGATGCGCGGCCCAGGGCTGGGCGTCGGCGGCCGAGCGCGGACGTCGCGTGGCCAGCAGTGCGCCGGCGTTTACCTCGAACTCCGTCTGCACGAACATCTTGGAGAAGGCCGGATGGGCGGCGTCGGCCGCGTCAGGCGCCAACACGATTTCGGCGTACGAGGTCAGCTCGATCTCGCGCGCGCGGGTGCCGAGATTCGAGATCGAAACGCGGCGAACCTCGGCGTCGTCCTCCGGCGAGACCGCCACTTCGAGCGTCGTCCTGATCGTGCCGTCGTGTCTCACGATCTCGGCGCGATCCTCCGAAAACTCAACTTCGTAGCTGTCCGCCTCGACGTTGCCCGGCTGGTAGCCAGCCGACCAAACCTTGGCGCTCTGTACGTCGCGCAGGAAAATGTACGAGCCCCACGAATCGCAAGTGACATCCTCGCGCCATCGCGTGACCGCCAGGTCCCGCCAGCGGCTGAAGCCAGAGCCGGCTGCCGTGATCATCACCGTGTACTTGCCGTTCGACAGCAGATGCGTACGGGGAATCAGATCGTGCGGCGAATGAAACTGGCGGATCGTGGGAGGAGAGACCTCGCGAATGTTGGCGTCGGCCTTCACCTCTTCGGCGCGCGGGCGGGCGACCGCGACACCGCGCGGAGTCCGCTCCTGCAACAAAAGCTTCGTCGCCTGGATGATGGGATCGGCGTGAAAGCGCGTGCGCATCACGCCGCCCTGGAGCGCGTCGGCGACCGCTACCAGGGTCATCCCTTGATGATGCGCCATGTAGGCGCGCACGATCGCGACTTTCTCGCCCTCGGGAACGCGCGACGGGGTGTAGTCCAGGGCCTCATACCAGCCGAATCGGCCGAGGCCGCCAGCGGCACGGAGCCGCGAGAAATTCTGCGCGGCGGCTTCCGCATCCACCATCGCCGCCAGCGCCGTCGCGTAGGGGGCGATGACGGTGTTCTCTCTCAGTCCACGCTTCAGCCCCAGCCCGGGCACGCCGAAATTCGAATACTGATAGGTGAGTTCGAGATCTCTCGCGTTGTATGCGGATTCCGATATGCCCCACGGCACCCCGAGCTGGGCGCCATATTTTATCTC
>CAWENP010000002.1:0-109655 GCA_963810495.1 uncultured delta proteobacterium
CACCGGCTTGAGGCTGTTTTTGTGCGCGAGCGGAACAACGACGTAGAGCGATACGGGCCGTTCATGATTCATTAGATCCGTGATTCGAAAGTCGGAGACTGCGGTGTTCGCGGCAATGACCGGATCGCGATAAAGCTCGAGGAATCCCTTTACCTCGGAGATTACGCCCGAGCGTTCGTTCGGGCTCTTGTCGAGCATGCTGCGCATCGCACGCGCGATAATCGGATGTGTCCTGGTCGGGAGGCCGCGCGAATCGGTCCAGCCCAGCGAGCCGGAAGGATCGTGCTCGGCCCGCATGATCTGCTGCATGGTGTCGTCGATCGGCTGCCCCGGATCGCAAAGCCGCGCTTCCAGTCCGCTGAGAGTCTTGTCCCGTCCGGCATAAAGCTGGTCCAGGATCATTCCGGTGAGGAACGCCGAGCCTTCGCGCGACCAGTGATCGGGCAGGCCCTTTCCGTCGGGGTCGATGATCATCTGCACTATGTTGCGAACGTCGCGGATTTCGTTCGGTGTGCGGAGCCTGACCTCCGCGAGCGGATTGTAACGAGCGCCGTCGCTGTCGGCCGAGGCGGGTGCGAACTTGAGACAGAGCTGACCCATCCGTTTCCGCGCTCCCGCGGTGAGCGCCCAGTTCTCGCCTTTAAGGTCATGAATCAGGACCGAGTGCGGCCAACTGAGCAGTGTAGGAATCACGATGCCGACGCCCTTGCCGCTCCGCGTTGGCGCGAAGACCAGGACATGTGCGGGGCCACAATCGCGTATGTATGAGGCTCGTCCCCATTCCCTCCAAACGCCGAGATAGATTCCGGCGCGGCGGGCCGTTGGTTTCAGTATCCGCAACCACACGCCGATTCCTCGCAGCAGTTCGCGCACCGACCTGCGCGCATCGATCAATCGGGCGGCTCTCAGATCACGCGCCGTCGCCCAGCGCGCAGAACCGTGAAGGTCAGAGACGTTCGCGAACCAGCCATGCCGCACCATCGCGATAGCCGCGCAACAAACCGCCGTCACGACGGACATAGGGTAGAGCGCCTCGCGAGCGGACTGTCGCCAGAGCGGTTCCAGTTGCGGCGCCCAGTACCATCGGGTCCACCAAACGATCCACGACCACGGTGCGTAGATCGCGCCGCCCTTTAGGCGGAAGAGCGGGTGCCCCAGCCACGACGCATCGCTAAGCACGCTCGCGGCGTGCTGCGTTGTCACCCAGTTGATCGCGACGAACGCTCCCACGAGTGAGAGCAAAGCGAGCCGCTTCGCACGTGCCAGCCTCGCGTCCGCTGAAAATCCGGGAAGCCGATAGGGACGCTGTTCAGCCATTGCGCTCCCTCCCGCGTTCACGGACCCGATCCATTCCAGTATCGATCGCGCGCTGACGGCTGTGCGCACGACTCTTGATCACGTCTTTGGAGACCTGGCGCTCGCGCAGATCGCGCTCATGATTCTGCGCAAGCTCCCAGCTTCGCTCATCGACCCGCTGTGGCGAGTCCGAGCCCTGAAAGAAACTGCAGGCGATCGATCTCTTGTTCAGCCCGAATCCGGGCTCCTTCGCTGCGCGGTTGGGACTGGTCATACGTGACGAGGCCATTTGCATCAGCCTTTCTCTGCAACGCGCGGTCGATCTCGGTCCACTGCTCGCGCCTGACAGCGCGCTCACGCGACCGCAACATCTCCGGCTCCAGCCGCGGACCTAACTCCCGCGTCGCGATCTCCTGGCTCCGGATACGCAACCCTGAGCGCAAATACTCGCGGTTGATCTCCAGGGGCCTGCCGTTTTCGCGCACTCCACGAACGAGCAGATGAACATGCGCATCGTCGGTGTTGTGGTGATCGATCGCGACCCACTCCAGCTTCGTGTCGAGGTCGCGTTCCATCTGGCCGACCAGCTCTCGAACGTGGTCGCGAAGATTGAGGCGATCGGCATCCTCGGGCGAAACGATGAATCGCCACATGAGTTCGTCGCTCTTCTCCCAGTCTCTGACCGTGGCAAGCATGTCGATGTCTTCACGGTCCGCATCGAAGCCCAATCCCTTCGCCATTTCCTGCTGCGCGCCCGGCCGGGACAAGTAGCGCGCATGGGCAGCCCACGCGCCGCTCCGGCGGTTGCGCGAGAAAGAGGCCTTGACCACGCTGCGCCGCGCATATGCCGGTGGTTCCGCGATCCGCACTCGCGCCGCGCGCGCGCCGCTTAGACTTCCGCTCGGCTGCTGTCGCCGCAGCCCTTGCCGCATGCCTATCCGCCGCAACGCGCGCGCCCACCACGGAACGAGTTTGCGCGGACGTTCCGCATGCTCGTGGCGAAGCTTGATATCGACCTCTTTCTGGCGGAGGAACCTAGGCCGTTTCATCGCACACCTCGGTCAACGCCTCGCTGAGGGCGAGTACCAGTTTGGTCGGGCTCTCCGGCGCCCGCCCGCCGAGCGCTTCGATGATCTCGCGCAACTGCCCGCTGCTGAGCGTGATTGCGTGCAGATCCTGCGCGCGCCGCCATGATTTCCACGCGCGCTTGCCGGTCGCCCGTTCGTCGAGCTTCTTCCGCCCGATCGTCGCAACGTGCGCCCGCTGCTCGGGCGTAAGGTCTCCAGCCTCCTGTGCGACGCTCAGCAGGGCGCCCAGCAGAAAGTCGGGCGGCTCCAGATCGAGGCCTGCCAGCGCAATCAATCCGCCGAGGTTGGCGAGATGATGCACGCGTAGTCCCTGCTCGGGGCTGTGGCTGTTGCCATTTCCATTTCCGTTGCTGTTCATGGCATTCACCACGTCACGACCGGTTCGATTTCTCCGCTAACGTTCGCGAGCGGAATCGGACCGAAGTAGCGCGAGTCCCAACTCCGGCGATCGTTAAAGCCGAACAGCCACACCTGGCCGGCTGCGACTCGATGGCTGCCCCACGCGACATGCGGAAGCGGGCGGTGTGCGCTGTCATGCGTGGCAACTTTGCTGCGCGCGAATCGTGCGCCGTTCACCGCAACCCATCCGGGTTCGATCTCGACGCTATCGCCGGGGAGAGCACCCACGATCTTGCCCACCGGCTCAGCGTTGCCGGCGCACGCGCCAGTGCGCAGATAGCCGCGCGCGAGACCCTCCTGGGCGATCGGGATCGGCAGGCATGCCGCAACCAATTCGCCACGCTCAATCCCGTGAGCGACGACACGATAGACGCCTGCCGGTGCGGCGCTGTCCGTGTTCGAAATCAGTACGCCGAGTGCATTGCCGACTGCGATTAAGAGCGCTGTGGCGATCGCAATTCCGGCCATCGCTCCAATGGGTCCGCGAGCGCCTTCCAATCGTTGAAAATGAATGCGCTGGGCAAGCGATCCGGCGGGGTTTTCTGCCGTGCTGTACAGTGTGCTGATCATGACTGCCTCCGAGGGGGAAAGGCCGCGAGTTCGTTGAGCAATCCGCCGAAAATGCCGCACCGTACCGCAGGTCCTTTATCTTGCTCTACGAACGACCGGCCTTCCCCCCTCTCCAATGCACCCTTCCAATCCGCTCCTTCCGCGCGCCGCAAAGCGGCTGAGAAATTCCTGAAAATCCTCACTGCAGTTTCTCCGTCGAAGGTTCGGTTACGCGGCCATTCAGTTTCCGGCCCGGACGAGGGGCACCTTCGAGCTCGGCCTTAATCTGTTTGCAGAGGCGCCACATCGCCGCCGTAATCGTCTCGCCAAGATCGAAGCCCGCATCTTCGGCCCGACTGCGCAGTTGCTCGATCTCACGCTTGAGTGCTGCAGGCAGCTTGAATGTGATCGCTTCGCTTTCCTGTTTGCGCTTGAGAACTCCCATCACATTTCTCCTTGCGTAATTGGATTGTGGAATTCACTTCCCGTATGGGCCGGGGAATACGAGGTCCTGGGTGATCATCACGTCGAACTGGTAGCCCGGCCGGATTTCGATCGTTGGCGGCCGATTCAATCCCTGTCCCATCATCTGCTGACCCAGCGCCCCGAATTGTCCCGAGGCAGCTGAACCCGCCGTCTGGCTCGCCATCGCCCATTGATTCGGTTGGTAGTAACCGTACGGTCCGTAAGAGGCGCCGCCTCCAAAAGTCGCCATCTGTCCGACGGCCTGGCCTGCGCTGATCAGGCTCATGACGGCGGCGGTTCCGAACGTTGCGAGGTAGTGGTGGTCAACCTGATCGGAGAAGCCGGCGTAGCCGCTCTGATCGGCGCCCGGCATCATCGGCAGATTCATGCTCGAGGTGTTCGGGAAGATGAGCCGCTGCCACGCGATCTGAACGCGCTGCTGACCGTATGAAGATGCGTTCTGGTAGGCGCCTATGAGGCGACTGCCCTGCGGGATCAGAATCGATCTGCCGGTCGCGCTGTCGAGGACGTTCTGGCTGACCTGCGCGAGGATCGGTCCGGGCAGATCGGAGTTGATGCCGCTGATCAGAACAGCAGGGAGGATGCTTCCCGCCATCACCGTGTACGGCGAAGCAGCGGGGTGAACACTTATCGTCGGGTTGGTTTGATCACCGGAAGTATACGAGTCGCTCTGCTGTCCTTTTGCGCTCGCGATCTCCAGGGTTCCGCCACTATGAAACGCCTGCACCATCTCCGGCGATTCGAGCGCCTTCATGTACTTCTCTTCGGCCCATTGCGCATACCGGCTCGGAGGCTTCGGCACGCTGGGTTGAACGGATGGCTGGGAGATCGGCATAACCGGTTCATCGGCATCACGGTTGGTGCCGCATGCGGCTCTGCGCCATGAGCGGCGAGGTCTTCGATTTCGCCCCGGTCTCGGGCTGCTGAGCCTGGGTCGTCCGCTGATTTCTGGGAAGCGGAACTTTGACCGATTCCTGAGGACTGGACGCCGAGTGCGAGTGCCACTCCGCCGACCATCGCGACCGCCACGAAAACAACGCCGAGAAGGCGATTGAAACGGCCGCCGCCGAGATGCTCCTGTTCCTGCTCGTCCTGTTCCTGAATCACGTCTGCGGTTGCCATGGCCGTTACCTCGTTCCGCCTGCATAGGAGATCGTCACGCGGTCCTGATCGCGGCCGACACCGGCGACCAGGATCGCGTCGCTGAAAAGCCGATCGACGACGTAGTAATTTCCCTTGACCCGGTAGTTCACCATCTGGGTTCCGCTGCCGGCGTTGATGAGCAGCGCGGGAGCTTCGCTCGACTTCATTCCGGCCGGCATCTGGACATAGACGTGAGAGCCGTCATCGAAGGCTCGAATCGGCTTCCACGGAACGTTTGGTCCTGCGACGGTGTAGGCGAAGTTGATCTGTGCCGGATCGACCGCTGCGACCTTCACGATGTCGTCGGAATCACCCGGCGGATCGGCCGCTTCCTGCTTGGCGTTCGCTGCGGCTGAGTCGGCATCTTTCATCGCCGCGATCAGCTCGTCTGGGTAGTAGAACTCCACCTCCTGCATTGCGCGCCCGCGCGACCGCAGCAGCAGGTGGTAAATGTGCTTCGTCGTGTAGATCGTCAGGTTGGTTTCGATTCCCGGAACCTGCGGTTTCACCGCCAGGTGAGGGACGGCATTGCGCGGGTCGCCAGAGGCGGCCGGCGTCGCCATCCAGCGCTCGGTATCTCCCAGCGCAACGTCGGTGATCGTCTCGCCCGGCTGCAGCTGAATGTCGGTGGTGCGCAGCGGCGCGCAATCGACCGCCGGCTCCGGTTTTTGGTTGTACGGATAGAGCGTGTACTCGGTCGTTCGGTAGACGGGCCATTTGCCGTCTTGCTGATGCTCTTTGATTGCGGCCTGCACCTCGGCTGGCTGCTGCGCGAGCAGTTGCGCTCCGGTCGGCGGTGGTGGCGTCGCGCTCGAGTCGGTCGGAGCCTCTGTTACGAGTTTCAGCGGTGGTGGCGCGGGCGTCTGTTGCTGACTCGCGCATGCACTCAACACGAGTGCGAGCGTCATCGTGCCGGTGCCTATATACTTCATCGCGCTTCCTCCCTTGTGGCCGGACTATCCCTGCTGCTCGGTCCAGCTGATTTGCGTCACGTAAAATCCGAGTGGATTGCTGATGATCGCGTCGTCGGAGTTGGGCGGGACGATCTGTGTCTGCAGTACGGCCTCCCAGTGCGTGGGCGCTCCGATCACGACTCCGTTCAAATCGCGCTGCTGCTCTGACCAGCGCACCTGGTAGCTGCTGGGCGAAAGCTGAAGGATCGAATCGATCTGGATCGAGACGGTTTGCTTCTCCGCGAGCTTGAAAGGGTTATGAGTGAAGCCGTCGGAATGGTAATAAGCGTCGAGGAATCTGTCCGCCGCACCACGTGCATGCGCGAGGAGCGAATTGAGCATCTGATGTTCGACCTGAGAATCGCTGGTGACCGATCGCGCATTGCGGATAAATGCCGCGACCTCGTAGCGCTGCATTCGCGCGGTTACGTCCGGAACGGATGTGGGAGTGAGAGGCTGGGGAACGGTCAGCGCGTATCCGAGTTTGTCGACTTCAACTACGTAAGGAATGTAGCGGCTTCGGCTGATGAGCCAGACGATGCCGCCGGCGAGAATCAGCGAGAGCAGGAGCAGACCGCCGGCCGCGATCTGCCAGTTGCGTTTGCCGAGAACGAGATCGGCGTAACGCTCATCCCACTCGCGGCGCGCTTCGACGTAGAGGTTGCCGCTGCTCATTGCACCTCGGATGCGCTGAAGATTTCGGAGATCCCGTGCGGTCGAGACGGTTCGTCTTCGCAATGCGCAATTGCCGGCGATTGTCGCACACGGATTTTGGTGCTGAATCGACGGCGGAGTGGGCGGGCTGGATCGCCGCCTGACTCTGGCTGTACTTTGGCTGTTCTATCGAGCGGGAAGGGTTTGAAGGGGTCTATCGAGGGTGATCGAAATGTCGAATAAGTCTTGGATATGCTCGATTGTGCTCGATTGTGACCGATCGTGGCGAGGGTATTGACGGACTTAAAATCCCCTGGAGCGAAAGCTCCGTGCGGGTTCGAGTCCCGCCCCCGGCACCAAGACTAGTTGGCGATCGTCAGCAGAGACGCGCGTCCCTTCAATCCGGTGCCCCTCTGATCCGGAGTCAGAATCTCGACCAGCGCCTGATTGACGTGGATCGGCGGTGCATGCTTATGACGATGCTCGCCGCCCGCGCTTCTGTCCCACTTATAGACCATACTGGGTTGATTCACATCTTCTTGTTCTCGATAGAACTAAATGAACGATGCTGCCATGGGTTCTGCCTCACACTGCATGTAGTGTGGAGGAGTCGGGGTCGAAATAGGAATCGAGTCCGCATTTGACCAATTTCTGCTGGAAGTGTCGTGGTGACGCACAACGCGCGCGAAACAATCAATCGTGCGGTCCACTGGCTCGCGGGCAAGCACGGCCCTGTCGTGGCGCTGGTCGCCGGGGTCATCCTCGGCCTAAGCGCCGCGCTATGAGAATTCATTCGATGCTGCTGTAAAGGGCTGAAAGCATCTGTGGCGATGGGAATCCTGTTTCAAAGTCGACTGGAAGAGATCAAGTAACCCGGACGTCTCCTTGAGAATGACAGGGTTTTCTATGAAATCGACCGTTCGATGGAAGTTGATAGTGCCGGCGACGGTTTTAGGCGCGAGTATGGTTGTTTCCGCCTTCGGTCAATCCAGCCCGAGCACGTGCAGTTCGATGAGTGCGGCAAGAAATCCGATAAAACAGGCTGGCTCTTACGCCCCTGACGCCACGAAACGCGCTCACGTGGGTCCGGCAACGGTGTTGCTCGACACGAAGGTCACAGCCGAGGCTAAAACCGCGCTGCCTGAAGAGAGTGCCACCGAGCATTCCGATATCCACGTCCACACCACGGCGGGTGTTTTCGGCATGCCGCTTGAAGTGTTCGATAATGAGTAGGTGGAACGGTAATAGTTTCAGGCGAAGAAGCACTTTGGACGGTAGACCCTGGTTTTACCCGTTTGGTTCTCCTGTATCCAAATCGCATCGCACCGCGATAGCTTCGGAGCGCAAGTCGGAATAGCGTAAAGATTCGACTCAGTGGTTCGTGCATTCTCTCGCGACGCTCAATAAGTAGTTACTCGAAATACAGCTGGTCGAAAGAATTTATCGGAAATAAAGGGAAAATAGTCGATCCAGTCTGTCCTCTCAACAGATCGTCAAGCAGTTGCCGCGGCAAATACCGCGGTACAGGTTCAGTTGCCGACAATACCCATGCTAGCGACAGTGGGCACTTGGAAGAAATGAAAGTGCTCCAGAGAGCGCTCAAAATGTTCTGCAAAGCACAAGGAAAGTGTGGTGGACACGGGCAGCCCGGGCCAGATGCGCCGTCATTGGGGGTAGCGGCACGCTACATGGAACCGAGCTTGTCCACGCGCACGATCAATTGCCGGCCTTGACGAATGATTAGGTGCTCGCGCTCCAATTGCGCCAGGTGCTCGGTGACTCTGGGCCGCGAAGCGCCGACGAGATCGGCGATGTCCTGGTGGCTGAACGATGTTCTCAGCAGCGCACCGCGCGAGTCCTTGATTCCGAAATCGGAAGCCAGTTCGAGCAGCGCAATGGCAATGCGTTCGTGAAGCCCGAGGTTGAGAAAACTGGAGCTGCGCAACAGGAGCCGGTAACATTGCTGCAAATCGTTCTGATGAAATGTCTTGAAGACCGATTCGGAGCGATGCGCAGAGATATTTTCGAAATTGCCCCAGCTGAGACTTCCGACTCTGCAATCATCGTAAGCCTCGCAGCGAAAACCGAACCGGCTGAATGGCAGCAAAGGAAACTCGGGGATCGGACCCGGCGGAAGCAGGGCGACGGTCACCCGCTCGCCGCGCGCGTTCGGGCAAGTGATGCGCGCGATGCCTTTTAGCAGGATGTGAGCTTCGGCCGCGAGCGCGCCCTCGCGGAGAATTATCTGCGGCCGTTTGTAGTTGGCGAGTGCAAGCGCTCCCGCCAGCAATCCCAGCTCTGACGCGGAAAGCCACGAGAGGGCTTTGAAGCGGGTCAGTTTGTCGAGGTCACTGTCAGGGGAATTTCGGGGTTCATTCAAATTTGCACCTAAGGGAACATATGACGAGCCTATGAAATCAGCATGTGGTGTTTTTTAAGGCGTGTTGTCTTTTAAGGTTGACCTGCGAGCACCACTCTTCTCGGAATCATGCGGCGGGGCGAGCTTGCCGCGCGATGTTTGAGTGTCGCTTCGTCGACGATCACGGAGCGCCGATAGGTCGATCGATTGCGGTGTACGATAAGCAATTTCGTTACATTGAGCACAAAGCGCGTCGAACCGGACTCCTCCGTCCTGGGTAGTCTGTTAGAATGCCAGCGGTACATGGCGGCTTGTAGACGAAGATACGGTTGCCTGTAGCCTCCCAGGAGTTGCCGTTATGTCCTTCACAACAGGAATAGTCAAGACAGTGACAGGGAGTCTTAAGCTGGTCGCATTGCGCATCAAGTTCAAGCATGACGTCAAGGTAAGCAAGACAAAGATCGCGGACCTGCGGGACCCCCGCTTCACCAAAGATCAGTTTGAGAACCTGAGCGCGAGGACGCCGAACATGCAGGGTCCAGCCAGATAGGCGCTCGCTCAGCCCTCTCTTCAATTCAGAGATGCAGAGGCATCCACACGGCCCATCGTGATGGTGTCCTTGACTCTCAAAGAGCGCTCTTGGTCCGAGCCGGTCAAGGTCCAGTCCAACCAGGCCACCTTCCCTTAAGCGGCGCGCCCAACGGCCTCAAACGCCGATGGCGTTCCAATCTGTCGATTCGGTTGAGAAAATTGGAACATGAAAACGAATACAAAGACACTCACTCCGGAGCTGTTGCGCCAGATGGACGCCTATTGGCGGGCCGCGAACTATCTCTCAGTCGGTCAGATTTATCTCTACGACAATCCGTTGCTGAAACGACCGCTGACGCTCGCGGATGTCAAACACATGCTGCTGGGGCACTGGGGCACGACTCCCGGACAGAATTTCATTTACGTACACTTGAATCGCGTAATAAAGAAATACGACCTCGACATGATTTACGTCTCCGGCCCAGGGCACGGCGGCCCAGCCGTCGTGGGCAACACTTATCTCGAGGGCACTTACAGCGAGATCTATCCCAATATCAGCCAGGATGAGGCCGGACTTCGTCGGCTCTTTGTTCAATTTTCGTTTCCCGGCGGAATTCCCAGCCACGCATCGCCGGAGTGTCCAGGCTCGATCCACGAGGGCGGCGAGCTGGGCTATTCGCTTAGCCATTCGTTCGGGGCGGTGTTCGACAATCCCAATCTCGTCGTCGCTTGCGTCGTCGGCGACGGCGAAGCCGAAACCGGCCCGCTGGCGACCGCATGGCACTCCAACAAGTTCCTCAATCCGATCACCGACGGTGCGGTGCTGCCAATCCTGCACCTCAACGGCTACAAGATCAGCAATCCAACCGTGCTCGCGCGGATCGAGCGCGAGGAACTGGAGCAATTTCTGCGCGGCTGCGGCTGGACGCCGTACTTCGTCGAGGGCCACGAACCCGCGCTCATGCATGAAGCCATGGCGGCCACCTTGGATGAGGCGATCGAGGACATCCGGCGCATTCAGAGCAATGCGCGGAACAACAACGATACCACGCGGCCGCGCTGGCCCATGATCGTTCTCAAGTCGCCCAAGGGCTGGACGGGGCCGAAAGTGGTCGATGGCCTGCAGGTCGAAGGAACCTTCCGGGCGCACCAGGTTCCGCTGCTCGTTGATGCGGGGCATCCCGAGCATCTCACGCAGCTCGAGAGCTGGATGAAGAGCTACAAGCCGGAGGAACTTTTCGATGAGCGCGGCCGCCTCAGGGGGGAACTGGCGGAACTCGCGCCCAAGGGCGAGCGGCGGATGGGCGCCAATCCTCACGCCAACGGCGGAATCCTGCTACGCGACTTGCGCATGCCGGACTTCCATGATCACGCCGTGCAGGTGCCCACGCCCGGCGCGGTCGAGGCGCAGGATACGCTGGTGTTGGGTAAGTTCCTGCGGGATGTGACGAAGCTGAATCAGGATAAGCGGAATTTTCGGATTTTTGGTCCCGACGAGACGCTGTCCAATCTATTGGGGGCGGTCTTTGAAGTTACCGATCGGCAGTGGCAGGCCAGGGAGGAGAAGAACGATCAGTTCCTTGCGCCCGACGGGCGCGTGCTCGACTCGATGCTGAGCGAACATCAGTGCGAGGGTTGGCTCGAGGGCTATCTGCTCACCGGACGTCACGGACTTTTCAACTGTTACGAGGCTTTCATCCACATCATCGATTCGATGTTCAACCAGCACGCCAAATGGCTGAAGGTGACCTCGGAACTGCCGTGGCGGCGGAAAATCTCATCGTTGAACTACCTCCTGGCCTCTCACGTCTGGCAGCAAGATCACAATGGCTTCACGCATCAGGATCCCGGTTTTATCGACAACGTCGTAAACAAGAAGGCCGATATCGTGCGCGTCTATCTGCCGCCCGACGCCAACTGCCTGTTGTCGGTCTTCGATCACTGTCTGCGCAGCCGGCACTATGTGAATGTCGTCGTCGCCGGAAAGCGCTCTGCCCCGCAATGGCTGGCGATGGATGCGGCGGTCAAGCATTGCTCCGAGGGCATCGGCATCTGGCAGTGGGCCAGCAGCGATCAGGACGCTGCCCCCGACGTGGTTATGGCCTGCTGTGGCGACGTACCCACGCTGGAGACGCTCGCCGCCGTATCCATCATGCGCGAGCATCTGCCCGACCTGAAAATCCGGGTGGTCAACGTCGTCGACCTCATGAAGCTGCAGCCGCAAACCGAACACCCGCACGGGTTGAGCGACGTTGATTTCGACGGACTCTTCACCAGGGACAAGCCGGTCATCTTCGCCTTCCATGCCTACCCGTGGTTGATCCACCGGCTGACCTACCGCCGCACCAACCACGACAACATCCACGTCCGCGGCTACAAGGAAGAGGGCACCATCACCACACCCTTCGATATGAGGGTGCTGAACGCTCTCGACCGGTTTCATCTGGTGATGGACACTATCGACCGCGTGCCGCGGACCGGCGACAGGGGCATCTACCTGAAGCAGCAGCTCAGGGACAAGCTGATCGAGCACAAACAGTACATCGATAAATACGGCCAGGACTTGCCGGAAATTCGGAACTGGAAGTGGGGCGACTCAAAATCATGAAATCTATATCACCGGTTTCAAATCGCGAAAAAACTGTGAGAATATCGCCTCACTGAGATGCGCCCCGCTCGGCTATTCGCCATCATCTGGATCGCGTGGCTCCTCTCCTGGATTGTGGCCGCGTTCTGGTCCGACCGCGCGGAGAAACGCCTCGCCACATGGGACGTCTGGAGCTATCGCGCGGTCGTTGCTGCCGGGCTGATCGCGCTGTCGCATTGGACCGCTGGACTGTTCGGCGAAAAACGAATCTGGCATGTGGGATATACCGGCGCGTATGTGCTGGCAGGACTGACCCTGGCCGGGATTTTGTTTGCGTGGTGGGCTCGAATCCATCTCGGGCGCCTTTGGTCTGGCGGAGTCACGGTGAAAACAGGACATCGCGTCGTGGACACCGGTCCTTACAGCCTCGTTCGCCATCCAATCTACACCGGGCTTTTAGCCGCATCCCTTGCGACGGCGGTCGCCCAGGCCACGGCAACGGCGCTGATGGGCTGGGCGCTGATCGTGTTCGGACTGTGGCTCAAGGCGCGCGTCGAGGAACGCTTTCTTGTAGCCGAACTCGACCCGCAGGCCTACGCGGCCTACCGGCTCCGCGTTCCAATGCTGGTGCCCTTCCTGCCGCTCGGCAGTTAGCTGAAGGCGTCGCGCGCCGATCACGCGCGCGACCAGCGTTGTCGCTATCGCCTCCTCAACGCCTCGAGTTCGTCCAGCGTGCGCGGCCAGTCGTCGTGTAGCAGGCGGGAAAAAGCTCGATCGGCGAGCAGGCGACCGCCGGTCTGGCATTGCGCACAATAGTTAGTTTCGTTACTGGCGTAGCGGATGCGCTGGACTTTCGCGCCGCAGCGCGGGCACGGCTTGCCATAGCGGCCGTGAACCGCCATCTCCGGCCGAAATGCGGTCACCTTCTCGGGAAACGCGCCGCCCGCTTCGGCGCGCAGGCGATCGGTCGATTCGAGCAGCGTAGCGCGGGTCGCCTCGTATAGCCGCTCGATCTCCTGCACGGCCAGCTTCTGCGTCATCGCGATCGGCGAGAGCTGCGCGCGATGCAGAATCTCGTCGGAATACGCATTGCCGATACCGCTCAGAATGTGCGGGTCGGTGAGCGAGCGCTTGAGCGTGTGATTGGACGTCTGCAGCGCCGCGGTAAATGCGGCGAGGGTCGCCTCGAGCGGTTCGATACCGCCGGCGCTAAGCGATTGCAGGCCAGCCTCGCCCTCGACCACATGGAGAGCGGCGCGGCGCTGCGTGCCCGCTTCCGTGAGCCAGAGCCATCCGTTATCGAACTCGAACGCGGCCAGGACGTTTCTGCTGCCAAGCTTGGGAGCGGCAGCGCCCCAATGCAGCCGGCCGGCGATTTTGAGATGCAGCACGAGCCACAGGTCGCCTGCGACGCCGATGGCGATCTGCTTTCCCAGCCGCCGAACGTCGTGGACCTCCGCACCTTGAACCGCGCTCAGGGGAGGATCGGCGGTGCGCAGCAGAAACGGCGATTTCACTATTGCGCGGACGAGCCTGTGCCCGACGACGCGCGTTCTTAACGCCTCGACGTATACGGTGACATCAGGTAGTTCCGGCATGAGAGTTCTCGCGTGCCGCGCTGCCAGGATCGGCGTCGCCTATGTTAGTTTTATCCCGAATCGCTGCTGAAGAGGACCGAACCATGAACTACTTTCTCGCCAAGACCGACCCGGAGACTTATTCGATCGACGATTTCGAGCGCGAGAAACGCACGGCGTGGGACGGCGTGACCAATGCGCAAGCGGTTCGCGCGATCCGCGATATGCGGCCGGGCGACCGGGTGTTCATCTATCACAGCGGCGGCGCCTCCAGCGTGGTCGGGATGAGCGTCGTGAGGTCAGAGCCGCGCAACGATCCGAAGAACCCCAAGTCGGCGGTGGTCGATCTGGAATTCGCCGAACGCCTCGATCCTCCCGTGACGCTGGCGGAGATCAAACAGTCGGGGAAGTTCGGCGACTGGGCGCTGGTACGGCAGGGGCGGCTCTCGACCATGGCGGCGCCGGAGAAGTTCGTGGCCTGGATGCGCGAGCGGTATCCCAAGGCCAATATTTGAGACGATTGTGGCTATGGACTAAGTATTGATGTCACCTGGCGCTGTTCGCTGATTCCCTCCCTTGATTCTCCGCAACAATCCCAACAGCAGTTATTACAGGTAGTCCCTTGCCGTTTGCTCCAGGGCGCGCTCGGCATTGTTGCGGTCGAGCACCGGGGCCAAAATCAGGCGATGAGCGCCCGCCTCGGCATACTCCGCCACTGCGCGTTTTGGGTCCTGCGGTTGCAACTCGGGCTGCTGCAGGAAGGTCATCGTGATCTCGAGCTGATTGAAGTCGCGCCCGGCTTCGTCACATAGCTCTTTCATCAACCGGAGATCGCTGGCCAAGTCCTTCGGATCCAATGTCACTGGCATCCATCCGTCGCCTATCGCGACCGTGTCGTGGATCGCGCGCTCGCGTTTCCAGTTGAGGCCGCCGGCGCCGATGAAGATGGGTGGATGCGGCTTGTGCGCCGGCTTCGGATTCGAGATGACCGGTGGAAATTTCAGAAACCGGCCCTCGAAACTCGCCTCGGGTTTGGTCCACAACTCCTTCATCGCGCGCACGTACTCGCGCGTGATGGGCCACCGCCGTGGAAAGTCGACGCCCATGATTTCGGATTCTTCCGCCTGCCATCCGGCGCCGATGCCGAAGAGAAACCGGCCGCCCGAGTAGTAATCCAAGGTCGCGACTTCCTTCGCCAGCGCTAGCGGATGACGTTCCGGCACCAGGCATATCCCCGTGCCCAGCTTCAGTGTCCGGGTTACCGAAGCCATCATTCCCAACAGCACGAAGGGGTCGGGAAAGCGCGTGTATACATCGGGAATTTTACCGTCGAGCGCAGGGTAGGGCACCCTGGTATGGACGGGAATGATCGCATGCTCGGGCGCCCAGATGGATTCGAAACCCAACTCTTCGCATCTGCGGGCGACCGAAACCGGATCTAGCGTCATTTCCGACAACAGCGCGAGTATTCCGATCTTCATCTGCTTCTCCTATGCGAGGATTCCTTGGGCGACCTTGTTTATCTTGGCTCCCGATGCATGTGTTACGCTTTGCAGATAGCGCCTAGTAAGATCTCGGCAACCCCAGCAGATGCTCGGCGACGTAGCTCAAGACCAGGTTGTTGGAGATCGGAGCGGTACGGTAAAGGCGCGCCTCCCGCCATTTGCGCTCGACGTGATACTGCTTGGTGAACCCGTATCCGCCCAGAGTATTCATCGCCGCTTCGGCGGCCTCCCATGCGGCTTCAGTCGCCAGGTACTTTGCCATGTTGGCCTCGCCGCCGCACGGCAGGTTGGCGTCGAAAAGCGTCACCGCCTTGAGCCGCATCAGCGAGGCCGCCTCGACCGACACATGCGCCTTAGCGATCGGAAACTGCACGCCTTGGTTCATGCCAATGGCGCGATCGAAGACCCTGCGTTCGTTGGCATAGCTGACCGCATGCTCGACGAACCAGCGGCCGTCGCCGATCGACTCGCTTGCGACCAGGATGCGTTCGGCGTTGAGCGAGCTCAGCAGGTAATGGAAGCCCTTGCCTTCCTCTCCGATGAGCGCCTCGCGGGGCACGGTCAGGTTGTCGATGAAAAGCTGGTTGGTGCCGTGGTTGATCATGGTCGCGATAGGTACGGCCTTGATCGCATCGCCGTACTCGCGCAGGTTGACCAGGAACAGGCTCATGCCATCGGTCTTCTTCTTTACTTCGTCGAACGGAGTGGTGCGCGTCAGCAGCAATAGCATGTCGGAATGCTGATAGCGCGAGGTGAAAATCTTGCTGCCGTTTATTACGTAATTGTCGCCGGCGCGCCGGGCGAAGGTCTTGATCTTGGGCGTTTCGGAGCCGGCGTCAGGTTCGGTCACGCCGAAGGCCTGGAGCCGCAACTCGCCTGACGCGATACTTGGTAAATAGCGCCGCTTCTGCTCCTCGCTGCCATGCTTGAGCAACGAGGCCATCGTGTACATCTGGGCGTGGCAAGCGGCGGCGTTGCCTCCGGAGTGATTTATCTCCTCGAGAATTATCGAACCGTCGAGCATCGTCAGCCCGGCCCCGCCGTATTCCTGCGGGATGAGCGCAGCAAGCCATCCGGCCTCGCTGAGCGTGCGCACGAACTCCTCGGGATAGGCGCTACGCTCGTCACACTGACGCCAGTAGTCGTCGCCAAATCGAGCGCACAGGCTTGAAACCGCCTCGCGAATCTCCCGTTGGCCGCTCGAAAACTCGAAATCCATGATACCTCGTTACATAGTCAGATGGACGTACGTGGGCGAGCCTTCGCAGGCTCGCCCATCGTGCGCGAGGCTGGAATCACTTGCGAAAAGCCGGAATCACATGCTTCGCCAGGTCACGGAAGGGACCCTCGGCGAAGTCCGGACCGGGCACGATGTTGATCTCCTTGATCCCGATTTTTTCCAGGTCACGAATCTGCGCGATGATCTCTTCCGGCGTTCCCACCAGTCCAGTCGCTCGGATCGCGTCGGGCGTGACGTAGCGCCGTTCCTCGGGCTGCACGAAAGTCGCGTGGCCGTCATGGATCTGACGAAACCTTGCATTCTCCGGCAGAGTGTAACTATCCACTCGCTTTACATAGTCGCTCCAGACGTCGCGGAAGTAGGGCGGAATCAGCGCGTCGTTCTTGCCCTCCTTCTTCCAGATCTCATAGAAGAAGTGCAGCTCGCAGGTCACCCACGGGCCGGTTTCATCGATGACCCGTTCGCTGGTCAGCCGTTCACCCGGCTTGAGCACCGAGGCCGCTGTAAAGAGCACGACATGGAAGTCGGAACCCACCTTGCGCCCAACCGCCTGCGCGCCGGTGCGAATATGCGAGAGACGGGATTGGAGGTCTTCGGTGGTCCTTCCAATCGTGGTCCAGCCGTCGCCATACGCGCCGGCGGCCTCGCAGGCCTTGGGGCCATTGGCCGCGACGTAGATCGGAATGTGGTTGTCGAGATTGATGAAGTGGCGGTCGCGGTGCAGAAACTTTATCTCGCGGGTCTTTCCGCCATAGGTGTAGTTGACCGCCTTGCCGTCGAGCAATTCGCGCGTCACGCGCAGGTATTCCCTGAAATCCTTGACGCCGATCGGATCCTGCCCCATCACGCGCATCGCCGTATGGCCGGTGCCGATTCCCAGGAACACCCGCCCCGGAGCGATTTGGTTGATCGAGGCTACGGAATGCGCGGTCACCGGCGCGATTCGCGTGCCGGCGATCGCCACGCCGGTGCCGAGCTTAATCCGTTTCGTGCTCGCGGCCGCCAGCGCCATCGTGGCGTAGCAGTCGGACCAGATCATCTGCGAATCGGGCACCCACGCGCGATCGTACCCGAGCTCCTCGGCCAGCCGAATCTGCTCGGGTGACTTGCCAATATGAGTTATTACCGTTACTCCAAATTCCATTTGCTTCCTCTGTAGCTATACGCGTACCGATTCGTCGCGCTGCGGCGCCCGCTTGAGCGCGTTTAGGTCGACCAGCGAATCGCGCTGAGTGCCCGCCGTATGCGCGCGCGATCCGGGCTCGCGCTCGAACGGGTCCACGATACCCAGCTCCTTGGCGATCTCGCGCATAGCAGGGAGCACTTCCTGGCCGAGCAGGCGCGTGCTGGTCATCCGCTGCTCGAGCGTCAGCGGCCCCTGCGCCTGGAACAGCCCGAAGATTCCGGGATGCAGCACCTCCATGATCAGGCGCAGCTTGGGAAGCACCGACTTCGGGGTCCCGATGATGATCTGCAGGCCATCCTGCGCCTTCTGGTAGGTCCCGTAGATTTTGCGCTTCGCCTCCTCGAGGCTGACCTCGCCGCGGCGCAGCTTGCCGCGCGTGTCTCTCCCGTGATGGTCGTCGCCCAGGTCCTTGAGTTTCTCGCTGGTGAGGCCGAGAAAGCCGTAGTCGGAGGCCTGCCGCGCGAGACGCCGCGTTGCTTCCTTGGAGTTGTAGCCCGGCGGCAACGTCCATTCGGGACGCGAGAAGTTCGCAGCGCCGCCGCCGAAGAGCGCGGCCTTGCCCAGCTCCTGCGCCTTCTCTTCCGTCTCGGCGACGAAAATCTGCTGCAGGTAGCCGAAGTTCTCGCTCCCGGCCGTATAGCCTTCCTGCATCGCGGTGTCGCCATACAAATTCCACAACTCGACGGTCGATTGCAGCGCGGTGCCCAGCCCGATGTATGGGTAGCGATGCTGCGCGCACCATACGACGGTCTCCGGGCTGATCACGCCGGGAATCCATATTGGCGGGCGCGGCTTCTGATACGGCAGCACCCACGGGTTGATGAAGCGATAAGTGAAATGCTTGCCTTCCCAGCGAAACGGCCCCGGACGCGTCCATGCCGCGATCACGACGTCGTGCGCCTCGTTGAAATACTCACGATTGTAAGCCGGGTTGGCGTTGTTGAAGATCTGTTCGCTGCCGGCGCCGCGGACCCATCCGGGAATCAGCCGGCCTTTCGAGATAAGATCGATCTCCGCCAATTCTTCCGCCATGCGGAGCGGATTTCTCAACGTGGGCAGCGGATTGCCCAGCAGCACGATGCGCACCCTTTTGGTGATTCGCGCGAGGATCGCGGCCTCGACGTTCATCACCGCGCCCATGCAGAACGGGGTGCCATGATGCTCATTGAGCATCACGCCATCGAAGCCCATTTCCTCGGCATAGACGGCTTCGTCGAGGTATTCGTTGTACAGCCGCGAGCCGACCTCGCGATCAAAAAAACGGTTGGGAACTCCGAAGAAGCTGCGGTTCTTGATTACCTCGTCCTCCGGAACTTCGCGGTAAGGACGTTCGGTGAAATACATTATATGCATGGCTTGTCTCCTTCAGCTCACGCTATAGTCCGGCTCAGGCCAGGAACTCTTTGACCAGTTTGATGAACTCGGCCGATTTTTCGATCTCCGGCCGATGGCCGCAATGATCGAAAATCGTCACTCGCGTCTCAGTATTCTTGAGCGCCTGCTTGTAGGCTTGCGCGGCGCTCACCGGCACCAACGCGTCCTCGCGTCCCCATACGATCTGCGTCGGCAGGCCGCTAACGCCTTGCAGAAAGTGCGGCAGGCTCTGACTATGAAGAATCGGCTCCCAGGCGATGCGCGCGGTTTCGGTGCGCGCGTCCTCGAAGGCTTCGAATTGCTCCGGGGTCCGCTCGCCGCCATAAAGCTTGGCGAACTCGGGCGTGTTCTCCGGATCGTGGACGCTCAGGTTGAGTGGCGTGCGTTGCGTGACCACGAAAATGTCGAAGATTTCGCCCTCAGGAGGCTTTATTCCCAACGGCGCGACCAGCACCATCTTGCGGAACTGTCGCGGGTTGGCGGTCGCCATCTCGGCCGCGGCCCATCCGCCGAGCGAGAATCCGATCACGTCGACCGGCGCGAGATTCAGGTCGCGCAGCATCCATGAGTAGAAGAGTCCCAGCTCGTGGACGTTGCGAATCGCTTCGACGCGCGGCGACTTGCCGAAACCGGGCTGAATCGGGATCAGGAGCGTGCGTTCCTTGGCCAGCGCCGCGTGCCAGTTCAGCCATCCCGGATGTCCCATCTCCTCGTGCAGGACGAGCAGGGGTTTTCCCTGGCCGCCCTTGATGATTGCGAGGTCAGTCCCCGCTACGTGGGTGATTTCCTCGGACCAATCTCCTGCCATCTGTTCAACCTCCGTTTTGCAAAGCGGTTAGCGCCCAGCGGTCGCGTCCGCCTGCGACATCTTTAAACCACATTTTCCACTATTTCAGCCAACGCACGAAGGGGACCGCCGGGCGCAGGCAAACGGACCCGCTTCCGGCCGCGCCTCCAGCGAGCCCTTTGCGCGGCATGCCGCGATTCGAAGTGTATTTCAGATTCGGACGCCGGTTCCTCTCATCTGCAGGCGGAATTGATATTCAATCGAACGCTCCCGGCTGGAATTCATGGCCGTACACGTCTTCGACGTAGTATTCCGACTGATGTGTGGCGGGTCTGGCGCCCCATCCATACTCCCACATCCAGCCCGAGGGATTGCCGACGTAGAACGAAAACATATGGTCATTCGAATGTTTGCCGGGAGTAATCCTGATCGGCAAGTTGTGCTGGCGAACCAGGTCGTAAGTGAGGCCAACGTCATCGAGGTTGTCCACTTCAATCATCAGATGATTGATTCGCTTTTTGTCCCCGCCAATTCCAAACGCCACCGAATGGTCGCGCTCGTTGCAGTGCATGAAGACCGGCGTGGCGACATGCTTGCCCATCTGGAACTTGTACTCGACGCCACCGCGCATCCCGAGGGCGTTGTAGAAGCGAATGGCGGCGGGGACGTCTTTCTCACGTATGATGCAATGCCCCAGGCCGCCGGCATCGGTCTTGAAACGCCCGTGCATCCGACGGCCCGGATGAAAGGGCTTGCTGTACTGAACATGAGGGCCGTGAAATATCTCGATCGGATTGCCATCCGGGTCGTTCAGTTTCAGCACTTCAAGGACGTGACGCTCGGTGGCTTCTTCGTCCGAGCCCACGCGGAATTTAACTCCAGCCGACGAGAGTTGCTGCTGCATCTCACGAAATTCCCCCGGGCCTGCCACCCGGAAGCCCAGGTACATCAGATCGTCGCTGTCGTCGGGGTGGAGCACGATGCGATGATGCCAATAATCCATCCGCAGGTAGCAACGGTCGCGCTCTTCGTCCTCGGCCAGTTCCATGCCGATAGTCCGCGCAGCAAAATTCTTCCATTCGTCGAGATTTTTCACCCCGATACCCATGTAGCTCAACTCGGTTACCTGGACCATTGGCGCCTCCTGTAATTGGCGAACGTTCGGCAGCGGTCTTTCGGACATCACCATCATACCGGACTCAACCTAACTCTATAGGACAGCCAGCTATGCCGGGCAACGGCAGCCGTCGGGCATTTGCAGCCCTTGTCGGCGGTCATCTAGACTTCGCCTGGTAGACTTCGCCTGGAAGCGTCGCAGCCACTTCGGCCGCGGCTGAGGAATCGAGGAACTCATGACCGTGAAAGATCCGAAGCCAGGTTTGGTGATCAGCGATAGTCATTTCGACGAGCAATTTCCACTCGCTCCGATCGACGACTACATGATCCATCAGACGCCCGACCCAATCCGCGTGGTGTGGTCCACGGACCCGCGAATCTACGAGCGCTTCTGGGTCATCTGCCATGACAACAAGGGCGAACTGCTGCTCGTCACGGGCCTGAGCTTTTACCCGAATCTCGATACCGCCGAGGCCTACGCAATCGTCAATTTCAAGGGCCAGCATACTTCCGTACGCGCGTTTCGCCGTCTGGGTGCGGACCGGATGAACATGGACATCGGTCCGATTAAACCGACGATCGTCCAGGGGATGCGCGTGTGGCGGTACGTTCTGGAAGAAAACGAATGGGGCATCAGTTACGACCTGCACTGGCACGACACCAGACGGCAGGTCTACAACGCCTCATCGGGATCAGTCGCCGACGGCTCTCCGCGCGGCAGGCGCGCCGACGTCACCGCGGGCTTCGAGGGCTTCGGCGTAGCCGAAGGCTGGGTGAAAGTGGCCGGCGAGCGGATCGAACTGACCCGGGACACCAGTGGCGGGACGCGCGATCGCCATTGGGGGGTAGGCCGGGGCGTCGGCGGCCCCAACCTTCAGCCCGGCCGTAAGCTGCACGCGGGGTGGATCGGCGGCAACTGGGTATCTTTCAAGGACTTCGCGATCTGGGGCAATACGATCCTGTATAACTTCGGCGATCCGCGTCCGGGGATGGGCAAGATCATCAAGACCGAGCGACGGTTGAGATTCGAACCGGATACTCAGATCTTTCTCGAAGGCATCATTGACTACACACTGCAGACGGGAGAGGTAAAGCAAGTCCACTATCGGCGCCTGGGATATCAAACCGCGTACATGCGATGCGGAATGTACGGCGGCACACCCGACAAGAATATCTACCAGGGCCAGTATGTTGGCGACAACGTTGTCGAGGGCGATAAATATGACGTCACCCGGGCGGAGGTTCGCAGCCGTCTTATGGGGCTCGATGAGCATCATTGCGAAGTCACCTGTGATGGCGAGACCACGACCGGCATCCTGCAACCGCTTGAGCCCGACGCGTACAACGCCTGCGCCCGAGGCCGGCCGGGTTGGAGATTCCTGGAGTGAGCCCGTCGTCACCCGGCGCAGCTGAAAACCTAGTCGCCCGCTTGCAGCAGTTCCTTGAGGGGAACCTGGAAGGCGCGCGGGATATACGAATAGACAACCTGGCGCCGATCACAGCCGGCAATGCCCGCCAGGCGTGGGAGTTCGACGTTCGATGGCTCGACGGCGGCGAGGAACGGAAAGTCAGTTGCGTGATGCTGCGTAAAGCCGAGGCCGGTCAGCTCGAAACTGACCTGGCGAGCGAATTCAGGATAGTCGCCGCGCTTTGGGGCAGCGGAGTTCCGGTTGCGCGGGCGCTCTTGATGGACAGCGAAGGGAGGTGGCTCGAGCGTCCGTCCTTCATAATGGAAAAGGTTGCGGGCGCGACGGATTTCTTCGCGCTGCTGAAGCCCGAGGCGGCTGAACGCAGCCGGGCTATCGCGCAACAATTGGCGACGATCGCCGCCACGCTTCATATGCTCGATTGGAGGAAGCTGGGCGTGGACTTCCTACCCGCCACAACACCCGAGACGGCGGCTGCGCAGCAGATCTCATACTGGGAATCGCTGTTCCTGAAGCATCGGATGGAGCCGCACCCGGTGATGGTCGCGGCGTTCATCTGGCTGAAGGAGCATCAGCCGATCGCCCGCCGAATCAGCATCGTACACGGCGATTTCCGCTTCGGGAATTTTCTCTATGAAGAAGATCGCATCAACGCGATGCTGGATTGGGAGATGGTGCATCTCGGAGATCCGGTCGAGGACATCGCATGGGCGTATCGTTCGTTGTGGGGTCCCCAGGCGTTTCTTTCCCTGGATGAATTTGTCAGCCGCTACACTGAGCTGAGCCGCATATCGGTCGATCCCGACACGCTGCGGTTCTATCGGCTCCTCGGCGAAGTGAAGCACAGCATCATTTCCTTGACCGGCGCGCGCTCGTTCATGGATGGGCGGACGCGGAACCTGTTCCTCGCCGATCGCGCCTCGACCATAACCAGTTACCTGATGCAATTTCTGGATTGGCTGCCTGAGTAAGGAACGGGAGATTGGCCGGAGAGTCAGTTGTGACCAAACCAACCATCGGTGATTTGCTGAACGGAGTGGCCGCCAGCCTGCGCGAATCGGTGCTCCCGGAAGTACCGGCGGGACCGACTCGTCGGCAAATCCAGGCCGCCATCAGCATCATCCGCCGCGCCTCCTTCGTGTGGGACAAGATCGGGCCGTATCTCTACGCTGACAACAAGGATATCGAGGGAACTCTGCGGCAGGTCGCAGTCATGCTCGATCGCGCGGAAGCAAATCGAAGCGGCGCCGAACTCGAGCCGTTGCGGCAGAGACTGCACGCGGCGCTCGATCAGCGTGGCGAGGCCGGCGTGGAGTATCCGTCGCCCGCCGCGCTCGGAGCGCGCAACGTGGAATTGCAGGAGCTGTTGGTCGAACTGCAGAAGGCTCTGCACGGATCGTCGATGCCGCAAGGCGCAGAGCGGCCGCCGAGCGCTGAACGGATCGAGATGTTGGCGATGCTGCGCGTTCTGTTGCGGCGGATGCTCGAGCGCGAGCTGGAAGTAACAGCTCCGCCTGCCGCAAGAAAATAATGTCGCGTGGCTCTAGTGCGGATGCTTTACGCTCTTACGATCTTCGTCGTCAGTTTCGATCGCGTGACCCAGACACCACTGCACCATCCATCGTGACGTAATCTCATCGGAAAGACTCAACCCCTCGTCGTTCACTGCCCACGTACGATGGTTGATGGTCATGTGGCCGAACTTGCGTCCGCAACTTCTGCAGGTAAATCCCAAACGCGATCCACCGCCCGGTGTCAGCGACTCGAGAGTCTTCACTTTCCAGTCGTGACTGTCCCAGGGGTTTCTGCCTCTTTGTGTCTGCATCATTCTCCAATTTCGCCTGCTCGAATCGTCAGAGCCTGGTTCCGGCCAGTCGGTGATTAGTTCTGTTCCCGAAGCGGTCCGGGATGAATTCGAATCCGCTTGCCTTTGAGGTCGGCGTGGTTCAGCCACTTGATCGCGTGGAGCGCGTCGTCGAGCTTTTCCATATCAACGCAACCGAAGCCGCGTGATTTTCCCGACGCCTTGTCGGTAACCACCAGCACGCCGCGCACTTTGCCGGCGCGGGAGAAATACTCTTCGACGTCGTCGCGCGTAACCGCATTCGCCAGATTATCGAAATAGACTCTAGGCATCGCTTCGGCAGCCCCTCGATGTGTAAGACTTTTGATCACCCTTCATCTTATATGGCTTGAGCGAGAAGCACCATCCGTGCCGATAAGCGCGACATTTTCAAGCTCCTTTGCCCAAACCAGAGTCGCAAAAAAGGCGCTTTCGCGTCATATAGCTCGACTTGCGCCATCTTTGGCACGCGAATTGACAGCCCATCGCATACCGGAATAGCTTCACGACTGTCAGCCGCGCGTCGGCGTTTTACGGCCGGGGCCGATGGCTGCAAACCCGGCGATGCGTTGCCAACGCCGATGGATTGGCGAAGGGTTCTTCGATGGCCGCTCAGGCGCAATCACTCGCGAGCTACTTCGATTCCGAAACCGCCAAGGTGCTTGGCGCCTGCACCGCATGCGGCAAGTGCGTCGAAGTATGTCCGGTCGTTCCGTACGCCGGCCTCAAGAATGCCGATCCCAAGGCGGTGGCGCACGGCGTGGTCGATTTTCTCGCTCATCGCGCGCCGCTTGCCGGCGCCTCGGCGACCTTTGCGCACGCGTGCAACGGATGCGGTGAGTGCATTCCTGCGTGTCCCGAGGGCGTCAACCCGCGCAAGATGCTGGTGCTGGCCAACACGATGCATTCCGGCGAGCGCACCCAGACGCCGCAGCTTTTCCGCAAGATGTCGCGCGCCATCCGGCTGATGGCCGGGATGCAGTTGTTGCCGGCCGAGTTCGCGCGCGTGCTCAATCCGCCGCGCCGCACGCAGGCGGAGATCGTCTTCTACCTGGGATGCAACGCGCTTCGCACGCCTCATCTTCTTTTCAACGCGATGTACATGCTCGACGCGCTGGGCGCCGACTACGAGGTGGTCGGCGGGCCGGGTTCGTGCTGTGGAATCGTGCAGTCGAAATGGGAAGGCGAACTGGGCAAGGGCGAACGGATGATCAACGCGACGCTCACGCGCTTCGAGGGGCTGAGCCCGGAGAAGGTGCTGAGCTGGTGTCCGTCGTGCAACCTGCATATCGGCGAGACGCTGGCCGGGTTTCATTCGACCAGCTTCGAGTTCGGCCATTTCACCACCTACCTCTCGGACCATCTCGACGAGCTGCGCGGGAAGTTCGTCCGCCCGCTGCCGCTCAAGGCGGTGTTGCACGCGCACGTCGGCCTGGCGGATTTGGGAGCGAACGTGGCGCGCGTGCTGGCGGCGATTCCGGGGCTCGAGTTGGTCGACACGGTGCTCGAGTCGGGTTACACCTGCGGCGGTTCGGGATGCGCGCGCGCGCCGGAGATGATGAAAAAAGAGCACGCGCAGTTGATCGATCGCGTGCGTGAGACGAGCGCCGACGTGCTCGTGACCTTTTACCACAACTGTCACGCATCTTTCGTGCGCGCCGAGAGCGAGGGCGGTTTCCGCGTGCTCAACTACACAGACCTGCTGGTTCAGGCGCTTGGCGCGGCGCCGCACGACGACGTCTTCAAGCGGCTGCGGCTGATCGATGACTGGAAAATGATCGTCGACGAAGCCGAGCCCTACCTGCGTGCCAACGGAGTCGATTTCGACCGCGAGTTCCTCGAGAAGATACTGCCCGACGTGTTCCGGATGGCCGAGTTCACCGGCGGCCTCGACTGTTTCGCCTCGCGCACCTAGTGTTTGGCACACGACGCTTCGCGCGCCGCGGGGTATGGCTCAATCTTTCACCAGCCACACCGGGTCGCCGACGCGGATGCGCCCGGGCGCGCCGACCGCGGCGAACAGTCCGACGTAGGCGCCATGATGCTGCGCGGCGGTGCGCAGAATCGCCGGGTCCGCGCGAAGCTCGTCCTGCGGATGGATGGTCATCGCGCAGCGCAGCGCCGGACGCATCCCGACGATTCGCACGCCGCCATCGCCGACCTCGAGTTCGCCGCCGAGCCATCCGTCCTCAACGAAGCCATCCGGCTCGGCGCCGGTATCGACGTAAACGTTGGGACGAAAGCGCCGCGGATCGAAATCGGACGGGCAGAGCCGACGCAGATGCTCCAGCGTGCCGCTCGCGAGCACGTGCAGGACGTCTTCGTCGTAAAGATCGCGCGGCGGCAGGAAAGCGTGGCCGTTTGTTATCTCGTCAATTTCCGCCATCGTGAGCGGCGCGTCGCCGCGCGGCCGTTCCAGGCGCACTGGATGCCGGAACAGCGCTGAAAGGTCCTCGTCGACGCCGGGATCGTCGGCGTGGATCGCCGCGCCGCCCGGAAGCTCGATTCGCACGCGCGCTGGCGCGCCAGCGGCCGGCTCGCGCTCGCATACGGCGCGCAACTGGAGCATCGCGGCCCAGATTCGCGCGCTCATGATCGAGCCGTACTTGAGTTCGCGCATCGCGTAGAGCCGGTCGCCCACGGCGCCGCGCTCGGTCAGCGTCAACTCGTCCAGGCGCTCGCCCCGCATCGACTTGACCGGGTAGCGCCACAACTCGGCGACCGTGGCGACCTGCGTTCTCATCTCAAGGCCGCGCTCTCCTGTGGCAGTCACGCGCCGGGCGGACGCTCGTCGCTCGCGAAGCGTTCGAGCACGTTGGCCGTGATGCGCGAGATGTTGTTGTCGTAGTTGTTGTGCGAGAGGCTGCCGCACCATGCGATCGAGCTGGCCGAAAAGACCGCGCCGCCGCCCGCCGTGGGGAAATACACGATATCGCCGCGCACACCCGGGTCCTGCCTGCCGCCCGTGCCTGGGTAGTTAAAAGGAAGCTCCTCGACCACGCGAAGATAGTAGTCGCTATGCCCCTCCGAGCTGGCGACCAGCATCGCGTTGGGCGGCGTGCCGAGCGTCAGGTCGTAGCGATCGAGTTCGTGTCCGGCGCCGCCGCCGCCGACCAGCCCAAAGTTGCCCAGCAGCTCGTCTTCGCCGACTCCGGCGAAAATGAAGCGCGCGTTCGGATCGACGCTGTCCGGCATCCGCCGGAAGTACGACGAGCGGTCGAAACCCTGCGCCGCGAAGCCGACGCCGACCAGCTTCTGCGGCGCGCGGGCGCGGCTGCGCCATACTCCGCCGCGCTCGCCGGTGGTGCTGTGGAAATACTCGCCCGGCTTCGCTTCCCACGCGCCCGATCCGCCCTCGGCCTTGCGCACCTCGACCAGGTACGGCTTTTGGGGATGATACGAGGTTATCCAATAGAAACCGTTGCCGCCGAGGTACATCAACCGCCCGCCCGAGATGAGATAGTTTTCCATCCCGTCGAGCATCGCGGACGAATAGTACTCGGGATGCGTTCCGGTGAGTACTACGTTGTAGCCGCGCAGCAGTGCAGCGCCCTCGCGATGCAGGTCTTCATCGGTGATGACGTCGTAACGGAAGCCCTTGGCGTTTAGCCAGTCCACCAGATGAAGATCGGCCGCGAGGCCCCACAGCGTTCCGCCGAAGCGATGATGCGGCCGCATGTTTGGGATCGGACGCAGCCGCGATACGTAGCATACGCCGCTGCCGTCGGAATGATGGTCGTAAGTGGAGAGCCCGAATTCCGGATGTTCGTACAGGTAAATGTCCTCGGCCCCCAGCACCGTGGTGTGGCCGACGATCGCCTGCGTGCCCTGACCGAAGCTCAGATGCTCGTTGGAGTAGGCGAGGTACGAAGCCGTCGGGACCAGGAACGCGATCTTCGCGGTGGGACCGCTAGCCGGCGCGCGCACGATGAACGGGATGTAGTCGACCGCGTCGCCGGCGCCGACCCGCGCCGCATAAACGTCGGAGCGCATCGTGTCGGGAACCGTCAGCTCGAAATCCATCTCCCAGCCAGCGTCCTCGAGATCGTCGTCGTGAAAATGGATCGCGCCGTACTCGGCGGGCGCGTGGATGAAATGTTCCTCGCGGCTGCTCCAGTTATGGCCGGTCATCGCGCGCGCCGGCGCGTTGACGCAGCGTCCGTGCAGGTCGTTGCCCGAGGCGTCAGTGACGCGGTCGGTGGCGATGCCGTCAGGGCCGATTCCGTCAGCGAAGTCCCATCGCGCGATCAGTCCGCGGCTGTCCGGCTCGAGGCCGCAGGCGAGTTCGTCCAGTTGCGCCGCGCCGAGCGCATGCCCATAGACGCGCGGGCGATCGATTTTGCCGTTGTAGTGCCCGCCAACGATGATGGCTCCTGAAGCCGTCGTCCCCGCGGCCCATCCAGCGATCACGGCCGGCGACTCCGAGTGGAAGTTGACCCGCTCGGCGGTGGTCGCGTGCATGACCGCGCCCGGCAGCATCGCGACCCGCCCGACCAGCGAGTTGACCGCGTTGTGGACCGGCGCCAGATGCACGATCGCGCGTCCGGTCGCGCCGTCGTAGCTCGCTCCGGCCGAATACCACAAACTGGCCATCAAAGGCTCCGGTGCGGCGGTCTGCACCAGGTGTCCTTGGCCGTCGCCCAGCCATAGCGCGAGCCGCCCCTGCTCATCGATCACCAGCGCCCACCCCATCCGCCGCTCCGGATCGCAGTGCGTGATGATTCCCTGTGCGCCTTTGGCCGGGATGGTCGGCATGATGAAGGCGTGAACCGCGATCGACTGTCCGATATTCAGAAGGCCGCCCGGGTCTTCCACCACGATATGCGAGCCTGCATAAGTCGGCTGGAGCCGTCCGGGATACTCGCCGTTGACCGGCGTCGCGATCGCTTCTTCCTTGGGGCCGGGGCCGTCGGGGTTGGCGTCGCCGTTGATCAGGCGGACGATCTCGGCGCGATAGCGCGTGGCGCCCTCCACGCTCACCATGAAGCGGATGCGCTCGCCGGGTTCGACGCTGATCTGGTCGCTGTATCCGTAAATATGGGTCTTTGCCATCGCGGTGGTCTCCGTGCGGGTCGCGGTTGAGAGGGGCTAGTCGCGCATCGTCTGTTCGACGCGCAGCAGGAACACGGCGTGCGCCGCCTTGGCTTCCGAGTTGTAGTTGCGCTCGTCGACGAACACCGGACCCTGGCCGGGAACGCCGGTCATCCGCGCAACCCGCCACTGCTTGAACGGCCGCGTGCAGACGATTACGTAGTGATCCAACAGATTGGGGCGGCGGAAATAGTTGAGGACGCGGTCAAGCGCATCGCTGTGAATGCCTACCGGGTCGCGCTTGTGCTCGGAGATAATTTTTTTGGTGAGCAGCGGGCGGAGCGATTCGCGCATCCGCTTGTCCCATCGGGCAAAGGCGATCCGGTTGCGGTCGGCTGAAGAGCCGTCTGTATCGGCCATCGGGTGTCTGCTCCCTTGGGGTGCGATCGCACGCTCAGCGACGGCAATAGCGAAAATCCGGGCATAAGTCACTCGCTGCGAACATGGTCAAGCCGGATCAGAATAGCAGGCCATAGTTGTGCTCCAGCCCAAGCAGCACGCGGCCGGTCACTTCCCAGGTTTTGAGTGATACGACTGTATGCTGGTTGGCGGTCTGCATATCACGCAGGCGGCGATCGAACAGGTTGCCGGTATAGACGGATGATCCTCCGTTCGCCTTGTAGAGAAGTTCAACCGCCTGAAGGCATGCGGCGCTCGCATGAGCCATCGCGAGCCTGCCACGCGCACGCTGCTTGAGCGAAGGGGGGTCGCCGGCCGCCAGCGTGTCCCACAAATCGCCAAACGCCTCGAAGACAAAGCCGCGTGCGGAGCTTACCAACGCCTCGGCCTGCGCGAGGGTGCACTGGACGTAAGCTTCATCGCGCAGCATTGCCTTGTTTGCCGACGGCAATTTGAAAGTTACCGGCTTGTTTGAAGCCATTGCGATGAAGTCTTCGATCGCGCCCCGCGCAATGCCGAGGCCGACTCCGGACACCTTGTAGATCAACAAGTTGGGCAGCGTGTAAAGAGGCCCCTGCCGATAAAGGGTGGGCGCCGCCAGATTGAAAGTCCGTTCCTCCGGGATGAAACCATCCTTTACTGCCCAATCGTGGCTGCCGCTTCCGCGCAGGCCATTGGTGGTCCATGTATCGAGGATCTCGCATTCCTCGGCCGGCAAAAAACCGAAGCGAGTCTCGGGGAGACCGTTGGGCCCGACGCGCAGAGTATCGCCGTCAAAGACCAGGAAATGGCCGATCAGCCAGGTCGCGTGCTGACAACCGCTGCCGAACGGCCATCTACCGGTAACGATGAAGCCGTCCTTGGTTTTCGCCGCCTTTCCGGGCGGGGCAAACGTGATTGCCGTTACCGAGTCGAGGTCGCGATACATTTCGCGCGCAACGCCCTGGTCGATATACGCGGTCATGTAGCCGCCATCGACCCCGATCATGGTGCACCACCCCGCGGAGCCGTCGGCGATCGACAGCGCCTCAATCACGCGCACCTGCGTAAGAAAGTCCAACTCCGGCCCGCCCCATGCCCGCGGCATCGCCATCCGGAACAAGCCTGCCCGTTGCATCTCACGCACCAGATGCATCGGCAACCGCCGTCCCTGTTCGATTTCGTTCGCCGCGGCGCGGATTTTCGGACCAAGCTCGCGTGCGGCATCGAGCGTGCGGGTTGCGTTTTCGTCCGAGTCGGGCATGGGCTTTTTCCTCCGACGGAGCTGAAACGTTTCGACAGTCTAGTCAAACCCGCGGCCGAATGTGATCTCCACCCGAACGTGCGCTCCAACGCGCGCGCGGCGGCCGTTTCCGACCGCCGCGCTGGTTCATATCGCGCCCCGCGCCGCTCAGCTTATCTCGAAAATCTTTCCTTTCCACGACCGCGCAGCCAGATCGATCTCACCCTCGCCAGCGACCCTCCGTCCATCGGACAATTGCATATAGCCCTCCGTGCGCCAGCGGTGCTTGCCAATACTCTCGTAGGTGCCTGGGCCCATTCCGGTTTGGGAGTCTCCGTTATCCAGGTATGCTGCCGCACACCAGCTATAACTTCCGCCCTTGGGGCCGCCGGCGTAAGTTGCCGTGCCGAAGACCGCTCCGAATCCGGTCGCGGTCCCTTCCCAATTCACGTGGCTGAGAACGCCTCCGGCAGGCCCTGGAGTGTAGGTGGCCGTGATGGCCTTCATAGAGAATTCACCTATAGCTTTTCCTGTCGCCATACGCTGTCCTCCGCGGGTTGACCGACTGTTTGACTGTTTTCGCTACCGACTCCTCCCTGGCTCAGACCGCAGCCCGAGTTTCATTCTCACTAGTCCGCTCGGCGCAGACTTAAGGCAAACAAATTTGTGTTAGGACGCGGGCCGCTGTGGCTCTGGCACAACCTTGTCGTGGATGACATTGGAGCGACGTGCGAGCGCAGGGCCGGGTTGCTCAGCCGCTCAGTTGCTCCGCGTCAAAGGTCAACGTCGAGATCGCCGATTCGGCTTATCTCCCAGCCGACGCAACCTTTGAGAACCTCGAAGAGGCGCGGGATAGCCTCCTCGTCGTCACAGTGGAGCACCGCTTCCGAGGTTTTCCCGAGGTGCTCCCTCCTTAGGTTCAGGTGGCACGCCGACGCACTGCCAGCTTCAACCATCTCGACGCCGGTCAGCAAGCCCTCCTCTTCTTCAGGGAGGACATCTCCACGACCGTATGAGCCCGCCCACGACGGCGGCCAGTTAGAGAACCCTTCCCACTTCATTTTTGGATGAGTCCTGAGTTGCATGTCACGCATCGTCTCCTATGCCCGATTATCCGCCGCGCGCGGCTGTGCGCCAATGCTGGTTCAAGACCCCCCGTGTAGCCTTCGAACTTTCTGGGCGGCGGCCCGTGAAATGGCGCTCCGCTCCGGCGGTCACTCAGTGCGAGACCACATAGTGACGGCGCGAAGCCGATGCCATGAACATGGACGGCGAGGCGGCTTGTCGCTGCCGCAGAGAATTGGGATTGCCTCGTGCTCGGCCATAGCGCAAATCTCTCAGTTGCAGACCGGAGGAAATGACGATGAGGGCAACAGTCCGTATGGAACATAGCAACCTAGAACCGCCACGCTCAAGTTGCGGAGCGAGCAGACCGCGGAGAGCGTGATGGTGTTCGAAGAAGTGGCGCCGGCCGGTGCTGAAACGCCACTTTACCTCTATCACCACAGCGACGAGATGACGTGTGTTCTGAGTGGACAATACACTTT
This sequence comes from uncultured delta proteobacterium, assembly GCA_963810495.1. Lineage (GTDB taxonomy): Bacteria > Desulfobacterota > Binatia > Binatales > Binataceae > JAKAVN01. The sequence goes on from CAWENP010000002.1 coordinate 32,360, forward strand.
CAAACTTGGCGACAGTGTTACTAATGGCGGCGCCGGCTCATGCATATTCATGCCGCGGGGCATTCCACACGCCTGGAAGAACAATGGAGCAGAGGCGGGCCGCGCGCTCTTCATCTACACGCCGGCCGAAGCAGGGAAATTGTTCGAGGAATTCGCACGGCTGCAGCGCTCGTTTTCGTTGGACGATCCGGCAATGGAGCAGATCCTCCACCGCGCTGGTTGGGAAATCGTTGGGCCTCGGCCGTTTTAGGCCAATCTGCGGCCGACGAGTGACCCGCCTACAGCGGTTCCGGCCGCTCCATCCGAGATGCGCCGGGCGGCGGCGACCCCCTTTTCACTTTCAAAAAAATCAGGGCTTTTCCATGGCGGACTCTTCGGGCGCAGCTTCGAGCATCGTGTAGCTGATCAAGCCGGTGACCGCGCCATTGTCCAGGTCGCGCAAGCGAAAGAACGGTGCCTCGCTTTGCACACCGCTCTTGACGCTCGTGACTGAATAAAGGCGTCCTCGGAACAGAACGGGCGTTCCCGGCAGCAGTTCGATAGCCGCAGACTTATCCATGGGCGACACTCCTCTCGAAACTGCGGTGCGCAACTCTTGTGCCGTAGCCCTATGTTCGTAAAGCAGGATGTGTGAAGAATTGTGCGGAAAGATGGAGATCATTTAGCGAGGCGCTAGGAGCAAACTGGAGCGGGACGCAACGCGCAACGCCAATATGGTGACGGAGCGACAAAATAGTGCCGCTCGATTCGGAGACGGAGTTAGAAGCTCCGTATTTTTTAGATCGCTCGTGGCCTAAATTTCGAGCCGCCAGGCGTTGCCGTCGCGTACGATCCGGCCCGCGCTTGGCGCGGCGAAATGCGTCCCCAGCACCAGGATCGGCTGGTCGCCGTAGCGCTCCAGGAACGCGCGCCGCGTCGCGATCGCCTCGCCAAAGTCGGAGTCGAAGTGGCTGCCCCATTCCGGATGCGCCATCTGCACTGGATGATGCATCAAGTCGCCCGTGATCACCGCCTCCTGCCCGTGCGAGGAGATGCGCACGCTGTGATGGCCGGGCGTGTGGCCGGGAGTCGGCTCGAGGCGAATCTCATCCGTGATGCGCGCGTCGCTTTCGACCAGGTCCGCCAGCCCGGCCTCGAACACCGGGCGCACCGAGTCGTCGAGCAACTCGCGCGTGTCGGGTTCGATCGCCTTCGACCAGTGCTCCCATTCCTTGCGCCCGATGAGGTAGCGCGCGCGCGGAAACGTCGGCGTCCATTTGCCATCGAGCAGCATCGTGTTCCATCCGATGTGGTCGACGTGCAGGTGGGTGCAGAGCACGCGGTCGATCGAGTCGCGTGCGAAGCCGGCCTGCTCGAGGTCGATGAGAAATGGCAACTGCAACATGTTCCATCCGGGGAACGCGCGGCGCTTGTCGTTGCCGATGCAGGTGTCGACGACCATCCGATGGCCCGGCGATTCGATCACGAAGGCGTGTACGCTCATGATCACTTTGCCATCCGGGTTGGCGAAGTGCGGACGCAGCCATGGCACGGAGCGGATGTTCTCGGGCGAGCCGTCCTTCAGCACGAAGGTGGCTTTCGAGGTCGTCTCCATCTCGACGATCCGGGTGATAGTGACTTCGCCAATTTTCCAGCGGTTCATCTGCGCCTCCCGATGATGCTGAGCGCAAATTAACCCGCCGCGCCCCGGCGCCGCAAACAGATCGGCTGCGCTGGGACCGGGCGGCTAGCGTTCCTCGGCGCCCTCGAAGTAGCCGGTCTCGGGAGCGTAGTTCTCGAAGCGAGTGAACTGGCTGATGTAGGTCAGCTTGGCGGTGTCGGTGGGCCCGTTGCGCTGCTTGGCGACGATCACCTCGGCCACGCCGGGCTCCTTGCTGTCGCGATGGTACATCTCGTCGCGATAGATGAAGGCGATCACGTCGGCGTCCTGCTCGATCGCGCCCGACTCGCGCAGGTCGGCGAGTAGCGGGCGCCGATCGGGACGGGTCTCGACCTGGCGGTTGAGCTGCGAGAGCGCGATCACAGGGACGCGGAGTTCCTTGGCCAGCGCCTTGAGCGAACGCGAGATCTCGGCGATCTCTTTCTCGCGCGATTCGCCCGGCCGCGCCGCGCGCATCAGTTGCAGATAATCGACGATGATCAGCCCCAGGTTGGCACTGGAGTCGCGCGCGAGGCGCCGGCATTTCGCCTTCAGCACGATCGCGGAAGTGTCCGAGCTGTCGTCGATAAAGATCGGCGCCTCGGCCAGGCGCGCCGCCGCCACCGCGAGCTTCGGAAAATCGCGCTCGCCCAGGTACCCGGCGCGCGCCTTCGAGCTGTCGACGCGTGCCTCCGAGCAGAGGAGCCGCAGCACGAGTTGCTCCTTGGACATTTCCAGCGAGAAGAAGGCCACGCCGCGGCGCGGCTCGGCCTCGGTCGCCGCATACGCCGCGATGTTGAGCGCGAGCGCCGTCTTGCCCATCGAAGGGCGGGCCGCGATCACGACCAGGTCGGCCGGCTGCAGGCCCGCGGTGATGCGGTCAAGGTCGGTGAAGCCGGTCGGCACCCCGGTCACCATCTCCTTGCGCTCGTAGAGCCGCTCGATGATCTTGAGCGACTCGCGCGTCAGCTCGTGCATCGTGTGGAACGAGGCGCGGATGCGGCGCTCGGAGATTTCGAAGATCTTGTGCTCGGCCTCGTCGAGGAACTCGTCGACCCGCGCCGGCGCGTCGTAGGCGGAGGAGGCGATTTCGGTCGCGGTCGAGGCTAGCGCGCGCAGCACCGCCTTCTCGCGCACGATGCGCGCGTAGTGGGCGACGTTGGCGGCGGTCGGGACGCAGGCGGCGAGCTCGGCGATGTAGGCCGGGCCGCCGATCGCCTCAAGCTTGCCGCGCGTACGCAGCGCGTCGGTCATCGTGATCGCGTCGACCGGCTGGTTGCGGTCCGACAGCTCGGTCATCACGCGAAAGATCTCGCGATGCGACTCGCGGTAGAAGTCGTCGGGGTTAAGGACTTCGAGCGCCTGGTTGATGGCCTCGTTCTCGAGGAGGATCGCGCCGAGCACCGATTGCTCAGCCTCGAGATTCTGTGGAGGAACGCGCCTTAGAATGTCGTCCGTGGATGCCGCCACCACAACCAACCCCCCGCCCGCTCAAACCGCGCCGCGTAACCGAGAATCAAGTATCAGGAATGCGGCGGCGAGGGACAAGTAGGCGAGCGCGAATACCGCACAAGTAACGAAGGACTTTGAACACTGTCAACAGTGAATGATGCGCAGACGAAAAAACTAGCGCAGCGCGACGCGGCGGCGTTCGGGCTCGCGCACCGCGATCGGCCCCGCCGCGACGCCGAACAGAAAACCGCCGACGTGCGCCCACCAGGCCACGCCGCCCCCCATCGATCCCGCCGCTCCGCCGGCGATTCCCGAGAACAGTTGCGCGGCGAACCAGACGATCAGGTAGAGCACCGCCGGAAGACGGAAGAAGAACGGCGGGAAGAAAGTCAGGATGCTGCCGCGCGGATAGAGGATGAAGTAGGCGCCGAGGACTCCCGCGATCGCGCCGCTCGCGCCGATCACCGGCACCATCGACTGCGGCGCCATCGCGACCGTCGCGGCGGCTGAGGCGATGCCGCTCAACAGGTAGAACGACAAATAATGCGCCGGACCGGTCCGCTCCTCGACCGCGGGGCCGAAGATGAACAGATAAAGCATGTTGCCGGCGACGTGGCCCAGGCCGCCATGGATGAACATCGAGGTCAGGACCGTGAACGGCGGCCACAGACGGCCGCGGGCGTCCAGCAACACGGCGCCGTGCAGGTGGGCGCGGGCGACCAGCGCCGGCACCATCGCATAGCGCGTGACGAACGCGTCCAGATGGCGGCCGAGCGAGAGCTCGTGCACGAACACGGCGAGGTTGGCCGCGATGAGCAGCGTGTTGACGGGGCTCAGCCGATGGCGCGCAACATTGTCGCGCAGCGGGATCATCGCGGCGCCCGCCTCAAGCCCCGGTATGCCGCCCCGCTGCTAGCCGGGCCAGGGCTTTCCGTAACTGTCGAGGCAGGTGACCTCGTTTACCGGCAGGCGGCGGACGGGTCCGAACTTGTCGCGCGGATAACCGATCGGCATCAGAGCAAAAGTCGATACCTCCGGCGGCAGTCCCACGATCGCTTTGACCTCCTCCTCGAAGAAGGCATGGATCGTGGTCAGCACGGTGCCCAAGCCGAAGGCGCGGCACGCCAGGATGATGTTCTGCACGGCGGGATAGATGCTCGCGCCCTGCGTGCGCGCCGCCTTCGCCATCGCACTCTGCACCTCGGGAGGGAGCGCGCTCGCGGGCGTGCCCGGCGGCGCCGACTTGAGGCAGGCGAGCAGCAGCACCGGGGCCTCGTGCATGTGGTCGAACAGATAGGTCACCGAACTCATGAAGCGGCGGTATTGTTCCTCGGTGAAATGACTGGCGCGCGGGCGCTCGGCGTAGAGCTTGGTCAGAATCTGCGAGGCCTTGTGATAGATTGCGCCAAGCTGGCGGCGCTTCTCCGCGTCTTTGACCACGACGAACAGCCAGCTTTGCGCGTTGCTGCCCGACGGCGCGCGAATCGCCGCGTCGAGCACCTTGGTCATAATTTCGTCGGGCACCGCGTCGGGTTTGAAGCGCCTGAGCGCCCGCGCCGAGTACATCGCCTCGAACAGTCCAATTTCTGCCATTGCAGTAATGAAGCTCCTTTCGCCCGGCCTGCGGCCGCGCGATCCAATTATCACGGAGCGCGCTGCGAAATCGAACCCGGCGGCGTCTTATTCGGCGCGAATCAATTTGTGCTTGATCGCGTAACGGACTATCGCGGCCGTCGATTTCGCCTTGAGCTTCTGCTTGAGGTTATCGCGATGGACCTGGGCGGTCTTGGGGCTGATCCCCAGGCGCGCGGCGATATCCTTGCTGGTCGCGCCCTCGCCGATGAGGCTCAGCACCTCACGCTCGCGCCGCGTGAGCTTTACGACCACCGGCACCGCGCTGTTGGAGGCGGACATTCCGCGCGTATTCTTGAGCCGCGCGAGTACGGCCGGTGCTACCGCGGCGCTCAGATAGGTCCGGCCCGCAGCCACCGCGCGCAACGCGCTCAGCAACTCCGCGGCGGCGTCGTTCTTGACCAGGTAGCCGGCCGCGCCGGCCTCGACCATCGCTTCGATCACGTACTCCTCATCTTCGTGCTGGCTCAGGATCACGACCTTGGAGGATGGCGCCTGCTTGGCCAGGCGATGCGCCGCGTTGAGGCCGCCCACGCCCGGCATCCCGACGTCCAGCAGCACGATATCCGGGCGAATGCGCGCGGCGAGCGCAATCGCTTCCTCGCCGCTGGCCGCTTCGCCGACGACCTCGCATTCGCGCTCGAGCACGGCGCGCAACGCCTCGCGGAACAAGCGATGGTCGTCGGCGATGAGGACGCGGATGCGCTCGCTGCCCGTAGCCACGCCCGCTACTCTAATGGAATCTCGGCTACCAGTCGGGTCATCCCGCGGCTCGACTCGACCCGGATCGCGCCGCCCAGGAACTCCAGCCGCTCGGCGAGGCCGCCCAGGCCCATCCCGCCCGCCTCGCTTGCGCCGGGTTCGATTCCGCGGCCGTTGTCGCTCACTGTAAGGCGTGCGACACCCGCATCGCACTCGATAAGAATCTCGGCGCGGGTGGCGCCGGCGTGACGGACTATATTGACCAGCGCCTCGCGCGCGACCTGGTAGCAGACCTGGCGCACACTGGGGGGAAGGCGATTGGCCGCCGCGACGCCCTTAAGCTGCGTATCTATGCCGCCCGCGGCAAGGCGGTCGAGCTCGGTGCGCAGCGCCGTGCCGAGCGTGCGCTTGCCAAGTTCAGCCGGGCGCAGCTCGCGGAGCCGCACGCGCAGTTCCGCGTCCAGCCGCTCGAAGATGGCGCGCGCCTCGTCGCGTCCGCCTTCGAGCGCGAGGCGCGCGGCGGCGAGCAGCTGGGCTTGGTCGTCATGCAGATCACGCGCGATTCGCACGCGCTCGGCCTCGACCGCGCCGAACAGCCGCATGCCCAGCGCGCGTACCAGCTCGCGCAGGCGTGCCGCGTGCTCGGCTGCGGCCCATCCGGCGCTCACCGGGCCAAGCCGCGCCGCGAGCGCCTCGGCTCGTTCGCGCGCCGCCGCCTCCAGCGACCTGGCACTCGCGAGCGCGATCGCGCCGCCTTCGAACGGTACGCAGAGGTAGTCGGCGAAGCTCTTGAACAGGCGATCTTCGTGGAAAGCGCCGGCGCGCCGCGCGGCGGCGCTGCGCACGACGGTCATGCGCCGGCGCATCGCGTCGGCGAGCGCGCTTTTCCCGTCCAGGCTGAGCATGGCGCTCAGCGAACGCGCCGAGGCGGCGGCGACGCGAGGCGCGGCGACGCCGCCTTCGGCCACCGCGACGATCCACGCGGCAAACGGTCCGGTTGCCGCGAAGAGCCGGCCGAGGCCGGCCCATCGCTCGCGCGGCGCGAACTTGAGCGCGGCGGCGAGCGCCCGCTCGACGCGGCCGCTATCGCCGCGATCGCGCTTCGCCGCCGCGCGCTCGGCGGCGAGGCGCTCGGTCGCGGTCGCGGCGCGATCGCGCCAGAACCAAAGCGACGCGGCTTCTTCGCTGAGTTCGATTTCGGCGAGGGCCTGGCGCCGGACGAGTTGCAGAAGCGCCTCGCTTTGAGAGAGCGGCATGCCGTGCGCCACCAGCATCACGATGCTGGCGTGGGCGGTGGGCGAGGCCGAGGAGGACACGCCGCAGGCCTCGAGACGGGTTTGCACGGGAAGCGCGCGGCCGCATCGGAGCGCGACTTCCGCGGCGCTCATCCTGAGCGTCGCGTCGCCACCGCGACTGTCCACGGCGCCCTGACGCGAGAGCATCCCCAGAATCGCCCACAGCGCCGGCTCCCATCCGGGGTCGGCGGGTGCGTAGGAGGTGCCGGTACCGGTTACGCGCTGCCATGAGATGAGACACGCGCCGCCGCCAGTCGCGGCCGCCGCGAGCGCGGTGAGTGTGTTCATCCGACCGGCGAGTGAGTCGGCCGGCGCCGCGTACGCGATGGCGCCGGCGTCGGCGCGGCTTAGCACTGATCGGTCAGACACCCTCGCTCTCCCCCTGCGGCGCGCGATCGCGCCAACTGACTAATACCTGCTAATGCACGCGGGCTGATTAATGATGACCCGAGTCCGCCGGCTGGCCGAGTTCCGTGCCAAGCTGCTGCATCTCGATGCCGAACTGCGCCCAGTCGCCGGTCCTGAGCGCGGCCAGGGCGCGGTTGTAATGCATGCTGGCCGCAGTGAGGTCGCCCTTGACGGCTGGCGGCGATTGCGCGGTGCCGCCTGACGCCATCGCCGTCGTGACCGCCTGCGCCGCGGCGGAAGAGATGGTTGGCGGTGGGGTTTCGACTGGCGCGCTGAAGAGCGCGTTCAGCGTGCTTCTGAGGTCGTTGCCCATCACGATACGGTCGCTGTAGGCGGCGATGACGCGCTGCAATTCGGGAAGCTGGCCGTTTTCCGCGCGGATGTACAACGGCTCCACGTACAGCAACGCGTTCTCGATCGGGAAGACCAGAAGGTTGCCCAGGATGACCTTGGAGCCCATCTGGTTCCACAGCGAGTATTGTTGCGAGATGTCAGGGTTCTGGTTGATGCGCGCCTGGATCTGGTAGGGGCCGTAGAACAGGCGGTCTTTGGAAAAGGCGAACTCGAACAGATGGCCGTAATCGGTGCCGTCGCAGCGCGCGGCCAGCCACGAAATCATATTGTCACGCACCGTGCCGCGGCTCTCCGGCACCATCGGGAGCATCAGTATGTATTCGTCGTGGGTCTCCCCGGGGAGCCGCATGATTACGTAGTAGGGTTGCATGGGAACGGTCTCGCCCGCGTAATTCTCACGCGGGAACCCCCACTGGTCCTCGCGGTTGTAGAACACGGCCGGGTCGGTCATGTGGTAGGTGCGATAGATGTCGGCCTGGATCAGGAAATAGTCTTCAGGGTAGCGGATGTGCTTGCGCAAATCGTCGGACATGGCCGATATCGGCTTGAACATCGCTGGGAAAATGCGCTGCCAGGTCCGGATGATCGGATCGGCGGGGTCGGCGACATAGAAATCGGTGGTGCCGTTGTAAGCGTCGACCACCACCTTGACCGAATTGCGGATGTAGTTGATCCCTTCGGAGTTGCGCTGCGAGTAAGGAAAATGATCGCTGGTGGTATAGCAATCGAGAATCCAGACCAGGTGGCCGTCATGCAGCACCACGTAGGGGTCGCGATCCTGGCCCAGAAATGGCGCGAGGCGCGCCACCCGGTCGCTGATGTTGCGCCGAATCATGATGCGGCTGCCGTCGAGGATGTTGCGGGTCACCAGCAGGTTGATGTCGCGGTAGAAGTAGCCGAACAGCAGGCGGCGCAACAGCCCGCTGACCGGCACACCGCCCGTGCCCTTGTAGTATGAGTAGACGTTATCGGCGCCCAGTGGATAGTCAAATTCGGGAGTCGCGGCCTTGACGATCGCGTAACTGTCGGGCTCCTGGCCGAAGTAGATAGCCGGCTGCGGCACCTTGAAGCCGACGTCGGATTCGGCCGGGATGTTCTTGATATAGAAGACCGGCAATCCTTCGCTGTCCTTGGCATTGACCGGGCTCATCGTGAGGCCGCTGCCGTGGGTGAACTTGAGATGGCGGTTGACCCAGGTCTGGGCATTATCGGGCAGCAGCGAGATGTTGAGCTCGCGTGGCGAGAGCATCACCTCCGTATACTTGCCGTTGATCCAGTAGCGGTCGATGTCCACGTCCTGGAAATCGTAGTAGAGCCGGATTTCCTGCAGCTGGCGGTAGGTCGCGAGCAGCGGGCGCGGATCCCATAGCCGGATATTGTTGACGGTGGGCGCATCCTGTTCGAGCGAGGCCCGCGTGAGGGTGCCTTTGCCATTGAACTCCCTCACGTCGACGCTGTCGAGGTGATAGGCCATCCGGGTCAGCGCGATATTGCGCTCGAGGTAGGGCTTTTCGACCCGCAGCTCGTCGGGCTTGACGTAGAGCTTTTCGATTACCGGCTGGATCAGGTTTAGGAAGATCGCCGGGCCGAACAGCGCGATCGCCGCGATCACCGGCAGCCTGAGCCCGCGCTGTCCGAGGTTGGCCAGACTGATCGCGGCGGCCACCAGCGACAGTAACACCAGCAGCCACAGGCCCGGCTCCCAAAGCACGTGGTCGACGTAGCGCAAGCCGTAGACCACACCGTTGCTATGCAACAGCAGCTCGGGGCGTGCCAGCCAGTAGTTCATCGCGCGCTGCACGAAAAACACCGCGAGCAGCACTGAGAAATGCGCGGCGGCGCCGCGTGAGATACGCGGGGGCGAGTCGCGGAAATCCAGCGCGCCGCGCGCCCAGTAGACCATGCCCGTCACCACGGCGGTCAGGAACAGGATCAGCATGAACAGGTCGCGCCAGTCCTCGAGCAGCGGCAGCGTGAAGACATAGAACGCGAGATTCTTGCCCAAGGCCGGATCCGTGTGGCCAAAAGGCACCGCGTAAAACCCCTTGAGGTAGGTGTCCCACGACGACGCCTCGCCCGAGGCTGCGAACAGGCCGAGCAGGGCCGAGGACCCAAGCACCAGCAGCCGCCACGGAATGCGGTCGCCGAGCGCGCGAATCAGCTCGGGCAGATTGACCTCGGTCATCTCCTCGGAGCGGCGCACGATATGGAGCCGTTCACGCTCCTGGCTCAGGCCCAACGCGATGAAGCCGCTACCGCATATCGCGACGAAGGCGACGAACCACACGGCCGCGAAAATCGTGACCTGGGCGCCGAGCTGGGTCAGGAACACCGAGCGGTAGCCGAGCACGCCGAACCACAGGAGATCGACCAGCAGCTCGTCGGCGAGCCCCAGGACAATCAGGATGACGATGATGAGCGCGGCGAGGCTGAACAGGATAATCCGCGGTCGCATCTATATTGGCTCCCTGCGCTAGGCGCCGCGCGCAACGTTGCTCACGTGCTCGCGCACCACGTCAGGCGGGCACAACCAGATGAAGATCTTCAGGCAGATGAAACCGACGAGGACCCAGTCGAGTTCTCCGATGATCGGAATGAAGTCGAGTTCCAGCAACGGCGGCGAAATCAGCGCGAGCACGCCCAGCAGCGGCACTGACTTGGCTAGCATTGAGACCCGCGCGTCGTGCATCAGGCGCCAGAACACGCGAACGAACTGCGGCAGAAACATTATCAGCCCGCGCATCTGCAGCGGGCCCATCAATTGCATCCTGAGAATTCGGCTAAACACGGCTTTCTCCTCTTTTTATACTCCACCCCGGCCCGCGGCCCAAGGTCCAGGCGGATTGGGCGGGAGCCCGGCGCGCCGATCTGCTACAGTGAAATGCAGGACGGAGAGGAGGGATCGCGGGTGAAACGGCACATGTCCATGGGCGACTTCCTGGTCGCGTACCTGCGCAAGATCGGCGCAACCCACGTTTTCGGCATTCCGGGCGACCTCGCGCTCAAGCTGTTTTTCGCCCTGGGCCGACGCGAGGGGCCGCAAATCCTGACCTTTTCGCACGAGCCTGGCGTCGGTTTCGCTGCCGACGGCTACGCGCGCGCCACCGGCAAAATCGGGGTTATTTGCGTGACCTACGGCGCCGGCGGCCACAACATGGTCAACCCGGTGGCGGGTTCGTTTTCCGAACGCGTGCCGCTGCTCGTCCTGTCGGGAGGTCCCGGCGAGGAGGAGCGCAAGCTGGGCACGCTGATTCACCATCAGGCGCGCGAAATCGAATCCCAGCATCGCATCTACCAGGAAGTCACCTGCGCTTCGGCAGTGTTGACCGAGCCCCGCCGCGCCGCGAGGCAATTGCACGACGTGGTGCGGGCGATCTGGGCCGAGCAGCGCCCCGGCTATATCGAGATCCATCGCGACATGGTCGACCGCGAGATCGAGGTGTCCGAGGACTTGCTGGAATGGGACGGCCATCTGCGCTTTCACGAATCCGACGCGCGCCGGCTCGAAGAGGCGGCACGCGAAACCGCCGCGATGTTCAATCAAAGCCGCAAGCCGGTGCTGATCGCAGGCATCGAGATCCATCGCTACAAGGCCTCGCGCGAACTGGTCGAGCTGGCCGAACAGATGGGCGCGCCGGTGATGACCACGGTGCTCGGCAAGGGCGCGTTCCCGATGGACCATCCGCTGTACATGGGCGTCCACGTCGGGCCGATAAGCCCGCCGCCGATCGTCGCGCGGATGGACGAGGCGGATTTCGTGCTGAACCTCGGATGCCTGAAGACCGACATGAACTTCGGCAATCGTCCGCCGGAGATCATCGAGGGCAAGTCGGTGTGGGCGGTCGATCGGCGGGTCGACGTCAAGTACCACACCTACATGAACGTCGGCGTGCGCGATTTCGTGCGCGCGCTACGCAAGCAGAGCATCCAACGCCAGGACGAGACCGTTCACTATGCCGACAACCTGCGCGCGGCCATCGACACCGCTGACGGCGGCGGCGCGGCACTGCGGGTCGGCGAGATCCTCACCGTGGTCAACGAGTTTCTCGCCGCGCACAAGCGCTACATGGTGGTGGCCGAGTCGGGCGACATGCTGTTCGGCGGACTGGACGTGCGCGTGCCGCACGGCGGAACCTATCTCGCGCAGGGATTTTACGCCTCGATGGGTTTTGCGGTGCCGGCCGCGCTGGGCGCGCAGATAGGATCGGGCCTGCGGCCGATCGTGCTGTGCGGCGACGGCGGCTTCCAGATGACCGGCCCGGAAATCTCGCACGCGCCGGTCTTCGGCGCCAATCCGATCGTGATCATCGTCAACAACGGCGGATGGGGCATCTTCCGGCCGGTGGCGAGCGAGCGGCGCGACCTGCTGGATATCCCGGCGTGGCCGTATGCGCGATTGGGCGAGGATTGGGGCGGCGCGGGTTTTGAAGCGCACAACCCGGCCGAATTGCGCAGCGCCCTTGAAGCGGCGCATCGCGGCACCGGCTTCGCGATCATCGACGCTAAGGTCGGACGCGACGATCTCTCGCCTGTCACGCTGAAATACATCCAAGCCGCCGCCGAGCGATCGCAGGCGCCCCCCGCCGAGCGGCGCAACAGCAGCGCCCATCACGGCCGCTCGCGCTCCTGATTCGCGCGGAAAATCGCCGCCGATGAGCGAAGACCAGAGTTCATACCGCGATTTCCACTGGGAGGTGCCGGAGCACTTCAATTTTGGCGCGACCATCGACGCCTTCGGCGCCGAGCCGGGCCGCCCTGCGATCCTGTGCGAGGACCAGGACGGCAACCGCGTGCGCTTGTGCTTCGCCGACATCCGCGAGCAGTCCAACCGGATAGCCAATGTGCTGACGGGCCTCGGGGTCAGGCCGGGCGACCCGGTGATAGTCGCGCTGCCGCGCATCACGCTGTGGCAGGCGGCATACGTGGGCGCGCTCAAGGCCGGCGCGATCGTGATCCCTTGCAGTTCGACGCTGCGCGACAAGGATCTGATCTATCGCGCCAATCACTCCGGTGCGGTTGCGATCATCGCCGCGGTCGAAAGTGCCGACCTTGTAAGCGATCTTCGTAGTCAGTGCCCGGCGCTCAAGCACTATCTCATCGCCGGCAGCTCGCGCAGCGGATGGCTCGGTTTGCGGGCCTCGATGGCGACGGCGTCGGCCCGGTTTTCGCCGGTGCGCACGCGCGCGAGCGATCCCGCGATTTGCCTCTACACTTCCGGCACCGCGCACGAACCCAAAGCCGTGTTGCACAGCCACGCCTACACCTGGTGCCATCGTTACACCGGAAGCCACTGGCTCGACGTGCGGCCGGGTGAATTGCATTGGGGTACCACAGATACGGGACGGGCCAAGGCGGGGTACGGAGTGCTGTTCGGCCCGTGGATGAACGGTGTTGCGACTTTCATGTACAACGGCGCGCTCGAGCCGCAAAAGCAATTGGAGTTGCTGCGCCGCTATCAAATTGCGACGCTGTGCGCGACGCCCACGGAGTACCTGCGGCTGATGCAGGAGGATCTTGCGTCCCACAAACTCCCCGCGCTGCGCCATTGCACCGCCAGCGGTGAAGCGCTCGATTCGGAAATCATCGGCGTCTGGCGTGACTGCTTCGGGCTCACAATCCACGACGGGTATGGGCAGGCCGAGACGACTATCGTCGTGGCCAACGTGCCGGGGATGGAGGTCAAGGCGGGATCGATGGGGCGTCCGTTCCTCGGCCACGACGTTCGCGTGCTCGGCGCCGAGGGCAGGGAGGCGGGCGACGGCGAGACAGGCGAGATCGCAATCCGGATAAACCCCGAGCGTCCGCCAACACTCATGCTGGAGTACTGGAAAAATCCTGCAGTGAACGCGGCGGCGTTTCGCGGCGATTACTACCTTACCGGCGACCTGGCTTCGCGCGACAGCGATGGTTATCTATGGTTCGCCGACCGCGCGCGCGGCGATTGAATCCAGCCAGGCACAGGCGTGGCATTGTTTTAGGACAAGCGCACGAAAATGCCGAGCGGCGAACCTTCGGGAAAACTTGCGAGTGGACTTGCGGGCAAGACGGCAATAGTCACTGGCGGCGGCCGTGGACTGGGACGCGCGATGGCGTTGGGATTGGCGCGGGCCGGGGCGAACGTAGTGATTACGGCCGCGCGCGGCCGCAATGAAATCGAGGCGGTCGCCGATGAAGCGAAGACCTCACAGGCGGGGATCGTTCGTGGCTTGACGGCTGATGTCACGAGTGAACAGGACGGCCTGCTCGTGGTAAGCGAGGCCATCCGCGAGTTCGGCTCGGTTCACATCCTGGTGAACAATGCCGGGCGCGGGATGCGTTTCGTCAGCGAGAATTTCCTCGACACTCCCACCAAGTTCTGGCAGACCGACGCTGAAGTGTGGCGGATGATCGTCGATACCAACGTGACCGGTCCGTTTCTGATGGCGCGCGCGGTGGTGCCCCATATGCTCAAACAGCGCTGGGGGCGCATCATCAACATCTCGATGAACTACGAGACGATGCGCCGGGCCGGGTTCGCTCCGTACGGCCCCTCCAAGGCGGCGCTCGAGTCGGAGACTATCATTTGGGCGCAGGATTTGGCCGGGACCGGAGTGACCGTCAACTCCTTGCTGCCAGGCGGAGTAACTGACACCGGGATGGTCCCGGGGGATATTGCGCTCGAAGTCCGCGGGCGTCTGTTGCGTCCCGAGATCATGGTGCAGCCGCTCCTGTGGCTCGTGTCAGAGATGGCCGATGACGTGACCGGCGCTCGCTTTGTCGCGAGCCTTTGGGATTCCTCGCTGCCGCCGGCGCTGGCCGCGGAAAAGGCGCGCGACACGTCAGGTTCTATTGTCCCAACGCGGTGAAAGTTAGGATTTGCGCGGGCCACGCTCCAGCATGTTGAGCTTGCCGGCAAAATCCTCGAGGTCGACTTCAGTGGTCTCGAGCAGCCGCGCCACCATCCCCCAAAAGCCGATCGAAAGGATCAGTTCGACTAGTTCCGTTGTGGCGAGATGCTTTTTCAGCGCCTCGAGCGTTTGCTTGCGGCCCTTGACATTGCGCGTAACCTCGTCCGTCAGCGTGAGCACCAGGCGCTCGACTTCGTCGAAGCACTTTGTGCCTTCCCAGTTTTCCATCGCCGCCAGCTGCTCGTCGCTCACTCCGCAGGCCTTGGCGATCGGCACATGCTGAGTCCATTCGTAGACCGAGCCGGTGAGTTTGGCGGTGCGCAGGATCGCGATTTCGCGCAGCTTGCTATCGAGCTTCGCGCGCGTCAGCAGCGAGTGTCCGAGGCGCGAGAAATTCTGGAACACCGCGTCGCTACTGTTGGCGATCATCCGCGCGACGTTCATCTTACGCGGAGTGTTGCCGAGGATTTCGCGGGTCTTGTCGGAAGCCTTCGATTCGTCGACGTACGGTAGCAACGCCATCGCGCCTGTTTCCTCCGTTGCGGTTGCCGCGCCGGGCCGAGTTGTTGCGGGGATGCCGCACCCAGCGCGGATAGGGCGAAGCCTAGTCCCGGGGCACGCGGCGATGCAACCGAGGCCGCGGTGGATGCCGCTTCGCACTGATTCAGGCTTGCGCGTCAGGGCCCGGCGCCGTTTGATGCGTCCACCAGTGAATCAGGTAGGCGGCAAGAGCGATCAGCGCCACGCCGAGCGCGATCCATCGCGCGCCCCAGTGGACAAATCCGACCGCGCGCCAGACCTCGTCACCCACCAGGTACCCGATCGTCACCATCAGCGAGCACCAGATGAGCGCGCCCATCACGTTCCATCCCAGAAAGCGCAAAAACGGCATCCCCGCCGCTCCCGCCATCGGTCCCGCCAAAAAGCGCGCGCCCGCGATGAAGCGCGCCATGAAGACCGCCTTGCTGCCGTGCTCATCGAAGAACAGGCGCAGCTGCGCGATACGCCGGCGCACGAACGCGAATCTTGCGGCGAGGCGCTCGAGCAGATGCTGGCCGCCCGTGCGTCCGATTATGAAGCCGGAGCAGTCGCCGGTCACCGCGCTCGCCACCGCCACCACATAGACCCATTTGAGATCGAGCAGGCCGTGCGAGGCTAGAAAGCCTGCGGCGATCAGCACGCTCTCCTCCGGCACCGGCACGCCCAGGTTGCCGACAAAGACGAAGACGAAGATGCCCAGATAGCCCCAGGCCGCGAGCAGGTCGGAAAGTTCGGCGGGGTTCCTGAGATGATGCATCAGCGGTTCGATCGCGGCCGCGCCACTCCCCATACGTGGCTAAAGCTTGCCCGAATCGGCCAGCCAAGGTAAGGGCGCCGCCTGAGTGCAACGCCGATGCGTGACGGCGACGCCAGGCTCGAGTCTAGCTAAGGCGATTGGTGAGGTTGGGGCGCGCCGGCGGAGCCGGGAGTTTGAGCTTGCGGCCGTTGATCAGCCATTCGCCGTCCTTGAAGCTCGCGCGGCAGACGTAGTTGGCGCCGTCACGGGCCAGGATGCCGCTTTGCTCGAGTTGCTTGAGTTGATCCGCCTTGAGCAGCGGCGCGAGGAAGCCGGTCGGCGCCACAAGTTCGGCCGACGCATGTCCGTACTTGTTCCAGGCCTGCGCGGCTATGCCACGATCAGGATTACTGGACTTTATCAGCGGATCGTTGGCCAGCTCGGGAGAGATTCCGAGTGTGGCCTTGCCGACCGCCTCTCCATTGGGGCTGGCCGCATGCAGATCGATAGACAGGACCGGCGATTCCTTCACTATCGCAACGAACGCCTCGACGATTTTTTCCTGGAGCATCTGCGATTGCGCCTGTGGGTCAGACGTCGAGTGCGAAATCGACCCGACCGCATTGGTGAATTGTGCAATTGGTTCCGGCGCGATGTTGCCGATTCCGGCCACCAGGCTTATCGGTCCGAGTTTCAGAGCGCCGGCGGCGATGTTGCCGACCGATAGTGTCTCACGAATGTCGAGCCGGCCATTTTTGATCTCGGTGAGCCCCGCAAAGGCGATGTCCTGCACCAGACCGCTGGCCGAGCCGTGTGCGCCGCTGCCGACCACGCTGTAGTTCACGCGGCTTAGGTTGAGGAGCTTGTTGCCGAGCCACACGCCGCTGCTGTGGCGATGCGACTCGCCGCTTATCGTCAGCCCGGCCATCCCGGCTTCGCCGAACGCGCCGGCGGCGGTTATGCCCGGAGCGTCGCCGCGAATCGTGTAAGCGTTCTGCGAGAGGTGCACTTCCGAGTTGAAACCGCCGAATTTGGCGGTGAAATTGTGCGCCGGGTCAGCGCGCTCGGTTGCCTCGCGGGAGATGTAAGTATCCAGCGCGCCGCCCATCCAGACGACTGACGAGATGACGATGGGCGCCTCGCCGAAGATCTTGTCCATCACGCCCTGCAGCTTGGGCGGCGGATCGGTATCGACCACCGCCGCGACCGGGAATGCGACATGCCATCCGTTGTAAAATCCGAGCGGGCCATGATGCACGCGCTGCACGAGGGTAATCGCGCCGTGGCCGCCCACCGCGACGCTCACGGTGGCCTCCGAGGAGAACCATCCGCGCCGGTAGGATTCCAGGCTCACGGCGTGGCCCGCGCCGGCCAGTTGAGCGATAGAATCGCGATAAACGCGTTCGGCGCGCCCGCCGAACATTGCGGGAACCACGATCGCGGCGCCAAGACATACACCCGCGACGATGTAAGCGATTCGTGCCTGCCCTCGTGCACCGCCGGACCTGGATGCAAACATGGCAACAAGGGCTATCAGCCGGAACTCGCCTGAACAAGATGGAATGAATAAGTCCGTGCGGATTCGGTGCCCAATTCAGACTGTCACGAGATGCGTTGCGACGCGATTCACCGCTGCGGAGCACTAACCACGTCTGCGTAAAATGCGCTATTGGGTATCGCTGGCGCGGACGTTTGACTGCGGTAGTCGCCGGTCGTCGGCGCGCTGCGCCGTTCCATTGATTCCAAGGAGGAACGCATCATGGCACTGGCAGGACAAGTAACCAACCCCGAACGCCTGGAAGGACGCGACGTGAGCTTCCAGAGCGACGGCACCGCGATCAACGCTTACCTGGTTCGGCCGCGCGAGCCCGGCTCTTATCCCGGCATCATCGTTATTCACGAGGCCTGGGGCGTGATCGAGCATATCCGCGACGTGGCGCGGCGCTTCGCCAACCTCGGCTACATCGTACTCGCGCCCGACCTTTACACGCGGGTTGGCGCGCCCAAGACCGACGATCCGATGAACATCGTGCTCAGCCGGATGCTCGCACTGTCCGACGCACAACTCGTGCGCGATCTCGACAAGGCCGCCGACCTGCTCGCCGCGCAGCCCGGGATGACCGGCAAGATCGGCTGCGTTGGATTCTGCATGGGCGGCCGCACCACCCTGCTCTACGCGTGCAGCAGCAACCGGCTGAGCGCGGCGATCGATTGCTGGGGCGGAGGTATCACCGCCGATGCGGCGCCGGTCACGCCGCAGCGCCCCACGCCGATCGTCGACATGGTGCCACGGCTGAGCTGTCCGCTCTACGTGGTTTGCGGCGAGGAAGACACCAATCCCTCGCCCGCGCAGATCGAGGTATTGCGCCAGCGCCTGCAGCAGGCTGGCAAGACCTTCACCATCGACATGTTCAAGAACGCCGGCCACGCGTTCTTCGCCGACTACCGGCCGAGCTACCGCGAGAAGGCAGCCTTCGAACTATGGCCCAAGATGGCGGCGTTCTTCGACACGCATCTCAAAGGCAAGAAATGAGACGGGACTCGACGCACTGAAGCAACTCGGCCATTGAGGAAGATGCGATGGCACAACCGTACGCGCTCACGCTCACGGAGGCGGCCCGTCTTGTCCGCGAGCACAAGGTCTCGCCCGTCGAGCTGGTCGACGCGTCCCTTGCACGGATCGATCTGCTCGACGGCGCGATCAAGGCGTGGGTCGCGATAGATCGCGCGCGGGCGCGCAGCGCCGCCGCCGAACTCGACCGCGAAGCTCGCGAGGGGCGCTTTCGCGGGCCGCTCCACGGCGTGCCGGTTGGAATCAAGGACATCTTCTATACCGCCGGGCTTGCAACCGAGGGTGGCTCGAAGTCGCTCGCCGGCTTCGTTCCCGACTACGACGCCGAGGCGGTGGCGCGGCTTAAGCGCGCCGGCGCGATCATCCTGGGCAAGCTCGCCACCACCGAGTTCGCGTTGTTGGACCCGGCCCCCACACGCAACCCGTGGAACCTCGAGCACACTCCCGGTGGCTCCAGCAGCGGCTCGGGCGCCGCGGTGGCGGCGCGGATGTGCTATGCGGCGATCGGTTCGCAGACCGTCGGCTCGACCATCCGTCCATCCGCCTACTGCGGCATCGTCGGGATGAAGCCTTCCTATGGGCGAATCAGCCGCTACGGGATGTTGGCGCTGGCGCCGAGTCTCGACCACGTAGGGATTTTCACGCGCTCAGTCGCCGATGCGGCCGCGATGCTCCAGGCGATGGCCGGGCAGGACCCACGCGACCCCGCAAGCCTTGCCATCGCGACCGACGACTATATGCATGCCGCGGCGCAGTTGGCAGCGGGGCTCCGAATCGCGCTGATGCCGAAAGCGTTCGACGATCGTGCGGTCGAGGAAACGCGGTCCGCCGTCGCCGCTGCTGTCGCCAGGCTCACCGATGCCGGCGCGCGGATCGAAACCGTCGACGAGCCGCCGAGCTTCGGCTACATCACGGCGAACACGATGCTCGAGTTATGCGCGGAGGCCGCCGAGGTCCATCGGGAGCGCTTCGCGGAGAAGAAGGATCTGTACGGGCCGAAGATTCGCGAGTTCGTGGAACGCGGCCTCGATACCCCGGCCTGGGAATATATCCGCGCGCTCGAGGTGCAGCGGCGCTTTCGCCGCGAAGTCGACCATGTGCTCGCGCGCTTCGACGCGATCCTGACTCCCGCCACGCCGGCGCCCGCGCCGGCCGGAATCGGCGCGACCGGCGACCCCTCGTTCAACCTGCCGTGGAGCTTAAGCGGCCATCCCGTGATCGCGCTTCCCTGCGCGCTCGCGCCCTCGGGATTGCCGATATCGATCCAGCTAACCGGCGCGGCGCTCGAAGAGGGCCGGCTGCTGAGCATTGCGCGATGGTGCGAGGAAATTCTGGCGTTCGACGCGCTGCCGCCCGCCGCGCCGCTCTGAGAGCCAACTTCCTCTGCGCCGGGGCGCCGCTCAGTCCATGCAGCGATCGAGGATTGTGAACGCGTCGGTGAGTTCGTCGTTGGTCACGACCGCCGCCGGCACAAAGAGCCGCACGCACGCTGGCTCGTGCCCGCCATAGTAGAGCACCAGTCCCGCGTCGAAGCATCGGCGGATGAAAGCCCGCGTCGTTTCAAGCGTGCCGTCACCGACCCGAAACGACAGCATCGCGCCGACGCCGTCGACTTCGGAGACGACGCCGGGATGGCGCTCGGCGAGTATGCGCAGATGCTCACGCGTCAGCCGCTCCAGTTCGCGCTCGCGCCCCTCGGGCCCGAACATTGCGCCCTCGAACATCCGCTCGATCATCCGCCGTGCGACCGCCATCGCCACCGTCGCGCCCGAGTAGGTTCCCGAGATAAGCGCGGGGTCGGGCGCGAAGCCGCGCCGATAGAGAACGGCGCTGCCCTGGAAGACCTTGCCGATGGTGATGAGGTCGACGTAATCGGCAAGTTTGAGCAGGTCGGTCGCGAACAGTTCGCCGGTGCGGGCGAAGGTCTGCACCTCGTCGACCCAGATTGGGATCGCGGCTCGGCGGCATTCCTCGAACAGCGGGACGAAAAATTCGCGCGGCGCGGTCACGAAGCCGGCTTCGCCTTGCACCAGTTCGACGATGAAGGCCGCGATGCGCTCGCCCTCGCGCGCGATCACGTCGCTCAGCGCGGCCAGCGATTTGGCGATGCTGTCGGGCTCGTTGCGATCAAAAAAGGGAATGTAGTGCACCGGGAAGGTAGCCGGCTGGCCCACCCGGTAGTCTGGACGGTCGGTGATTTCCGCCATCGCGCTGGTCCGCCCGTGGAAGCATCCGCGAAACGCGATCACCCCGGGGCGTCCGTCGCGCTTGTAGCGCACGAGCTTGAGCGCGTTCTCGTTGGCGTCGGCGCCCGACAGCGAGAGCCAGCAGTTTTCCATCCCGGCCGGCGCGTGCCGCAGCAGCGTCTCCATCAGCGCTCCGTACTCGCGATTGAAAATCAGGTTGCCCTGCATCACCAGGTCGGAGGCGGCGGCGCGAATCGCGGTGGCGATGAGGTCCGGGTCGCCATGTCCGAACAGATGGACGCCGATGCCGAGCGCGAAGTCGAGCACCCATCGCCCGTCGGCGAGCA
Organism: uncultured delta proteobacterium; assembly: GCA_963810495.1. Taxonomy (GTDB): domain Bacteria; phylum Desulfobacterota; class Binatia; order Binatales; family Binataceae; genus JAKAVN01. Next base: position 53,110 of record CAWENP010000002.1, read on the forward strand.
TCGCGCGCGCGCCGCGTCCGATGCCGGAGCCGAGGTAGGGATAGAAGGCCGGGCGCCCGCGCATCTGCGCGAGGCGCTCCAGTTCGGCGCGCATCGCACCGGCGCTGAGCGGCGCATGGTCCTCGCGCGCCGCCTCGTCGACGGCTTCGAGGATCATGCGCAGGCCGGTTTCGAATTTTTCGCTGGAGGCCATCGCGGCGTGCCGCAGCGCGAGCGCAGCGGCTCCGCTACTTCAGCGCGCGCATCGAGAAGCCCCGCTCGTTGTAGCAGAGCAATGAGCGCTTGCCCTGGAGCGTGGTCTCGAGCACGACCTCGCGTCCCCACAGACGCGCCACGTAGGCGAGCGTTTTCTCGCCGTACTCGAGCTGGAGATCGCGGCCGTCGTGGCTGTGCTTGAGGTACAGCGTGCGGTTCTGGCCGAAGTCGGCGTCCTCGACCTTGATCACCGGAATCGAACTGGCGCCGACGTTGCGGATGAGCGTTTCCTTGACCTCGCGCCAGCCTTCCTCGTCGGAGACCTTGTCGACCACCAAATCGTCGCCGCGCGCCTCGTACTTGAACAGGTCCATCTCGCGCATCAACTCCTCGGTCAGAAAGCGGCGCAGAAATGAACTGTCGCGCTCGGTCTCGCGCACCTCGAAGAGCTTGGCTTCGCCGTTCTTGGCCGGCGAGCCGTCGCGCTTAATCTCCTCGGCCGTCGGATTGGTGTGGCGGCGGTAGATGTCCTCCCAGGTTTTGAACCCGAGGTAGTAGGGATTGATCTGGCCGGGAATCGGGCGGACGACCTGGTTGTGGCGCACGATGAATTCGAGATGCAGGCCCTGATCGAGATCGAGCGACTCCACGATGCGCTTGTGCCAGTAGCTCGCCCATCCCTCGTTCATGATCTTGGTCTCGAGCATCGGCAGGAAGTACTTCGCTTCCTCGTCCACGATCGTGAGCAGGTCCTTTTCCCATTCGGCGAGGAACGGGTTGTGATCGCGGATGAACAGCAGGAGGTCTTCGTCGGGCTCGACCGGCACCTTGTGGATGTCGGGCTCGTGGACCTCCGCGCGCGCATGGATCCGATGAAAAGGATCGGTCTTGGGATGAGCCGCGTCCACCAGGCGTTCGAGCTGCTCGTTGTGGCTGAGCTTGCGGATCGCAAGATTGCGCCGGCATTGCCAGCTCAGCGCGTGGGCCGCGTCGAGCACGTGCTCGACCTTGTCAACGCCGATGGAGGGGTCTTCCGCATAACGCCGCACGCGCAGCGCGTGAGCCTTGAACAACTCGATGGTCAGCGAGGCGCGGGTGGAGCGATAGGTGAAATTGTTCTTGAAAAAATCGTTATGGCCGTAAACGTGCGCGATGGTCAGGATCTGCAGTAGCAGGGTGTTGTCGCGCATCAGGTAGGCGAGCGCCGGATCCGAGTTGATGACCATTTCGTAGGGCAGTCCGCTCACCCCGTGATCGTACAGCGTCTTGAGCTTTTCGTACGACTTGCCGTACGACCAGTGCGGGTAATGCGAGGGCATCCCCGAGTACGCCATATAGCCGAGCATCCCGAAGTGGTCGCACAGCTCGAACTCCTGCGTGAAGCAGTCGAGCCCGAACTCGGCGACCTTGTCGCGGATGCGCGCGTCCCATTCGACCAGGTCCTTGAGTTCGTAATTCGCCATCGTAAGTTGCGGCCTGAACTATTCCTTGATCCGAATTACTCTTTGATCCGATCTTTGGCGAGGAAAGCCTTGAAGGAGGGCCAGATGTCTTCCTTGCGCTCGATCAGCACCGAGTGGAAGTTGGGCGCCTCGAGCCGCCGGAACACGTTGAGCATCGACGACTCATAATAGCGCGATCCCAGCGGCTTGATTTCGCCGTAGCCGAACAGGTTGCAGAGCTCGGACAACTCTTTGGCCGACTTGAGCGCCGCCGGATTGTCGGAGTCGAAATTGTCCCCGTCGGAACAATGAAAGGCGTAGATGTTCCACAGCGAGGGATGGTAGCGCTCGTTGATGATCTCGAGCGCCTTTAAGTAACCCGACGAGATGAAGGTGCCGCCGGCCTCGCCCTTGTGAAAGAACTCCTCCTCGGTGACCTCGCGCGCCTCGGTATGATGGGCGATGAAGACGATTTCGACGTTGCGATAGCGCGTCGCGATGAACTGGTAGAGCATGAAGAAGAAGCTGCGCGCCAGGTACTTCTTCATCGTGTCCATCGAGCCCGAGGTGTCCATGATGCACATCACGACCGCGTTGGACTCTTCCTTGGTGTCGGTCTCGACGTGGCGGTAGCGCAGGTCATCCTGATGGAAGGGGAAGCGCCGCTCTTCCGCTTCTTCTTCTGTACCGCCGATGTCGGCTTCGAGTTCCGCGGCTTCCGCCACTTCGAGCGCGCGCTCGGCCGCATGGCGATGGCGCGCCGCGAGAATTCGCATCACGCGCTGACGCGCGGTGCGGCGCTTGTCCAGCCGGATACGAATGCCGACGTGGCGATAGCCCTTGCGTTTGAAGGAACGGTCGGAGGGGATCTGGCGCAGCGCGCGACGCTCGAGGTTGGGCAGTTCGAGATCCTCGAACATGATCTCGATCAGTTCGTCGAGCGTGACGTCGGTCTCGTAGTAATCGATACCAGGGCGGTCGCCGGCCTGGCCGTCGCCCTTGCCCTGGCCGTCCTTCCCGGTCTTGCCGACGACCTGGCCGGGGCGCGTGTCGCCCTGGCCCTGGCCCGCGCCTGGCGCGTTCTCGCCGTAGATGAAGCGGTACTCCTTGATGCCGCGGAGCGGAACCTTGATCACGCGGTCGCGGTCTTTGCCGATGATCGATTCTTCAGCGATGATGTCCGCGATATTTTCGCGGATCGACTCGCGGACCTTCTGGCGATGGCGCGCGCGATCGCCGGCCGAGCGGTCGGAGTGTTCCGCGTCGGAGCGGCTGTATTCGCGAAAGATGCTTTCCAGCGGTGGCATTTGCGATGTCATCCTGAGCGAAGCGAAGGATCGGCGCGAAGCGATTTCTTTTGCTCAAACCAGAATGACAGCAGGTAATCGCCTCCGCCTTCATATCGGCGGCGCCAGCGTAAAACGCTCCGGCGCATCAATGTCACCTCAGTCCTTCCACAGATTGTTCGCCGCGTACTTGAGCACCACGTCTACGCACGATTCGCAGTAGCCGTTCTCCAGCAGGTTACGCACCATCGCGCCGTACTTCTCGGCCTGCTCCTCGTCGCGGGTGCGGGCCTTGGTGATGATCCGCGAGATGTCGCGCACCGAAGTCATCAGCTTTTTCTCGATCGCCTCCTTGAGCGGCTCGTAGCTGCGGTAGCTGACTTTCTCGCCGCGCCGCGAGGTCGACCACAGGTAGGCTATCACTTCCTGGCGGAAGCCGTCGGCGGTCGAGCCGATGATCGCGATCTGCTCTTCGATCGATTTCAGGAAGCCCTCGTCCGGCGGCAGCTCTTCCTTGGTGTTGCGATCGCGCACCTTGGTTTTGTTGACGTAGGCCTCGGCGTGGTCGAGATAGTTCTGGAACAGCGCCTCGGCCTGTTCCTGGTAGGAGTAAACGAAAGCGCGCGTGATTTCTTTCTCGAGCAGGTCGAGGTACTCCTTGTGCAACGTGTCCTGGAGGAACTCCAGGTACTGCTTGCGGCTATCGTCGGGCAGGTCGCCCTCCTTGACCATCCCGATCAGCGCCTCGCGCACGTTGATCGGATTGATGCAGTTGCCGCTGACGTTGTCGGAGAGCGCGTTGTCGAGCGCCTTCATGATGAAGCGGGTCGAGATTCCCGACATCCCTTCGCGCTTGGCATCTTCCTTGAGCTCCGCCACGTCGATCTTCTTGGTCCGGCCCTTCTCGACCACCTCTTCGCCGTTATACAGCCGCAGCTTGGTCATCAGGTCGCACTTCGAGGTCGGCTCGAGCCGCGACAGAATCGCGAACATCGAGGCCAGCTCCAGCGTGTGCGGCGCGACGTGAGCGCGGAAGTCCGAGTTGCGGATGATCTTCTGGTAGATCTTAACTTCCTCGGACAGCCGCAGGTTGTACGGCACCTTGATCACCACGATACGATCGAGGATCGCCTCGTTGGTGTGGTCGGCCTTGAACTTCTGCCACTCGGCCTCGTTGGAGTGGGCCAGGATGCAGGTGTCGACGTAGACCATGCCGTGGCGGCCGGGCGCTGGGATGACTTTTTCCTGCGTCGCCGTGATCATCGCGTGCAGATACTCGGTCTCGTTCTTGAACACCTCGATGAACTCGACCAGTCCGCGGTTGCCGACGTTGAGCGCGCCGTTGAGCTCGAGCACCCGCGGATCGCCCTCGGAGTACTGGTCAAGCTTGGAGATGTCCTCGGAGCCGATCAGCACCGAGGTGTCCTGGTTATTGGGATCGACCGGCGGCACCACGCCGATCCCGATGCGGTTGCGCTTGGAGAAGCTGCGGGTTTCGATCGGCACCTCCTCGTAGCGCTGGCCGAACTCTTCTTTGAGCCGGTAGCGGCATACCGGGCACAGGTCGCCCTCGATGTGTACGCCGAGCATCTTCTCGAACTCGCGCCGCAGGTGGCGCGGGATCAAATGCAGCGGTTCCTCGTGCATCGGGCAACCCTCGATCGCGTACACGGAGCTTGCTTGCTCGAGGCCGCGCTGGATGCGCTCGACCAGCGAGCTTTTGCCCGAGCCCACCGGCCCCATCAGGTACAGCACCTGGCGGCTCTCCTCGCCCTTGAGCGAGGCCGAGTGGAAGTAGCGCACGAGCTGCGCGATGGTGCGCTCGATACCGAAGAACTCGTCGGCGAAGAAGTGGTAAACCTTCACCGGCTCGTCCTTGTACAGCCGCTTGGTGCGCGGATCGTCGGCTTCCTGGATATTGTGCATGCCGCTCGAGATGATCAGGTCATAGACACGCGCATGAGAAAGCTTGGTGAACATGGGATCGGCCTTCACGATCTCGAAGTATTCGAGCAGCGTTCCACGCCACTGCTTCGATTCACGCGAGGCCCGGTCCTGCTTGATCACGCGCTCAAAGTCGTTAACTGCGGTCATCAGCAGACTCCTTGTTAGGGCAGACACCTATGGAGAATTTTCGATTGAGAAGAAAACGGGCGAGACGATTCTTTCGGTGACGCGCATCCTATGCGATTGAGCATAACTGAACTCGCGACGCGATCAATGCGCAGCCTCGCTTAAATCCACTTCGCGAAGCCAATTGTCCACAACAATAATATTACCCACTGTCACTGCGGCGATGCGATAGCCTCGCAAGAAGGCCGCACTTCGCTCAAAATGTCAACCTTTACCTGATTCTCACCTGATTCTCGCTTTGCCTCACTCTCGCTCCTGCTCCAGCGACGGCATCGGGATCGACTCGCCCAGCGCGAACCGTCCGCGATCGTTGCGCACTTGCGCCGCCAGCACTCGATCGTCGTGCGCGAACGACACCCACCATCCGCCCGCGATCGCGCGCTCCAGATAATCCGCCTTGACCTCCATCGTGCGCAGCGCGTCGAGATCGTACGCCTGATTCCACGGGCCCTTCATGTGCGAGCGGGTTGGCACGATGTCCGCCAGATGCACGAAGCATCCGCCGCCATCGGTGCGCACTTGCACAATCTGATGATCGGAGGTGTGGCCGCCGGTCACGCGGATGTCCAATCCCGGCATCAACTCGATGTCGCCCTCGAGCGCCTCCAGGGCATTTTGCAGCGGCGCCAGACACTCCTCTATGTGACGATACGCGGCCCGCAATCGTTCATTGCGCGAACCGCGCGCGATTTCCAACTCTCCCCGCTGCACCATGACCCTCGCCCGCGGAAACGCCGCCTCCAGCACGCCCGAGGGTCGCCGCCGCACGATCCCGCCGCAGTGATCGAAGTGCAGATGCGAGAGCACCACGTGCGTCACGTCCCCCGGCTCCATCCCGAGCGCCTTGAGCCCGTCGGACAGCCATCCTTCGCCATGATCGAAAATCTTGCGCTCGACCGAGCTCAGGCGGTTACCGATTCCGGTGTCGACCAGCACCGCGGCACCGCCACGCATGATGAGCGGGCAGGTGAGGTTGAGCCGGATGCGGTTGCGGTCGTCGGCCGGATGGTCGCGTTGCCATAGCTCGCGCGGCACCACGCCGAACATGCATCCGCCGTCGTTGCGCCACAGCCCGTCGCTGAGCATTGCGATCTCGAATTCACCGACGCTGATTTTTTTCACTGTCACTTTCGGCCCTTCACGCGCTTCCTGCCAGCCATAAACCTAGCATCAGCGCGACCGCCCCCATCGCGGCCATCGCGCCGTATAGCCACAGGAGCCGGCGCTCGCCGGCGCCCGGTGCTTCGGAGCCAAGCCGCGCCGCCGCTCCCCATGCGATCGCCAATGCGGTCGCCATCCCGCACAGCAGCAGCAATTTCGCGCTCAGCACCTCTACGAAGGCCGCCGGAAGTCTGAAATGATGCTCGCGCGCGACAAAGATGAGGTTCGCGATCCCGCTCAGCGGCAGGAGCGCGATCGCGGCCAGGTTCAGCCGGTTGAACACGGGCGCGACGCGCGAAGCGAACCCCGCGCGCTCTGTTTCCGTGGAAGCGCCGGCCGCCAGCACGAAGCTCAAGCTGACGGCGACCCATATCGCGCCGCAGAGCACGTGAATCCATAGAAAGGCGGTTCTGAGCATCGTCGGCCGGCCCGCGCGCAACCGCCGGCCATTCTCCATAGCGTCTCACACTAGCGAAGGCGCGAGTGTTGTTGAAATCGGTGTTTTGAACTAACAGAAAGAATGAAAAGCGCGGTCTGGACGGTTCCTTAGTCGAGCGCATGATTCGTCATGCGAGGGCCAAGTGGCGACAACGAAGCCGCGTCCGGGAGTAGTTGGTGAAAAGGTGAAAAAAATGTTCGACGCGTATATCGAAGCCTGGGAGTTGCGCGAACTGGTGCTCAAAAAAGAGGTCCGCCCGCGCGAGGTCGCGGAATTCTTCCTGGGCCGAATCGAACGGCTCAATCCCAAACTTGGCGCCTTCATGACCGTCGCCGCCGAGCGCGCGCTCGCCGACGCGACACGCCTGGAAAGTGCGAGCGCCGCCGACGCGACCGCGATGCCGCTTTACGGCATCGCCTACTCGCTCAAGGACCTGACCTGGACGCGCGACATCCGGACCACGATGGGCTCGAAGAACTACGAGAACTTCCGCCCCCGCGCCGACGCCGAGTTGGCGGTCCGCTTGCGCAACGCGGGCGGAATCCTGCTCGGCAAAACCACCACGCCCGAACTCGGCGGCCGTCCGACCACCGAAGGCGGCCTGTGCCCGCCGGCGCACAATCCGTGGAACCTCGAATTCAGCGCCGGCGGCTCCAGCGGCGGCGCCGCGGCGCAGGTCGCGGCCGGGATGGGTCCGCTGGCCGAGGGCACGGACGGCGGCGGCTCGATCCGCGTGCCCGCGGCCTGCTGCGGCGTGGTGGGGCTGAAGCCCTCGCGCGGGCGTATCAGCTTTGCCCCAGTGATGGGCGAGGGATGGGCCGGGTTCGCGACCGAGGGACCGATCGCGCGCTCAGTGCGCGACGTCGCGTTGATGCTCGACGTGATGGCTGGTCCGGCGCTGGGCGATCCCTACTGGGCGCCGCCGCCGGCCAAACCCTTCGTGAGCGCGGTGACGGATCGGCCGCAGCAGCTGCGCCTCGGCCTCATCGCCGAAAGCGCGCTCGGCCCGGTTGACCCCGAGGTCCGCGCCGCGCTAGAGCGCGCATGCGAGGTCTTTCGCGCGATGGGCCATAGCGTCGAGCCGGTCGACGTCGATCCGGCCAAGCGTCTCGCCGACTACACGCGTATCGCGATCAGCGCCGGCATCGCGACCGTGCCGATCAAGGATCCCGACGCGATGGACCCGGTGGTGCGCCGCGCGTGGGAGGCCGGCAAGCGTCTCTCGGCCACCGATTACCTCGGAGCGGTGGCGCGGATGCACAACACCTCGCGCGAGATCGTGCAGGCGTTGGCGTCCTATGACGCAACGCTCGCGCCAACGTTGCCCAGTGCGGCGCCCCGGCTTGGCTTGCCGACCGAGAAGTTCGAGGAGCAACTCTACCCGTTTATCCAGTTCACGTTTCCGTTCAACGCCACCGGACAGCCGGCCTTCTCGCTGCCCAACGGGTTTACCAAGTCGGGGTTGCCGATCGGATTGCAGATTATCGGCCGGCCCGCCGGCGAACTCGGCATCATCGCGCTCGCCGCGGCCTTCGAGGAGGCGCGACCGTGGCGCGATCAATGTCCGCCGGTGGATTAACGTGCGCCCGCTAGGCGCGACCGAGCATCGATTTGATCTGCCGCACGTAACTGATGTTCGGGTAGCCGCCGATCGCGAGTTCGCCCATCGCGTCCAGGACGGCGCGCGGGCTGAGGGACTCGACGGCGACGCTGTGCATCACGCGGCCGCCAATTTCGACTTCGACGAACTCCGCCGCGCAGCCGCCGAGCGCGTATCGACGCCGGACCTTGCCGAGTTCTACCGCGGCGAGACGCGGATGCGGTTTCACCACGGTATCCACGAAGGCCTCGGCAGTGAAAAGCTGCCGGCTCGATATTAGTAGGTCGACTGGCGGGTCGACGCGCAGGGCCGGGAAGATCTTTTCCGCGATGAGCGCAGCGTCGATCGGAAAGTCCGCCTTCAGGTGCGGGTTCCACTGCTCGAGATTTTGATCCGTGCGCAGGAGGACCTTGATGTCCACTGTGCCGGCCCTGATTTTTGTGTTCGTGTCGTTGGTCGCGTCTGACACGATATAAGTCTCGCGGCTTTGCTCCGCCGGCCGCGGGGCGGAGAGCTTTTCCAGCCGCTCTCTAACCTCCGCGAGCGACGGAGCCCAAATCCTGAATTCGTAGCGGGGCCCCGCATCGCCCCCCGCAGTCTTTGACCCGGCAGATGGCATCGTCATGCGTCTTCGGAGCAATTGTTACCCACAGCTTCGGCGTTCGCCAGAGCCTCTTCCACGCTCAAGCAAGCTCGCGTTTGAATTGAGGTTTAATCGTTCATTAATACCGCCGGAATACTCCGATAATCGATCGATGTTTGGGTCAAATAGGCAGTTAGTCCGCGAAGTGGGTCCGACGGTAAGGCGGGGTACTCGGGTGGCGCACGGACGTTATCTCACTGATGAATTACCGAAGACACTCCTGCGATCCGGGTTTCTCGGGCAGAGCGGAGGTAGCGGTAGTGGAGGAAAAGGCGAATGGGGTGGTGGCCCCGTGGGCCAGGGTCCTGCTGGTCGAGGATGAGGCCGATATCCGGGAACTGATTCGCTACAGTCTCGCGCAGGCCGGGCTCGAGGTTGAAGAGGCGAGCGACGGGGCCGAGGCGCTCGAGAAACTGCGCGCGTTCGCACCCGACCTGATCGTGCTGGATCTGATGCTGCCGGGGATGCCGGGACTCGAGATTTGCCGGCGGCTGCGCTCGCGCGCGGACACTGCGCGGCTACCGATCATGGTCGTGAGCGCCAGGTCAAACCCTTCCGAGAAGGCCCTGGGGTTGGCTATGGGCGCCGACGATTACGTTACCAAGCCTTTCAGTCCGCGCGATTTGCTGATGCGGGCGATCGCGTTGCTGCCGCAGCGATAGAAATCACGCACCGATCCGTCAAGACGTGTTAACCACTCCTTCATCACGGCGTAACCGCTGCGCGCTACTTCGCTCTCGAAACGGAGTAGTGCATATAGGTGAGGCGGACACCCTGGACACGCAAAGTCAAAAGCCATGGGCGATCGTTCTGGCCGGAGGCGAAGGCAAGCGCCTCCGCACTCTGACCCGCCAGCTGGGCTACGATGTGCCCAAGCAGTTCTGCCCGCTGCTGGAGCAGGAAACCCTGCTGCAACTGACGCTCCGCCGCGTCGCGCTGTCAATTGATCCCGCGCAGACTCTGACAGTGGTGACCCGCTCGCATGGACGATTTTTTTCCCCGGTGATGACGGAGCTTTCGCATCACGACCCGCATCACAACCTGCAACAGAAGATGATAGTGCAGCCCGACAACCGCGGCACTGCCGCCGCGATCGCCTACGCTGCCTTTCGCCTGGCGGAAATGGAACCGGCGGCATCTGTGGCCGTGTTTCCTTCCGATCATTGGTTCAGCGATGACGCTGAGTTGATGCGCAACGTGGAGCGCGCCTTAGCGCTGGTCTCCGAATTCCAGGAGTTGACGGTGGCGCTGGGAGTTGCAGCCCAGCGGCCGGAAGCCGGCTACGGATGGTTCGAGCTTGGCGCGCCGATAGTCAACGAAGAGGCTCGGCTCTTCGAAGTGCGGCGTTTCTGGGAAAAACCGCCCAGCGAAACCGCGCGCGCGATCTGGTCCGCCGGAGCGCATCGGAACAGCTTCATCCTGGTGGCCAAGGTGTCGGCGCTGCTGAGCCTGATTCTGAAAACGCTTCCTCGATTACACAGCGCCTTTCACAGCGTGAGGGCAGTGCTGGGCACGATGTTCGAGGGGCGGACTATCGAATCGCTCTATCGCGATCTGCCGCGGATGGAGTTTTCCCAGCGCGTGCTGGCCCGCTCGCCGCAGTCGTTGGCCGTGCTGGCGGTGAGCAACCTCGAATGGAGCGATCTTGGTGAGCCGCGGCGCGTGCTCAGCTTGCTCAAGCGGATCGAGCGGACCGGGCAGCGCGAGCAACTCGCGAGCGCGATCCGAATTCACTACCGCCGAGCGCGCGGCGCCGCTTAGACCGTCAGCCGCGGAAATGCGGCATCACCTTGCTCGCAAACAGCTCCAGGTGCTCGTACATCTTTTTCGGCGGATAACCCGGCGGGCAGGTCCACGTGTAGTAGCGTTCGATCGGGATGCGCGAGGCATAGTCGCGGATCAACTCGACCGCCCGCTCGGGCGTTGCGACGTTGAGCAGCCCGCTCTTGCGCAATTCTTCCACCGTGTTCATGTGCGGAAAGAAGTCCTGTCCCGAATCACCCATCCATTTCGCGTACAAGTTGATCTGGTAGAGCACGTGCGGCGCCAGCTCGCGCCAGGTTTTGTCGGGATCGTTCGCCACGACCAGCCACACGTGCCCGGCGATCACGTGGGCATGGGCGGGATCTTTGCCCAGCGCGCGCAACTCGGCCACGTAGTTATCGTACGCAGGCCGCACTTCATTAATCGCAATATAGCCGTCGCCGTAGCGCGCCGCGCGCCTGGTCGCCCCCGCTGCGAAGCCGCCGACCCAGATCGGCGGACGCGGCTTCTGCACGGGCTCGGGCGAGACCCTCGCGCCTTCGATATGGAAGTGCTTGCCGTGAAACGTGAGCGTCTCGCCCTCCCATAGCCGGCGAATGATCTCCAGTGCCTCGTTCATCCTTCCCGCTCGCTCCTTGTACTTCAGCCCCAGCCCCTCGAATTCCCCGGCCCGGTAGCCCAGCCCCGCGCCCAACTCAAAGCGGCCGTCGGAAAGGATGTCCACCGTGGCGCCGTCCTCCGCCAGCCGCACCGGATCGTACATCGGCAGCAGCACGACCGAGGTGCCGATCCTGATCTTCTTCGTCTTGACTGCGATCGCCGCGGCGATTGGCATCTGCGCAGGCGAGTAGCCGTCGTCAACGAAGTGATGCTCGCTCAGCCAGACGTCGTGGTAGCCGATACTCTCGGCCCAGGCGATCATTTCCAGCGTGTCCGCGTAAAGGTCCTTGTAGGGACGGCGCCACTGCGGCGGATTACGGAAATCGACCCAGAGGCCAAAACGCAGTCGCGGATTTTGCGTGGAAGTTGGCATAAGAATACCTCGACCAGGTGTGACGCCTTGCGCGCGCATGTCGAAGAACGCATGTTGCACAAATGTGGGAAAAATACCAGTCGGATCATCTATAGCCGAAGCGGGGCATCACGACCTCCAGCAGGATCAGGATGACGACGATCATCTCCAGCCAAAACACGCGCCGGTCGCGCGCGACTTCCGCCAGCAGTTCCAATGCCTCCTGAACCGTGCGCAGCTTGAGCTCGAGCGCCCGATAGCGGTCGACCAGGTCGAACTCGGCCCTGAGGTCGTCGTATATCCGATCCATCTCCGGGTCGTCCCATGCCGCGTCGGGCTTATCCAGCAGATGGAGTACGGAGAGCACCTCAGTGCGGGTGGAGATGGCCTCGCCGATGAAACGAAGGAGCGGACGCGTGCGCAGTGGCACCGTTCCGCGCCGCTCCAGGCGTTCGACGAAGGTCCCGGCGCGGGTGGAAAGCCGATCAACTATTCGCTCGTAGTACTCCATCGCCGCGCTCTGCGCCACGATCAGCGAAACGATACCGGCGCGCGCGGGCGTGAGCCGGTCGACTCTCAGCTTGCCCTCGACGATACCAGTGGAGAAGCTGGGGTCCTCGAGCACCGAGTAGTCCTCGCGGATCACCTGTGCGGTAAGCTTCGGGCCCATGCTGAAGAGCCGCGCCAGCTCGGCTTCGCGGCGCTCGGGCGGCACGTCGTAGGCCACCACCGCGCCGAACGGAAAGGCGTAGATGCCTCCCTCGGGCTCGATCGGCGCGTAAAGTTCGTGTGCGGAAATCTTCGCTTGCGGAAAAACCGGGGCGAGTTGCTTGAGCGCCAGGTTTTCCTCGAAAGCGATTGCGTAGAACTGGTGAAGCCGCGGCGCCATCGCATTATGGATATCATCAGCGGTGCGAAGCGATAAGATGTAGAAGTCGCGCAAGCCATGAGCCATGAGCAAGGTCCACCGTGAGCAAGTTCCAAATGATAATCGCGATGGTCGCGGCGCTCGCGGTGATCGCGACGATGGCGGCGCTCGGCGTCATCCTGGCCCTCGCGATGGCGCGCGAAGATGGCGCCGAGGCCGCCGCGCAACGCGCCGCGGCCGGAGACGCGGAGCCGAGCGTGCCGGGATGGACGCTGCTGCGGCGCGCGCTCGGCAGGCGATGCCCGCGATGCGGCCGCGGCGCGGTCTTCGCCTCTTACTTCAGGATGAATTCGCGATGCGCCGAATGCGGCGCGGTTTTCTGGGTCGACCAGGGCGAATGGCTGGGCGCGTTCGTGATCGATTGGGCCTGCGCCACCGGCACGGCAATCGTGGTGTGGATGGCGCTTGAGCTGGCTTTTACAAAGCTCTCGCAGATCGTGGAAATCGCAATAATCTCGGTATGCGTGATGGGCAGCCTGTTCGCGACCTTTCCCTGGTCGCGCAGTTTCTGGACCGTGTTCCTGTATCTCGCCGGTGCGATGGGAGAACGGCCGGCGCGCGCGCAAGACAGTCCCAACGCGACGCCTCAGCCCGCCGTGCCGCCCAATCCGCCGAACTGAAGGAACGAATCGAGCGGCTGCGGCTTAGCCGGAGATGCGGCTCAGGTAGGCGAGTAGGGCCTCGCGTATAGGAAGCTGATTTTTGTAGCCGCGCATATCAGGCGGCACCTTGTCGAGCGCCTGGGCCAGCCCTCGCGCCACCGACGGCAAGCTCTCCAGCACCGACAGCGGCCGGATGTAAGTCCGAATCGTAAAGAGCACGTCGCCCGAGCGCGGCAATCTTCGCAGGCTCTGCCGTTCCGATCTGATCCACAACTTGCGGCCGGCATTGTCGGCGGTGATTTCGCTGTTCTGGCCCTGCTTGAAACGGCGCTGTTTCAGATAGAGGTCCGGGGCATCGACGATGCTCCAGTTGGATCGCCACGAAGGCTTGTGCGCCTTGAGCCCCAGCATGTAACGGTCCGAGGGCGCCGCGAGCTTTTCGTCGTAGCCGGGAACCGCATGATGAATACCGGCCATCGGCAGCGCGAATTTTTCCGTCAGCTCCCAGCGCAGCGGAAAGCAAACCGAGCCGGCACTTAGCACGTAGGTGCCCTTGCCGTCGGGGCTCATCAGGCAGAGGTCTTCCTGGATCAGGCGGGCGGCGAGGTCGAGCGGCGCGGCGCTGAAATCGCCGACGCGCCACGTTTCGCCATTGATAAGATTTTCGATACGGGCGTCCGCCTCGATGCCGTCATCGGCGTTTCGCGGTGCCCCGCCGCGCGAGATGCGGAAGAAATTCGGATAGTAGATCGCCAGATGCTCCAGCAGCATCTCGAGCACTTCGGCCTGGCCGCGTTCGCTGCCGGGCATCGCGCAGAACACCATCGCGTACTCATCGCGCAGGCGGCGCGCCTTTTCGCTCATCTCGGCGGCGTAGTGCTCGTCGATGTCGAGCCAGGTTTCCTCGGCCATCGGCACCAGGCCCAGCGCAAGACTGTAGTTGCCCTCGGCGAATGGGTAGCGCATGTACTTGCCGAGCATCGCCGAAGCATCTGCCGGCGTTTCTTTGATCGCCTGGTTCATCGTTGAAGAGAGACGAGTCTAGTAAGTCCTCGCCGGACGGTCGAGTCCTCTCGAACGTGGGCTCTTTGCACGGGCCATCGCGCGAAACTAGATTTGTACGTCCTATGGAAACCTCCTCGAAGAATTCCACGGCGGGAGCCTTGCGGGCCGGATGCCTCAACTTCACCGAGCTCTCGGCAATCTCGGTTGCGAATATCGGGCCGACGCTCGTCGCGGCGCTGGTCGTTCCACTGATGTACGCGAGCGCCGGCAACGCAAGCTGGCTCGCCTACCTCTTTGGCACGGTCATGCTGCTGTTCGTGACCTTCAACCTGAACCAGTTCGCGCGCCGTTCGGCGGCGACCGGCTCCATGCACGCCTACACGGTGATGGGACTCGGCGCGACGACCGGCGGCATCTCGGGATGGTGCCTGGTCTGGGCTTATCTCTTCGACGGAATCGCCGGAGTGGCGGGCTTCGCGATCTTTGGCAACGCGTTGTTTGGGATGCTCGGGTTCCAGGTCCCGAATGCGCTGATGTTCGCCATCCTCTGCTTCATAATCTGGTTCCTCGCCTATGAGGACGTACAGATTTCGAGCATCGTGATGCTGGTGTTCGAGGCCCTCTCGATAACGATGATTCTGATCCTCTGTGCCGTGGTACTGTCCAAGCACAAGTTCGCGCTGGATACTGCGCAGCTCACGCTGAAAGGATCATCGCTCTCCGGAATCGCGATGGGTGTGAATATCGCGGTCTTCAGTCTGGTCGGCTTTGAGAACGCCACCGCTTTCGGCGAGGAGGCGAAGGAGCCGCTGGTCACGATTCCGCGCGTGCTGATCGTAAACCTGGTGCTGACCGGACTGTTCTTCGTGCTGGCTTCCTATACCGAGATACTCGGCTTCATCGGTTACAAGACGCCGTTGGATAAGGTCGATACGCCGCTGAACGTTCTAGCCCAGGTGGTGGGGATGCCCGCGCTGGTGATGCCGATGTCATTGGCGGTAATCATAAGCTGCTTCGCGGGCGGGCTTGCGTGTCTCAACTCAGGCGCGCGGATTCTCTACTCGCTGAGCCGTCACGGGCTCCTCCCTTCATCCGTCGGCGCCGCGCACGACACCCACGAAACGCCGCACGTCGCGGTCACCATAATGGGTGCGCTGCTCTTCGTCGTGCCGGCTGCGATGCTGCTGGTGCCGGGGACGCAGCCATTCGACATCGTCGGTTACGCGGGAACCCTGACCGCCTTCGGATTCATCGGCTCATACTTCCTGGTTTCGATCGCGGCGCCCGCGTATCTGAAGCACGAGGGTATCGTTCGCGGCCGCGACTATGCGCTGGCGGGCGCGGCGGCGCTGCTGCTGCTGTTTCCCGCGGTCGGGAGCGTGTATCCGGTCCCGCCCTGGCCGTATAGCGTTTTCCCATACCTGTTCCTTGTGTACATGATAATCGGCCTGGTGTGGATCCGCTCGCGGCGCAAGGGCATTGCTGAATTCGCCGGCGTGAATCAGCCTGTGCCGGGACCGGCGCCAGCCGAGAGCGATGCGTCTAATTGACAGGAGCCATTCAAATGAGTGAGCTTGAGGAAATCGTCCGCACCACGTGCCCGCGCGACTGTTACGATACCTGCGGAGTTACCGTTCACAAGCGCAACGGCGCGATCGAGTCGGTACGCGGCGACCCCGCGCACTTCGTGAGCCAGGGCCAGCTCTGCACCAAATGCTCGATTGGCTACAACAACGAATGGCTGGACCCGCGCTCGCGCCTGACCCGGCCGCTCCGCCGCGTCGGGCGCAAGGGTGAAGGTCGCTTCGAACCGGTGTCATGGGAGGTCGCGATTGCCGCGATTGCCGATCGGCTGAAGCGCATCGCCGCGAGCGCCGGACCGCAGGCCATCCTCAATACGCACTACAGCGGCACCATCTCGCTCATCGCCTATCTCTTCCCGACGCGTTTCTTCAACCGCCTCGGCGCGACCGAGGTCAGCCCCGACACGATTTGCAACATGGCTGGCCACGTGGCTTTGCACTACGTATATGGAACTTCGGTGAGCGGCTTCGATCCGCGAACCGGCGCCGCCGCCGCGTGCATCCTCGTGTGGGGCGCAAATCCCTCGGCTTCCGGTCCGCACGTGCAGGAACATTGGATCGAGAAACTGCCGGGGAAGGTCGTGGTAATCGATCCGGTGCGCACGGCGTCGGCCGAGGCCGCGGATATCCATCTTCAGCCATTTCCGGGAAGCGATGCGGCGCTGGCCTTTTCGATGCTCCACGTTATCCAGCGCGAGGGCCTGGTCGATCGCGACTTCGTGGCTCAGCACACCGTGGGATGGGACGTGCTCGAACCAATGCTCGCCCAATGTACTCCGTCATGGGGCGAGGCGCAGACCGGCGTGCCCGCCCGCCTGATCGAAGAGACGGCACGGCTCTATGGCCGGGGACCGTCGCTGCTGTGGATGGGGCAGGCGCTCCAGCGTCAGCCGACCGGCGGCAACGTGATGCGCGCGTGCTCGCTTCTTCCGGCGATTACCGGAAATATCGGCAAGCCCGGCGCCGGCTTCGTCTACTTGAACTTCGACATGGCGCAACGCGGGATCGACGGCGAGTATCTGACCGCGCCACATCTGAGCAAGAGCGCTCCGCCGTCAATCAGCCAGATGGACCTCGCCGCCTGTCTTGAGGACCCCGCGCGCGCGCAGGCCCTGATGTGCTGGAACATCAATATCGCCGCGTCCAACCCGCAGCAGGAGCGCCTGCGCAAGGCGCTGATGCGCGAAGACCTCATGACCGTCGTGCTTGATCTGTTTCCGACCGACACCACCGACTTTGCCGATTTCGTGCTGCCGGCGGCGAGCTTCCTGGAATTCGACGATCTCGTGGCGAGCTACTTTCACTTGACGCTTTCGGCGCAGGTCAAGGCGGCGGAGCCGATGGGCGAGGCGCTGCCCAATTCGGAAATATTCCGCCGGTTGGCCCGCGCGATGGACTTCATCGAACCCGAGTTGCACGAGAGCGACTCCGAAATCATCGCCACGCTATTGAAGCGCGCAAACCTCGACGGAGATTTTCACGCGTTCGCCGCACGAGCGCCCGTGCACGTTCCTGCCGAGCCGGCGATCCAGTTTCGCGATCTGACTTTCCCCACGCCCAGCGGGCGTATTGAAATCGCCTCGCAGAGTGCCGCGGCCGACGGCCATCCGCGAGTTCCGCAGCCGCTTGCCGATCCCAGGCCAGCCTCGGGGCGCCTGCGATTGTTGTCGCCGTCTTCCGCGTGGAGCCTGAACGACAGCTTCTCGAACGTGGCCAAGATCGCGGCTCATGTAGGTCCGGCGGCGATCGCGATGCATCCGGCCGACGCTGCCCGCCGCGGTCTCGCCGAAGGCGACCAGGCGCTGGTGGCGAACGAGACTGGCCGCCTGGTGATGCGCGTCACCTTGACCGAAACTTTGCCGCGCGGCGTCGCGCTGTCGCACAAGGGCCGCTGGCCCAAGCAGGAAGCGGGGCAGAGAAACGTGAACGTGCTGAACCCCGGGCGCAAGTCGGACATGGGGGAAAGCACCAGCGTGCACAGCGTGGAAGTTACCGTGGGCCCGTTGGTCTCGGCATGAGCGCCGTTTCCTTTGACCTGTTTGGCTCGGGCGGCTAGCATCGGCGGCGATGTCCTGGCGAATCGGAATAGACGTTGGCGGAACCTTCACCGATCTTTTCGCAGTCAATGAAGAGAACGGCGAAACCCGCACGGCCAAGGTTCTTAGTACCAAGCATCGGTTGGTCGAGAGCGTGCTCGGTGCGCTCAAGCAGACGGGCATCAAGGCCGGCGAGGTCGCGGAAATAGTTCACGGCAGCACGACCGCCACCAACGCGCTTATCGAGCGCACGTTTCCCACCGCGGCGATGATCACCACCGAGGGGTTTCGCGACACGATCGAGATTGGCCGCCAACGCCGCGAACGCCTTTACGATCCGTACCAGGTGAAGGAACGGCCGCTCATCCCGCGCCGCCTGCGCCTCGTGCTCAACGAGCGGATGTCGGCGCAGGGCGAGATAGTGCGGCCGCTGGACGAAAAGGCGGCGCGCGAGGTGATCGCCGACGCGCTCGCACAGGGCGCCGAGACAATCGCCGTCTGCTTCATCAACGCCTACGTCGACGGCCGCCACGAAAGCCGCGTGCGCGAGTTGATCCACGAAGCCGCGCCAAAAGTACGGGTCGCAATTTCGAGCGAAACCCGCCCGCAGTTCCGCGAGCTGGGCCGTTTCATGACCACGGTCGTGCGCGCCGTCCTCCTGCCGGTGATGGCCGGTTATCTCCAGGACCTCGAACACGAACTCACCAAATGGGGTTTCAAGGGTTCGCTGCTCATCATCAAGTCCAACGGCGGCGTGATGGGGGTCGCGTCCGCGATCGAGCGGCCCGAGGAGCTGATCGAATCCGGCCCGGCCGGCGGCGTGGCGTACGCCAGCGCACTATCGCACTCGACGCGCGAGGCCGCGAAAGTCATCCACACCGACATGGGCGGCACCTCGTTCGACGTCGCGGTGGTCGAGGACGGCGAGGGCCTCATCACCAACTCTTACGAACTGCGCTGGGAGATGCCGATCATCACCCCGATGCTCGACATCAGGAGTATCGGCGCCGGCGGCGGCTCGATCGCCTGGATTGACGAAGGCGGATCGTTGCGGGTCGGGCCGCGGAGCGCTGGATCCGATCCCGGCCCGGCCTGCTATGGCAAGGGCGCCAGGCAGGCAACCGTCACCGACGCGAATCTTCTGCTCGGCCGGCTGGAGCCGACGCTCGGCGGGAAGATGATTCTCGATCGGGAGGCCGCCCATCGCGCGGTCGCCGAGATCGGCAAGCGCGTGGGACTCGAGCCGATCGCGGCAGCGGAAGGTATCGTTTCGATCTGCACGGAAAACATGGCGCAGGCAATTCGTCTCGCGCTGGCCGAACGCGGACGCGACCCGCGCGATTTCGCGCTTGCCAGTTCGGGCGGCGCGGGCGCGATGCATGCCTGCTGGATCGCGCGCTCGCTTGGAATTCCAACCGTGATCGTTCCTGCGTACGCCGGTGTCGCGTCGGCCTACGGCGCTACCCGAATGGATTTGCGCCACGACCTGGAGCGCTTTTTTTACTCGCCGCTCGCGGATACCGACCCGGATCAACTCGAGCAGCGGTATCGCGCTCTCGAGGAAGAGGGCCGCGCGCTTTTGTCACGCGAGGGAATCGCGCTCACCGCGATAAAGCTCAAGCGCACCGCCCAGATGCGCTACGTCGGTCAGAGCTACGAAGTCCTGACACCAATCCCGGACCAAATCGGATCGACGCTTGATGAAGTCAGGGCGAATTTCCACAAGGCGCATCAGCGCGAGTACGGCGTCGCCTCGGAGGAGTTCGAGCCGGCCTTCGTCAGCCTGGGCGTGACCGCGTTGGGCGTGGTGGCCGGGCACGGAACGGGCGAGGCGCAGGCTGTTCCCGCGAGCGCCCGGAAAGGCGATACTGGAAACGTGATCAAGGGCGAGCGCGAGGTAATCTTCGACGGCAAAGCCATCCGGACCGCGCTCTACGATGCCGCCGCGCTGCGTCCGGGGCACAAGATCGAGGGACCTGCGATAATCGAACATGAGCATTCATGTACCGTGCTTGCGCCCGCAAGTTCGGCCATGGTTGACGTTGAGGGCAATCTGTCCATAACGGTTTGAGGGAGTCCGATGAACAGCTCGAATGAAAATGGCAAGCGGCTTGACCCGGTAACCTTCGAAGTCCTGCGCAGTTCCTTCGAGTACGTCTGCGGCAGGATGAGCACGGTGCTGCAGAAGGCCGCCTTCTCGCCGATCATCTACGACATGGTCGATTTCTCCAACGCGATTTACAACGAGAAGCTGGAGCTGCTCGGCCAGACCGCCAACTGCCCGGTTCATATCGCGGCGATGCATTTTTCGGCGCAGGCTTCGGTCAAGCATTTCGGCTTCGAGAGCCTGCGCCCGGGCGACATCTTCGTGCTCAACGATCCTTACGACGGCGGCACGCATTTGAACGACATGACGTTTACGATGCCGGTCTTTTTCGAGGGCGACATCCTGGGCTTCGCCGTTTCGCGCGGCCATTGGACCGACGTCGGCGGCGGCGCGGCCGGCGGACAGGCCTTCGGTACGCATATCGCCGGCGAGGGACTGCGGCTGCCGCCGCTTCGGATGTACGAAAACTATCGCATCAACGACGACCTGCTGCGGATCATCGTCGCCAACACGCGCACCCCGCAATACATCAAGGGCGACCTGCAGGCGCATCTCGCCGCGCTGCAGGTGGCCGAGGCGGAACTGCGGCGCATCGCCGGCCGCTACGGCATCGAGACCGTGCGCCAGGGAATGCGCGAGGTGCTCGACTACACCGAGCGCCTCACCCGCAATGCGATTCGCGAGATCCCCAACGGGACCTACCACGCGGTCGACTATGCCGACACCGACGGCATCACCGACGATCCAGTGCGGGTCGAGGTCACGCTCCAGGTCGAGGACGACCGTATCGTGGTTGATTTCGAGGGCAGCGATGCGCCGGTAGCCGGCGGAATAAACTCGCCGATGGCCAATACGTATTCGGCGGTCTATTACTCGCTGAAGTTTTTTCTCTCTCCCGACGCGCCGGCCAACGCGGGCAGCTTCCGCCCGATCGAGATTCGGCTGCCCGAGCGGAGCTGGCTCAACGCAAAATGGCCCTCCCCGACGATCGGTTGCACCACTCTCACCTCCTCCAAGATCACGGCGGCGATCTGGAAGGCGCTATCCGATGCGATTCCCGATCGCGCGGTCGCGCCGACCTTCGCCGAGTGCAACTGGTTCGTATGCTCGGTGAAGGATCCCAAGAGCGGCGAGAATTTCGTCTTTTCGGATCTGCCGGCGGGCGGATGGGGCGGCACGCCGCGCCACGACGGCATGAACGTGACGCAGGATCCGCTGGGAAACTGCGCCAACCTATCGGCCGAGGTCGCGGAATTGCTCTTCCCGATCCGCTACGAGGCCTTTGACCTGCGCGCCGACTCCGCCG
The DNA here is from genome assembly GCA_963810495.1 of uncultured delta proteobacterium. GTDB lineage: Bacteria > Desulfobacterota > Binatia > Binatales > Binataceae > JAKAVN01. The sequence goes on from CAWENP010000002.1 coordinate 74,352, forward strand.
GTGCCGGCCGGAATCGCGGCGGGCTGGGTTCGCGCATGGTGATCACGATGCTTGGTTCCTCGGAAGTATCGATCGAGACCTCGCGCACACGGACGGGTACTCCGGGAGTCGCGGGCGGCGGCGATAGCGTGGCGCAGCGGGTCTCGCGCCTGACTGCGGACGGCAAGCTCGACGTCTTTGGCGGCATCTCACCCGACGGCGTATGGCACAATCCGCTGCGCGGCAAGCGCCTGGAGCCGGGCGATCGATTCGAAGTCCTTACCACGGGCGGCGGTGGCTGGGGCGATCCGATGCTGCGCGAACCGGCGCGGGTGCTGGAAGATTTTCTCGACGGCTACGTGACACCGGCCAAGGCGCGTGACAACTATGGAGTAGTCATCGATTCCCAATCGAAGACTATCGACGGCGAGGCGACGAAGCGCACGCGCGCGAACGGCCGCCACGCCAACGGCAAGGCCGAGGCACTGGCAGCGGCCGGCCGCTGACGGCGGCGCATCGATTTCCACAGGACGTCGCGCGGCATGCCCGCGAGCAGTTCGTTCTCTTCGTCCAGGCTTTTCTGGATATCGCAGTCGCTCGGGTTTTGCGCCCTTATCGGACTGCTGCTTTTCGGATGCGCCGGCAGATTCGATATCCCGTTCTTTTGGGCGTACCTACTGGTCTGCGCAGTGTCTTTCACCGTGGCCACGCTCATTATCGAACCCGAGCTTTTCCGGGAGCGCGTACGGCCCGGCGGACAACCGCTGAAGCTCCGATACTACGCGTTGCTTCTGCCGCCGATCGTGCACTGGTGCATCGCGGGACTTGATGTCGGCCGATTCCACTGGTCCGATTTCGTTCCGCCAGCCCTTCAGGTCGCCGGTCTCGCGACCTTCGCTTCGGCGCTCGCGTTGATCATCTGGGCGATGCGGATCAATCGCTTCTTCTCCTCGGTAATCCGCTTGCAGGAGGATCGCGGGCACGAGTTGGTAACCGGCGGGCCGTATCGATGGGTCAGGCATCCCGGCTACATCGCCGCATTGGGGTTCTGCCTGTCGAGCGGAATCGCGTTGGGGTCGTGGCTCGCGATGTTGCCCGCCGTGGCGTGCGTACCATTGCTCCTCGGCCGCACCGTCGCCGAAGATCGCTTTCTCAAAAACAACCTCGAAGGATATTCGGCCTACGCAGACGCGGTGCGCTACCGGTGGGTGCCTGGAATCTGGTAGGACCAGATTCTTTCGCAGGAGGTAGTCATGAAGATCGGATACATGCCCGACACGCACAGCGGAGCGTACGATCAGCCGCTGCCCTCGCGCGAGACGGTCGCCGACTTCGCCGAGCAATTGCTCGAAGAGGGAGAACAGGCCGAGCGCAGCGGATTCGACGGGGTTTTCTTTCCGGAACGTCACGCCCGCACCGAGTGCGTATTTCCGCCGCCGCTGATTATCATGGCGGCGCTGGCCGCCCGTACTAGGCTGGTCGATCTCGGCACGATGGTGTTGCAGCCGCCGTTGTACAATCCGATGCATCTTGCCGAGGACGTGGCCATGGTCGATAACCTGTCGCGCGGGCGGGTCCGGCTCGGAGTGGGGATGGGCTATCATCCCGACTATTTCAATTTATTCGGCGAACCGCACAAGCAGCGCTTCTCGCGCTTCGAGGAGTCGATCGAAATTCTTCGCGGCGCGTGGTCGAGCCCCGGCAAATACTCATTCCATGGCAAACGCTATCATTTCGAAAACGTGCTGCTCTCGCCGAAGCCATATCAGAGCGGTGGTCCGCCGCTCTGGATCGGTGCGGCCTACCCGGAGGCTATCAAGCGCGCCGGACGCCTGGGTGACGCGTGGGCGATTCTGCCGTTTTGGGATTCGTTCGAGACGCTGCGATCCCAAGCTGATATTTATCGCGAGGAAGCGGCGAAGCATGGGCGGCGGCCGATGGTTGTGCTGATGCGCGACGGATGGGTCGCGAGGACGCAGGAGGAGGCGGAGCGCACCTTCGGCGAGCTGTGGGTTCAGGACATGCTCTACTACTACCGCTACGGCCTGTTGACGCCGAATCCGGAGTTCCAGAGCGAGTCGGATTTCACCGTGGCGAAAATGCGCAAGTTCCTGGTGCTTGGCGATCCGCAGACTTGCGTCGAACGCGCGAAGTACTGGTGCGACGCGCTGGATGCCGACTACCTAATCATTCGAAGCCGCGTCCCACTTGGTCCGCGCCGCGCCGAGACGATGCAATGCCTCCAGCTTTTCGGCGAGGAGGTCCTGCCGCACCTGCGATGATCAGATCCTCAGTTCCCGCTCGCGTGCTTCTTTACCCTCTCGCTAGTGTCTTGGGAAGGCTTGAGGTCGGGGACGCCTACTTTTACTTCCTCCCCCAAGTTGTCTTGGGGGAGGATTGAGGTGGGGGTCGAGCGAGGAAGCGCTAGATGTCTATCTTTTCAGCGCTTCCTCGTTCTGATTCTTGCCCCTGCCCCTCTCCCCCTCACGGAGGCGAGGGCATAAAAAGACAAGGCGTTGGCGGCCTACTTATAGCGCGGGAGCAACTCCGTGCCGAAAACCTCGACCTGCCTCCTGGCCTCGGCTTTCGGCAGCAGCCCCTGGTCGCCCTGCCAGACAAACCATTCCGGATGCGCGTTCTCGACCAGCGCGTCCATCCTGCGCCGCACGTCCTCGACGGTGCCCAGGTAGGCGAAGTCCGCCCGCTCCATGCGCGCGATGGTCGCTTCCTCGGCGGGCAGCATCTTCTTGCCGTACTTGGCGTCGTCTTCAGCCTCGCGCCAGGCTTCGAAGAAACCGAAATGGTAGAAGAATTCGCGGAAGGCAGTTCCGATTACTCCTTCCTCGGCCAGTTTCTCCGCCTTCGCGTGATTGTCCGCGAGGTACACGGCGCGAAGCACGCCGACGCTCTCCCCCAGCTTTAACTGACGGCCGGCCTTTCTTCCCTCTTCCTGGTATGCCTCGACCAGCTTGCGTAGCAGCGGCGGCTGCGAGATCAGGATGGTCGGCGTGATGCCCTCGCGCGCGCACCAGCGCACCGTTTCCTCGCTGATCGAAAAAGCCTGGAACAGTGGAGGATGCGGCTTCTGATATGGCTTCGGCACCACGTTGATCTTCTGGATGCGTCCCTGTTCATCGACCTCGCCCGGGAAGCCGTACTCGCGCGTCCATTTGTGCGGCGGCCACTGGATGCCTTCCTGCGGCGTGGGATATTCGTAGTACTTGCCCTTGAAGCGGAAAGGCTCGTCGCCCCAGGCGAGCTTGAGAAAGCGGAAGACCTCCTCGAACGCCTCGCGATTAACACGGTCGGTTTCGCTCTTGTCACTGGCGGTCGCAGTCACATGGATCTTCTGCGCCATCTGGTTGAGCCAGCGAGGCTGGTAACCGCGCGCGAAGCCGACGAAGGTCCTGCCCTTGGTCAATTGATCGAGCCACGCGATTTCTAGCGCGAGGCGCAGCGGGTTCCATCCCGGCAGAACATAACCGATGGGGCCAACCTTGATGCGCTTGGTGTTGTGGATCACGTGCTGCGTCAGCACCGGCAGGCTGCCCATCTCCAGGCCTTCGCTGTGCAGGTGATGCTCGGGGAAACACACCGCGTCAAAGCCCACTTCCTCCGCCAATTGCGCGATCTCCACGACCTCTTCGATCATGCGCTGCCAGCGGTCGGTACGGTTCGCGATCGGGCGTAACGCGCGCCGCTCTTCGAGAGTTGCGGGGATCGAGGGAAGGAAAAAGTACATGAATTTCATGCGGTCTACCTCCAACGGGAGCTGCCATAGTTGGCCACAGTTGGTCGGATAATACGTCCACTTCACCCCGAAATGCCACAGGGAAAAAGCGTCAATCGACCGCCTGAAGCTGCACTGGGAAGGCCGCCGGGGTTTGCGCAGGGTTTGTTCGACGGCTTCCGGTTTGCCTACTCTGGGCGAGGCCCGGGCACTCGGCCGCTGTGCTCGCTGAGTGTGCAGGGCGCCTTGAGAATATTGCCACAGGAGCGCCGCCGTGGATTTCAAAATTCCCGCCGAAATCGCCGCATACCTTGCCGAACTGGATCAGTTCATCGAGCGCGAAATCAAGCCACTCGAACGCGAAAACGACAATATCCGCTTCTTCGACCATCGCCGCGAATGGGCGCGCACCGACTTCGAACGCGGCGGACTGCCGCGCCATGAATGGGAGGACCTGCTGGCCGAGATGCGCCGGCGCGCCGACCGGGCGGGGCATTACCGCTTCGCGTTGCCCAGGGAATACGGTGGCAAAGACGGCTCCAACCTCGCGATGGCGATCATACGGGAGCACCTCGCGGCCAAGGGGCTCGGCCTGCACAACGATCTCCAGAACGAGAGCTCGATCGTCGGCAATCTGCCGACGGTTCTGATGTTCCGCGATTTTGGCACTAGCGAGCAGAAGGAAGCGTTCATCCCGCGAATCCTGGACGGCTCGATTAGCGTCGCGTTCGGCCTGACCGAGCCGAATCACGGTTCCGACGCCACCTGGATGGAGACGCGCGCAGTCCGCGAGGGCGACGGCTGGCGGATCAACGGCGCAAAAATCTGGAACACGGGCCTGCACGTCGCGACGCACGACTTCGTGTTCGCGCGGACCAGCGGACGCGACGGCGGCGCCCAAGGCATCACCTGCTTCATCGTTCCGGTGAAGAGCGAGGGTTTCAAAATCGAGGAATATCTCTGGACCTTCAACATGCCGACCGACCATCCGCGAATCTCGCTCACCGACGTGTACGTTCCGGGCGACGCGACGCTTGGCGATCCGGAAAACGGGCTGGAAGTCGCGCAGCACTTCGTGCACGAGAACCGCATCCGGCAGGCGGCCTCCTCGCTCGGCGCCGCGCAGTATTGCATCAACGAAAGCGTCAAGTATGCGAAGCAGCGCAAGCCCTTCGGCAAGCCGCTTGCCACCAACCAGGCCATCCAGTGGCCGCTGGTCGAGCATCAGACCGAGGCTGCGATGCTGCGCGCGCTGATTCACAAGACGGCGTGGGAGATGGACCAGATGTCCAAGCCCGAGGTGGCGCAGAAACTGTCGGACAAGGTTGCGATGTGCAACTATCGCGCGAACCGGCTGGTCTGCGAGGCGGCCGATCGCGCGATGCAGATCCACGGAGGTTTGGGCTATTCGCGCCACAAGCCGTTCGAGCACATCTACCGGCATCATAGGCGCTATCGAATTACCGAAGGCGCGGAGGAGATTCAGATGCGGCGCGTCGCGCAGGTGATGTTCGGTTTCGGCAGCAGGGGCGGGGCGAGCGAATAGCCCGCGCCACGGCTACGGACATTCGGCATGAGCGATGACGCGTTTTTGACTCGGCTCGAAATGGCGCTCGCGCGCCATACGGGCAGGCCCGCGAAAGTGCATGACTTACAGCGCCTGACCGGCGGCGCGAATCGGACGACGATGTCGTTTGATGCGAGCAACGCCGACGCAAGTGAAACGCGCCGGCAATTCATCATACAACTCGGCACTGAGACTTTCGATCCGGTGGCCGGAATCGTGCCACAAATAAGTCCCGCAGAGCAGGGGCGCCTGATGATCGCGGCCGCGCGCGCGGGCGCTCCGGCGCCTCGCGTGGTCGCGATTCTGGAACCCGCGGACGGCCTGGGTGAAGGCTACATCACGGAACGCGTTGCCGGAGAAACGCTCGGCGCGCGGATCGTTCGCGAAGAGCGGTTCGCGGCGGCGCGCCGCGTGATGGCGCGGCAATGCGGAGAGATCCTCGCCGCGATTCATCGGCTCGACCTGGCCGAGGCGCCATTCCTGATGCGCCAGGACGCCGCCGAGCATGTCGCGGCGCATCGCAGGATCGTCGATAACTACAACTTCAGGCTGCCCGCGCTCGAACTCGCGTTGCGCTGGGCCGCCGAGAACGTGCCGCGCAATCAACGCCATACAGTTCTGCACGGCGATTTCCGCACCGGGAATATGATCGTGGGCGAGGAAGGCGTTCGCTGCATTCTCGATTGGGAGCTCGCGCAGACCGGCGATCCGATGCAGGACCTCGGATGGCTGTGCATCAGGACGTGGCGTTTCGGCGGCGCCGGGCCGGTCGGCGGGTTTGGTTCGCGCGAAGATCTTTTCGCCGCGTACGAAAGAGCGAGCGGTCATCCGGTCGATCCCGGGCATGTCAGGTTCTGGGAGGCGTTCGGCAACGTCAAGTGGGCGGTCGATTGCCTGCTTTTGGGGACCCGCGGCGTCGGCGAGGCCGGCATCGAGCGCTCCGCGATCGGAAGGCGTATAGAAGAGCCGCTATGGGATTTCTTCAATCTGATCGAGGGCCGCGAATAGTCAGTGAGTACAGCTAAGGGGAAATGCGATGCCACAGAGTATGCCGAGCGCGCCCGTTCTTCTCATCGCGGCGGTGAAATATCTCGAAGAAGAACTGCTTCCAACCCTGACCGGCTATCATCGCTTTCAGACCCGGGTCACGGCGAACGTGCTGAATATCGTGCGGCGTGAACTCGAATTGCGCGAGACGCAGTCGGCGGCGGAGCGCGAGCGTCTTCGGGCGCTGGTGGGACACGACGGCGATACTGAGACCCTAAGCGGCGAACTTTCTGAACTGATCCGCCGCGGTGAGATTGATTTGAACGACGCGAACTTGCGGACGCATCTGCGACAGTCGCTGGCCGATGCGCTGGCGATCAACAATCCTAAATGGCCTGGCCGATAGGCGCCGCCCAGTGTCCTGACTTGAAGCTCGGCGAAGGAGTGATGGCTGTGCTCAGGCCGTGGCCGCACGCATTGGCGCCGGCTCTTTGACCGGCGCGCTCTCGGCCGCGGGCTTGCGAAAACGCATGATCAGCTCGCTCTTGAGGACGTAGGCGGTCTCTTCGTAGATGAAGCCGTGGCGCTCGAGGATCTCGGTCAGGTGCGTACGGGTGTAGTGCGTGATGTGCTCGTCCTTGTAGCCGCCGGGCTGCAGCAGGCCGTAGAGCGGCTCGATCGTGCGCCATCCGATAGTGTCGTAGTCAGGCGTGCCGATCACCAACATCCCGCCCGGCCGTAGCACGCGCTTCATCTCTGTGAACAGCACTTCGTCGTAGGGTATGTGCTCGATCACCTGCGAGCTGATCACGCAATCGAAGCTCCGATCGCGAAACGGGAGCGCGAAGGCCGACCCGCGCACCAGCGGAATCCCGTAGCGGCGCAGAAACCGTACCTTGTTGTGGCTGTAGTCCATCCCGACCGCGTTGTTGAGGCTCTGGACGATGATGCTCGAGCCGCAGCCGGCGTCCAGGATACGGCCGGCGTTGCGCGCCCATGAGACCGTGATCGAGTGGCGGCGGCGTTGCCAGTAGCTCTGCAGCGGGATGACGCTGTAGAACGCGCGCTCGTCGTAGTCGGCCGACGCGATCGAGTTGCGCAGCCGCCACAGGCTTATCGACGAACGCAGGATGTCCATCCCGAAGCGCAGCATCCGCGCGTGCGAGCGCCCGGCCTCGCGCGGGAAATAGGTGAACGGGACCTCGATCACGCTGAAGCCCTGCGCCCAGGCCTTGACCAGGATTTCCTCCTGGACCTCGAAGTTGCGGCTGGTCAGTTCGAGATTCTCCACCGCCGCGCGCCGGTAGAGCCGAAAGCCGCTGGACAGGTCGAGGATCGGTACGCTCAGTAGCCGGCGCAGAAACCCGTTGAGCAGGTAGCTCGAAAAGCGCCGGCTGAGATCGGTGTAGGCGACCCCGCCGCGCACGTAGCGCGAGGCGATCACGATGTCACCGCGCGTGCGCGCCCGCCACATCTTGGCCACAAACGCCGGGTCGTGCGACATGTCGGCGTCCAGCGTCAACAGGTACTCCCCGCGCGCCTCGGCTAAACCGGTGGTCAGCGCTCCGGCGTAGCCGCGCCGCCGTTCAGGCACCACGCGCGCGCCCAGTTCGGCGGCGGCCTCCCGGGTGCCGTCGGTCGAGCCGCCGTCAACCACGATGATTTCGTACTCAAGGTGGAACAGTTCAGCGATTTCGTCGAGCCGCGGAATCAGCGCGCGTAGGTTATCGCGCTCGTTCATCACCGGCAGGATCACCGAGAGATCGATAGCCATGGCTACAATGAAATAGTCGGAATCGGCGGCGAATGGAACAGCCCCGCCGCTTAATCACGTCGTCTGCCTTGATTATCAATCGCGTCACGCCGTACCTTTAAGTAAGCGGAGGCGGCGGCAGGCGATGTACGTGCGTAGTTATTCCCGATTCAGGCTGGCGATCGTTGCGATAGTGGCGATAGTGGCGGTGGCGGCGATGCTCGCCCTTGGCGCGGCGCCCGCCGCGGCGGCGCGGCGCGCCCGGCGCGCGCAGCCTGCCGAGGCCTCGGCGGTGCCGCTCGATCAGATCCACGTGCTCGGCGATCGCCCGGCGCCCTTTGGGCTCAACGCCAAGGCCGCGATGATGATCGACGCGCGCTCGGGCGCGACGCTCTACGCCTACAACGAGCACGTCAAGATTCAGCCCGCCAGCCTGGCCAAGCTGATGACCTTCTACCTGGCGCTCAAGGCGTTGCATCAGGGACGCATCACGCCCGACACGATGGTGACGGTGAGCGAGAAGGCGTGGCGGCTCTCGATGAACAGCGGAGTGTCGCGGATGTTCCTGCAGGTCGGCCAGCGCGTCTCGGTCAACGACCTGCTGTTCGGCCTGATGGTGTCGTCGGGCAACGATGCCGCGGTCGCGCTTGCCGAGTACCTCGGCGGTTCGAGCGACGCGTTCGCCGAGCAGATGAATCAACAGGCCAAGGAACTCGGGCTCAGCGAGACCCACTTCGAAAATCCCGACGGCCTGCCGGTGCCCGAGATGTACACCACCGCTTTCGACATGGTGAAACTAGGCCGCGCGATCACTCAGCGCTTTCCCGACGCCTTCACCTACACTGGGGCCAAGGATTTCACCTTCGACAAGATCCATCAGCCCAACTTCAACACGCTGTTGTTCTACGACGCGCGGGTCAACGGGCTTAAGACCGGCCACGTCGAGGAAGCCGGCTACCATCTGGTCGCGAGCGCCCACGCGAACGGGATGGACCTGATCTCGGCCGTGCTCGGGACGCCGTCGTCCTCCGCGCGCCGGGTCGAGACCGAGAAGCTGGTCGATTGGGCCTTCCGCACCTTCAGCAGTGTGCAGCCGGACTGGCATAAGACGCTGCCCGACAAGGTGCGCGTGTACGGCGGCGCCGCCGACACAGTCGCGGTGGCGCCGGTCGAAATTCCCAGCGTCACGGTCGAGCACGGGCAGGAGAGCAAGGTGACGCTCGCGGGATCGCTCGACGCGAAATACCTGGTCGCGCCGATCCACAAGGGACAGCGGGTCGGCGCGCTGGTGCTGATGGTGGATGGCAAGCCGCAGTCGACGGTCCCGATGCTGGCGACGGCGTCGGTTGCGCCCGGCGGATTGGTCAAGCGGATGGTCGATCGATTGCGGATGCGGTTGTGAGCGCTTCTAACTCCCTCCCCCGTGTCTTGGGGGAGGGTTGGGGTGGGGGTCGAGCGAGGAAGCGCCGGATGGCTGTTTTCTGCGGCGCTTCCTCGTTTTGATCTTTCAGCGGCCAGAAGCGGCGCGCTCAGTAGGCGAAAAACGGGCCCATGCTCACGCCGGACGTGATTTGTCCGTCGATTCCCGTGTACACGTTGCGGCCGAAGAAAAACGGCAAGCCGAAGTCGAAGAAGCTCCCGCCGAACGTCCCGGCCACGTTGTAGAAAGCCTTGTTGCCCGTGGCGGCGAGCGAAAGCGCGTTGGCCACGTCGAAGAAAACCTCCCCGCTCGCGCTGCCCTCCCGGCCGGTGTTTATCGCGCCGAAGGTCAGCAGGTTTGATGGACAGTAGAAGCCCGGCGCCAGCGACGGATCGCATTGCCGGATCGAGGCGTTGTCGAAGAACAGCGCGTTGGAGCCGCTGTCGATAAAGCCGTCCATCGTGACGTTGTCGTAGGTGGTGGCGATATTGCCGGACTCATCGGTCTTGTAGATAAATGCTCCGCCCAGCTTGTTGTTGTTGCGCGTGTTGATCCCGAGAATGAGCTTGCCCGAGACCGAGGACACGCCCGTGAACGGAATCGCCGGCAGCTTCAGCACCACTCCGTTGTTGTCGACGGGCAGCAGCCCCACCGGATTCTGCACCTGGCTGGCGTTCGCCACCGGCGCGACTTTGCATCCACCCGCCGAGCACCGAAAATACATCGAGGGGTTCTCCGGCCCCAGCGTCGCGCAGACGCCGCCGCAATCGGGCCCCCACAGTCCCACGCCCAGGATTCCGTTGTAGCCAAGTTGTGTCGGGCTTTGCGCCACCGGCGCACCGCTCCTGCACACCGCCGGGATCGCCGAATAATTCGGGTTGATGATCTGAATCGGCATCTTCGAGATCGCCGGCTCGCCGCCCAGTTGCACGTCGGCATAAGCGACCCGGCCCCAGGTCGAGAGCGTACCGAATGGCACGCATTCCGCGATCGGGTTGCCATTGGACGCGGTCTCCGTTGTCAGCTTCAGATGATTGGCCTGGCCAAAAATTCTCAGCCCGGAGGAGCCGGTGTCGATCAGGATGCCGCTGATGGTCTCGCAGGAAGTGGTGCCGCTTTCACAAATCGTCACATTGGTGAATGGACCGTTGAAGTAACTGCCCATACGGCCCGGCCCAGACGTTGGCTTTCATCGCGTTGGGCTGAACCGTGGATGCCGCCGTCGCTGCCCCCTCGGTTACCGCCGGGCCGTCCGCGAAGCCGCGCGCCGGGCCACGCGCGGCGAATATCGCCAGCGTCGCGATCATAACAGCGGCAAATCTGGCGGAGGCAAACCTGAACTCGTGACGGCGCATCATCGTATCTCCGACTGCTCGACCCCGGACGGCAGCATCGCGGGCAGGTAGGCACGTCCCGACATGTCCCGCATATGGCCGGCCGTCTCGACCACCACGTCGCTCCCGCGCACCGACCCATGATGGAGTCCGTGGGCCGTAAGCCCGCCCGCGTTGGCGGCGTGCTGGTACTGCGCGAAGTAGGAGCCGAGCAGAACCGACAGATCGGGCGGCCTACGCCCGCGCCAGGTCACCGCAAAGACCTTTCCGTCAGGGCCGACGTATTCGTTGACCGCGATTCCGGAGGCGGTCGTCATCTGCTCGACCGTGTAGGCCGCGACCGCCGGCGCGTTCGGCGCGGCGCGAGGCGTATGCCGGACGGCGTTCGCGTCAAAGGATGCGGCGTCGGCAGCGACCGAATCGGCGGTCTTGCCCAGGGCAGCGTGGGCCGGGGGCGGCGGCGCTCCGACCAGGAGCAACGCTAGGCCCATGAAAGCGGCGACCGGGATATGTGACCTTCTCGTCAATGCACGACCTCTTGACTCTAAAACTGTTAGACACGACTAAACATGTCAAACAATTTCAAAAGTGGACTACGCTACTTTATGCTTCAATTGTCTATATTGCGTATTGCTCGGCGACGCCCAGCGAATTTGCGCTGGGATGCGGTCGAACTCGAAATAGAGAGGGAGCAACCGGCGGGCCAGCCCGTTCGGCGAGCCTTTCCCATTCTCCCCGTGGGGGATTTATGCTCGGGAGGGATTGCTATCTGCAGGCCCGGATAGTCTGCGAGTAAATAAACACTACAATTAGTTAACGAGCGGTATGCGTCAGGACTTTCGAGAAATCTGTCTCACAAATGAGACGGCCGCCCCTTTCGAGACAGTGAACATCTTTTTTTAATGCCCTCGCCCGCGATCATTCGCGGGCGAAGGCTCAGAAAAAAGCGGATTGAACCTCCTTGATCACCTGCCAAACCCGCAAGTCACGGGCCGAGCGGGCGCTTGGACCAGACCTTGGTCCAGACGTAATGTCCCGCGACGTAACGCACGATGCTGAGAACGTCAGGTTACCGAAAGGTGCTATGGACTAGGGTCCCCTTTTTTCTGTCATTTAATCCGTCGCCCCTTCCTCTATATTGAATCGCCATTGGTCGATCATCCTGCTATTGAACCGCCATCCACTACCAACCTTGAGCGCAGGCAACGCTCCTCGCCCTATTAGCCGGTACACGGTTGAGGTAGCTATGCTCAGGTAGTCAGCGACTTCCTTTACTGTCATCATCCTATGATCGTTTATATTCCTATGGTCGTTCATATAGTCTGGTCCCTCACTCAACGAGGCGACTGGAGTCGCCATGCGACACTCTCCGACGCGACTTAGGTCAGGAGATCTTCGCGCGCCTGACAAGAGGCACGCTAATATCCACCGACAGTCCATCGCACCTGAGCGGGTGGTTGAAATGGCCGCGCCGCCGTATGATACCGGCAGATCGGGGCATACGCCCAAATTCGCGGCGCCGTAGGTCTGCAGGTCAGTGGTCGTTTCTCTCGCTGGAAATCAATGGATACTGCGTATCCATTGAGATCAGCGACCGACCACTTTCATGCCGTGTAATAGTGAGGGGAACCGCGACCACCAAAGGTATGAACAATATGAACGACGGCCATTCGGCCGCTGGGCCGGCGCTCGAGTTGATTCAGGAGACGACGCTTGTAATTCCAATAATAACTCATTGCCCACGGCCCCCCCAAGGATGGGCAGCAAGAAATACAAACAACTATTCGATAGCTGCGCTCGATTTCAAAGTCAATAGGGGGCTAAGCGCTTCGATCGTGTCGTGATTCGGGGACCGCCCCCGAACCTTGCCCATCGCGCGAAAAGAAGAGCGCGCGTCGCCACGGCAGAGCGAGAGCCGCGTGCTTCCGGGACGTGCGAGAGCTGTCCGCGACTCGCGTTTCGCGATTATTCGCAGAAGCAGCACGCGCCGCTCCACGTAATTCCTGAGATTTGACCATTCCCGTAGTGGCATCGAGATTGCTCTTCTCTTCAGCTAACTGGAGACAAACAACATGGAAGCTACGCAGGTTTCGACTCAGAGCACGCCGTGCTGCGGCCCGCTGCCCGACCTTGAGGTTCCAATGATCAATACGATGGTCGCTTGTCTGGGCAGCGAACACAGAAAGTTGGACCGCCTTATCATGCAATTGGCTTTGGCTGCCACGACGCTGGCCGGCGATCCCGACGCGGCTACAGCGAATCAACGGGCCGTCGAGGTGTGGGACGAGATACGGCGCGACCTATGGTCGCATCTGCAAATCGAAGACGAACTGGTGTTCTTGTGGGGCGAGGCGCGCCACGCAATTCCGGGCACATTGCTTGATACCCTGAAAATCGAACGTCAAGAGATGCGCAAGTTGGTCGCCGCTTTGCCTGCGTTGTCGTCGGGTTTGGATCATGAACCGCAAACGGCCGGGGACCGCGGCGGGTTCGCGCGGATGCTGCTGGCTTTGGCCCGGGCGCTCGACTCGCACGTCGAGCGCTATGATGGCGAGGTCCTGCCTTCGATACTCCGCGCACTTTTCCACCGATAGCAGGGCAGCGGGCGGCAGATACTGACCTTCAGTGAGACGCGGTCACGATTTCGCTGCGGCGTCCGCCTCCAGGCGCTTCATGAAGTGCTGAAAATCGGCGCGGCCCTGCAGAGAGTCGAATTGCGGGTCATTCTCAATCATCTTCAAGAGCCACGGCGTACGCTTGCGCACGGTGAAGGTCAGGACGCCGCGGAGGTGATGGCTTCCTCGGCGGCCGCGGGATATGCCGAGTGGCGCCAGGCCCTGTCACACGCATGCGAGAGCTTCGATCCCGTGGAGGTCCACACTTTTCGCATACGGACAGATCGAAGACTTCGTCAAGGCGATGAGTGAACTGCCCCGTTAGATGCCGATCCGGATGAACCGGCCGCCTGCGCATCTAAACTTCCGAGGCGCCCGTACTGAATCGCCGCGCAAGGCACAAGGCCAACTCTATTTCTTACGCACCTCGCGGCGAACCAGCTTGCCGGAATCGTCGTAGTACTCGACGATGTCGATATAACCGCGCTCCTGGGGGTCGTGCTCCACGATCGCGAGCTTGCCGTGCCTGAACTCCTTGATGGTTTCGGGCTTGCCATCAAAATCGTCGTCGTGGATCTCGCGGGTGAGAACTCCATGCGAGTATTCCTGCACGAGATCGACCTGGCCGTTAAAATTCCGATCGCTCTCGATCCTGACGAGCTCCTTGTCTTTGTAGGTTTTGACCACGTCCGGCCGCCCGTCACCGTTCGTGTCGATGGCTATCTTGTAACTGTCCTTGTCGATCCGGTATACCCACTGATCGGGGCGTCCGTCGCGCGCTCGATGCGTCACTGTGCCCTCGGGTTCTCGGCTGCACGAGATGAAGACGAAAGCCAGTACCGCCAGGAAGATTGCGGCTTTCCGCATGTCTCCTTATACCCGTCGTTCAATCCGCGCTCAACTTTACTGTCTGGCCCTGGCGCTGGCATTGCTCGCGCTTCCATTGGTTGGCATCGTCCCGGAGCGCGCGCCGATACTTACTCCACTCGCCACGGAACTTGTGCCGCTGGGCACGAGTCTGCAGTCGCCGCCTGCGAGTCTATTTCATCTGCCCTCATTTCTTGCCCCAGCCCGGCCGGTCCTGGGACCATTGCCATCCGCCGTTTTTGGACCGAACGCCGACACCAAGGGCCGGATTCACAACTTCACAAATTTTGGCTTCCAGGATTCACGCCCGATAGACATTCCGAAAGGTCGTTCTCCTCCTTCGGACTAACTCGCTCGAACAAACGATAGCGCGGCACCTCGACCCTGCCATCAACGGTAGCGGCGTCGTGCGTTTGTACTCTCGGCGGCGGAGCAACGGCTCCAGTGTCTTCTAGTCGCCGCGACTAGATGCAGGAGGAGAATGTGCTTTTGTGGCGTGCAATGGCATTGGCGTTTCTCACGCTTTGTTTGACTCTGATGGGAACCGTGTGGGCGGCGGCAGAACAGCCGTTGACGGTCGAGCAGTTGGTGGAGGTTGCCATCGAAGTGAATCCTCAGCTCAGAGCCGCGAAGGAACAATGGGACGCCGCTCAACACCAGATTCTGCAAAACTATGCTCCCGTGGATCCGGTCTTCACTTACGGAAATCTGGATAGCAGCAAACATTTCAACGCGGGGGCCCACACCCACAACATAACCGAAAGTTTCCAGTTTCCGGGAGAAGCGTTTCTACAGGCGGATGAAGCAAGGCGGACCGCCGAGATTGCGCGTTTGACGTATGAGGCGGCGGCGCGCGACCTGCGAGCGGCCGTCGAAACCGCATATTACCAGCTACTGCTGGACGAGGGGCTGATTGCAGTCAACGGCGAAAATATCGTCAACCTGAAACAGGTCGCGAAGGTAACTCAGGCTCAATACACGGGAGGCCAGGCGGCCCAATCCGATCTCATCGGTGCCGAGTTAGCTCTCGAGCAGGCACAGTTGCAGCAACGCCAGTACCAAACCAACCGCTTGAACGACCGAGTGGGACTGAATCAACTGCTCTATCGGAGACCTGCCTCGCCGTTGAACCTTGACCAGAAGATCGAGCTGAGACCGCTCGAGATCCGGCTGGATAAAGCGGTCGACACCGCAATGCACGCGCGCCAGGAGATACTCGAAGCGGCGCTCGCGGAGAAAAATTCAACCACGGCGCTGAAACTCGCCGAGATGGAATATCTGCCGAACTACACGGTCGGCACCGAGTTCGACTACTTTCTGCAACCCGGGACGCAGCCGGTTCCAAGTGTGACCCAGGCCTATTCATTCACCTTTGGATTCAACCTGCCGGTTTTTTTCTGGATCCATCAACGCGAGGACGTGCGCTCGGCGCAACATTCGTTGCAGGCCGCCCGTTACAGCATGAATTCCGTTCTAAGCCAAACCGAGGCAACCGTTACTCAATTGTATCCAGTCCGCTCAATTCGCCTACGAGTCGGCGCAACAATATAGAGGATCGCTGATCCCGCTGGCCGATAAGGATTTCCGAGTGGCGTTGGTCGCCTACCAGGCGGACAAGGTCGACTTCCTTACTTTGTCCTCCGCGTTGCAGAGCGGCTACGCCGCTCGCATCACTTACCTTCAGAACGCAAATCAGTTCCTCGCCGGTGAAGTGGCATTGGAGCAGGCCATGGGAACCCCGTTACCAAGATGAATCACACGATCATAGTCGCGATCGCTGCCGCGAAGAGAGCTTATGTCACAGCCCTGGCGAGCCTGGTCATCGCATCGCCGGCGCTGAGCGTGCTTGGCGGATGCGACAGCCCGCCATCAAGTCCGGCCGTTACAGAGACCGCGCCACCGGAGGTCCCAATCCTGGTTCGTCAAGCAGACGGCCGGGAGTTGATGGCGCGCGTGTCCCGAGCCCAGGAGGGATCGATCGGCATCGTAAAGGAGGTGCCGCTTCCGGGCATTTTGGAAGCGGTAGGCCAGGTTACGTTCGACGATCGGCTGGTCTCGACCATCATCTCGCGAGTCACGGGGCGGATCGAGGAACTCCGCGCCTCGCAGTGGGACACGGTGCGGCGCGGTGAGCCCGTGATGTCGCTCTACAGCCCTGACTTCATGACCGCCCAGGCGGAGTACCTGGAGGCGAACAGCGGGCCGGGCCAAAGCGGCGGCGCCGGCACGCAGGCCGGTGCTTTTGGCATGCCCGCGGGCGGCTTTGGCATGACTGTGAACCTGAAGGCCGCCGCGATCCGCAAGCTCGAGCTGCTGGGCTTCTCGCCGGCGGATATCGCCGCGATCCGCGCGCCCAGCGCGTCGGTTTGGATGCGCGCACCGATCAGCGGAATCATCGTGAGCAAGAACGCGATACGTGGCCAGCAGGTCAATCCCGGCGATCAGCTCTTTTCTCTGGCCACGCTGGAACGGGTATGGATCACGGCGGACATCTATGAAGACGACCTCGCCCGGGTGAAGGCCGGCCAGAGCTTGGAAGCGGTTACCGCCGCCTATCCGGCCCAGGTGTTTAAGGGCGTGATTCAGAGAATCAGCCCCAGCCTCGATCCAAATACTCACACCCTGCAACTGCGCTGTCAGGTCGCAAACCCGGGATCGCGGCTCAAGCCGCAGATGCTGGCCCGCGTGCGTATCGTAACCAGCCCCGGTCTCGCGCTTGTGGTTCCCGAGGCGGCGTTGGTTTTCGATGACAACGCCTACTACGCCTTCATCGTGGCCGGCGCCGATAGCGTCGAGCGGCGGCGAGTCGAAGTGGCCGATTGGAATGAGCACGGATACGCCCGCGTCCTGCGCGGGATCAAACCGGGCGAGAAATTCCTGACCACACAGTCGCTGCGAATGAACGCGCTGTGGCACACGGCGCATGGCGAAACCTCCTAGGAGCGGGCGATGATCAAAGTCCTGATGGACCTGGCGCTCGGCGAGCGAATGGTCGTTATCGGCGCGGCCCTACTGCTCGCAATCGCCGGCCTCTATTCCTTTCGTGAACTGGATATCGAAGCCTACCCCGACCCCGTGCAGCCACGCGTTGAGATCATTACTCAGCCGCCTGGGTTGGGCGCTGAGGAGGTCGAGAAGATCGCCACCATACCGCTCGAAGTCGGCCTGGCGGGGATACGCAATCTGGAGGCGATGCGGACGATATCTCTCTTTGGTCTCTCTGACATCAAACTATATTTCAGCTGGGACAGCGATTACTACTGGGATCGCGTTGAGACTATCAATCGGCTGGGCTTGGTTACCCTGCCGCAGAACCTTGTGCCCTCAATATCGCCCGACAACCCGATCGGAGAGATCTATCGTTATACCGTACAAAGCCCGGACCATAACCTGCTTGAGGAAAAAGAGCTCGAAGATTGGGTGCTCGAGAAGCAGCTCAAGACGGTGCAGGGAGTTGAAGATGTGTCGGGCTTCGGCGGCTTGACCAAACAGTACCACGTGGATGTGGATGCGGCGAAGCTCAATCACTACCAGTTGTCGCTTTCCACGCTAACCCAGGCGATTGCGAACGCCAACATCAACGTCGGCGGCAACTATGTCGAGGTTGGCCAGCAGGCATTCGACGTCCGCGGCATTGGCTTCATCACCACCGTGGATGACATTCGCAATATCGTTCTGAGTAGCAGCAACGCCACGCTCAATAACGGCATCTCCATACCAGCCCGCGTGCGCGATGTTGCGGACGTTTCGCTCGGCTACGCGCCACGTCTCGGGATTGTCGGCATGAACGACCGGGACGAAGTCGTCGAGGGTATCGTCCTGATGCGCAAATACGGCGATACGCTGAAAACGCTCAAAGGTGTGGAAGCCAAGGTCCGGGAGCTGAACGCTTCCGGCATCATGCCGCACGGCTATAAGGCAGTGCCCTACTACGACCGGACCTCGTTGGTCGACACCACGCTGCGTACGGTGTTCGAGAACCTGGGACTTGGAATGCTCCTGGTCTTTCTCGTGCTGATCTTTTTCCTCGGCAATCTCCGAACCGCCCTTATCGCCGCACTGAACATCCCATTGGCGATGTGTGGAGCGTTCATCCTGTTGTATCTGACCGGAATACCGGCGAATCTGCTCTCGCTCGGCGCGGTCGACTTCGGCATCATAATCGATTCCACCGTCATCGTGATCGAGAACATTTATCGGCATCTCACTACCGACAGCCCGCCTGGCGAGAATGAATTGCAATGTATACGCCGTGCCTCGCTCGAGGTCGGCGGGCCGATGTTCTACTCGACGCTGATCTTCCTGATTGCTTTTCTGCCGCTGTTCACGATGCGTGGAGTCGAGGGCGTGATTTTCTCCCCCATGTCACATACCTACGCATTTGCGCTGACCACCGCGATTGTGCTGGCCGTGATGCTGACGCCGGTGCTCAGTTCCTTTTTGCTTCGCAAGGGGATGAAGGAAACCCACAATATAGTCTGGGAAGCGCTTCATCGGTTCTACCACAACCTCTTCATCAGGATTTTACGATCGCCTTATCTGACGCTGACCATAATCCTCCTGGTGATGGCCGCTGGGCTGTCGTTCTTTCCACGTCTGGGCGGCGAATTCCTGCCCAAGCTGGAGGAGGGGAACATCTGGGCGCGAGCGACGCTGCCGCTCACTACTTCGCTCTCTCATGCAAACGACCTGGCGCGGGGCGCGCGCGAGGTATTCAGATCGTTCCCCGAGGTGACCGACGTCGTCTCGCAGACCGGCCGTCCCGACGATGGGACCGACGCGACCGGGTTCTTCAACATCGAATTTTCTGTAGATCTGAAGGCGAAGTCCGAGTGGCGTTCAGGCCTTACCAAGCAGAAGTTGACCGCCGAGATCGATGATCGCCTCAGGCGTGATTTTCCGGAGGCAAGTTTTGGCTATTCGCAAAATATCGAGGACAACATCGAGGAAGCACTCTCGGGCGTTAAGGGAGTCAACGCGATCAAGGTCTATGGTCCCGACCTCGCACTTGATGAGCGGATCGCCAACAAAACCCGGGAAGTAATCAATGGCGTGCGCGGGATTGCTGACGTTGCGGTCTATCGCGCCATGGGACAGCCTAACCTGCTCATCAAACCAGACCGGCAGGTATGTTCGCGTTATGGACTAAACGTCGGCGACGTCGCCGCCGTCGTGCAGGCCGCGATCGGTGGTCAGGCGGTGACGCAGGTCCTTGAAGGAGACCGACGCTTCGACCTCGTGCTTCGCTGGCAGCCCAAATACCGGCAGAGCTCCGAGGCGATACGTCAGATTCAAATCGCCCTGCCGGGCGGCGGTTACGTTCCGCTTGGCCAAGTCGCCAATATAAATACGGCGGAGGGCGCCTCGTTCATTTATCGGGAGGGCCTCCGTCGCTACGTCCCGATAAGATTCAGCGTGCGCGGCCGCGACATGCAGAGCGCCATCGACGACGCCAAGCGCGCGGTCGCCCGGCAGGTCAAGCTCCCCGAAGGGGTTTCGCTGGATTGGGTCGGCGAGTACAGCGAACTCCAGCAAGCCAATCGCCGCCTGGAGATTGTTATTCCATTCGCGCTGCTCCTGATCATGGCGGTTCTCTACGCCGCGACCTTGTCGTTCATCAATACGCTCATCTTGATGGCCCAGGTGCCCGTGGCTTGCCTGGGCGGTGTGCTCGCACTGGTGGTCACCGGCACGCCGTTCAGCGTCTCCGCCGCGGTAGGCTTCATCTCGATTTTCGCGATTGCAATCATGGACGGTATTCTATTGAACTTTTACATCCATCAGCTGTGGAAGGAGGGACATTCCGTCGTCGATTCAATCGTGATGGGCGCCGACCGGCGCTTCCGCGCACTGATGATGACCGCGCTGGTCGACGGATTGGGACTGCTGCCAGCGGCGCTGTCAACGCGAATTGGAGCGCAGACTCAGCGGCCGCTGGCGATCGTCGTGATCGGAGGCGCGATATCCATCGCATTACTCACACGAGTTTTTCAGCCAACGCTCGTTTACCTGTTGCATCGGCAACTGGGTCTAACGGACGAAGGGCGCCCCCTTCTCTAACAGTCCACCCTCGCGTGAGGTTGCTGCGCTGTGTCTATTTGTAGGCCCACAGCGGCGTCGATTCGGTAACGCCGGAGATGCTCTTGCCGGCAATCCCGACGAACACCTTGCGGCCGAGGAAAAACGGCAGCCCCCAATCGAAGATTGGCGATCCGGAGCCAAGGTTGGCGCCCAGGTCGAAGAACGCCGCGTTGTCGGTCGAGAACAGATCGAACGCGTTGGCGATGTCGAGGTTGACCACTGTCGAATTGAGTCCATCGAAGCCGGTGGTGGTCGCGCTCTGGCCGGTCAGCGCCGCCGGACAGTACCACGATGGTGGTGAGCCGGAGCAGAGCGCCAAACCGGGATTGTCATAGAAGAAGCCGTTGGAGCCGCTGTCGATGAAGCTGAAGTCGATAGGATTTCCCTGGAAAGTCGTCGTGAAGGTGAGATACGTCGGATCGGCCGTGAACACCTTGAAGGTGCTGGGGATCTGATTGTTGGTCTCGGTGTTGACCCCGAAGATCAGTTGTCCGGTCAGCGACGGCGCGCCGTTAACCGGCGGCAGCGGCAGGTTCAGTAGGACGCCGTTGTTGTCGACCGACAGCAGCGCGATCGGGTTCTGCACCTGCAGGTCGAGCGGTTCCGTAATCGGCGTACAGGTGGTCGAATTGCAGGCATAGTAGCCGTTGCGGGGAGTCGAGGAGACGCAGGCCGGGCAATCGGACTGGAACAGCCCTACGCCCAGGATGCCGTTGAAATTCTCCTGCTGGGGAGTTCGATCTAATTGCACGCCCATTTGGCTGCAGGCCGCCGGACGATGTCCAACCGAAGGAAAGTTGGGGTTGATGATCTGCACCGGCAAATTTGAAATCGTCGGCTCGCCGCCCATCTTCACGTCGGCCATCGCGACCCTTCCCCACGCCGTCGATGAGCCGAAAAACACGCACTCGCTGACCACGTCAGGGCCCGACTTCTGCGCCGGGAGCGCGACGGTCATCGCCTGCGAAAAGATCCGGAGCCCGTACGACCCGGTGTCGATCAGCAGGCCAGTGATGGTCTGGCACTTGGTCGTGCCGGGCGTGCAGATCGTGACGTGACCGTAGAGCCCGTCAACGCCCTGGCCGTTGACGCCGTGATTGACGTTGGCGTTTATCACATTGGCGGCCGCGGCATAAACCGGGCCGGCGGCCGCTATCGCCGCGAGCGTCGCCGCCACTATCGCGAACGTCATCAGATTGCGCGGCTTCATTTGATCTCCGAAAGACTAACGCCCGCGGGCAGTGCCGCGGGAAGATACGCGCGTCCCCAAAACAAGGCCATGTTGCCTGCGGTCTCGACCGTCACGTCGCTCGCGTGCACCGACGACGCATGGACTCCGAACGGACTTGGCGCGCCGCTGTCGGCGGCGTCGCTGTACTGCTTGAAGTAAGCCCCGAGCAGCGCCGCGACGTCGGGCGGAGTCGGTCCGCGCCACGTTACCGCGAACACTGTTCCGTTCTGGCCGATATATTCGCTCACCACGGTGCCCTCCGGTGTCGTCAGCCGCTCGACGGTGAAATTGCCCGAGGTGGGAGCGTTTTGCGCCGGCAGTCCGGGCAGCGGCCGCGCCGTGTTCACGCCCTCGGTCGCATTCATTTGCGCGGCGTCGGCGGCGACCGACGCGGCCGGCTCGCCCAGAGTGGCGCGTGCAATGGATGGCGCTCCTATAGAAAAGAGGCCGCCTGCGATCAGAGCGACGTTCATAAAGGGTCGGATTTTCATCTATTTTAGGCCCCCTAAAACTCTAACGGGTCGCATATAGTCCCGCAACGCGCGGAATTGGGAGGATTGCCAGCAAAGCGCGCGCAAGGACTGCTCATCTATATGAAGCTAGAATGAAGCATTCAACCAGCGATGTCAAAATCTGCCCTTCTGCACAATTATTAGACGTTCAACAAGGACAATCATCAACATGAGCATTTTAACCATGTTTAACAGTTGCAATAGATGCTGAAACATGTTTAGATTAGGTGCATGATGTTTCAGATTGAAACATCATCAATGCGCCGGATCGGAATCTCACGGCGTGACAGGCGCGGAAAGTGAATAAAAGGGTGGGACATCGAGTAATGCAAGCCATCGCGGTCAGCTTCGATTCATATCGGCGCGACCGCAGGTGCGATGGCGGACTCGCGCGGCGCTCGATGGAATGGCGAAGTGATCAGGACCGCCTCCGGCGGCCCTCGATGACATTCGCACACGGTGAAAATACCGTGCCCCCGCCCGGTTAGTTTCCTTCCTTTACCCCCGTGGCGCAGCTCGCTGACCCCGGCCGCGCCACAGCCCAAGACCCGCCGCCGCGCGCCCCCCGACGCGCGGCGGCGGGCACCTACCCCGCCTTCTCGGCATCCGCGCATTCGCTTTCTATCGCGCACGACCCGACGCATCCGCGGACATCGGCGCACCGGTCCTTTTTGTGTCGCCCGATACGCCGAAGTTATACGATGGGTGCGGCCCTCGGGTTGCCCCCTTGCGGGTGTTCATCCGGGCCACACAATTCTTCCGCTTCACGAAAGGGGCAAAAAATGATCAGTAAGGACCGTTGGAGCAACCTTGTCATGGCGATCGCGGGCGGAGTTGTCGGCGCGCTAGTGGCCGGCTCGGGATTGCCCGGGCGGCTATGGCCGGCGGCCACCGCCGAGGCCGCAACCCATCACGTGCGCGCGATCACGGCCGAACAGTTCATCCTGGTCGATCGGATGGGCATCAAGCGCGCCGAGCTCGTGATGGAGCGCGGTGAGCCGCTACTCGAGTTTTACGGGCCGACCGGCAAGATCGAGCGCGCCTCGATCGGCGTCGATCTGAAAGGCACGGCGCGCGCGCGCTTCTATTCCAGTACCGGAATTTCGCAAGCCGCGCTCGGCGTGACCGGCGAAGGGCGCGCGGGCCTCGCGCTGCTCGACCGCCTGCAGCATCTGCGCGCCACCTTCGACGTCGCGATCGGCGGCGAGCCGACGCTGCGGCTCTATGACGAAAAGAGTGCCCGGATGGGGCTGGACATCACCGAGGCTGGCTCGCCGGGCTTCGCGCTGCTCGACCCCGACGGCAAGACGCGCGCGGCGATGGTGCTGAGCAACGACAACAGTCCATCGCTGACGCTGTATGGCGCCGACGGCAAGCCGATAAGATCGCTGCCGTAGCGCCGCGAGGGCGGCGCGTCGGCAGCGCCTGCCCCCCCGGCCGCCGCGGATGGCGCGGGGGCTTCGCCCCCCGCGCCATCCGCGCGTCCGCCGCCCGCACGCACGCGCGAGCGCGGCGCCGATAGGCGCGGCGCTCGCGCGTCCCGCGTGCGGTATCGCGCCGTCGCCGGCGGCGGCGCGCCCGCGCTATGCGCGGCGCCCCGCCGCCGCCGCCGGCTCCAGCAGCGGCTCGTCGGCTGCCGCTTCCGGCAGCCCGAGCCGCCGCAGCACCTCGCGCTGGCCGACGCGTAAACCGCGGTCGGCCAGCTCGGCCACCATGTCGGCGAAGAGTTTGACGTCGTTGTCGGCGGAGAGGCCCAGCGCGAGCCGCGGATAGCGGCGCTGCGGCCCCAAATTGAGATCGACGATCGGCCGCACCAGGTCGCGCGTGAGCGTCGCGCCCAGGCGCCGCGCGTCGGACTCCATGATGTCGCGGCGCACGGCGTCGTGCACTTGCGCCGCCGCGCGCGAGCCGCCGCCCTCGCGCGGCGTCTCGGTGGTGAGGGTTTGCCCGAGCACCGCCTTGCTCACCTGCTTGTCGAGGTACTCGCAGAAGCGCTCGTAGACTTCGGCGCCGCCGGCTCCGCGCGTCTCGACGAATTCGATCAGCATCGATTCCGGAATGATCGCGGCCGCATCCGTCCCGATATTCGCGACCGCGCTCAGGAGCGCCTGCTTGTCGGCTTCGGTCGCGCCGGGACTGTATTTGCCGAGACGCAGCGGCTGGCCGAAAATCTCGGCGAACGTCACCCAGTCCTTGAGCACGTAATTCTTGAACAGGTAGGCCCATCCCGCCGCGCGCGCGATTCCGCCGCGCACCGGCAAGCCGGCCTTGGCCTTGGCCACGTGCACGATAAACTTGAACGGCGCGAGCGGCGCGGTGAGCGGCTGGATTCCGATTCGCGCATCGTTGCCGTTCCCGGCGTACCATCGCGAGCCCCGGTAATGCGACCCGCTCGCGCGCGGCCCATCCGGCGACAGTTTCGCGGGCGAGACCGCCGCGGCATCCGCCGGCACCAGCGGCCCTTCATCGCGCAGCGTGCGCACCAGCAATTCCTCGCCCGAGATCCAGTCGAACATGAACCAGCGCGGGTCGCGCCACATCAGGCGCCTGGGGATCCACTCGCGGCCGGTGGTGTCCCAGATGATCTCGGTCGCCGAGAAGCCTTTGCCGACCGCGTCGAGGATGTCGTACAGCGCGCTTTCGAGGTCGAACGCGCCGCCGCCGACGAAGTCACGCACCAGGTCGGCCGCCCGCTGGTCCTCGGCCGCTTCGGAGGCGGGCGTGACGATCAGCTCGGCGCCGGCGACCGCCTGCTTGCGGGTGCTGATCACGGCCAGGTAGTGCAGGTCCTTCTCCTCCATCTCCTCGGCCAGTTCGAGATAGAGATAGGGATCGCCGGCTTCGGCCTCGCGCTGGATCGCGATCAGTTTTTCGGGCGTGAGCCCGACCGACGGATGCATCATCGAGTAGATGTTGCGCACGCCGGCCATGGTGGGCGCGGCCTGCTCGTCGCGCAGTTGTGCGGTGTCGACTTCGCGCCCGTACGCGTCATAGAGTTTCATGCTTTTTTTTCACCAACCCTCGCGACGCCGCTCCGAGGTCGCGGCTGATCACGTTGAACGCCGCGATCTCGGTGGCCTCGCATATCCGTTCTTCCCGATCACATCCACGCCCAGGCGCGCGACCGGCCGCCGCGCACGGCCGGCGGCGCCGCCTCTGCCTCATCCTCCGGCGGCCCGAACGGATCGCGCGCGCCGCTCAAGGACTTGATCGCGGCCGCGCGCCGCGGCGCCGGCGTGTACGAGATCTGCTGCGCGCGGATACTGCTCGCGTAATAGGCGAGCGCGCCGGCGATCGCCGCGTCGCCGTGACGCCCCTTCTGATCGCGCCGCTCGGAGATGTGGGCGTAGCCGTGCTCGATTTCGAGTGCGCGATGGTCCGCGAGAATTTCCGCGTCGCGCGGCAACTCGACCATCCCGTCCTCGAACGCCGCCTTGTAGCGCGGCATGTTATCGCGATACCACTGCGCCGAGAGCATCACCTGCTCGACCCGCGCGCCATAACGCTGGCGCGCGGTCTCGGCCAGGTATTGCCCGTTGCCGCGCGCATCCAGCGCGCCGCCGATAAGGCGCGGCAGGCGGTCCACGATATAAAACAGGATCTGCTCCTGCTGGCGGAACGGTACCCGGCGGAGTTCAACCACGAACGGCGTGCGCCGCACCAGGTTGGGTGCGATCTGTAGCGGCCAGAAAACGCTCAGGTCGCCGTTGCGCCCGAAGTCTTCGCCGAAACAGCTCATCAGGTTGTCCAGCCCCTTAAGCGCCGGGTCGAGATTGCGCTCGCACCAATCGCGCGCCGCGCCCACCCGATACTCCTCGGGCCGCTCGCTGAACTCGGCCGCGACTTCCCATCGCAGCACCGGCACGCCCGCGCGCATCCGGCTCTCGATCAGCATCGAGCTCAAAAACGCCCCCGCACTCGCGCGCGGCACGCACAAGAGCTCCTCGCTCGCGGCGTCGCCGTACTCGGCGAAGATGCGCGCGCGCCACTCGCGCTCGGCCGCCGCGCTGAAGCGGCGCCCCGCCTTCTGGCACATCCGATGGTACAGTCCCTCGGCCAGCGCGTCGTCGAGGGTCACGCGATGGAGCGAATACGGGCGCCGCCCGGCGCGGATGTCGTTGACCAGTTCGTTGAACGGGTTCTCGGCGCCATTGTGAGTTGAGATCACGCGCACCAGCCCGCCCCACATCGTGAACGCCATCGCGGCCTTCATCAGTTCGGGGAGGTTGTCGTGGAAGGCGGCCTCGTCGATCACGGCGCGCCCCTGCTTCCCGCGCAGGTTGGAGGGGCGCGAGCTGAGCGCGACGATCTTGTGCCCGGAAGCGAAACGGATGCGGTACGCCAGCAGATCGCGGCGCTCGTCCTCCAGCACGACCTCTTCGATCGCGTGCGCCGCCTTGTTGAACTGGCGCGCCCACGCGGCCGCGGTCTCGACGAACTCGCGCGCCATGTCGCGGTTGTAGCCGAGGTACCAGGTGTCCATCCCGGCCGCGGCGGCGGCCGAGAGCGCGGCGTCGGCCGCCTCGGCCCAGGTGATCCCGACGCGGCGCGATTTCTCGGCCACCTTGACCGCGGCGTCGTCGGCGATCCAGCGGACCTGGTAGGGCAGGAGGACGTCGCGCGCCACGGTGTGAATCGCGCTGGGCGGGATTTTTTCGCCAGGCTTGTCGCTGGGCTTACCGTCGGTCTTGTTCACTTTTGCCGCGCCGCGGTCGCGCCTGTAAGGGCGCGCCGCCGCCGTCCTTCCGCTTTTGCGTCCTGTTGTTAGTCATCGCGTGCTTCTCCCGATTTTTCGCCGACAGACTCGCGCTCGGGGAGCGCTATCCTTATGGGCGCCGATTCGTCGGCGCTCGA
The DNA here is from genome assembly GCA_963810495.1 of uncultured delta proteobacterium. Lineage (GTDB taxonomy): Bacteria > Desulfobacterota > Binatia > Binatales > Binataceae > JAKAVN01. The sequence goes on from CAWENP010000002.1 coordinate 101,282, forward strand.
TCGCTCGCGGCCGCCGCCCGCAAGCCGATACGCCGCCGCGGACGCCTCGTCGATGCCCACCGCCACCGGCATCTCCACGATCTCGAGCAGCGCCGCGCGGATCCGCTTCTCGGCCGCGGCCGACAATCCGCCGGGCGATCCTTTGCGCGCCGCCGCGACCACCTTGCGCTCGGCCGCGAGCACCCGCCGCCCGATCCCGACGCGCATTTCTTCGGCCGCCCGGCGCATCTGCACCGACGAGCGGCAGATCGAAGCGACGTTGCGGGCGAGCGAGTTGACGTCGATCTTCTCCGGGTCGGCCTCCTTCAGTTCGACCAGCACCCGGAACAGGTCGCCCTGCACCAGGCGCATCAAGCCCTCATTGATCGTGTCGTCGGCCGCGCCCGCCGCCTTGACCACCGCGCGCGCCTGCTCGGTCGCGAGCTTGAGCGCTTCGAGCTTGCGGTCGAGCGCTCTGCCGTAGCGGGCGAGCGCCGTGTGGCTGATGGAGTAGCCATTCTCGCGGAGCCATCGCGCGAGGCCGCGATAATCCGAGAACGCGCCCGCGACCAGGCGGCGATCGAACTCGGCCCGCAAATCGGGCGGCAGTCTTTTGATCTTGCCTTTGTACGGAGGCTTTTCCGCGCCGGGCGCCGCGATCTCCTCCGGTGCGCTTTTTTCAATGACCTTCACGCCTCTGCTCCGATGTCGCGGCTGGTGCCGCTACCGCCCGGCTCGTTGTTGATCAGCCCCATAAGGTCTGACCTTCTTGGGTCATCCTGAGCGAAACGAGTCCGCGAGCGGTTCTGGCTTTTGCTGTCATCCTGAGCGAGCGCTGCGCGAGTCGAAGGACCCCGATCTTTCTGGGCGAGCATCGCGAGAGTCTCGGAGCATAAGGATCCGGGGTCCCTCGACTCGCAGACTCGCTCGGGATGACAAAAGAAAAGAGCTTCACTACGCGCATCGCCCTCCTCACCAATACTTGCGCGGGCGCGCGATCCCGGCCGGCGCCGGCGCCGTGTACTCGACCACGTCGACTCCGCTCGCGGTCAGTCGCGCGTACCAGGTTTCGTTCTCCTCGCCTTCGATTTCGAGCAGGCCGCGGTCGCGCAGGTAGCTCAACTCGCGGCGCAGTGCATTGAGCGTGATCGTAAGCTTGATGTCGGCCAGCACGCGCCACACGATAGTCTCCGAGACCGCGATCGGGCGGCCGGCGTCGAGCACGCGCAGGATCCGCCAGCGGGCCTCCTCGCGCTGCTTCTGCTCCAGGTTCATCGCATCCATCTGCTGCACCTTTTCACTCGCTCACTCCGGTTGGGCGCTTCATCGCCTGGCGTTGCGCGACGGGCGATCCGTGGCGCGCCGCTCCCTAAAGCGTCTCGACGCGATCGCCGAGGCGCTCCTTGAGTTCGTTGATCTCGTCGCGCAACTCGGTCCGCATCGCGTCGAGCTTGGCGTCGAGCGTGCTCGAGAAGCGGATCCAGTCCTCGCGCCGCACGTACTCCAGCGGCAACTGCGCCTTAAGCCGCATCACTTCGCGTTCGATCTCGTGCGAGAAGTCGCTGCCCTCGCGCTTGAGCGAGGCAATCTGCACCGTCTGCACGCTTTCGTGCCGCTCGAACAGCCAGCGCAGCGTCCCCGCGTTGAGCGCGATAAACGCCATCAGCGCCGCCGCCATCGTCGCGAGCGCGTCCCAGTTCATCACTTGCGCTCGGGCTCCGTATGCGATTTGAGCGCGAGCGCCCCCGCCATCGCCAGCAACACCATCCCCAGGCCGCGCCCGTAGGCGTCGGCGTCGCCCGGCGTGAAACGCCAGGTCGCCACCACCTGCACCACCCAGAACGCGACGTACATCAGCGCCCCCAGCACGCCGATCACCCGGCCCGCGTCGTAGGTCAGGTTGTCCTTGCCGGTCAGGCAGTCACTCACGAACTTCATTGCGTGTTCTCCGCTTGGGCGCGCGCGGGATGCTCCGTGCGCGCGCATCCTGCGAGCACCGCGTCGCGCTCGCGCACCGCGCCCTTCAGGATCGCGACCGCCGCCGCATACGCGCGCATCGTGTCGGCCGGCGGCGATTCGGGCTTCAATCCGGCGACCGGCAGCGCGGGGTTCGTGAGCGCCGGCGCCGGACACGGGGTCTCGTGCAGCACCGGCACCTGCACCATCAGCGGACGCACCGTCGGCGCGGGCCCCGCGCCGGCGGCGCATCCGGCGAGCGCGAATGCGCCGACGAGCATCGCTTTTTTCACTGACACTCTCGGCGCTGCTCCGATGTCGCAGCTTGGCCCGCTGCGGGTCGTCTCGCCGGTTGATTCCCTGTCCTTGATTGCCGCGCGTCTGACTCCCTCCCCCGTGTCTTGGGGGAGGGTGGGGGTGGGGGTCGAGCGAGGAAGCGCTTTTTTCACTGACACTCTCGGCGCTGCTCCGATGTCGCAGCTTGGCCCGCTGCGGGTCGTCTCGCCGGTTGATTGCCCGTCCTTGATTGCCGCGCGTCTGACTCCCTCCCCCGTGTCTTGAGGGAGGGTTGGGGTGGGGGTCGAGCGAGGAAGCGCCGGATGTCTGGTTTTTGCGGCGCTTCCTCGTCCTAACCCATGTGAGCCAGTGCTCATACAAGATGCTCTTTCACCAACACTCGCGGCGGGGCGGTCCAAAATCACCATCGCCCAAGCTCCGCCGCCTGCGCGTTGCCCCATCGGATCGCTGCCGCACAGCCGGCGTCGATCCGCGCGCCCTCGAGCGCCCGCGCGCCGCTCGCCGCCGTGCGCATGGCCGCCGTTCCCCTGGCCGTCGCCGCGCGCTCGCGCGCCGCGGCGGCCTGCACGCCCTGTTCGAGCTCCGTGCGCAGTTGCGCCACCGCCGAGTTCTGCGTCGCGATCGCGCTTTGCAGCGCCGCGTTGCTCGCCTCCGCGTCGGCCAGCGAGGCGCTCAGATGCGTGACCGCGGCGCGCGCGGCGTCGCGCTGATGCAGCAGCAGCGCGCGGTAACCCGCCGCCGCCGCGATCAGCAGCGCGATCGCCACCGGCTTCCAGAGCTTTGCCGCCAACAGCGGGAACATCGCCTTGCCTTTCGCCGCGCGCGCGCCGGCTCAGCCCTGAGGCGCGGTCGCGACGGCCGCCGCCGCCACCGGCGCCACCGCGGCGCCCATCGCCACGCCCGCCGCGTGCACCGGCGCCGCAAACGTCGCTGCAGGCGCCGCAGGGACGGCAGGGGCGCCGGCAGGCGCCGGATGCGATCCCATCTCGACCGCCGCGGCCACGGTGGCCGCGCCGTGATCGTCGACCGCCTGCGCATGCCTATCGACCGCGGCGGCGAGCTTCTCGACCGCGCTCGCATGATGCTCGAGCGCGGCGGCCTGCGCCGCCGCCGCCGTCACTGCGGTGGGCGCGGCCGGCGCGGGCGTCGATGCGGGCTGAGGCGCGGCGGCAGGATGCGCCATCGGCGCCGCCGGCACTATCGATTGGACCGTTGCCGCCGAGTTGCCGTTGGCCGCAGGCGCCACAGCGGGCGCGACGTACCCGATCACCTTCTGTTCGAGCGCGGAGAGCCGCAACTGCACGCCGCTCAGCGCGGTGGTGAACTCGGTCATCATCCAGCGCCCCACGAGTGCGCCGAGCGCAAAGCCGCCCACCGCGATCATCACGTAGCCTGCTGCCATTCCTGGATCGATATTCATTGCTTCTCCTGTTTCTTTTTCACCAACATTCGCGCCGCGCCTCCGCTGTCGGCGCTTTTTTCACTGACACTCTCGGCGCTGCTCCGATGTCGCAGCTTCGCCCGCTGCGCGTCGTCTCGTTGGTTATCTCCCCGTCCTTGGTCGCCGCGCGCGTCTGACTCCCTCCCCCGTGTCTTGGGGGAGGGTTGGGGTGGGTACGAACCGGCAGGATAGGTAACAGAATAGACCGGCAACATGGGTAACAGATTAGATGCCATGGCAGGAGGTGGAGGATGCCGTGGCGGGAGATCTGTCCCATGGACGAGAAGTTACGATTTGTGGCGGCGGTTTTGGCCGCAGAACAGAGCATGACGGAGCTGTGCGCGAGCTTCGGGATCAGCCGCAAGACCGGATACAAGTGGCTGACGCGTTATACGCGGCAGGGACCCGCAGGTCTGTACGATCTGCCACGGGCGCCGCATCGGGTGCCGTGGGCGATCTCGGCGCAACAGGCGGCCGCGATCCTCGGCGTGCGCCATGCGCATCCGAGCTGGGGGCCTAAGAAGCTGCGGGCCAAGCTCTTGCAGCGCGCGGCGGAGCAGGCCTGGCCGGCCGCGAGTACCATCGGCGAGTTGCTGCGGCGCCAGGGGCTGAGCCAGCAGCGCAAGCGGCGCCGCCACGCGGTGCCCAATCCCGGTCCGCTGACGGTGGCGGCCAGCGCCAACGACGTGTGGTGCATCGACTTCAAGGGCTGGTTCCGCACTGCCGACCACGCGCGCTGTGATCCGCTGACGGTGAGCGACGCCTTCAGCCGCTATCTGCTGTGCACCCAGGGGCTGGCGCAGCCCGACCATGCGCGCTGCCGCGCGCAACTGGAGCGGGTGTTCCGCGAATACGGATTGCCGCGCGTGATCCGCTCGGACAATGGTCCGCCCTTCGCGTCGACCGGAGTTGGCGGCCTGACCCGGCTCGGGGTGTGGTGGATTAAGCTGGGCATCACGCCGGAGCGGATCGCGCCGGGCAAGCCGGAGCAGAACGGGCGCCATGAGCGGATGCATAAAACTCTCAAGGCCGAAACCGCAACTCCGCCCGCCGCCAATTTGGCCCAGCAGCAACAGCGCTTCGACCGCTTCCGCCACGAGTTCAACCACGAGCGCCCCCATGAAGCGCTGGGGCAGACCGCGCCCGCCCAGCACCACGCGCCGTCGCCGCGCCGCTATCCGGCCCGGCCCCAGAGTCCGGTCTATCCGCCCGATTACCAGGTGCGCCGTGTGCGCCACAACGGCGAGATCAAATGGGCCGGCGAGTTGATCTTCCTCAGCACCCCGCTAATCGGTGAACTGGTCGGCGTGAAGGAAACCGACACCGGCGATGCCAAGCTTTACTTCGGACCGGTGCCGCTTGCGACCATCGATCGATTTACCCTCAAGCTCAAAAGGAGTTCACCAGGCTGGCGAGGAGGGCAGCCCTCCTCGCGCTCCTCCCCAGCGGAGTCCGAAATAGTGTTACCCATCTTGCCGGATTAAAGTGTTACCTATGTCTCCGGTCGCACAGTGGGGGTCGAGCGAGGAAGCGCCGGATGTCTGTCTTCCGTGGCGCTTCCTCGTCCTAACCCATGTGAGCGAGTGCTCATACAAGATGCTTTCTCACCAACCCTCGCGGCGCCGCTCCGCTGTCGGCGCTTTTTTCACTGACACTCTCGGCGCTGCTCCGATTTCGCAGCTTCGCCCGCTGGGCGTCGTCTCGTTGGTTATCTCCCCGTCCTTGGTCGCCGCGCGTCTGATTCCCTCCCCCGTGTCTTGGGGGAGGGTTGGGGTGGGGGTCGAGCGAGGAAGCGCCGGATGTCTGTTTTTTTGCGGCGCTTCCTCGTCCTAACCCATGTGGGCGAGTGCTCATACAAGATGCTTTCTCACCAACCCTCGCGCCGCCGCTCCGCTGTCGCGGCTGATCACGTCGAACGTCGTGATCTTCGCTGACTCCCGTCACTCGTACGCTCGATTCAGCCATCCGTTGAGGAACTCCCGATCGCCGCCGGCGCGCCGCCCGCGCTCGAGTGCCGCCAGCGTGCGGTAGTAGCCGGCCGCCTCGGCGCGCAGCGCCGCGATCAGCGCGAGCTGATTGACCGCACCCGCCGCCGTAATCGTCGCGCGGCCGATCGCTCCGTCTTCCGTGACCTGGCGGCCGCACGCGCGCAGCGCGCGCTGGACGCATCGGACCGCATGATCGGGGCCGATATTCACCGCCAGGTCGAAGGTCTTCGCCGCGATCGGCCCCGGCAATTCGCTGTAGCGGTAGCGCTGCCACCAGTCGCGGTAGTAGATCGCGATCGCCTCGTCCCGGGTCAGCGCCTCGATGTCGAGGTCCGGATACTCGCGTTTGGTGATACCGAACTTGGTCTCGCCGCCGGGGTCGGCCGGGTTATCGACGTAGCCGCCCTCGTCGCCGAGCAACCGGGCGATCGCACGCTCGAAGGCCGGCGGATAGTTTTTTGGTTTTTGCGTTTGCGTGCTGTCGTGAGCTTCCATCGCGGGCGGATTCTCGCAAGCCCGCGCGATCTGCATAAGGGTGAAATATTTGGGGATTATGCTGTACTTGACTAACACCTGATTGTGCGCTATGTTTTCAGCATGAACACAGAGCACGAACCCAAGATCACCCGACAGATGACATTGCCTGAGTTTGACCGGCTGTTTCCGAACGAAGCGGCCTGTAAGACCTATCTCAAGAACCAACGCTGGCCACAGGGTGTATATTGCCCGCGTTGCGGCAATGAAAAGGTTTACGACAATAAGACCCGCCCATTCACTTGGCAGTGCACAAAGTGCGGTGCGAACCCACGCGCGCCGTATCGTTTTTCTGTGACGGTCGGCACTGTCTTTGAGAACACGAACTGTCCATTGCTCACTTGGTTCAAGGTTCTGTACCTGATGCTGACCAGCAAGAAGAGTATCAGCGCTCTCCAAATCCATCGCATGATCGGATCGGGCTCCTATCGCACCGCGTGGTTCATTTGCCATCGGCTCCGCGCTGGCTTGCAGGATGATAATTTCAAAAAGCTTATGGGCATTGTCGAGGTAGACGAGACCTACATCGGCGGAAAGAACGCCAATCGTCCGCTGAGCAAGCGCTTCAATCTCAAGGGCCGTGGGCCAGTTGGCAAGACCACTGTCATTGGCGCGACCTCCCGCAAAGGCAATCTGGTCTGCAAAATCATCGAAGATACTTCGATGGATACGATGAGTAGGTTTGTACGTGAGGCAGTATCCGACAAAGTTAGCTTGGTCGCCACGGACGAGGGCGCGGGTTATCAAAAGCTGCATCAGGCCTTCCCGCACGGCACGGTTGACCACAAGGCCAACGAGTACGTGCGCGGTGAGATTCACACTAACAACATCGAAAGCTTCTGGTCGCTGCTGAAGCGCGGAGTCATCGGCACGTACCACAATGTGCGCAAGAAATATCTGCCGCTCTATTTGAATGAGTTTCAATTTCGCCACAACAATCGCAAGAACAAGGATATCTTTGGATCGGCCATAGCAGGATGCTGAAGCGTCCGAACTGGCGGATGCTTCTGCATCACGCTTCCAGAAGGCCGGTACAACTGAATCTGCAATTTCCGCGACCACGGCGTTACTGCTGACCCTCTTTGGCTTGCGCGGCTTCGCGTTCACGTTTTCGCTTCGCAGCGCGACGCCTCTGCGCGCGATAATGCGGGTGCGTCTTCAGGTGATAGTCGCCACACGGACGGCAATAGAAGTGGATGATTTTCTGCTTATACATAGGCTCGATTATTACGAGGTCGCAGGTGTATTGGTGGGCGCAGGTGCAGGTGAACACGCAACACCTGCGGGAGGTGAAGGCAACCAGGGAGCTTGCCAATACCTCGGCACGCCATTCACTACTCCAACCGGCCACGATACAAAGCCCTCAACCTGCTGTTCCATCGCAATGTCCCACTTTTGCTCGATATAATCGTAACTAAAGACTTCCCGTTGGCTAAACTGGACGGAATTAACTGTAAAATACAGTAGGAGTGTTGCGATCACGGGCTGTTTTCGATCTAACAACGCAAAATATGGATCAGGGACAATTTTGTTTGTTGGTGTTATTCTGGCCATAAATGTATGAGTCTGTTGAGGATTAAGTCGCATTGAAGGAGACATCGTAGCGGTCATTATCTGCACGTCTGTACCCGAACCGAACACGATCATCATCGCATTGCTGATATTTTCTATGGGAGTATTCGTCCCGTAATTTTCGACCTCGAAGGTTATCCTGATTGCATCTTTGCTCTGTACTAAGGTTGTTTCCTTGATTCCCAAGTCAGCGTTACCTGCTGAACTGCGAAGTGTCCGAATTGTTGTATCTCGTGCAACGACTATCTGGCGCTGATCTAGCCACGCGTAATATGTAGCAGTGAGAAGTCCCCCAACGCCGAATATCAGTACGTAAGTACGCCAATGAACGGACTTATCCCGCATCCTCTCAACAAGAGATACGACTAGACTAACGACCCCGCCAATTAACACTGCGCCGGTCACAAATTCCACCCAGTGCTGAGCGACGGCGCATGCGAACATGATGAGCGACTGCTTATCCATAAAGTCCCTCCGACTGAGAACTTGGCCAAATATTTGGCCAAGTTCCGAGCGGAGAGCTTAGGACGACTAAGCCTGCTAGTCAAGCTCGGCATAATCCCCAAATACTTCACCCAGAATTAGCGCCCTTGGCCCGTCCTTATAC
>CAWENP010000003.1:0-127132 GCA_963810495.1 uncultured delta proteobacterium
CCCTAGCGGGCAAGCCCATTTGGGCCTACTGACGCCGCCGCCGCATAGCCCAACGCCCGACCCGGTGACCGCGCCCCCGCCTGGCTTAGCGATCCGGCCCACGCCGCGGCCGCTGCCGGTGGGTAATAAAGATTCGTAAGTTCGGTGTCGCGATGAGTGGTAGAAATAGTCCTGGCGAAAGGTCTCACCGGAAGGGTTCGAAGTTCGGCTCGCGGTCGCGCGGTCCGGCTCGGCACGACAACTTCCGCGACTCCGGTAGGTTCCGCCGCCGCGCACCCGCCCGCGCCCGGGTTGATCCTCCAGCCCCCGGGCCGCGGGCACCTCTTAAGACGTTGCGCGGGTAGGCTGCCGTCCTCAGCTGAGACCCCGCGCTGACCCGGCGACCCGCCGCGTGCTCGTGAGGTAAGAGACTCCCTCACGGCCGCGGGCCGGTCGCCTCATTAATTAGGAGCTTCGACATGAAATCGAACACCGTTGCTAACGCTGCCGAGTTTTGTCGGTTGCTTACTTCATCCTCGCGTCGGCGCAGATCAGTAGAGCCGCGACGAGTATCTCACTTCGAGCGCCGCGCAGGGCCAATCCAGCGTGGTGGTGCTTCGTTGCGCGAAGCTGCGGATGTGGAGATCGAATTGTGACGAAGAAATTCGAAATACCCAAGGATCTTCAGCAATTCATAAAGAAATTCGACAAGGACGAAAAAGCAATCGATAAACTGAGTCGGGGAACGATGACTCGCTCGCAGGTGCTACGACTAAGTCTCAGGTGGACCTACTTAAACTCGAAAGGTACAAAAGCCCCAGTGAGAGTGTTTTTGTATCGCATGTTTCCTCGCACTTATTTCTGGTTGCTTGAAAAAGGTTGGGTGTCTGAACTGTGGATGACCAGCCCTACAGGTAAGTCTCACAGCGAGTGAGAACAAGGGCGGCGATGAAACGGCACGCGCTCTGTTATCTATGTGGGCTGCCCGGTGCCGATACGCGGGAACATGTTATACCGTACTGTTTTTTTACAAGCCCAAGACCCGCTGATTTATTAACCCTCCCGGCGCACCAAAAGTGCAACCAGAAGTATTCGACCTCGGACGAGTACAGCCGCAACATACTCGCTTGGTTGGGTATGGATCGCAGCAAAACAGCGCAAGCGTTGTGGGATGGACAGATCGGGCGCGCGTTTAAGCGCAACCCTCCTCTACGCGATCATATCCGTTCGTCGCTCGTGTCAAACGTGGATAAATTTTCTATCGGAGGTATTTACTTGGGGTCAGCGCCCGGTCTACGGCTCGATACGAAGCGTTTTTATCCTACAATTGAAAAGATAGTTCGCGGTCTGCACCGACACTACGCCAAGCGCGTTATGCCGAGCGATGCGAAGTTCGGGCGATGGCTTCTACAGGAGCCGATAGTAGGCGACAGACGTATTATGTTTGACCGCGCCAGTCCGATCATCGGCTACCCTGACGTCTTTGTTGCGAAATTTTTTCTCTATACCGACGAAAGCTCAGTGATAGGAACGCATTACTGGCTTCGTTTTTACAACAAGACAGACGTTGAATGTTATGTTGGTTTCAGCGCAGTATCGCCGCCTGCCGGGTTTCAGGTAAATGCCTCGTTTAGCGGCAGCATAGTGTAGGACGACCTAGTCCTCCACCAGCGTCTCATACATAGAGCGGCAGGTAAAGCGCCTGAGCGCGCCGCAGCGATCACTTCGACAGCGCGCACGCGTCAAATCCTCGGGTTCTTGTGGATAGACGCCTCAGGTGTGAACGGATCGGAGACGACGGGCTTGTTAACATGGATCGCCATGAAAACCCGCCACGCCGCTGCGCTCGCTTTGGTCGGCTGGTATCTGATGATGCCGCCGGGGAACCGGCGCAGCTTAAACTCAGCCGCTCCTTTGTCCAAGTGGCTAGTGTGGACGTTTTACGACACTGCTGCGGAATGTGAGAGCGGCCGAGCGTTCATTTTAAATCTCAAGAACCAGAAGCAAGAAGACAAGGCGGGTCTCGACCTTCAAGCCCTTACGAGAACCCCAGGCTTTACGCTTCAGTGCATCGAAGCCGACGATCCACGCCTGAAGGAAAAATAAGCGATGAAGCCATGGCACGCCGCCGCCCTCGCCCTGGTCGTGTATCTGATGATACCTCCCTTAGACAAGGACCAGCATCCCAACTTCGATGTCCCGCTTTCCTCGTACATGCAGGATTCGGCTTACGATACGGCGGCGCAATGTGAGAATGCAAAGGCACAGTTGCCAAAAATCAGGCTTAACGCGGCGAAGAAACAACCAGAGATGAAGAACTTCTGGATTGGCCTCGCTGACAGTACCCTAGGCGGCCTCTGCGTTGAATCCAACGATCCACGCCTAGCAAAATAGAACACAAGCTGAATTAAAATTTCCTGCCCCTGCGCGCGTATTCCCAAATGGATTCGCTGTACGCTTCGATAAGCTGGCTCAATAGCAACGCAGGGGTGATCACAACTCTCGCTACAGTTGTCATCGCATACGCTTCGTTGATCAGCTCGCGCATTATTCGTCTTCAGAAGAAGATTGAGCGCGCCAACCGAATGCCGGTTCTCACTTTTGTGGAGACAGTCGAGGTTGGACGCAGTAGCTCAGAACAAGCGCGAGGTTGGCGCTCGGTTTTTGTCAAAAACGTAGGTTATGGGCCCGCGCTAAATATCGTTAGGAAAATCGTCAAAAAAGTAGAACGCATTCCGGGCATCGAACCGAATGAGTGCCTAACTATCGGAGCTTTAGGCTCGGGGGACGAAACGTCCGCATTCGTCACGACTGAGTCGGGCGACTCCAGCACACCCCTATTAGATCAGCCCGAGCTTTGGATTGTGGTGGAGTGTGACGACATCCTCGGCGCACATTATGAAGTCATCTACAAGAATCGCTCCCAGTCGATACGTCAAACCCGGAAAAGAAACATGCCGCCGGAGCAGGCCGCCAGGATTTGATGCGCGCCAACCGCCTTGCCGGAGAAGCGCGCTCAAGGCACCGCGACGATGATCTTGTAAAGCTCCATCGTGCTCAGCACCTCGCGCTCAAGCAGCGCCGAAGCGACCGCCCCTATCTCGCGCACACGTCAAATCCTCGGCTTCTTGTGGATAGACGGTCAGGCGTGAACGGATCGGACAGGGCGGGCTTGTTACAATCGGTCGCCATGAATCCCCGCCACGCCGCTGCGCTCGCCTTGGTCAGCTGGTATTTGTTGGGCCTGTTATTCCTGCCAGCAATATTGCTCGGCTGCGCTGCCCAAGGCCCCGCCTACGAAACGGTCCCGATTGTTCAAACCAAAAGCGCGGTGAGATAGCGCCGTATGCAATTGCACCGCGAAGAGGCTCTTAAGTTCTTAGTCGAGAGGCTTGCCAAAGATCAGAAGGCTTTCTTTGTCAGCAACAGTAACCACGACGTTTCACTTGACTGGGCCGTCATCGGGTTCTTGAGAGAAAACTCGGACGATCCTCGCATTCAGGGCAATCCCCATGACGTGGTCCATCAGGAACATTTCCGACCAGTCTGGATCGCATTCTTCGATGCTGCATGGGAGTTGTGCCGAAGGGGAATTTTCAGATTGGGCGAGAATAACCCGGAAGCGATTCATGCTTTTAATACAGTAGCGCGGGGCTTGTTTTCGCTGACCGTTGCTGGTCGCGAATGGCTAAAGAATGCGACCGCGCAATATGTTCCAACCGATCCGAGCCGGTATGTCGAGGCCTTGCGAAGGCCTGCGACAGTTTTAGGGGGTGCATTTCTACAGCGGGCCGCTGAGGCCGCAGGCTGCCACAGCAGTGGAAATTATCTCGCGTGCTGTGCGATGTGCGGAGCCGCCGCAGAGGCGGTGCTCTTGGCGATTGCAGTCGAGAAAACCGAGAACGCCGAAATGGTGCTAAGAAAATACCGCCAGCACGACGGGCGACGGAATGTGATGAGGCTAATCTTTGGTCCGCCCGATTCCCCGCTCGAACGTCGATTCAGAACCGGCTTTGAACTGCTCAGCTATTGGCGCGATGAAGCAGCGCACGGGCAGGAGTCCGCGATTGAAGAACTTGAGGCGTACGATGCGATGGGTCAGCTTCTATACCTCGCGCGATTGGCGTGGGACAACTGGACTGAACTGACCGCTAAGCCGAAGCCGGAATAAATGCCCGTCTAAAAGATCGTATTGGGCCACGAGACGCACCATCGCGGCCAGGTCCACGACATGCTTTCGCAGGCCGGCGTCGCGACTCCGGTGCTCGACCTGCCTCGGGTGATATTGTCCTCTAGAGGTTGTGACCCGAAACGTTTAGTTCGGGTCTGACGACCAATGAGGGAGGAACATACCGAGGACGATCCGTTCCTTTAGAACGTATCGCGCGTCGCTCCAGGTGTTTCATTTGTGTGGTACTGATTCCAATGAAGATAGCCGGGCGTGAAATATTGCGCCGGAGGGAATGGCATTCGAATCTCACGGTTACAGTCGCTACTCCGTTCGGGGCGGCCAGCGACTGGACAGTTCCGGGGCACCATTGGCCCTCTCCTTGTCGAACGATCCATATCCAGACCGCGGTTCCCGACGCTAATTTGCTTGCCTCACATGAGTCCATCAAAATCTCCCTCCATCATTACTTCTGGCGGCTGTCACAATGCGTGTTCTAACAGAGAAATCACTTGGGTTTCGGTAGCGGCTTGGCCCGTTATGAGGAAAGCTCCTCGCGCCGCTCCTCGCTGCGCAAAGCGACTTGCCACGAGCCTTAGCTGCTCGCGGCTGATGTCGACTTGGCGAAACCTGCTTGGCAAGCCCAGTTTTGCGAGCAGCGTTTGTAGTTTGTCGATGAGGCCGTTCGATGCAGCTTGGTCCGGCGCGTCTCGGGGAACTATTCCAAGCGAGCGGGCTACCTCTGCCTGACGAGCCAACACTCTGGGCTCTCGCGCCGCCGTCCAGCGCATACTGGCCGGTAACGTCACGCAAGCGGTGAGCCCGTAGGGTAGGCGGCACAGTGCTGCGAGTTCATACGCCAATGCATGGCTGGGAAGGGCCGGAGTTGCGGGCCTTAGAGGTTGCGTACGAATCGGTGAGTGGTCGGCGAGCCAGGCCGCAATTTGGCAGCGCAGGCGGGTTTCCAAATCGTCAGGCGCCTGCAGAGTGCGAGGCAGATTGGTAAACAACGCCAGCAGGGCGGAGAGTTTCATTGCATCCCCCACCAGATGCGGCGGAGAGCCGCAAAGGACCTCCAGCGCATGATCGATTGCCATGATTCCTGAACTCAACCACAGAGCCATGGGTGTGTGGAGAGTAGCGGCGGGGTCGTACATGATGACGCGACTGGCCACTGCCGAGGCTGTGTATGAGCGCTTGACGCCCACTTCAAAGTCGGTGGCGCTGAAGCTGCGAGTATACTCTGAACCTGAAAGAGTGGTGGGAATGCTTATTTGCGGAATGAGCGTCACGGCCAACGGCTCGCGGCGTTCCATGAACGATCCAAGTAGCTGCGAACTATTAAGATTAGCGGCCAAGCAGGTGCGGACGGCTTTTCCAGCGTCGATCACGCTGCCGCCGCCCATGGCAATGACTAGATCGGCATCGCAGCGGCGTGCGGCGACAACAGCTTCAATCACAATTTCAAGTGGAACATGCTCGAAAGCGGCTGTGAAGCTCGCCGCGAGCCGCTTTCCAAGAATCGCCGATACTCGCCGAAACGGTGACTGGCCTTTCAGGGAGCGCGGCACGAGTAACAAAACCCGCTGGCCGTTAAGGCGTCCGACTTCCGATTCGAGATGCTCGTCTACCGTTCTCGCACCATACAGTATTCGTTCGACAGTAGGCACGAACTGAATCATGCCTGTGAGCTGATCGTGCGAGTTTATATTCATCACTGAGACTGGACGGGCTGCCGGCTATCGCCCGGGCAATTACCAGAATCCGAAATGGCCGAAGGGCGATGGAACAGGCAACCGGAGATACCTAGAAGTGATAGGATTCGCGCACGCTGGTACCCTCTTTACTGCGCTCCACCAGTACCCATGCTTCGGCGTAGGTGCGGCGATAATAACGTTCAAGATGTATGGCACCATTCCGCGTGAAGGCGTAGCAGAGTGGACACCCTTCTTTGTACATATCCTTCTTCATTGCTAGATAGCAGAAATGTCTTTCGGCCGATTCTCCGGATCAATCCTGGCCAGACGAGATTACGCACGAAAACTAGACACCCACGTAACGTTTCAAGGACTGCCGCGCTTGATATCTGCCGCGTGATCGCGCCCCCCCGAGACTCTGATGAACGACTATGGGAAATGAGCGCTGGACGGCGAGACGCGCTCCAGCGCTGCATCCCCAACCGCTGCACCCCCGCGCATTGAGTGGTATCTCGGAACCACCAATGGCCTTTGCCGAGCCGAACATTCCGCACACAAACACGCGTGTCAGATTCAGTTATCCAGGCTTTGATGGCTTCGTCGCGCTCCACAACATGGACATTTGACCAAGACTAGATTCGCTTCTGCGGACTTACCGGTAAACAGACTCCTCTCTTCCTGCCCTCCGCGTTCCAGCCTAGGGACCCTTCATTGATGCGCTCCAGCAGAGCGCGCGCTTCGACTTCGCTACGTCGATGATCCCGGCGAAGATGCTCGATAACCCCATATTCAGCTGTTACCCAGCAGAGCGGACAGTGTCTCGTTTCCATGTGAGCTCTCCTCGTCCGAGCGGCCGTGAGCGCCATTCGCGCCGATGCTTTCGCTGGAGACTCGCGAGTCTGCTTCGACAATACGACCTAGGCCATTCACTGGAGCAGGCGTTTCCGGCGTTCGCAGGCGAGAAGTTGGCACGAACCGTGGGCGGTCCTCGCCCTTCAGACTAATGTCGCGGCGTTCAAGACGTCGCATCGGCGCGGTAACAAGGCCGAGCGTAACAGGCGGATCGGTGCGCTGTCGGCTACGCGAAAAAGACTCAAACCTGATTGTGACAAGCGGCAGGCCATTTTTGGTTTCGATCCTTTCTACCGTCCCAGGCCACCAACGGCCCGTACCAAAGCGGACAATCCACACCCAAACGGGTGCTGCAAGTCTCAACTCCTTGACCTCGGATGGCTTCATCGACTCTCCAGAGCCCTGGGTAGTGGTTGGCACTTTGACCAAGGCGACCTTCTGTTCAGAGCTCGAATGCGGCGGCTAGTGTCTCACGCTGGACTTCAAGTTCCCGAGGCAGATCGGCATTGATCCGATCGAAGAATTCTTCCTGTAATCGAAGCTCAGCGGCCCACTCTTCACATTTTACAGCGAGCGCTTCGTCCAGCCCCGCCGCGGTAATATCCAATCCTGTAAGATCCAAGTCCGGCTTGTGAGGAACGAGGCCAACAGGGGTTTGCACGGCGCCGACACGGCCATGGACACGGTCGGCAATCCACTTCAGAACCCTCATGTTCTCGCCGTAACCCGGCCAGAGAAACGAACCG
Organism: uncultured delta proteobacterium; assembly: GCA_963810495.1. Classification (GTDB taxonomy): domain Bacteria; phylum Desulfobacterota; class Binatia; order Binatales; family Binataceae; genus JAKAVN01. The sequence continues at coordinate 7,443 of CAWENP010000003.1, forward strand.
CCTCGATCCTTTCGGAACCAGTTGACCATGAAGATCTTGGGCGGATGGGCAAGCTTGCTGTGCATCCCGAACCAGTGACTGATGTAATCGGCGACGTTGTAGCCACAGAAAGGGAGCATCGCCATCGGATCACGGCGCACGACGCCGACCTTGCCGCTCGCGGCAGCCGTAGTCTCCGAGCCCATAGTCGCGCCGAGGTACACGCCGTGAGCCCAGTCAAACGACTCAAGCACCAGGGGAATGGTAGTGGCCCGACGGCCGCCGAAAATGATCGCCGAAATAGGCACGCCTTCGGGCGAGTCTGCATACGGCGTGTATGCGGGATTGTTGGTCATGGGGCAGGTGAAACGGCTGTTGGGATGAGCAGCAGGATGGTCCAACCCCCTCGTCCACGGGTTTCCCTGCCAGTCAACGATACCCGAGGGAGGTTCGGTCTCGATGCCTTCCCACCACACGTCGTGATCGGGAGTTAGCGCGACGTTGGTGAAAATCGTGTCGCGCCGGATCATTTCCGTCGCGTTGAGATTAGAGCGCGCGCTGGTTCCGGGGGCCACTCCGAAGTAGCCGGCCTCGGGATTGATAGCCCACAGGCGTCCATCCCGCCCCACGCGCATCCAGGCGATATCGTCTCCGACGGTAAATATTCGCCAACCTTTGAAAGCGGCCGGGGGCGTGAGCATTGCCAGGTTGGTCTTGCCGCACGCACTCGGAAAAGCTGCCGCTATATAAGTGACTTCTCCCTGCGGGCTCTCGAGCCCCAATATCAGCATGTGCTCGGCAAGCCACCCTTCTTCGCGACCGAGATAACTGGCGATGCGGAGCCCGAAGCACTTTTTGCTCAAAAGGGCGTTACCGCCATAGTTGCTTCCAACCGAACAAACCATATTGTCTTGCGGAAAGTGACATATCAGGCGTCGCTTCGGGTCACAGTCGAGAGTGCAATGCATGCCCCGCTGAAAATCGTCAGCCGTGCGTAACAGATCGCTCGCTACGCTTCCCATCCGGGTCATGATTCGAAGGCTCAGAGCGACATAGAGACTATCGGTCAATTGCACTCCGACCTTCGCCAGAGGAGACCGCACCGGACCCAGCACGTACGGCACGCCGTACATCGTCCGGCCTTTGTACGCACCTTCAAGCCAGCCTTTGAGCTTTAGCCGGGTCTCGCCCGGATCCATCCAATTGTTTGTCGGCCCAGCTTCATCCCGTGTGGGCGTACAAACGTAAGTCAGCTCCTCGGTGCGCGAGACGTCACTTGGGTGCGATCGATGAAGATAACAACCGGGGCGCCTCCGTTGGTCGAGTGGCATCAGCACGCCAGTAGCGACCGCGTGGGCCGTCAGACGACGTTTCTCTTCTTCGGAACCGTCGCACCAGATCATGTTTTTGGCCTGGGTCAACGACGCCATCTCGTTCACCCAAGCAGTCAGAGGCGAAAGGCTGTTCCGATCCATTCGCCTCTTCATGATGCGATCGACTTCTTTTGGGCAACGGGAAACAGGTTTCTCTCGACTCCGCACAGAACTTCGAAGATCGATGTGGCATCCGGCGCTTCGAGCAATGCCTGCGTCGCTTCGGCTCGCGCGAACATCTGCGACAGCTTCGCCAGCCACGGCAGATGCAGCTCGTGGAACTTCAGGCCGAGGACGAAAAAGAGATGCGTAGCCTTGCCGTCCAATGCATCGAAATCGACTCCACGCGCGGACCTTCCCAACACCATGAACGGTCTCACCACGTGCTCGGGATGGCGGTACATCGTATGCAGGAAGGCAACGCCATTACCGACCGCGCTCGGCATGATGTTCTCGCGTTCGATAAGGGCGTGGACGAACCAGGTCTCGTCACCAACCAAGCCAAGACGATTGGCCAAGGCAGCGAGCTCTTCAACCACGCCAAGCTTGCTGGTGGCGACGAGTTCGGGGACGATGTGGCTCGGCTGAAAGCAGCTCTGGAGCGCAAGCATCCGTTGCGGCGCAGACGGTGCGCCTCGCACTTCAAAACGGCGCGGGGCGACGCCAAGCATCTGGTCGTCGAGCCAGGTATCGATCATCGCCTTGCGGAAGCGCCATTGATTGCCGATTTTGACGCCTGGGACGTCTCCTTCCGAGACGAGCTTGAGAAGTGTGCGCTCATTGACGCTGAGGTATGCGGCCAGTTCTTTAAGCGTCAGGAGCCGATCGTCAGAAGGTCGAACTGTTTTTGGAAAGTTTGACACTTAATATAATTTACGTCATTTTACACAATAGTTCAACCTGGGCGGAGGGTTACGTTGTTTTACCAGCTTTACGAGCTTTACTTCAAGGGCAAGCGTCCGCGCCGCGCTCACAACTGCTGCAGGGTCGCGTTCACGTCTGTAGAAAAACGACACCTGTCCGGCGAGATATTCCGCGGATCGAATCTCGACTGGTTGGACTTCTCTGGAGCCGATCTTCAGGGGGCGCGGTTCGAAAGCGCTTCACTGTGTGGGTGTGACTTCTCTGGGGCGGACTTGAGGCGAACCGTGTTCTGGGACTGCGATCTTCGGTGGGCTCGGTTTGACCGCTCTGTTTTTGGAGATAACTCTTTCAGGCACAGCTGGTTCACCGGGGCGGAGGGCATTACTCGTTCTCTATTCGAATATATCCGCGCACGCGGAGGGCATTTCGTTTACTGCTAGCGAAACTGAAGGTGCCGCAATGAGTTGGGAAGGACCTCATAGGATTAGTGACTATCTTGGCAACGTAGCGAACAGCCCATGGAAGCGTCCGCCTGAAGGACCAGGCGTTTATATAGTGTCCGAAAATCCGTGGCGCGACATGCCTACTCATAACGATAACATCTTGTACGTTGGACAGGCTGCATACCTCCGATACCACGTGGGACGACTACTGTGCGATCTGCTTGGGTTCACGAGTGACAATTCGTCGGCGGAGGAAGCCTATCAACACAAGGGTGGTCACTCGCTATGGTCGCACTATTGCCTGCCACGCAAAATCGAGCCCGCCCGGCTATACCTCGGGTGGTGCTCGGCATGTATTTGTGTGGCCTGTGCAGAAACCAAGCTGCTCGAAATGATGATTACTGGCCCCCACCGCGTGCGGATCTGTGCTGCGCACCGGCCGGTTCTGGACCTCTGGCAAAACTGCCGGGGCTTGACACCGACAACACCGAATTCCACGGCTCAGCGTCAATAATGACTTTCGACCGCGGTCTGTGAGGCGAAGCTTCTGTCATCAGTCTGGTTTCTGATCGAGCGTGGCTGCGAACAGCGAGAGTGCAATTCTCCCAAAAATGGCATTGATACGAAAGATCGGGACCGAAAGATGTCCACTCTGCTACGCGCGGATCGACCGCAGTGTTCTTGATCATCTGCAGCTTGACCATCGCCGCACAGAGGTTGAAGCCCGAGCCCTCATGGTACGCAGCGTCGAAGAGACTCGGGGATAGGACCCGGAAACGAAAAAGAAAAGGGCAGGCCTGAAGCACCTTTTATCGGCCTGAATCTTGAAGACAACCGAACGGACACCCCAATTTGTTCGCGTGTGACTGATAAGATGTCAGAAATGCTGAGCGACTAATTTCAAAGCGAGTTCTACGGAAAGGCAGATGAAGGTCGTGAATTAGCTGACGATTCGGGTCGCTTTATGTTGACTCGGGCGGGAGTGATACGACAGGGAACGCCAGCGCTCAGGCTCCCTACAAGACGGTGGCGAAGGCGATTTCGATGGCGTCGGCAGGCGACACCATTTCCGTAAACGCGGGCAGCTATGCCGAGATCGCGACTTTCAACGGCATATCGGGCGAGACCGGATGCCATATCGTTTTGAAGAGCACGACGGGCCAGACCGCCGTACTGCAAGGGGTGCAACTGAATAGCTCGAACTATATTGACGTTCAGAATCTTGAATTGACGCATCAGGATGCTGCGACGCCAGACGGGTACGGTGTGTATATCTCCGGTACTTCGCATGACGATACCGTGACCGGCTGCTACGTCCACGCTCTTTGCCATGAAGGGATTTACGAGGAAAGTACCATTGGTAACAACATCACTTTCGACAGCGATACTATCGTGCGGGCGCAAATGGCGGGGATGAACATCGATGGCACCGGCACGACCGCTACCAACAACGACATCTCATATACGCAGCAACGACCTCAGCTAGTGGGGGGAATATTTTCCGTCTGCCAGGCTCCCGATCTGCTTCCGACTGGAGACCCTGCCGACGACGCCGACTGGATGCGGGTGTTTGGCCGCAATCACGTGATCGCCCACAACAATCTGCATGATCTTCCCCACGGCACCATCGCCAATCCAATCGACGTGAACGAGGCGCATACCGACTGCTTCCAGACCTGGAACAATGGCACGGCTTCTGGCGGCTTGGTAAATACCCTGTTCGACAGCAATACTTGTCGTGATTCAGACACCGCTACGTGGACTACCTGGGGTGTCGAAATGGGTTCATTCGAGGGAACGGTGACGGGCAACACGTTCCGCAACAACGTGTTCGCAAATCTGAATCAGGGACTTCAGCTTGACGGCAGTCCACAATCCGGAAATCACTATTACAACAACACCATAGATCATATTGGGCAAGAAGCTTTCATATATGGTTCAGCCTCTAGTAATGAGGTAATCGAAAATAACGAGCTGTTCGATGTCGGCGCCGGCGGCGACGGCCCTATAAGTTGCTACAATCAGACCGTCCCCGCCTGGACGACGAACAATGCGACGATGCGGTCTGGCGGCGTGGGCAATTATTGCGGCGCTTGTACTTGCCCCACAAGTTCGAGCATCGCTCCGGGCTTCGTCAGCAGCGGTGACGACACTGGAGCCGGCGCCAACTACCATCTGTGTTTTGCGAACGGCAGTCCTGGCGGCTGTTCGGCGATCTCAGGCATCGCCAATTCCGGCACTACGAGTTAAGTTCGTTTTCGATAGATAAAGACGGTACGCCGCGGCCCCAAGGCTCAGCGTGGTCGATTGGCGCCTACGAGGAACATCCATAAAGATGAACGGGTCTCTTCGCGATTTGAGCCAGGCGTGGCGTTGCCGCGCTGATTGAAGACAGCGGGCGACGCGCCCGATAGGCGCGTCCCCCGCTGTACACGTTCACTCGTCGGCGCGCGCGGTGCGCCGGCCTATGGGCCGCCGTCAGGCCCGGCGTATTCGGTGCCACCGCCGCCCACCGTCACGCCCTTGCGCACGCGCACCGCGAGCTCGGGACGGCCCGGCACGTCGACGCGCAGGCTGCGATAGCCGGGGCGCGAGGGGTCGGGCGCTACGAAGCCGGCGGTGTACTGCTCGCGCAATTCGTCACTGATCGCAGCGCAGTCCTGGCGCAGCGCCTCGCCGTCGCCGACCTCGCGCACCACGAAAGTGCGCGCGCCGCTCTCGTTGGACAGATCGGTCAGCGTCTGCGTATCGACGTGGTCCATATCGCCGCCGAACATGAACGGCCCGATCGCGATTCCCACTCCGCCCGAGTTCGGGTCGCCGATTCCGATCGAATAGATCAGCACGCCCATCCGCCGCGCCTGCGCGACCACCTGCTGCAGCGTCGCCTGGCTCGCATTATCCATCCCGTCGGTCACCACCAGCAGCGCCTTTTTGTCGTAGCGCCCGTGCCGCACCATGATCAGGCCGTCCATGATGGTGTCGAACAGCGCGGTCTGGCCATAGGCGTGCAGCAACGCGAGCCGGCTCCTGACCAGGAAATGGTTGGTGGTGAACGGCTGGAGCAGGAACGGGCGGTTGGAAAACGCGAACAGGAACACGTCGTCCTGCCCGTTGAGGTTGCTGATGAATTGCGAAATCGCGGCCCGCAACTGCTGGAGCTTGGGCTCCATGCTGCCCGAGGTATCGGCCAGGATTCCAACCGACACCGGGGTGTTGAGGTCCTGACGCAGGAACTCGAGCGGCCGTTGCATGCCGTCGACGTAGATGCGGAAGTCGCCCTTTTGCAGGCCCGTCACGTAGCGGCCGTTCTGGTCGGTCACCGTGACCGTCACCTGCTCATAGCCTGACTGGTTGCGCAGCGCGCGCGAGGGCAGTTCCAGCTCCTGGCCCGGCTGCGGGTTGAGCCGCGGCATCGTCAGCGCGTCGTTGCCGCCCTGCTGGCTGCCCGGCGTCGTCGGCAATTCGAGTACCGAGCCGCCCTGGCCGTTGTTTAGCGGCTGAGGCGGCGGAACGTACCCGTGCTGTTGCGCCGCTGCCTGTCCGGCCGCGGCGAACAGGAACGCCGCGAGCATCGCCACCACCGCTGTTGCTGTCGCCGCCCGACCGCAGACCGCGCGGCCCCTTAAGCTCAGCATTGCGACTGTCCTCGAGTGCAAAATTTCCCCGGCCCAAATTTCAGGTCGGACCGCCAAGAGTCCCTGCGTTCCAACAACGCCCGATACTTGATCTTCCTATTTGCCCCCGCCTTGAGCAAGCCGGTGCAAGCTTGGGTGATGATGAGTTAACATCCGACGCCCGCACGGGCACTTTTATTCGATTTTCCCCGCCGCGCCCAACGCCGCCCCCACCGATACCCTCAACTGATTAGACGCATCCGAGCGTTCCCCGTTTCGGCTATTGTCCCCGCGATGGGCACCGTCGTAAGGTGGCGTGGAAGCCCCTTAGAGGCTGTCCGGCGGGCCGGGCGCCAAGCGAGCGCCAGGCGAACGCAAGGAGGACCGGATGAAATTCGGCATTTTCATGGCGCCATTCCATCGCGCCGGCGAAAACCCCACGCTTTGTTTCGAGCGCGACCTCGAACTGATCGAATGGCTCGACCGCACCGGCTACGACGAGGTCTTCATCGGCGAGCATCATTCCTCGGGATGGGAAATTATTTCGTCGCCGGACATTTTCATCGCCGCCGCCGCGGGGCGCACGCGCCGTATCATGCTCGGCTCGGGCGTGGTCAGCGTCCCGTACCATAACCCGTTCAACATCGCGAACCGCTACGCACTGCTCGACCATCTGACGCGCGGGCGCGTGATGCTAGGATGCGGCCCGGGCGCGCTCGCAGCCGACGCGCACATGCTGGCGATCGACACGACCCAGCAGCGCCGCCAGATGGTCGAGGGCGTCAAGGCGATAATGCGGCTCTTCACCGAGGAGGGCGGCATCACGCTCGACGGCTCTTTTTTCCGCCTCAACGACGCCCATCTCCAGGTCAAGCCCTACCAGCAGCCGCATATGCCGATCTTCGTCGCCAATACGATCTCGCCCTCGGGGATGGTCGCGGCGGGCGAGCTTGGATGCGGCGTGCTGTCGGTCGCGGCGTTCGCCACCGGCGGCCTCGAAGGGCTGCCCAAGCGATGGGCGGTGGCGGAGGAGACCGCCGCCGAGCATGGCAAGACGGTCAGCCGCGCGAACTGGCGGATGGTGATGCCGATTCATTTGGCGGACTCCAAAAAGGAGGCGCTCGAGGACATCCGCGAGGGCGGCAACTCCTGGATTCAGGATTATTTTATCGACACCTTGGGCGCGAAGATCCAGTTCGAGGAATATCCGGGCCAGCCGCGGGAGGAGATGACGGTCGATCGGATGGTTGGGCGGGGCGGCGCGATCGTCGGCACCCCCGACGACGCGATCAAGCGCATCCGCGAAGTCCAGGAAGCCAGCGGCGGCTTCGGCGGTCTGCTCGGACTCGCCCACGAATGGGCTTCGCGCGAAAAGACGCTGCGCTCGTACGAGTTGTTCGCGCGTTACGTGATGCCGCAGTTCCAGGGCACGGTCGCCGAAATCGAATACTCCCAGCGCTGGGCGGCCGGGCAGCGCGAACTGCTGTTCAACAAGTCGGTCGCCGGAATCATGACCGCGATGAACGACTACAAGCAGCATCGCGAGGCCAAGGGCGAGAAGCCCTCCGAGATAGCCGACCAGCCGGTCACCCGTATTCGCCCGTAATCGTTACGCTTGCCGGTTCGGCGCGCGGCCGCCCCCCGATGGAGGCGGCTGCTTTTTTTTCGCGAGGCCCGGGCTCGATCAGTGGCGCTTTTAATTTCACGCCGGGTGCGAATTACTCCGTTGACCCGTCAACTTACCATCGTTAGCGTGATCGCTAACCGATCGGGTGATCGCTAACACTGGATTCGCGCATCCTGGGCCCGATGCGCGCTTTTCCCCTCGGAGCAAACGTTTGTCGCATTTGAGCGAGGCGCAGATCCTCCGCTTCCTGATCCAGCTTAGCGTGCTGCTGCTGGTGAGCCGCACGCTGGGCGACCTCATGAAGCGCCTGGGGCAGGCGCCAGTCATCGGCGAATTGCTCGCCGGCGTGATCGTCGGCCCGTCGATATTCGGCAACCTCGCGCCTGATGTGTTCGCTGCGTGCTTTGGCGGTGACCCGATGTCGCGCCATCTGCTGGAAGCCTTCGCCTGGACCGGCGCCATCCTGCTGCTGCTCTATATCGGACTCGAAACCGATCTCGATATCCTCGCCGGCCAGGGACGCGCCGCCGCCTGCGTGTCGGTGTGCGGGATGGTGATTCCGTTCGGTGCGGGAATGATGCTGGGCCTGGCGCTGCCCGCACAATATCTCGCCGCGCCCGACCAGCGGCTCATCTTCGCGCTCTTCATGGGAGTGGCGATCGCAATCTCGGCGGTCCCGGTGATCGCGAAAATCCTGATCGAGCTCGGCCTGATGCGCCGCGAGTTGGGGATGCTGATCCTGGCCGCCGGATTGATCGACGACACCACGGGATGGCTCCTGCTGTCGCTGGTCGCAGGATTGGCGAGCGGCCGCGCGCTCTCCCCGGCCTCGATCGGCCTGCTGCTCGCCGAGGCCGCCGGCTTCATCGCATTCTGCTATTTCGCCGGCGTGCGGCTGGTGACATGGCTGATGCGATGGGTGGACGATCGCGGCGCGGCCGAGCATGGAAAGTTCAGCGCGATGGTGCTGGTCGCCTTCGGCTGCGCGATCGTGACCCAGGCGATCGGTTTGCATGCGGTGTTCGGCGCGTTCGTGGCGGGGCTGATGCTGAGTCGCGCGCCGCGCGTGCGCGCCCGCGACCGCGCCGAGATCGAAGCGGTCACGATGGGCCTGATGGCGCCGGTGTTCTTCGCCTACTCGGGTTTGCAGGCCAATCTCTCGGCGCTCAGGAGTCCCTACGTCCCGCTGATCGTGCTCGGAGTCGCGTGCACGGCGAAGATCGCGGGCGCGCTCCTGGGTGGCAAGCTCGGAGGGCTCGAGTTCCGCGAGGGCCTGGCGGTGGCCTTCGGGATGAACGCGCGCGGCGGGATGGAGATCATCCTGGCCCTGTTGGGCCTCAGCCTCGGCGTGCTCACGCCCGCGATGTACACGGTGATCGTCGCGGTCGCGGTTGTCACCTCGGTAATGACGCCGCCGTTGCTCACCTGGGCGCTGAGCGGAGTCAGCCGGCGGCCGGGCGACGCCGAACGCGCCGAGCGCGACCGTATCCTGGCCCGCCTGCCGCTGCGCACTGCGGGCGCCAAGCTGCTGGTGCTGAGTGGCGGTGGTCCGCATGCGGAACTGGCGGCCCATCTCGCCGCCACGCTGGGCAAATCCGCCGACGCGAGCATCACGGTGTTTCACGCCGCGGCCGGCGATTCCAATGGCGCCGGTGCGACGGCCGTATTCGACGCGCAGTTCGCGCGCCTCAAGCAGATCGCCACGGCCGCCGGCGCCGCTAACGTCTACCAGCGCACTGGCAGCGGCGAGTCAATCATCGAGGCGATTCTGCAGGAGAGCGAGCGCGGCTACGACGCCATCTTTGCCGGCGCCTCGCAGCTTCATGGCCACGCCGTGCTCGGCGGCGAGGTATTGCGCGGCCTGCTCGGCGCCGTCCGCGCGCCGGTAGTGATCGCGAGCAATGCCGGCGCCGCGATGCCGATGCGCAAGCTGCTGGTGCCGGTCAGCGGAGCGTCCTTCGCGCGGCTGGGCGCGGCGGTCGGGATGCTCTACGCGCATGCGGCCGGCGCCGAAACCACGGCGCTCTATGTCCGTCAGCGCTCGATCCTGGACTGGCGGACGCTCACCGCCGGTGCGGCGACCGATGGCGAGGGCGAAGAAGCCGTCGGCGAGATTAGCGAACTCGCCGAACAGCTCGAGCTGAAGATAGCGACCCGGATCGAAACCGGCGTCAACGCCGAAAGCGTCATCCTGCGCACGATCAAAGAGGGCGGATTCGACCTGCTCATGATCGGCGCGCTGTTTCGTTCGGCCGAGGAGCGCCTATACTTCGGCGGCCGGGTGGACCAGATCCTGCGCCGCGCTGGATGCGCGGTAGCGGTGGTCGTCGCGCCGGAGCAGTCGCCGCGGCTCTAAGCGGCGCGCTTCGCACGCATGACTACTTTCGGCGAGCTCAGCGTCGTCACCGGCGCGCTCGGTTACACCGGCCATTACATCGCCCGTGCGCTGCTCGAGCGCGGCGCGCGCGTAAGGACGCTTACCGCGCATCCGTCGCAGCCCAACCCCTTCGGCGAGCGGCTCGAGATCGCGCCGATGGATTTCGGCTCGCCCGAGCGCCTCACCAGGAGCCTTGAAGGTGCAAGCACGCTCTTCAACACCTACTGGATTCGCTTCCCGTATCGCGGCATGACCTTCGAAACCGCGGTCGAGAACACGCGCACGTTGTTGCGCGCGGCCCGGAAGGCCGGCGTCCGCAGGATCGACGGACTGATGGCGAGTCTGCTGATCTCTAAGGGTCCGCCGACCTGCCCCACCGCGCTGAGTTCGTGGCTTCAAAGCAATGCCGATCTCGTGGGCAGAACCTACACGTCGGAATTAGCCAAACGTTTCGGCGGGCCGGATGGCGGCGGCTGACCACGGCACGCAGGCTCTGGTAGCATGCTCAGGCGCATCCGTGAGGCGATTTGCCGCCAATCGCACGCGCGCAAGAGTTTAAGGAGTTTCTCCGATGGCTATTCATGATGAGATCTGCCGTTCAATCGATCGCTTCAAGGACCAGGCGATCGGGCTTGGCCGCCAGATCCATGCCCATCCCGAACTGAAGTTCGAGGAGCGCTTCGCGGCCGGGCTGCTCACCGGCGCGCTGGGTGAGATGGGGGTCGTGGTCGAGCGCGGCGTGGCGGGACTGGAGACCGCATTTCGCGCCGAGGCCGGCAAGTCCGATAGATCCGGCGCGACCGTCGCCATCCTCGCCGAGTACGACGCGCTGCCCAACGGCCACTCCTGCGGCCACAATCTCATCTGCACCGCCGCGCTCTCAGCTTTCGCCGGGCTGGCCGCTCTACGCGCGCAATTGCCCGGACGCGTAGTGATCCTGGGCACGCCGGCCGAGGAGGGCGGCGGCGGCAAGATCATTATGCTGGAAAAAGGCGCGCTCAAAGGCGTCGACGTCGCGATGATGGCGCATCCGGTGGACGGCGAGTACGCAACCTTTCCGACGCTCGCCACGCGTCACCTGCGCCTCACGTTCCACGGGCACGCCTCGCATGCGGCGGCGGCGCCATGGGCGGGCGCGAGCGCGCTGGCGGCGGTGATCCAGACCTTCCAGAGCGTCGACGCCGCGCGGCTGCATTTTCACGACGGCTCGCGCATCCACGGCATCATCACCAACGGCGGTCAGGCGGTGAATATCATCCCCGAGAAGGCCGAGTGCGAGTTTCTGTGCCGCGCCCACACGACCAGCTATACGCACGAGATTGCCGACCGCGTGCTCCGATGCGCCGAGGCGGCCGCCGCGGCCACCGGAACCAGGCTCACGCACAAAATCCTCGGAGGCTACAAGAACATGATCAACAACGTCACGATGGCTCATCGCTACGCGCAGCATTGCGAGACGCTCGGCGTCAAGGCGCCCGACGCGCCGCCCGACATGCCGACCGGCTCGACCGACATGGGCGACGTGAGCCACGCGCTTCCGGCGATTCATCCGATCTTCCGCATCGCTGATCCGGGCGCGGGTAACTGCCACGAGGAACGTTTCGCGAAGCATACCGACACGCCGCGCGCCTATGAGGCAATGATCCGGGTGGCGAAGGCGATGGCGCTGACGGCGTACGATTTGCTCGCGGACCCGGCGCTGATGGAATCGGCCAAGCGCGAGTTCGCGGCTCGCGAGCAGAGTTGAGTCGCCGGCTCCGCAGTTACACTGCCTGCGCCGCGCTACGCGCAAATCTTGAACGTTTGTACGAACAAAGAAAGTGAGGTTGGTCTTGCGAAAGGGCGATGTTGCATTGATCGTTTCCGTTCTGCTCTACGCGGCCGGATGGATTGTCTACGTAAATTTTAACGCGCACGCCGGCGAAGTGATTCGCATGGCCGGCGAGGCCTCGCTGGTAGGCGGGCTTTGCGATTACATCGCGTTGAAGATGCTCTTCGAGCGCAAATGGTACTTGCCGAATTCCGGCGTGCTGCCGCGCAATCGCGCGAGGATCATTCAGGGGATCGGGACCACGGTTGAAAACGAATGGCTCACGCCCGACATGATTCATCGCAAACTCACTGAATATGATCTGGTTACCAAAGTCGGGCGATGGCTCGAGCAGGTTTCGCTGCGCGATGCCGATCTGAAGTTTATCGAGGAACAGGCGCTGCGCCTCGCGGACTGGCTCAAGCGGCCCGAAGTGGTGGACCGTATCGTGCAAGAGCTTCGAAAGCTTCTCGGGATCGGACCGCTGCTCGGGATTGTGGAACGGCTCCTGGTGAATTTCGAAGGCAAGCTCCGGCAATTCGCCCACAACCTTCCGGAGCTCGTCGCTAAGTTCAGTCACGATCCGGATTTCCTGAATTATCTCGAGAGCGAGATTCATCGGCTGGGCGTCCGGCTTCAGACCGCTGACAGCACGGAGCGGGAACATGTGCTGCGTTGGGTGGAAGAAGTGCTAAATAAATCGGTTGGCAATTTGCGCGGCGAGATCGCGCGGTTGGTGGTGGAAAACCTGAGCCGCAAGACCGACGAGCAAATCCGGGTTCAGATAGAATCCAAGACTCGCACGCACCTCGAATGGATCCGGGTTAACGGCAGCCTGTTCGGCGCACTGTTCGGATTGTGCGCGGCGTTTCTGCGCAGCTCCATCCCATTGGAACTGTACGCGGCGGTGATACGCAGCTTCACCCCGTTCAGATAACGCCAGCGCGCCAGGCACGCAAGTCTCTTTTCTGCGCCCTCGCCCACATCGTATGTGGGAGAGGGTGTGGGTGAGGATTCCTTGTCACGCGTGCTTCGCTGCGAGGCGCGCTATTCAGCGGCAGCCGCAGCCGCCGCCGCAGCATCCGCCCCCACCCATCGCACCGCCGCCATTAGCGCCGCCGCCGTTCATCGGACCGGCCGCGCCCGCGCCGCGCGCCGAGGCGAAGACCGAAAGCTCGCGTGCGATATTTTCGCCATGACAGGCCGGGCATTGCGTCTCCCGCCCGCCGGGGCGGACGAAGCTCTCGAACGAACGGTCGCAATCAGCGCAGTGATATTCGTAGATCGGCATCGGCATTCATCACTTGTGAGGTTTATTCGCTCCGTGAGACTCGTCGTCGAACGGCTGCGCGTACTCGACCAGCACGCCGCGCGTCGCCTTGGGATGAAGGAAGCAGATCATCCCGGCCAGGCCATGGCGCGGCGTTTGATCGATTAGCTGGATCCCCTTGGCCTTGGCCTCCGCAAGCTCCCGCGCGACGTCGTCGGTTTCGAAGCAAACGTGATGCAATCCGCCGCCGCGCCGCGCTAGGAACTTGCCCACGCCGCCTTCGGGGCCGAGCGGTTCGAGCAGTTCCACCTCGCTGCCGCCGACCTCGAGCAGTGCCGCCCGCACGCCCTGCTCCTCAATCGTGGCGCTCTTGGTGAGCCGCATCCCAAGCGTGTCGCGCCAGAACCTGAGCCCCTCTTCGAGGCTCGGCACGACCACGCCCACATGATGAATTCGCGTCAGCATCGAGAGCCTACTGCGCCGCCGACTGCCTGAGGCAAATCTTGTTCTGCAGATCGAGCCACTGCGCTTTCATCTGCGGGCTGCCGAGGCTCGGATGCTCGCTGCGGGTGACGGCGAGCTTGTTGCACGCGCCGGAGACATTGCCCTCGACCGCGAGAATCTGTGCCATGTTGTACTTGGCCTGGTACCAGAGGCTGTCCGATTGCGCCGCGGTCGCCTCGACGCGCGACCACAGGTCGAGCGCGTTCTTGTAATCCTTGCGCGACTGCGCGATCCGCGCGAGGCCCGCGTTGGCGTCGGGCGAGGCCGCGTCGGCCTTGACCACCTCGGCGAACGTCGCCTCGGCCTTGTCGCTCTGGCCAAGGGCGGCGTAGGCCTGACCCAGAATCGACAGCGTGCCGGTGAGATTCTTGGCGGGAATCTTGCCCGCCTTGACCATGTCCTCGAAGTAGCCGTAGTCGAGCGCGGTCAGCTGGGCCTGGGCCAGGTAGGCTTTCTGATCGCCACGAGCCTGGGCCGCGAGCGCGCCGCGCCAGAAGTCCGCGCCGATCTCCTTGATGAAGTCGCTGTGGGCGAGATTGCCCTGGTTGCGTTTGACCAGCGCCGCGACGTCGCGCGCGATCGCGTCCCATTGTCCGACCGCGGCCTGTGCTTTCAGCCGCCACTCGAAGACTTCGCTGAAATGATCGCTCATCCCGGGGTATTCGTTCTCGTAGCCGGCGAGCAGCGCGGCAATCTCGCGGTTGTTGACCGTACTCCCCTCGTGCTCCTGCAGGCTCGCGAGCATGTAGATGGCGCGGCCGCGCGCGTCATGGAAGAAGCGACGCTGCATCGGCGCAGCGCGCTCGGCTTGCGGCTCGCGGTTGATCGCGTCGCGCAACCCCTTGATAGCCTCGGCGCGCATCGCGGTCAGCGCGGGCGAGGGCTTGGCGTTCTTGCTGGCGGCCTCCTGCGCCTTCTCGGCGTTGGCGACCATCAGGTAGTAGCACTCGGCGGCGTTGAAGACCGCGGTGAAATCATAGGAAGGATTACCCGAGACCTGCTGATACTGCTTGATTGCTTCAGCGTATTCGCCCCGCTTCTGCAGCCGCTCGGCGACTCTGAAGCGCGGCTCGAAGGCGTACTGTCCGCGCGGATAGGCCTTGAGGTAGTCCTCGGCGGCGGCCACCCACTGCTTCTCGAGCGCCGGGTTGCTCTTGCCGGTATGCTCCCATTGCAGGCGCGGCAGCTTGAACCGCATGTAGGAGGCCCACTGCGCGTCGGGATTGCCCGGCTGGCTCGCGACCTGGTCGACCAGCTTCTCGACCAGATCGATCCGGCCCAGCGAATAGTAGATGTCGGCCGCGTACTTGTAGGCCTTCGGGTAATGTCCGGTCTCGGCCGCCTCGGTGAAATATTTCGCTGCGGGGAGCGGCTGATGCTTGAAGTAGAGCACGCTCGCCAGGAGCCACTTCTCGAACGGGTCGGTGGAATCGCCAAATTCGGCCGCCGGGTCGGGCACGTATTGCGAGATCGCCGAGAGCGCGATCGCCCATTCATTCTTGTCGTCCTGGCGGGACTTGATGTACTCGACGGCTTCGCGATGGAAGCTCGCGCGCTTGGCCGGATCGGTCGCCGCCTTCTCGGCCTCGAACAGCTCGCGCAACCGCATCAGCTCCAGTCCCTGGCGAGTCTGACCGCTGGCGCCCTCGGCCGCCTCGCCCGAGAGCTTCGCCGCCTGTCCCGCCTGGCCCATCGCGGCGTAGGTCGCGGCGAGGCCTTGCTGGGCCGGTCGATACTGCCGGGTCTCGGGGCCGTCGCGCATGATGCGTTTGAAGTCGGCGATCGCGTGGTTGTATTCCTGACGGTCGTACTTGCCCAGTTCGCGCTCGGCGAGCGCCTTCCCCAGCAGGTTCTCGCGAATAAGCTCGGGCGAGAAAATCACCAGCGTGCTCGAGGTGAAGCCGTCGATCGCCTGGTTGAGCAGCCGGCGCGCCAGCGTGGGATCGCCGCTGTAGAGCAGCGCGCCACGGTAGTGCAGCCACGACAGCGGATAGAGCGCGCGCAGCGCGAGCTGTTCGGGTTGGTCGTAGTCGCAATTGCCGCCCGCATCGATCTGCGCGATACAGGCGTCCTTCTTGTGCTGGTAGGCCTGGTAGATCCGGTTGAGCATCGATTCGAGCTGCAGGTAGGTCTCGATAAGGTCGCCGCGGCCGTTGCGGCTGTTGGCGGCTTCCTCGAACTCGCCCTCGGCCTCGTCGAGCTGCGTGATGACCGAACTCGCGGCGGCCGGATCGGATAGCGCCTCGTTGACGCGTGACTCCAGCGCGTTGAGGCGCGAGTTCAGTCCGCCGAGCGAGGCGCTGGCGGTCGAAAACGAGAGGGCCAGTCCCAACAAAGCCGTCAATAGAGCCATCAAGGGCACGGGGCCGAGCAAAATACCGCGTGAATGCACCATTCGCGTCAATTCCTGCGACAGCCTGAAATTTCCGGTGGACGGTCGTCAGGCACCAGGCATCCGGTCCGGTCAAGGCCGTATCGATTAAGGATGAAAATACAGGGTGATTGCAAGACGGGCGATAGCAGGCGAATCCGACTAAACCAGACGATTTGCTGCTCGATCCGCTACCGCGCGAGAGCGCTTGGAACAAGCGTTCAGGATTACGACACAGATGGAGGCGCGGAGCCATCAAGCAGTCGGGAAATTTCTTCTATCAATCGTTCAGTCTTGTAAGGCTTACGCAGGAATGTGTTGTAACCATTGCAGCGCTCGCTGATAGTCTTCTCGGGAAGTGCGCTGGCCAGGATCACAGGTACGGCGCGAAGTCTTTCGTCAGCACGCATGGCCTTGATGACGCCTGCGCCGTCCAGCAGCGGCATCATAAAATCGACGATGACGAGGTCGGGCACGGTCTCTTGCAGGCGAGTCAGCGCCTCCTGGCCATTGATTGCGCTTATGACCGTGAAGCCGGCGTCGCTAAGGATGGATTCGAGAACCTCGAGAATTCCGAATTCGTCGTCGACGATCAGAATTGTTTTCTTGGCCGGACCGGCCTTATTCTTCGCCATACGCCCCAAACTCATCTCTTATTCTTGAGTCAATGTGGACTCATTTTTCGGAGATAGGCGAGGCAGGATTGCTTTCGCGCTGGCGGAGTTTTCGGCCAGCTCGATACCACCGCCGGAGAAGGACAGTTGGCGCAAATCGGAATCGAAAGCGCTGTCGCGGACCTTCAGCACCGACATGATCCGGTACAGACTGGCGCCCGACTCGACGAAGCGCAAAACAATGTGATTGTCGGTCACGTCGGATAGGCCCTGGAGCGGCACGGTGATGGTCGGCCCCACTATCTCCATCACTTCCGCGGTGCAGATCGTGGTGACTCCGTGCGCACGCAATTCATGGACCAACGCCGAGAAGAAGGGCTCGATCGGTCTCGAGCGAAGAGCTTTCTTGAACCCCCCCAGCCCGTCGATCAGCAGCCGCTTGACCTTTCTGCGTTTGATATCGCGAAGCATCCGATCGGCGAGTTCGTCCAGAAATTGATCGGTCGGCGCCTGCCATAGGATTTGCACGTGGCCCGCGTCGAGTTGTTCTATCATCGAAGGACAGATCGCTTTGGCTTTCACGTAAATACGCGCTGGCGTTTCGTAAAAGCCTAACACGAGGCCCGGTTCATCGGCGGTGGACAGGGAAAGAAACTGCAGGCCTAAAGTGGTTTTGCCGGTGCCGGAAGGCCCGATCAGCATCGTGGATGAGCGCGCGGGAAATCCGCCGCCCAGCATTCCATCGAGACGGGAATTCCCTGACGAAACTCTCCGCAGCTCGCCGTTGACGTCGGTGCTGGGGCTGATGAGCGTTTCGAGCCGCGGATAAACCGTGAATCCGTCTTCATTGATGTCGTAGGAATGAACGCCCTGAAGATAGCTGCTGCCGCGAAACTTTCGCACGCACAACTCACGCGCCGAGCGCCATTCGTGGATAGTAGTTTTGAGATTGATGATGCCGTCCACCATGGTTTCCTCGGACGAGGGTGTGTGCTCAGTGGGATTGGTGAGCAGAAAAACCGTGCAATCCTCGGCGTCGGCCTGAGTTTGCAGTTGCTGAACGAAGAGTTTTAGTTCCTCGTGGGATCGCGCATGGTCGGAAGCCGACGCGAATCCGTCGACCACGAGCGTAGTCGCTTTGCGCGAGCCAACCTCTTTTCGCAGCAGGTGGAGCAGCCCGTTGAGGCCTTTTTCCTTCAACGCGCTGAAACCACTGACATACACGATGCCATTGCCGACCTCGTCTTCCTTGAAAAAGGTCAGACTCTTTATGTTGAGCAACATCCGAGCGACGGTTTCGGCAATCAGGGTTACGTAGAGGACTTTTTTTCCAAGTGCGGCCCGATTGAAGCAAATTTGATTCCCAAGGATGGTCTTGCCAACGCCGGGCGGGCCTTCGACGATATACAGGCCGCCACCAAAGAAGCCGCCTCGGAGAATCTCGTCGAGGCCTTTTACGCCCGAGGGTTCGCGCGTGAGCTGATGATAATTTTTGTTACTCATCGATTCTCCCGAGGTTTAATTGGCAGCGTTACAGTGAAGCGAGAGCCTTGGCCGGGCTTGCCGATCACGGTTATCGAGCCGCCCATCGATTCCACCAGGTTGCGTACGAGCCATAGGCCAATCCCGAAGCCACTCTGAACCTCGCGGCCCACCACTCGTTCGAACCGTTCGAATATGCGGTCCTTGTCCTTGATATCAATGCCAATCCCGTTATCTCGAATGACTAATTGGGCCGAGTCGTGGGCGGCGGTCAAAGTCAATTCGATTGGTTTGTGCTCGCCATATTTGATCGCGTTGGATAGTAGATTTTCCACGACGCCCGAAATCGCGAGCTCATCGAGATGCGCGACCACTCCACTTTGAATATTGGTAGTCAACTCGGAGCCACTGCGAAGAATCATCGGCATGTACTCGTTGACCACGCCCTGTACTACTTCGGATAAATTTAACTCCGAAGGCTTGAACTGGAACTTGTCTGAGCTAATCTGCGCAACTTCGAGAAGCATCGTGGTCCGTGCGACGAAGTGTTTGATCAGCCGCTCGAGCCGGTCGAGTTCCGCACTCGGTTTGACCTCACCTTTGGATCGCTCAGCCTCGCGGATCAATTGCACGCAGAGCAGAATCGGAGTCAAAGGATTACGCAGTTCATGCGCCACGACCGCGAGAAAGTCGTCACGCGCTCGAATCGCGTCTCGCAGTTCAACGATCAGTTGCTCGCGTGAATCCGCCTCCGCCTGGTCCTGCCGGACAGGTTTTTTGTAGACCCCCGTCTCTGAGTCAGAGGAAGGCTCGTCCGAAGGGCCGCTCGGATTCTTTGCCATCGCTCTCGCCTGCACGGGACAGATTCAGATCTACGCGGTAACACTCATAGCAGTGATGTTTTTACAAATCGCTCCGCGCGGGCGTGACGCTTGAGACGGTTCTCGTTCAACACTCAAACCCCGAACCGCAGGCGGCGATAATATATGCCTTGCTCAGGCTGCGGAGGTCAATCCCGCCGCGCTCGCGACCGCTCTCTCGCTCCGCCATTATTGATCGCTCCATGAAGCTTGTGTCGTGTTAGAACGAGAGAAATTTCCAAGGTTCGGATCCGGCGCTGGAAGACGAGGCTCGGAGAAATCTTTTCCATCGGAAGTCGAGGCGCGCGCTCGAAGTGCGCGCGCGCAAGTCGAGCATCGCGGCTCGCAGCGCCTTGGCCGTCTCCTGCTTCGCGGCGCATCGGCGATCACGTTTGCCGTTCGCGGAATCAGCCGGTGACGTTGCGAGATCGTTCTCCGGTATTCCAATAAACGCGCAGGTTTTCACCTGGCCTCGCGCAGCCACCCCGGCACAGCCGAAAAATGCCGCTTCGGTATAAGTCGCGACTACCTCCGGCCGCTTGACCCGCTGTCTGCCGCCGCCTATGCTCGGACCTAATAAATGAGAAAGATGACGAATTTTATCACTTATTCGCCCTATCGCCAGCCATGAACTTCAGCTTCACCCTGCTGGGCTTTGTTGTCGCCGCGCTCGTCGCCATGACCGGGGTGGGCGGGGGCTCCCTGATGGCGCCCATACTGATACTCGGGATGCATGTGGCGCCTGGTGTGGCGGTCGGCACTGACCTCTTATATACCGCCGTGACCAGAGCCGGGGCCTTGTGGATTTACGCTCGCCAGGGGCAGGTCCGATGGCGTCTGGCGGGCCGGATGCTGGCGGGAAGCCTGCCCGCGGCGGCTGTGGCGCTGGGGGGATTGTGGCTTCTGGGACGCGGCGCGCGCGACTTTGACACGGCCGCCAACGTCGCACTGAGCATCGCCCTTACCGCCAGTGCCGCAGCGATTTTATTCCGCGAGCAGTTGCGCGGCCTGATAGCGCGAAACACCTCCGACTCGCCCGATGGACCGCTGCGGCGCTTTTTGCCCATCGCCGCCGGGATTGTGATCGGAGCGTTGGTCAGTCTCTCGTCGGTGGGCGCTGGGGCGCTCGGTGTCACCGTCCTGCTCTTGCTGTTCCCAGCGATCAGGACGCGCGATCTGGTCGGGACCGATCTTGCCCACGGTGTGGTTCTGGCTCTGGCTACCGGCCTGGGACACATGCTCGTCGCGAGGGTCGATTTCGCAGTGCTCGGCCAACTGCTCCTTGGGACGTTGCCGGGAATCTACGTCGGCACGCAGATGGCGGGCCTGTTACCTGAAACGACGCTGAGACGCGCGATCGCGGTCGTGCTGCTGGTCGTGGCTGTGAAGCTGGTGGTCTAAGCAGCCGCGCACAGGATTCAGCGGCGGCGAGTCGATTCCGCAGTGGCCTGATTGCAAAAGAATACGCGCAAAAAAATCCGCACAAGAAACAAGCGATGGACTGGTTTCCAATCTTTCTCGCGCTTCACGATTCTCCAGCCCTGGTAGTTGGAGGCGGCGCCGTCGCACTGCGCAAGACGCGCCAACTGCTGGCGGCCGGATGCAGGGTCAGCGTCGTCTCGCCACGTTGCGATCCGCAATTCGAGGCGTTGATTTCGCAAGGCAAAGTCTCGTGGCGCGTCGCGCGCTTCGAGCCTGAGATGGTAGTGGGCCATCGGCTGGTGATCGCGGCCACCGACGACGCCGGACTGAACCGATTGGTGGCCGCCTCGGCCAATCGCTTCGGCGTCTTGGTGAATGTCGTCGACGATCCGGCCCTGTGCGGCTTCATCATGCCCGCGGTCGTGGATCGATCTCCTCTGGTGATCGCGATCGGCACCGGCGGCAGCGCGCCAATCCTGGCGCGGCAGGTCAAAGCGTACCTGGAGGCGCTGTTGCCCAGCGCGATGGGCCGGCTCGCCCGTTTCATGGGCGCGTGGCGCGCACGGGTCCGCAGGCACGTCTCGCGTCCCGAGCAGCGGCGCCGCTTATGGGAGCGCGTTGCCCGCGGACCCGTCGCCGAACATCTGTTCGCCGGCCGCGACGCCGACGCACGTCGGCTGATGGCGCGGATGGTCGACGGCGCTGGCGCGGATACGCGGCCGATCGAGGGCGAGGTCTATATCGTGGGCGCCGGACCTGGCGATCCGGAGTTGCTCACGATGCGGGCGCTCAGGCTGATGCAGCAGTGCGACGTGGTTTTGCATGACCGGCTCGTCTCGCAGGAAATTCTTGCGCTGGTCAGGCACGACGCCGAGCGTATCGACGTCGGCAAGCGCGAGGGCGCAGCCGGCTGGTCGCAGGCGCAGATTCATCAGGCGATGATTCGCCTCGCGCGCGAGGGCAACCGGGTGCTCCGCTTAAAGGGCGGCGACCCTCTAATCTTCGGCCGCGGTGGCGAAGAGATGGAAGCGCTGGCCGGCGCGGGCGTGGCTTACCAGGTCGTCCCCGGCATCACCGCAGCAAGCGGATGCGCCGCTTACGCAGGCATTCCGCTGACTCATCGGAAGTATGCGCACTCGTGCGCTTTTGTAAGCGGCCACGATGTCGAAGGCGTCGACTGCGACTGGCAGCGTCTGGCGGCGCCGGGACAGACGATCGTTTTCTACATGGCGCTCGGCCAAATCGAGCCGATCTGCCGCAAGCTGCGCCGCGAGGGCCTGCCGGATACGACTCCTGCGGCGTTGATCGCGAACGGCACCACACCCGAGCAAGAAATCCTGCGCGGCACTATCGCGACACTCGCGGATATTGCCGCTGCGCGCCGCCCTCGCCCACCTGCTCTGCTGATCGTCGGTGAAGTGGCGGGACTCTCCGAACGCTTGAGATGGTTCCACTCCGATCGCGCGGCCGCCTCGGATGCGCCTGGCATCGCCGAAGAAGCCGGAGACTGCTCCGAAGACTATGCTCGGATGGCTCGCGACCGCTCAGCCAGTCAGTTCGCCTTGCTGACGAGCCAGATGGAGTAAACGGATGACGATACGGCCGGCACCAACGTGGGAGACGATCTTGAAGCGCAATTCCGTCGAGCGCCTCAAGCACGAACTTTTCCCCACCGAGTTGGCCGGCCAATGGGAGCGCGTGGCCGGTACGTCGTACGAGAAACTGCCCGAAGAGGACATCGTGCGGCTGCAATGGTTCGGCCTGTATCACGACAAACCGAAGGTCGGCAGCTTCATGATGAGGATCAAAATCCCCAGCGGGATTTTGAGCGCCGAGGCGCTCTGCACGATCGGCGAGATTGCCGAGCATCACGGGCGCGACCAGGGCGAAATCACCACCCGCCAGAACATCCAGCTTCACTACATCACGCTCGACCGCTTTCCAGAGATCCTCGACCAGCTGAAGCACGCCGGCGTGACCACGATGGGCGGGTGCGGCGACGTGGTGCGCAACATCACAGGATGCCCGGTTGCTGGCATAGATCGCGACGAGTTGTTCGACGCAACCGGCCTAATTTCTGAGGCGGCGGCATTCTTTTACGGCAACCGCGAGTACTCGGACCTGCCGCGCAAGCACAAGATTACGATCGCGGCCTGCCCCGCCCAGTGCAACGCGCCCGAGATCAACTGCGTCGCGCTGGTTGGCACGCGTAAAGACGGGCGCGACGGTTTTGCGATCCGGGTTGGCGGCGGACAGTCCTCGACTCCGCGCTTATCGCGCGACCTCGGCATCTTCGTCACGCGCGAGCAGGCGCTCGCGGCGATGCGGGCGATTCTGGACGTCTGGCGCTTGACTACCGAGTACCGGGTTTCCCGCGTCAAGGCGCGCCTGAAGTTCATGGTCGACGACTACGGCCCCGCGGGTTTTCGCAAACTCGTCGAAGAACGCCTCGGCTACGCGATGGAAGATCTGCCTGAGTTGCCGTTGCCCGATCGCGAAGGCGAGCACATGGGCATCCACGAGCAGAAAACGCCGGAACGCTACTACGCCGGCTTCCCGGTTCGGCTCGGCCTGATGACCGGGCGGCAGATGCGCGAGCTGGCGGGAATCGCCGGCGACATCGGCGGCGACGTCCGCCTGACTCGCCGGCAAAACTTCATCCTGACCGGAATTCCGAAGGCGCGGCTGAGCGAGATTGTCGATCGGGTCGGCGCGATCGGTTTCCCGCTCGACGCCAATGGGCTCTACGCCTCGTCGATCGGATGTATTGGGGATACGCACTGCAGCTACTCGGTGGTGTCGACCAAGCCCAAGCTGGCCGCGATTATCGAGCGGCTCACAAGCCAGTTCGGCGACAAGGTGGGCGCGCTCAAGCTCAATCTGGACGGATGCCCGCACGCCTGCGGACAGCACTGGACCGGCGATATCGGCCTTCAGGGGACGACCGCGCGCGGCCCCAAAGGCGAACCGCTGGAGGCCTTCGATATCATCCTGCGCGGCGGCCTCGGCCGCGACGCCGCGATCGGCAAACCGATTCTGCGCCGCGTGCCGTCGGCGCAGGTGGAAGATCATGTCGCCCGGCTTTTCGCCGGATATCTCGAAAACCATCAGCCGCAGGAATCGTTCGCGCGCTTCTGCGTACGGACGCCCGATAGCGACCTGATCTCACTCGCCCAGGGATCTCGCGATGCCGCTCAGGCGGAGATCTGAAAGGCGAAGCCGCTTAATCGGCGATTTTAAAGGACAGCTATGGAAGCGCAAGTGGAAATTCAGCTCATGGACGAACTCGAGGCTGGAGAGGCCGCCGTCGACCTCGATGACAAGGAGCCCCAGGAAGTGCTCGCCTGGGCGATCGAGAAATTCGGTTCCTCGCTCGCGATCTGTTCGAGCTTCCAGGCGGAAAGCTGCGCGCTGATCGACATGGCCTGGCGTATCGATCCGGCAGTGCGCGTTTTCACCATCGACACCGGCCGGCAGGCGCAGGAGACCTACGAGCTGATCGACCGAGTCCGCGAGAAGTACGGAATCGTGATCGACGTGTTCCTGCCGGAGACCGCGGTGGTCGAGAAAATGGTGACCCGGCACGGCAATAATCTTTTCTATCGCGACCTCGGCCTGCGTCTGCTCTGCTGCCAGGTGCGCAAGGTTCTTCCGCTACGCCGGGCGCTCATGAGGTGCAGCGCCTGGGTGACCGGCCTCCGGCGCGAACAATGGGCGACCCGTTCCAATATCCGCAAGGTCGAGATTGATCACGACCACGGCGGAATCGTGAAGCTCGCGCCGCTGGCCGATTGGGCCGAAGCGGAGGTGTGGGACTACCTCCGCGCTAACGACGTTCCGTACAACGCGCTCTATGACCAGGGCTACAAATCGATCGGATGCGCGCCGTGCACGCGGCCCGCGGCCGAGGGCCATGAATCGCGCTCGGGGCGATGGTGGTGGGAGACCGGCGCACCGAAGGAGTGCGGGATGCATTGCGCGATCGAAACCGGCGGCTTCGAGCACGAGCTGGCCGCTTTGTTGGGCGATGAATATGCACAGGGATGAAAATCAGCAGCACGCCGCATCCGCCGGGGCGCTGAGACTCGACGAACTGCAGCGCGATCTGCTCTCTTCGCTCATCCAGAGCTTCATCGCCGCCGCTCCTCAATCAGCCGCTCGCGAAGCGTACGTCGCGCTTGAAGACGCGGTCGCAAAGATGGAGGTAGCGGCGGAACTCGTGCCGGCGATGGGTGCGATCGTCGAGGTCGCGCTCTCGACTGGACGTATCAGGAACACGTTCGGACCAGCGGCGGAATTGGCGCTAGCGGCGCTCTTCCGCAAGACGCCTCGCGGCGAAGCGATCGCGGGATCGCTGCACGAACTCAACCGTGCGCTGGCGAAGCTCAAAGACCAGCCGCTCGGCGAGATCAGCGCCGCGCTTCGCAAACCCGGCGTTTATACTTTGTCGATCGCCAGCGGCGAGTATCGGATCGTCGTTCGTTTCGATCACGACGGCGCCGCGGTCGAAAGCGTCGAGACCAGCGGGGGCTGAAGAAATTCGCTCGCTCAAGCGGCGGACCGTACGCTACGATTTTAAGACTATTCCCTGGCGGCGCGCGTCAAGAAAACCCTAGCCGGCCGAGCGCCACGGCGACCTCGCCCAGCGACCGCACCCGGACATATCGGCCTTCCGAGGGCGACGGAAGGGCTTGCGCCGTAGCCGCATCCGTCCCAACGCCATCGGGATCGACCAGCACGGCAGCAAGGCCCGCCGCGCGCGCCCCCGCGACGTCCAGCGCCTCCGAGTCGCCGACGTGGAGCGCGTCCGCAGCCGGCACTGAATAGCGCTGGAGCGCCATCCGAAAAATCTCCGGCGCGGGTTTCGCGTAGCCGGCCTCGGACGAAATCGTTATCGACTCGAAGTGACGGCCAAGGTCCAGCGCCTCGAGGATGGCGTAGATGCGATAGTCGAAGTTGGAAATCACACCCAGCCGAAGCCCGCTCTCGCGCAGCGCTCGCAGCAGCACCGGCGCGTCAGGATCGCAAGTCCAGTTCGCCGGGTCGGCGAAGAAAGCGAACAGCGCGTCGAAGTAGGCGTCGAAGTCGGCGAAGTCGCCAAAACCTGCGAACGTGGCGCGCACCAGTCGATACCACCATTCGCGCTCCAGGTGGCGCAGCCGCACGGGCTCATGACCCAGGCCGAAGGCGAGTCCCGGCGCCGCCGCGAACGCGCGCCTGAAGGACTCGATCACCAGCCGCTCGTCGGCCTGCACTCCGAAGCGCCGCGCGATTTTCGCGTAGCTCAGCCCGGCCGGCTCGCGGGTATGAAAGAGCGTCCCGGCCGCGTCGAAAAATACCACCCTCAACATCTCGTGCGATTTGTCCCTTATGCTCGCGCCAGCGCCGTGGCGCTACAGGCGGCCCAGTATGAAGCGGCGCAGCAGCGCCGACCATCCCTTGAGCACCAAGCTCCTGCCATTGACCAGCTTTCCGTAATAGACGCCGGCCGATTGTTGTACGCGCGAGAGCGGTGGGACCTCAAAGAAACTCCAGCTGCGCGTCGAGGGTCTGCCCGGCGCTGCGCACGACGATATAGCCGCCGCCCTTGAAGGGGCCCGCGTTGAGAACCCGCGTGGGTCCAATCGCGTCGACGCCGGCCGACTCGTGGATATGGCCCGAGATGCAGACTTCGGGCTTGACCTCCTCGATGAAACGGCGCGCCGCGGTGCTGCCCACCGCCTTGCCGCCGACGATTCGGTCGCATCGCGTCTCGAACGGCGGAGTGTGGCAAATCATCAGGAGCGGGCGATGGCCACGCACCTGCTCGTAACCAGCCATCAGCGTCGCGTAGATCTCATCTTCGCTGAGTTCCATCGGAGTGTTGAAGGGCGTGACATTGGAGCCGCCGCAGCCGAAGATCGCCACCCCGTCACGCACCATCCCGCGGCCGTGCAGCGCCACGCCCTCGCGCTCGAGAAACGGGATTACCTCGCGGCGGTCCAGGTTGCCCGGCAGTGCGAGCACGTTGGAGCATCGCCGGCGCACGTCGTCGATCACCTTGCGCGCGTCGGCCTCGCCGCCGAAGTTGGTGAGGTCGCCCGAGACTATCACTAGGTCGGTATCGCGCATCACCTCGCCCATCCGTTCGAGGTTGCGCGTGGCCATGTGGACATCGCCGAAGGAAATTATCTTCATCGTTGCTGCTGCGCATCTGCGCCGCCAGTCACGATAGCGTTTTTTATCGAGCCTGGCACGCCTCGCCTCGCACGCATCGGCACGCGCCGCCTCGCACGTGTCGTTGTCCCAGGCTTTGCGCGACGAACGAAGACCTTTTCCCTAGCTCCTTCCCGCTGCGGGAAGGGAAAAAAATTCTTTGGTTCGCCGTCGTTTGCAGGATAGGATTCGCACTGATGGACGCGCTCGGGAATTTCGCTTTCGTACTGGTGCGGCCGCTTCAGGCGGGCAACGTCGGCTCGGCCGCGCGCGCGCTCAAGAACATGGGCCTTGGCGACTTGCGCCTGGTCACGCCGAGGGCCGGAGCCTTCGGGCGAGCCGCGGCCGCGATGGCGGTGCATGCGGGCGACGTGCTGCGCAATGCACAGCGCCACGACAGCCTTGGCGATGCGCTCGCGGACTGCACGCTCGTGGTCGGCACCACCTGCCGGCCCGGGCTGTATCGTTCGGGCGTGATCGGGCTGCGCGAGGCGGCCTCGCAACTGGTCGCCGAGGCCGCCGCCAATCGGGTGGCGATAATCTTCGGCCCCGAGGACACGGGGCTGGTCAACCGCGAGCTTAAGCTTTGCCAGCGTCTGGTCACGATTCCGACCGCACCCGAGTACCCGTCGCTCAATCTGGCGCAGGCCGTGATGTTGGTCGCGTACGAATTGATGATGGCGGCCGGTGCGGCACGCGAGATGCCAGTGGCGGAACCGCACGCGCCGGCTGTCGCGGTGGACGCGATGATGGAGCGGCTGAGCGAAGCGCTGGTATCGATCGGCTTCCTGCCGGCGGAAAACCCGGAGCACATCATGTTTGCCCTGCGCGCGATCCTGGGCCGCGCGGGAATTGGCCTGCGCGAACTCGACATCCTAAGCGGCGTCGCCCGCCAGATACGATGGTTCTCCGAGGGCGGCTTCGAGGCGGCCGAGGCCAAACGCCGCAGCGGCAAGAAGCTGCGCTAGTCGCGCTGGCCACGGCCTCTAACGTCCGGCGACGGGGCTATCTGAGACAGACGGTCCGTCAAGCCCGTCGCTCGGCGCCTCACCAAGCATGCGCAGGCCGTAGCGGATCATCGCCGCGAACCGCTCGACACGTCCGAGCCACTCGGTCTGCGCCGGCGCGTCCGGCGCGTCGCGCAACGCCTCGGCCGCACTGACCAGGTTCTCCCTGAGCAGCGCGACCGCGCGCTCCAGGTGCGCGCGTTCGGCCACGCGGGCGCGGCTGCGGCGGCGCTCGCGGTCGATTTCTTCGAGACGGATAACTTCTCCCATCGCGGCTTTTCTCGTTCCTCGCGCGGATTATCACCGATTCGCGTATGATGTGCCACAAGGCTGCGGCGCCTGGGCGGACGGCACGCTTGATTTCGTGCCGCCATGCGGTTACCAAAATAGGGCCTGCTCGCGTGCTCCCCGGTAGCTCAGTCGGTAGAGCGGACGGCTGTTAACCGTCAAGTCGCTGGTTCGAATCCGGCCCGGGGAGCCATTTAGTCCCGTCCGCATCACCCGCATCGCGCGCGAGATCGCAACCTGACTGGCAACTACCGCACCCTGGCTCGAAGCCAACGGGCGACGGCGGTGTCGAGCGCGATGTCCCTCGCGCACGCGTATGCGCGTCCTGTTGCGATTCCTCCACATCGTGACGATTCGATAGTCAGAGAATCCTTGGCATGCATCTCGCGTATAAGCCCTCTCGTGACCGAGTGGACAATCGATCGAAGAGCGGCGATACATTCTGCAACGCGGGCAAATTGGCCTCGCATTCGAACGTCCAAAGTAGACAATAAACACTGGGCTTTTTGAGCAATTTATGGGTTTTCCAATGCGTTGCGGACCGGCCACATGGCCCTGGGACTCCAACAGGCCGACGCACGAATATGGCCGCGGAACTGTTGACATATGTTACACCGTGCGCAATTATGCACCAGTATGCTTAACAGGCCGTGTCAGATCGGGCCATACGCTAATGTCTGAAGGTTTAAGCGCAGTAGCGGTTGAGGCCTACCGGGCGAGAGTCCTGATCGTCGAGAACGACGAGGGAGCGGCACGCTTCCTTGCCAAGGCGCTCGAAGAAGAGGGTTACGAGACCGAGATTTGTCCGACTAGCGACGCAGCGCTAACCGTCGCCGAGCAGGGTTGTGAAGTCATCATCACGGCCGTGCGCGGTCCCGGGATGGACGGGCTGGAATTATTGCGCCGGGCGCGCGCGCGGCGGCCCGACGTGGCAGTGATTCTGCTCGCAGCGGACAACAGCGTCACCTCGGCAGTCGCCGCGATGCGCGAGGGCGCCTTCGACTACGTTACCAAGCCATTCAGCGCGGACGCGCTGGTCAAGACCGTCGCGCGGGCGATCGAGATGGGCTCGCTGCAGCGCGAGAACCGCCGCCTGCGCCAGCAGCTCGACGTCGCCAGCACGGCCGCCGGCTTCATCGCCGAGAGCCCGCAGAGCAAGCAGCTGGTCGCGATGGTCCGCCGGGTCGCGCCGTCGCGCTCCACGGCCCTCATCGAGGGCGAAAGCGGCACCGGCAAAGAGCTGATCGCACGTATGCTCCACTACTGGAGCGCACGCGCGGACGGCCCCTTCGTCGCGGTCAACTGCAAGGCCTTCGCCGACGGCGTCGTCGAGAGCGAATTGTTCGGCCACGAGAAAGGCTCCTTCACGGGCGCAATCGCGGCGCGCGCCGGATGCTTCGAACGCGCCTCGGGCGGCACCCTGTTCCTTGACGAGATCGCCGAGGCGGGCACGGACTTTCAAGCCAAGCTGCTTCGCGTGCTCGAGGACGGCGAGGTATTGCGCGTGGGCGCCTCGAAGTCGCGCAAGGTCGATGTGAGAATCGTCGCAGCCACCAACCGCGTGTTGCGCAACGAAGTCGCCGCCGGCCGCTTCCGCGCAGACCTCTACTTCCGCCTCAACGTCATCCCGGTCAAGATCGCTCCGCTGCGCGAGCGCCGCGAGGATATCCTGCCGCTGGCGCGCCATTTCCTGGCCTACTATACGGCGCTGGCGGGACGTCCGATCACGCTCTCGCCCGAGGCCGAGCGCTCGCTCGTCAACTACTTCTGGCCCGGTAACGTACGCGAGCTGGAAAACGTGATCGAGCGCTCGGTGGTGATGAGCGGGGCCGAGCTGCTCACCCCTGATGCCTTTGCGCTCGAAGGCAATATCGAGCCCACCTCCGAGAGCGAGGAACCGGCGGAGCCCAACGAAACTTTGCAGGCCTATCTCGACCGTGCTGCCGTCTCGCGCATCCGCGCCGCGCTCGACGCGGCCAAGGGCAATCGCGCAATCGCGGCGACCACGCTCGGCGTGGACCGCACCACCCTGTACCGGTTGATGAAGCGTCTGGGACTGTAGCGCCCGCGCGTTCGCCGCTATCATCGTGCGTGCGCGCCAGGCGCGCGCGTGCACAGCTGTCGCGCCGGGCGCACAAAGGCCGCGGGCCGTGCGTCCCAAAGGGACGCACGGCCCGCGCAGCCTCAACTCTGGCGGCGCGCAGCCGGCGCGCCGCTTAGCTACCGGCCAGCGTATGCAGGATTTGGATGATTGCCGGGCCGACGATCACCAGTAACATCGCGGGCAGCACAAACAGCACCAGCGGAAACAGAATCTTGATCGTGGTCCGCTGCGCGGCTTCCTCTGCGCGCAGGCGCCGGCGCGTGCGCAGCGCGTCAGAGCTGGCGTGAAGCGCCGGCGCGATCTGCGCGCCGAGCTGTTCGCTCTGGATCAGGGTCGCGGCAAGCGGCTTGATATCCTCGACCGCGGTGCGCTCGGCCAGGTTGCGCAGCGCCTGTCCCAGCGTGGCGCCGGCCGAAATTTCAGAGGTCACCAGAGCCAGCTCGCGTCCGATCTCCTGCTTCTGCCGCTCACTCTCAGTGCCGACGATCTTGATCGCCTCGAACAGCCCCAGGCCTGCTTCGACGCAGACCACCAGCAGGTCGAGCACATCCGAAAGCTGCCGTGCGATCGCGTTTTGGCGCTTGCGAGCGCGACGACCGACGTAATAACTGGGCAAGAAAATGCCGATACCGAAGCCGGCGATTCCAAAGAGCATCATCGAACCGGGATTGCCGAGCACCAGCCCGATCACCACGCCGAGCAGTGCGCCGAGCAGACCCATCCCGAACCGAAAGACCTGAAAGATCTGCGGCATGGTGGATTTCAGATAGCCGGCCTGGATTAGCGTGCGGGCCAGCTTCTCACCCTCGGGAGTGTCAGGCCTCGGCACGGGCACGCGCTTGGCCGCCCATTGCAGGAAGATCCGCGAGAAGCCGCGGAGCTCTTCGTCGGTGTCTTCAAAGACGCCTTGCGAGGCGCGGACCTTGAGCGCGAGGTCGGCGAAACGTTCCTCGAGCGCACGATGGCTGCCATAGAGGGCATGATAGATCGCGGTTGCAATCACGCCGGCCATGCAGAGAACGATGAGGCTTACCAATAGTGGAGTCATATGGATAGTCCTACGCGGCCAAGATCTTTTAGAAATCCATCCGCAGCAGACGGCGGATGGTGATAAAGGCAAACAGGTCCAGGACCGCCGCTATCTTGAGGATCTTGATGCCCGTCGGATCGAAAAACAGCTCGTTGGCGTAGTCGCGGTTGATGAGGCTGAACATGCCAAGCACGACTATCGGCAACGCCGCGACGATAATGCCGCCCAGGCGTGACTGCGCCGTCAGCGCGTTGATCTGTAGACGCAGCCGCTGGCGGGTGCGCACGATTTCGGCCAGCCGGCCTACGATCAACGCCAGGCTGCTGCCGACTTCGGTCTGCACTTTGACGGCGACCACCAGCAGCCGAAGATCCTCCTCGGGTACGCGCTTGAGCATGTCCTCGAGCGCCCGCGGCAGCGGCAGTCCGATTCGAGTCTGCTCGAGCACGGTGCGAAACTCGCCGCCCAGCGGATCGGCGAACTCCTGCACCACGACTTGGAGTCCGCGGTTGAGCGAATGACCGGCCTCTAGCGACGACTTCATCAGGTCCAGCGCAAACGGCAACTGGGCGACGAAGGCCCTGATACGCCGTGTGCGGCGGAAGCGGATGTACATTATCGGCAAAATGCCGAACGCGGCGCCGGTGGCGATCGCAAACAGCGTGCCTCTCCAGAACAGCTCCCCGAGCAGGGCTCCGGCGGAAAACAGCAGGACGATGACGAGCACCATCTCGGAGACCCGCATGTACAGTCCCGCCTGCCACATCATCTCTTCGAGCGAGCGCAGCAGATTGAATTCGATCAAGGCGCTGAACATCGAATGTTCCGTAGGTTTGCGCTTGCGCGTGATGTCGACGTCTTCGACGTCGCCCATCGGCCGGCTCATGCGGCGCAGCACCTGACGATTCTGCTCGGCCGACTGGCTGAAGTAGGTCAGCCCGACCAGCAGCATGATAAACACGAACGCAAAGACGGCGGTTGCGGCTATTATAGTCATCGGCCCCCCCTGGGGATTATCAATCCATGTTGTAGCCGTAGGCTTCGATACGATCCTTGTAGGCCGAGCGGATACCGGTTTTGCGGTATTGCCCGAGCACCTTGCCTTGCGCGTTGACCCCGGTGCGATGGAACTCGTAGAGGTCCTGCATCATGATCATGTCGCCTTCCATACCCACCAGCTCCGAGATCCTCATCACCTTGCGCGTGCCGTCGGAGAGGCGCGAAACGTGCACGATGACGTTGAGCGCGGAGGCGATCTGCTGGCGCATCGCGCGCTGCGGAATCGACCAGCCCGCCAGCAGCATCATCATCTCCAGCCGGCCCATGCTGTCGCGCGGCGTGTTGGCGTGGATGGTACAGAGCGAGCCGTCGTGGCCGGTCGACATCGCCTGCAACATATCGAAGACCTCGCTGCCGCGGACCTCGCCGACGATGATCCGGTCGGGTCGCATACGCAGCGTGTTGCGCACCAACTCGCGCGCCGTGACTTCGCCTTTGCCTTCGACGTTGGGCGGGCGTGTCTCCAACCGCACCACGTGCGGCTGCTGCAACACCAATTCGGCCGAGTCCTCGATCGTCACCACGCGCTCGTCGACCGGGATGAAGGCCGAGATACAGTTGAGCATCGTGGTCTTGCCCGAGCCGGTGCCGCCGCAGACCAGCACGTTGAGGCGGGCGCGAATGATCGCGCGCAGGAACTCGACCATGTCGGGAGTGATGCTGTCCTTGGCGACCAGGTCGTCGACCGAGTAGCGCCGCTTGCCGAAACGCCGGATCGAGAGTGCCGGGCCGTCAAGCGCCAACGGCGGAATGATCGCGTTGATACGCGAGCCATCAGGCAGACGCGCGTCGACCATCGGTGAAGCTTCGTCGACTCGCCGGCCGACCTGCGAGACGATCCGGTCGATGATCAGCATCAGATGCTGGTCGTCCTGGAAGCTCACATCGGTCAGGTACAGCTTGCCGCCGCGCTCGACATAGACCTGCGAGGGCCCGTTGACCAGGATGTCAGTTATTTCGTCGTCCCACAGCAGTGGCTCCAGCGGGCCCAGGCCGAGCAGCTCGTTCTTGATCTCCTCGATGAGGCGCGCCCGGTCGGCGTCGGTGAGCAGCCGGCCCTCCTCGTCCAGAATCTCGCTTATCGCGGTGGTGACCTTCTGCGAGGCCATGTTGGCCTCCAGGCTCTCCAGCCGCGAGACATCAAGCGTCTCGAACAGGCGGTTGTGGACTGCGAGCTTGAGTTGCTGGAAGCCGTCGGCCATCGCGCTGCGCTCGCGCTTGGCGGCCTGCCCGCCAATCATCGAGCGCTGCTGCTGTTGCGGCGTGGTGCCCTCTTTCTGGGATATCCGTTCGACCAACTTCATAAATTAACCAACCTTCAGGAGCGATTGCCGAACACACCGCGCAAGCGTGACATCAGGCCCGGTGCCTCGTCGGAATCCTCGTTGCCGGCCCCAAGCCGGCGGGCGAGGTCCTCGTAGGACCGGGTCAAAGCCGAGTTTGCCGCGCACTGCCACAGATCCTTGGCCAATAGCTGTACCTTCTCGAGCGCTTTTTCGTCGCGCGGGATCTTGGCGTAAATCGGCCGGCCCAGGGTGTTGACGATCTGCTCCTCGCTGATGGGGTGATGCGAAACGTAACGGCTCAGGATGAAGTGCGGCTGCACCCCGCTGAGCCCCAGGCGTCCGAACAGTTCGATGAACCGCCAGCAACACCGCGCCGCCCCAATCGACTGGTCGAGCACATAAAACAAATGATCCGAGCGCTCCCACACCGCCACCACGTTTTCATTGATGTAGCCGCCGCAATCGACCACCACGAAGTCAAACAAACGCCGCATCAGGTCCAGCGCCGCGCCCAGGGTCACGTCCGAGACCAGCTCGCTGTCCTCGATCCGCTTGGGCGCCGCGAGCAGATAGATCCCGGAAGGATGCTTGCTCAGCGCCGATTCAAGTTGAATAGAGTCGAGCTTTTTGTCTCCCTCGGCCAGCGCCATGATGGTGCGCTCGGGCTCCAGGTTGAGCGCCACCGCGAGCCCGCCCGATTGCAGATCGAGATCGACCAGCGCCACCCGCTTGCTCAGCGTGTAGCGCAAGGCCAGGGCCAGGTTGGCGGCGAGGCTTGAAACCCCGACCCCGCCTACCGTGCTGACCACGGAGCAGATGACGCCGCCCTGCTCCTTCTCCTCGCGCCGATGCGATTCGCTGACCTTGAGCAGGGCGCGCGTGGCGTCGCCAGGATCGAGCGGCAGAAAAAGCAGCTCGTCGGCTCCCGCGCGCAGGATTTGCCGCATCAGTCCAGGCGAACGCTCGCGCACCAGCGCGAACAGCGCGGGGCGCGGCGAGCGTTCGGCCTGCTTCTGGAGGTAGTTCAGCGACGCTTCTTCGTTGCCGTTGAACACCACCATCGTGACGTCGGCTGGCGCCGCGCCATTGCTGTTCTCCTGGGCGCCGCCCTGCGGCGTTACCGAGACGATCTCCAGCGGCGGGTCGCCGAGATTCTCGAGCGCAGCCTTGATCTCGGCGCGCCGCCCCTCGTCTTCTCCGACCAGTAGAACCCTGAGCGCACCTTTCCGCCCGTCACTCTTTCTGCCTAGCACTGCCACAGGATTCTTTCCGGCCGCACGTGTCCCCCGTCGTTAGAAGCGGGGCCGTCCGGCGTCTTCGGGATAAACCCTCCTGGTCTTGATTTCTTCGAAATTCATCGGTCCGCGGTCGGTCGGCAGCGCGACCCGGCCATTGGACGGCAGCGGCGCCACGATCTGTGGTGTCACCGTCATAACGAGATCGGTTTGCGTATTGTTATAGCTGGTATTGCGGAACAGTCCGCGCACGTACGGAATGTCGCCCAGGTAGGGCACCTTGGCCACCGTCTCGTTCTTGGTGTTGAGCAACAGGCCCGCGATAATCAAGGTCTGGTTGCTCTTCAACCGCACCACCGTCTCGGCCTTTCGCGTGATGAAAGCCGGCACGGTGAAACCCAAACAGGTTCACGCCTTCAGCGGGGTTAGGTTCCGAAACTTCCGGTTTCACCTTTAGCAGGATATCGTCAAACCCTATCACCGTCGGTACAAAGATAACCGAGGTGCCGAACTGTTTGAAGACGATCGAGGTGTTGAGCGCTTGCGAAATCACGATCGGAATCTCGCCGCCGGAGAGGAATTCGGCCTTTTCGCCCGAGTTCGCCAGCAGATGCGGTTCGGCCAGTATCTTACCCATACTGTTTTCTTCCAGGAACTGAAAGAAACTCTGGGTCTGGATATTTCCGTTGCCGGCGGCCAGGCCGTAGGTCAGGTTCTGCGACAACAGCAGGGGAATCAGAGTGCCGTTGGGGGGCAAAGTGCCCGACGCGCTGGTGGAGACGTCACCGGAGGATTCGAGGAACGATCAGCGACGTTGGCGGTGAGATTGCTGGTCGCGGTGTATGGCGTCGCTACGCCACCGGCCATATTGACCAGCGAGATGTTCCAGCGCGGCAACGCCATCGTCCAGTTGATACCGAAGTTCTCTACCCGCGAGCGGTTGAGTTCGGCCACGATCACGTTGATCAGCACCTGCTGCTTGCCGCTTTCGTCGACCTTGATCTCCCGTTCCGAGTAGCGTCCCTGGGTGTCCCATACGGCCAGCGTGGTGAAGCCCTGCCTGATGAGCCACCAGATTGAGTTCGTATGGATTGATCACCTGGATATCGGCGACTTTGCTATCGGCGACCGAGACCCGCCGAATGCGGGTGGGATAGTCCAGAACCTCAGACGTTCCGGTCATCAGGTCAACGCCATCGCCAGGCATGAAATGTTTCTCGCCCAGCGGCGGGGGTCCCGTCGGAATGACCGCCATCGGATCGGTATTGTACGTCTGCGGGGGCGCCGACACGCCCGACGCAGCCTGCGAGGGTACTGCCGGCACCATCCCGTTGTCGCCCGTGGGTGAGTTGGGCGCGACAACTGGAGCCATCGAATCTGGCAGCGCAGCCGAAGAAGCAGGAGTGGACTCCTGTGCCAGTACCGCCGGCGGTGCAGCGGCAGATCCCGCGGACGCTGATGGTAGAACCGCGGGTGGCAGAGCAGCGGGCGGCGCGGCAGCGGTGACCGGACCTGCCGGATCCGCTGACGCTACCCTAACCGGCTCGGCGGCGGGAGCCGACGGCGCAGGCGCCGCCGCAACCGTCATCGGCGGCAGCGCGGCCGCAGGCGGCGGAGCCGCGGTGACCGGACCCGCCGGGTCCGCTGACGCTATCCTCACCGGCTCGGCGGCGGGAACGGACGGTGCGGGCGCAGCCGCCACAGGAGCGGATGCCGCGCCGACCGTTACGGGAGCTTCAGTTGCCGGAGCGGAAGCTGCACTAACGGTTGCAGCGCCACCGGAAGTGGCGGCCGCCGCGTCAACCGGACCGCTGCCGGTATCGGCCGGCCTGGAAACCGCGGATGACGCCGTCGTGGCGCTGGCCGGCAGAGGATCGCTGGAGGCGGGAGGGTTGGTCGCGGCGGCCAACGGTCCCTTGGTGCTCTCGGCCGGCTTCACGTCGACCGCGTAGGTGACTTTTTCGCCGCTCGTGAGGGTGACATTTATGTCCCAGCTACCAGCGCCGGCGCCGAGCAGCATGATCTTGCCCGGAGCGTCGGTATGCACAACGAGGGCGCTCGGGTTCGAGACGACTTTAACGCCGGGCGTCGAGTCCGCGCTGACGTCGGAGATAGTGTACGCTTCGCCGGTGTTAATCGTCACCGGCACAGTGCGGGTCTCTGAGGCCACCGCGTGGCGTCCCGCCAATATAAAGAGTCCGAAAACCACAACTGCCATGGCCACCAGACTGCGGCCGTAACACACTTTTTCCTTTATCGCTTCGACCATCGTCCCATCCTCCCCCTTATGGCACGTCGATAGTCTTTGAGTTCGGCCCGGAAAAGAACGGATTGTTCTCCGGAGCCCCCGAGAAGCCCACCCCGCTCGGCGCTTGCGCGTGAGCCCCATGACGGCCGCTGGCCGCCGAGGTAACACGTCCGGCCGGCGGCGTCGAGGCAGCTGGCACCGCTACAGAAGCAGGCGTCAGGTTTTCGACCCCTGCCATCTCATAGCTCGGATCAGCCGCGCCGACCGTCTCCTGGTTCAGGCCCTCGGTGTTGCGCGCGCCCCGGCCGTGCACAAACGAAACCGATTCGCTGCTCTTACCGTCGCGCATGATCTCGACCGATATCGGCTTGGACCGTGGGCGCGCAGCGATGTGCACAATCGGTGCCACCTGATGCTCCATCAGCGGAGCTGCGCCACCGCGCAGCATCGCCGCGATGTTGGAGCCGCTGGTCATGACGACTTTCTTGTCTTCGTAATTGCGCAGCGCTAGACGCAGGGTCCCGTCGTGGCTGGCCACCGTGAGCCGTTCGGCCTCCTCGGGTGTCAGCAGCACGGTGATGACCTTGACCACTTTGGGTTCGTCCTTCGCCTCTTCGATCTCCTGGGCCACAGCGATCACTTCGACGTTCTGCAGGACGATTTTGGAGAACGGTTCACTGCCGGTGGCCTTATCGGAGATCGCAACCAGGATGTCGACGTGAGCGCCGGGCAGGACGAAGCCGGCGATGTCGCTGACCTCGTCGACCGGCACCGACATCGCGCGCATCCCGGCCGGAATCAACAGAGGCAGCATGCCTGCGGTCTTGACCCCGGTGAAGAGACGGTCATTGACAATTGGTTCGTTTTCCACGAACGGAGTCTTGACATACTTGCCAGTTACCGCCGCGATGTCGGTGAAGGCGCCAGGCGGCATCGCATCCCGCGACCACCGCGCAAGTTTGACCGCAGTCGGATCAAGCTGTGTACCGATGTGCAAGTCGTGTGTGGCGACCACGATATTGACCGACTGCGCCATGGCCTCCTGGACTTCCCGCTCGCGCTTCTTCAGCGCCGAGTAGACGACCAGAGCAGCGACCAGCGCTGCGACGCCGGCCAGCATCATGAACAACAACGATCGTCTCATCTGACCCCTCCCCCCTGATGAAAGCGGCCCGCCCGAGAGCCGCAAGTTTTTTCTAACCGCTCAGCGCGCCTGCCGCGCGTTCATTCGCTCATAGCTGTCTCCGTGCTGCTGAGCTGAGTGGGAAATGGAATGCCAAAAAAATTGGGAGATGTTTTGTTCTTGGACAGAAAGATCACGCTGGTCGCGTCAAACGCGAGCGAGACTTGTACCGAGTCACCGAAGCTGCGCGCGGTGCAGGCTTCTGTGCTACCGCTGCTGGCACTGGTGCAGACCATGCACGCATACACGCCCTTTCCGACGCTAGCGGTGATGCCACCCGAAGGGCAACCCGAGTCGCCATTTGGGCAGCTCACGCCCTTGCTGGCCACGGTCGGCGCACCGTTACTCTGCATATAGGACGCGACAGTACTACAACCGAAGGTCGGGTTGACCGCGGCGTAACGAGCGGCCTGATAGTTCATCTGACCAAGGGCGAGCGCCGCTTGTCCGATGAATGCCATCTGAATCGCGACGAACAAAACGATCATCGCGATAAACAACACCAGCGCGAACTCGACCATCGCTTGCCCGCTGAAAGCGAGTCTTCCGCACCCTGGCATATTGCGACCGAGTCGTGGGATCTTCGTGCACCCGTATTGAGAGCATGCCCTCATAAGTAATCGCCCGATGGAAGTTGCTGACCACGATTCCGGGTCAGCGGTACCTCACGTCAGATTCGTCAGGAGCTTGTGCCGCGCAAATGACCCCTCTTTGCTTTCTCAAAGTATGGCGTTGAACAGTCTGAAGCAAGAGCGTTTCAGTTTTAACCTTCAGAGAGGTTTAACCTTGTCCAATCACGTCACGACTCTGCTGTCGGATCTACGTCGAGAGCGCCAGCAGAAGCAGCCGCTGACACTATCCACGCGAGACGCCGTCCATCCGCCCTTCATCCCCCAAATTTCCCCGCTACCCTACCACTTCTATCGCTCTTTGCTAAATTCGGCTGGCGGCGGGGCTTGTGCCCCGCCGCCTAGAACTGAAGCCGAATCGTTTATTCGTTGATCGCGAAACCGCTTTACGCGTTGGTCAGAGCGGAATCGACGCCCGTGGCGAGCGAACCGATGTTGTTGCCCAGCGCACGGTAGGTGCCGTAAACCACGACCGCAATGGCCGCCAGGATGAGCGCGTATTCCGTCATCGTCTGGCCACGGGTGTTGCGAACCATGGACTCACGGGCGCGGATGAATATCTTCGTCACTAACTCCATCTTCATTGCCTCCTTGTTATAAGCCGCCTTCCAGGCTGCTTTGCGGGGAGCGATTCCCCAAGTGTAAAGTTCTTCGAGCTTGTTCTCTACTCTCTATATCATCCTACGACATGTCATACCATGACACAAGAGGTAAATATCACTCTCTAGACACGCCGTCTGAGCCTTTCAAGCGTTGGTGAGGCTGGAATCGACTCCCGTCGCTAACGACCCGATGTTGTTGCCCATCGCCGCGTAGACTCCATAAACCACCACCGCGATCGCGGCGAGAATCAACGCGTATTCGGTCATGGTTTGCCCGCGTACATGGAGCAGGCTCTCGCGAGCCCGGACATAATGCTTTGCTATGGAACTCATTAGACTTGAAATCTCCTTTTATCTCGAACCCTTGGCTTTCCGCGCCTACCTTAACTTCGCGTGCAGTATACGGTCTACGCTTAAACATGTCAAATGATTCTTATTCATGTTGAGATGTCAATTTTACACTCTAGACCAAAGCCGGTCCTCGCATTTAATGCAGAAGTGCGAGGCCAGCGTTCCAAGACCTTCTCTTTGCTCGGCGATTCGTCATTAGCGACTAAATCGAGAAACTCGGCGTTAATGCTGCCTTTGGCGTCGGCGGAGATTATCCACAACACCGCGAAACCGTAGACCGACGCCATCGTGCCGCCATTACTTCTACCGTCCGAATTGAAATCGACTATTGGAACTTCGATACAACGCGGATCGCCTGTAGCGTAATTGGTCGGGGTTGCGCCAGGATCGCTGTGCATTCCTGAGTAGAGCCGGGCGGCGAGTCCGGAATATGTCGCAGCGGTCTGGTAGCTCGCTTTGACTGAGACGGTATCGCCAACGCTGATGTAGTTTTCGTAACCGTCGATCAGATTTCGTTGATAGTTTTGACGCCCGTCACATCCGTTGCATCCTCCCATCCCCAGCGGCCTCCAGATGCCGGCCAGCGCGGCGCCTCGCCGCGCTATAAGCTTTAGTATGACCGGTTGATGCTCGACGTAGTGCGCGTCGTACTGGATGCCGATTGGGAGCACGCCTGCGGTCGGTTGGAATGAGCTTGCTCCCGCTACCGCCTTAACTGTGACCAGGCTCTGCGAGAGACCAAACAGGCGCGCGAAGCGATAGGGCACGTTGCGCTCGACCACCATCGTGATCGACCTGCCGTCCGAAGCCGGGAGGTTGTAAATGATCTCGTTCTCGCGGATCCCGTTCATCCGCGCCTTGCTGTGCGCCGCACTCTCGGCGAGCGCAGGATTGGCCGGCAGATACGCGGCTCCGGAGAGGACTGCGGCGTCCGCGGCCTGTTGCAGACGAACCGAACTTAGGTAGAGTGCCCACATATCCGCTCCGATGCACGCTGCACCAACCATCATTGGTATCGCTAGGCTCAGAGCGATGGCGGCTTGGCCGCGTAGGAATCTCACCTGTCCGCCTTATCCTTCGGCTCCATCGGCAGGCGAAGCAAAAAGCCTCGTCGTACCTTAATCGAGCCACAAGCCCTCAGCACATCGCATGCCACAGCCAGAGTTTGGCTAAAGACGCCCATTTCACCATTTGAATAAAGGTCTGAACGCAAATGACGGCAACAAAAGTTGCATTGCTGCAACAGCTGGAGTCACGTCGCTTGTGGCGAACAGGGCCGAATCTGAAGGGCGAAGCTGAAATGGCGCAGCGGAATGAATATGGCAGCGCAATGAATATGGATGAGAGAAGAGGCTGGGAGTCCCGCCACAAAGGGCGGGACCCGGCGGGTGGCGTCTGACCACCCGCCAGGCTTATGGGGTATGAAAAATGCCGGACTTTAGATTTGCTTGAGTGAGACTTGCTTACGCGTTGGTCAGAGCGGAATCGACACCGGTCGCGAGCGAGCCGATGTTATTTCCCAGCGCGCGGTATGTGCCGTACACCACGACCGCGATGGCCGCCAGGATGAGCGCGTATTCCGTCATCGTCTGGGCGCGATGGAAGCGGACGAAGCGCTCACGTACCTTCAGAAATGCCTTTGTAAACAGATCCATCTTTTTCTCCTCCTTGACCCTTGCCGTTTCATTGAGGCTGACTTCGAGGCTGACTTCTGGTTTTGCCTCTATTGCTGCCCTACTTACCAAGCCTGCTTTTAAATATGTTACCGTTTTCATCGTTGCACCTGACAGCTATCTAGAACGTTACGCTACTTTTGAGATGCCATCAAGTGGTCATTTATCTCTATTGATGACATGACCATGCATGATGATCTAGCATCGACCGTGCCACAACCAGTCTGAACCTCAAATCAGGTGTTTATTGATGTTTTTCAGAGCACAGACATGCCGAACGTCCGCCACGGTTGCACAGACGCAACGAAAGCGTGTTATGACGCAACTTATCGAGCTAATTACAATCAGAACGTGAGTTGAGAACGTGGCCTAAGGTAACTCGAAGATGATTTGATCGCCAACCTCGGTTTGGCTACGCGCTGCGGTGCCGGCCGGGAGTTCGAGCGCCTTGCGCGCGCCCCATACAATCGATGAGATGCGCCACGGCCGCAGGTTGTGACTGATCCGGATTACTTTGCCGTGGCGGTTCAGGAAGACAATATCGATCGCGAAGCGCATGAATAGCATGTGCATGCACATGAACGGCTCCAGCCTTCCCGCCTCGAACAGCATCCCCGCTTCGGCGTCGAGCCCGTCGCGCCCGAGCAGGCCGCGGCTCTTGCCCGCCATCCCGCCGGCCTCTTCGAGATGCTCGCAGAGCACGGTAGTGCGCGTCTGATTTACCGCGCGCAGGTTAGCCGGCCTTTTCACTTCGACGTCTTCCATCCTTCCCCGCCTCTCTCCTCTCTTGCGCTCCCACCTGCTTGTCGCTCAAGTGTAGCGCTACGCGCGCAGTCCGCGAGCCTGTCTCCTCCGAGTCAGGTGTAATACAATCGCCGACCAGCAGAGCACGCGGGCGCGGCGCTGGTTGAACTCGGTATCGACCAGGCATTATTTAACACCGAGCCTGGCGCGGCGGACTATCCCGCGTGCTGGCGCACACTCAATATCGATATGGATACGATTTGGCTGCCGCCCGCCCTGGTATGCTACGCACTCTCGGCCGCGGGATTCGTGGCCGGGCGCACCGCCAACCGTCCGCGCTGGACCGATCAGGCGGTGCCGCTGCTGGGTGCGGCGGTGCTGTTCCACACGTTGGATCTGGTTATCGGCGCGCTTGTGGCTGGCAATATCCCGGTCACCAATTTCGCCCAGTCGCTATCCTTCCTGGCCTGGCTCACGGCGATCGTCAGCTTTGTCCTCATAGTGCGGATGCGGATGCAGGTGCTGGGAGCCTTTGTAGCGCCGGGCGTTGCGGCCGCGGTCGGCGCAGCGATGCTGCTTACGCGTCGCGGCCGCCTGGTCATTCCCGATAGTTTGCGCAGCGCATGGCTGCCGGTCCATGTGACGCTGGCATTTCTGGGCGACGCGCTATTCGTGGTTGCGGCCGGCGTGAGCCTGGCCTACCTGGTGCACGAGTCACGTTTAAAGGCCAAGCGCCCGATGTCGCCTGTGGGGCAGACGATGCCGAGCCTGGAGAAGCTCGATCGCATCAACTACCGTCTGCTGGGATGGGGCTTCGTGATGTTGTCGCTCGCGATCGTTAGCGGCGCGCTCTGGGCGGAAGCGACCTGGGGCCACTTCTGGTCGTGGGAGCCCCAGGAATCGTGGTCGCTGATAACCTGGCTGTTATACGCGGGACTGCTGGAATCGCGGATCGCGGCGGGATGGCGCGGGCGGCGGGCCGCGGCGCTGACGCTGGCGGTTTTTACCGTGTTGTTGGGTTCGTTCTTAAGCGTGAGCCTGCTTTTTCCGGGCAAGCACGGCGGGAGTTTCGGCTAACGCCCGGGCGGGCGCAGTCGCGCACAGGATGGACGAAAAGCTCCTCATCGTCGGCGTCAACCATCGCACCGCCACGGTGGCGGTCCGCGAGCGGCTGGCCTATGGCGACGGCGAAATCGTCGCGGCGCTCGGACGGCTCAAGCAGCGCGCGCCCGCGCTGGCCGAGGCCGCGCTGATCTCGACCTGCAACCGCGTCGAGATCATCGGCGTGGCGGCCGACCCCGCGCGGGCGATCGACGAAGCGATGAACTTCCTCGCCGCCGACCGCGAGGTCGACGCGGCGCTGTTCGCCGGCGCGCTCTATCGTTTCGAGGGCCGCGACGCCGCGCGTCATCTGTTCCGCGTCGGCGCCAGTCTCGACTCGATGGTGGTGGGTGAGCCGCAAATCCTCGGCCAGCTCAAGCTGGCGTACGGCTACGCGGCCGAGGCGGAAAGTGCCGGCCTGGTGCTGCATCGCGCCTTTCATCGCGCCTTCTCGGTTGCCAAACGGGTGCGCAAGGCGACGCTTATCGGCCGTGGCTCGGTGTCGGTGAGCTCGGCGGCGGTGCGCCTAGCCGGACAAATCTTCGATACGCTCGGCGACAAGACGGTGATGCTGATGGGCGCCGGCCAGATGGCCGAGCTGACCGCGCGCCAGCTCCACGCGCTCGGCGCCGAAACCTTACTGGTAACCAGCCGCACCTTCGATCATGCGGTCGCGCTGGCGCGCGCGCTCGGCGGCACCGCCGTCCCCTTCGAGAACCATCGACCCTACCTCAAACTCGCCGACATCGTGATCGGCTCGCTCTCGGCCGCGCGGCCGGTGCTCGAGCCCGACGATTTCGAGGCCATCCTGCGCGAGCGCCGCTACCGTCCGATGTTCCTCATCGACATGGGCGTGCCGCGCAACTTCGACGAGCGGCTCAACGCGATGGAGAACGTGTATCTATATGACATCGACGATCTCGGCGCGGTGGTGACCGAGTCGCTCGGCGAGCGCGCGCGCGAAGCCGACAAGGCCGAGACCATAGTCGCCGAGGCGCTGGCCTCGTTCATACGATGGATGGACGGGCTCGACTTGGTGCCGGCGATCAAGGACATTCGGGTGAGCATCGAGCAACTGCGCGACGCCGAACTCGGACGCCATCGCGCATGGCTCGCCGCGCTGGAGCCGGCGGAGCGCCAGCGTATCGAGTCGCTCACGCGCACGCTGGTCAACAAGCTGCTCCATCGTATCCTGGCCGGCCTGCGCAGCACCGGCGCCGGCTCGCCCGACCCCGTATATACCGCCGAGATTGCGCGCCGCCTGCTGTGCGGCGAACTGGTGGCCGAGGGACCTGCGCGGAGCGGATCCGTTTCCGACCTCGATTTCGATATGGACCTCGACGACGACGACGAGGAGTCCTGACCCGCGGCCGCTTTCCGATGCGCCCTATCCGGCGACATCAATATATTCATCAACACATACCATCAACATATATATAGATGGCCTCCGTCCTTCGTATAGGTTCGCGCCCCAGCCGTCTCGCGCTCGCACAAGCCGAGTT
The DNA here is from genome assembly GCA_963810495.1 of uncultured delta proteobacterium. Lineage (GTDB taxonomy): Bacteria > Desulfobacterota > Binatia > Binatales > Binataceae > JAKAVN01. Next base: position 52,293 of record CAWENP010000003.1, read on the forward strand.
GGTGCGGCACAAGCTCGCGGCGCTCGTCCCGTCCGTGAGCGTCGGGATCGTCCCGATTAGAACCAGCGGCGACCGGATGGCCACGGCGGCGCTCGCCCAGGTCGGTGGCAAGGGGCTCTTCATCAAGGAACTGGAGCAGGCGCTCGTCGAGGGCCGTATCGATCTCGCGGTGCACTCGATGAAGGATCTGCCGGCCCAGCTCGCCTCCGGTTTCCGTATCGCCGCGGTGCCCGAGCGCGCCGACCCGCGCGACGCGCTGCTCGCCCGCGCCAGCGGCTCGCTCGCCGCGCTGCCGCGCGGCGCGCGCCTTGGCACCTCGTCGATGCGCCGGCGCTTCGAGGCGCTGCGCCTGCGCCCCGACCTCGAGATCGTCGCGCTCCGCGGCAACGTCGACACGCGCCTCGCGCGCCTCGCCGCCGGAGACTTCGACGCGATCATCCTCGCGATGGCGGGGCTGCTGCGGCTCGAGCGGGGAGAGCGCGACGCCGCCGGCGGCGGCGTCGCGCTCTCCCCGCTCGACGCGCGCGACTTCGTCCCATGCGGCGGCCAGGGCGCGCTCTGTATCGAGGCTCTGGCGAGCCGGCCGGTTGCCGGCTCGCCAGAGCTCGAGGCCGCGGTCGCCGCGCTCGACGATCCGCGGGCTCATCTCGAAGTTGCCGCCGAACGCGCCTTCCTGGCCGCGCTCGGCGCCTCATGCGTGTCGCCGGTCGGCGTATACGCGACGCTCAACGCGGACACGCTCGCGATACGCGCGCTGGTCTTCAGTGTCGACGGCGCGCGTCACCTGATGGACGAAATCTCGGACAACGTGGTCGACGGCTCGTCCGCAGGGCCTCCGCAGCGTGCCGCCGCGCTCGGCGCGCGGCTCGCGGAGCGGATGCTCGCGGGCGGCGCCGGCGCGCTGGTCGCGGCCGGCTCGCCGGCCGCGACCAGCGTAGGCGCGGCGGGCGCGCCAGGCCGCGCGCCCGCCGCGATGCCGCTTCACGGACGGCGCTTCGTGATCACGCGCGCGCGCGAGGCCGGCGGCGCGTTCGCCGCCGGATTGCGCGCGCTCGGCGCCCAAGTGACGGAATTCCCGACCATCGAGATCGTCGCGCCCGACAGCTACATGGCGATCGACGCGGCGCTTGCGCGCACGACGTCTTTCGATTGGGTGATCTTCACCAGCGCAACCGGGGTCGAGCGGATGCTCGAGCGGATGAAGACGCGCAGCGTCGATCCGCTCGCGCTCGGCGGCGCGAAGCTCGGCGCGATTGGCCCCGCCACTGCCGCGCGCCTGGCCGAGCGTGCGCTAACGGTTGCCGCGATGCCGCGCGAGTATCGCGCGGAGGCGATTGTCGAAGCGCTCGGTGCCGAGCGTATCCGCGGCGCGCGGATCCTGATTCCGCGCGCGCAGGTCGCGCGCGAGGTATTACCGGAGATGCTGATAGCGGCCGGCGCGCGCGAGGTCGTCGTCGCGCCGGTATACAAGACGGTGAAGCCTGCGAACGCGCCGGTCGAGCGCGTGCGCGAGTTGGCGGCGGCGGGAGCGATCGACCTCGTCGCCTTCACCAGTTCCAGCACGGTGACGAATTTCTGCGAGATGATCGGAGCGTCCGTCGCCCGCGGTCTCAGGGCCGCGGCGATCGGGCCGATAACCGCCGAGACCGCGCGCGCCTCGGGTCTGCAAGTGGTCGTGCAGCCGACTGAGTACACGGTCCCCGCGCTGATCGCCGCGATTCGCGATTACTTTGTCGTCAACGATAAATAGATGCTCGTTCCCTTTAGCCGCCCGAGGATGTAAGCAAAGACGTTGGTGAAATTGAAGGGCCGCCACCCTACGGGAGCCAGGAGGCGAGCGAATGAAGGATCAATTTGCTGACCTTGACGCGATTGCTCAGGCCGATTTGGTCCGTCAGCGCAGGGTTTCGCCTCTCGAACTGGTCGACGCCGCAATCGATCGCATCGAAGCGCTCAACCCGCAGTTGAATGCGGTAATCACCCCGCTGTTCGATCAGGCTCGCGCGCAGGCGAAGAGTGGAGCAATTCCCGACGGGCCTTTCCGCGGGGTCCCCTTTCTTATGAAAGATCTCGGAGCGGCCTACGGAGGCGACCCTCTTTACATGGGGACGAGGCTTCTGCGCGACGCGCACTTTATCGCGCCCCGTGACACATATCTGGCCGCGAAGTTCAAAGCCGCAGGGTTCATCTGTCTCGGCAAGACCAATACTCCGGAGTTGGGACTAATCACGACCACCGAGCCCGAGGCCTTCGGTCCATCGCATAATCCCTGGGACCTGACTCGCTCGACTGGAGGTTCCAGCGGCGGTTCCGCGGCAGCCGTAGCGGCGCGGATGGTCGCGGTCGCGCACGCCAACGACGGTGGCGGCTCGATTCGGATTCCGGCGAGCGAATGCGGCCTGGTGGGACTCAAGCCCTCGCGCGGGCGGGTATCGTGGGGACCGGATACAGGAGATTACTGGCACGGCTTCGCCATCGAGCACGTCGTGACGCGTTCGGTTCGAGACACGGCGGCGGTTCTCGATCAAACGGCCGGATACATGCCGGGTGATCCGTATGCCGCGCCGGCGCAGCGCGGGCCTTTTTTTCGGGATGCCGGTGCGCCACCGGAGCGGCTCCGTATCGGCTTGATGAGACGGACGCCGCGTGGCGCCAATGCGCTGCATCCTGATTGTCTCGCTGCCGTCGACGACGCCGCTTCGATGCTGCAATCGCTGGGACACAGCGTCGAGGAGTCGCATCCGGCCGCGCTGGACGAGTCCCTATCAGTTATGGAGCCCTTCGTCGCTGTGATCTCTGGCCATACCGCGATGGTGCTCGATCAGTTGGGCACCTTGGTCGGCAGAAAAATTACTGCCGAGGATGTCGAGCCGTGGACATGGTTTTTGGCCGAGCAAGGCTTTGAGCTGTCTGCCAGCAGCTATTTGTCCGCGATTCAAGTGTTGCAAATCCTGAGTCGGCGGTTCATGCAGTGGTGGGCTGATGGATTCGATCTCCTGTTGATCCCGACGCTCGCTTCGCCGCCACCGCTCCTGGGCACCCTGGTAATCACCCGCGACGGACTTGACGAGGGTCTGCGGCGTCTGCTCGATCTCAGCCCGTACTGCGCTTTTTTCAACATAACCGGGCAGCCGGCGATCTCTCTGCCGCTTTTCTGGAACTCCTCGAATTTGCCGATTGGCGTCCAATTGGTGGCGGACTTCGGCCGCGAGGACTTGCTCATCCGAATTGCCGCGCAACTCGAACAAGCGCGGCCGTGGAAGGATCGCCGGCCGCCGGTTTGCGCGTGAGCTGCGAGCGCTGGCGGAAATCGCCACGCTTTGCGAGACTGATGCCCTATGGACGCAAAAGCCAAAGCAGAAATCCTGCACGGCGTGATCGCCAAATTCCGCAGCGGCGGAAGCGATATCACCTCCGAGGAATGGGGGCAGTTCGTAGCCGCTCAGAATGACGGCTATCGCACCGGGCCGGAAATCGGCCAGAGGGTTCCCGATTTCACGCTGCCCGACCAGCACGGCAAAAACCGCGCTCTGAAAGATCTCTCGGGGCCCAACGGCCTGCTGCTGGTCTTCAGCCGCAGCGCCGATTGGTGACCCTACTGCCGCAATCAGCTCGTCGAGCTGCAACAGTCGCTGGAGACGCTGAAGGCCGCCGGAATCAACGCCGCGTCGATCACCTACGACTCGCGCGAGATTCTCGCCGCCTTCGGCGAGGCCTACAAGATCGAGTATCCGCTGCTCTCGGACGCCGGCAGCAAGGTGATTCGCGCGTTCGGAATCCTCAACACCAACGTTCCCGAAGATCACAAGATGATGTACGGGATGCCATTTCCGGGTGACTACCTGCTCGCGCCCGACGGCATGGTGCGCGACAAGCTCTTCCTCCCGAGCTACGAGCATCGGCCCTCCGCGACCGCACTGGCGTTGCGCAACGCGGACGGCGCCGCCGCCACGAACTCCGTCGAGATCGACGCCGGCGTGCTCCGCGCGACGGTGACGCTGTCGGCCGACCGATGCTTTCCCGGCCAGGAACTGGCGACTGCACTGCGCATCCGGCTGAACCCGGGCTGGCACATCTACGGCAAGCCGCTACCCAGCAGCTATCGGCCGACCGAATTGATTTTCGAAAGCCCGATCGTCGGCGAACAATCGATCGAATTGCCGGCAGCGAAGCCGATGCTGCTCAAGGCTCTCGGCGAAACGCTGCCGGTGTATGAGGGCGAGGTTCGCGCGACCGGCAGGCTCGGGATCAAATGGAGCCCGCCGATGCCAGCGAAATTCATGGAGCCCTTCGGCAAAACGATCGCGCCGGGGCCGTACAAGATCGCCGGCACGCTGCGCTTCCAGCCATGCAGCGACACGGTCTGTGAGCCGCCGCAGGCGATCAGGTTCGAATTGCCGCTCGAGCTTGAGGCCGGAGTGCCGCCGGCGCCAAAGAAGCCGAGCTAAGACATCGCGTCGCGTTTCCCGGCCCCATCAGTCCGTGGCCGCGAATAGTCAGTGGGATCGTCATCCGGGCTTAACTGAACTCGCCGCGGATATATTCCTTGGTGTGCTCTTCCCTGGGATTCTCGAAAATCCCCTGAGTCGGCCCGTACTCGACCATATAGCCAGTCCGCCCGCCAGCTGTGGTGTCGACGTAGAGAAATGCGGTCGTGTCCGCGACGCGTTTGGCCTGCTGCAGATTGTGCGTGACGATCGCGATGGTGTACTTCTTCTTCAGCTCCGTCATCAGCTCTTCGATCCGGCGCGTCGCTATCGGATCGAGTGCCGAGCACGGCTCGTCCATCAGCAGCACCGCCGGCTCGGTCGCGACGGCGCGCGCGATGCATAGCCGCTGTTGCTGTCCGCCGGAGAGCGCGAGCGCGCTGGTGCGAAGCTTGTCCTTGACTTCGTCCCACAGCGCGGCCTGGCGGAGCGCCGCCTCGACCTTGTCCGCGACCGGGCCCTTATAGCGGTTCAAGCGCAGTCCGAAGGCGACGTTCCGGTAAATGCTCATCGCGAACGGATTAGGCTGCTGAAATACCATCCCGATATGCCGGCGCACGGCGACCGGATCGACCCTGGAGGCGTAGATATCCTGGCCGCGGAAGATGACGTGCCCCTTGAGCCGGAATCCGCGCACGAGATCGTTCATCCGGTTGAGGCAGCGGAGCACCGTGCTCTTGCCGCATCCCGAAGGCCCGATGAAAGCGGTGATCGTGCCCTTCTTTACTTTCAGCGCCACGTCGCGCACGGCCTTGAACTTGCCGTAGTGAAGCTCGGTGATATTGCAATCGATAAGCGTGCCATTGTTCAGCATCTCGTCGTGGGCGCCGTTTGCGTGTCCGTTCGTAGTCACCGATGTAAGTGGCATGCCCGTCTCCGTTAGCTAGTCGGCGGATCGTCCGGCCAGGGCCTGACCGGCCACGTTGAATACCAGGACGATCACCACCAGCACCAGCGCGGCGGTCCATGCCAGTGCTATCTGGTTCTCGAATGGTGAGCCGGAAAAATTGTAAATCATGACCGCGAGCGACGCGGTCGGCTTCATCAGGTCGCCCATGGTCTTGGGCAGGAAAGCAGGCGCCGTCCGGCTCATCCAGAAATTGCTGAACAGCGCGGTAAACAGAAGCGGCGCCGTTTCCCCAGCGGCGCGCGCCACCGCGAGCATCACGCCCGTCAGCATCGCGGGCGCGGCGGTGGGCACGATCACTTTTGTCACAACTTGAGTCGGCGTTGCGCCCATTCCGATTGCCGCTTCCCGCATCCGCGACGGAACCCGCTTGATTGCCTCTTCGGCGGTCAGCAGAACCGTCGGGAGCATCAGGAGTGCCAGTGCGACTCCGCCCGCTGGGGCGGAAAACTCCCCCGTCACCACCACGACAATCGCGAAAGCAAAGACACCCGCCAGGATCGACGGCAGACCGGTCAGCACCTTGGCCGCGAAACGCACCGCCGAGGCGGTCTTGGTGTCAGGGCCAAATTCGGTGATATAGATCGCCGCCAAAAGCCCCAACGGTACGCTAACTAGGGTGGCTATAGCAACGATGACGAAGGTGCCAACGATGGCATTGCCGAAGCCGCCCCCGGCCGTCATCGCAGCCGGCGGAAGATCGCGCAAGGTGCCCAGGCTGAGCGCCGCGGTGCCTCGCGCGACCAGCAGATAAAGCACGGAAAACAAAGGAAAAAGTGCGGCGATTGTGGCCGCGCCGGTGATCAGGCTCATCAGGTAGCTGAAGAGCGTACGCGGCCGGCGCAGCGAGTGCTCGAGACCCTCCAGATCGATGCCGGTGGGCGCGGCCGGACCTTGTATCGGCGCCGCCATCAGCGCAACCCCTTGAGACCCGCATCGGCGCGCTGAAGAATCAGCGTCCCGATGATGTTGACCACCAAAGTGATCCCCAGCAGCACCAGCGCGACATACATCAGCGCGCCGACCTCGATCTTGTCGGCCTCGGGAAAATGATTTGCGAGCAGCGCCGCGAGCGTGTTGGCCGGCGAGAAGAGCGACCAACTGATTATGTTGGCGTTGCCCGCCAGCATCGCGAGCGCCATCGTCTCGCCCAGCGCGCGGCCGAATCCGAGAATGATCGCGCCGAAAATTCCGGTCGCCGCGGTCGGCACGAAAACCGCCAGGATCGCCTCCCAGCGCGTCGCGCCCATCCCGAAGGCGGCCTCGCGTAGTTTCGGCGGCACCGCGACCAGCGCGTCGCGCGAGATGGCCGAGATGGTCGGCAGCACCATAATCGCCAGGACGATCGAGGCCGGCAGCAGTCCGGGCCCGCTAAGACCGGTGCCGAACAACGGAATCCATCCGAGATGCGAGTGCAGCCAGTTCGCGGGCGGGCGCACGAATGGAATCACGACGAAGATTCCCCACAGTCCGTAAACGACGCTGGGGATCGCGGCGAGCAGCTCGACGGTGATTTTCAGCACATTCTCGACCCGGCCGGGCAGCGAGTTCAGCCATGAATACTCTGATAGCCGCAAGAGGCCGAGCACAGTATCAAGTCCGGAGGACAGGAAGCCTTCACTAAGAAAAATGGCAATAGCCAGGCCAAAGATGGTTCCGATAGCCAATCCGAGTATCGAGCTATACAGCGTCCCGACAATCGCCGGCAGAATTCCGAACTGCGCGCGATTGGAGTCCCAGGCGGTTCCACTGAGAAAACCCAGGCCATAGGCGCGAATCGACGGCATCGCCTGCCGCCCGATACTGAAGACCACGCAGAGGACCAGGATGACCGTGAACCATGCGACGGCGAGCGTGCAGCGGCGGAATATACGATCGGCGGCAATCTCGAACGCGGACGGAGGCTGAGATATGTCTACCCCGGCAGACACTATCGCTTCATCTCCTGGGTGCCCGCCGGGGTGGAAGATATTGCGCGCCGCTCCAGCCTCGCCTGGGGTCATGAGATCTGTTGAAGCGCTTTGCTGTCCGCTTCCACGACATTCGCGGGCAGCGGAATATAGCCGAGATCGACACTGAACGCCTGGCCCTGGGTAAGGCCGTATTGAATCACCGACTTAAGCGTCGCGGCGGTTTTAGGATCCTTGTACTTTTTGTAGCAAAGCAGCCAGGTGTAGGTGACGATTGGATAGGCCTGCGCGCCTTTGGGATCGGTGATCCATGCGCGCAGGTTGGCCGGCAACTGAACGCTCGCGAGCGCGTCCTTGCCGGTCGTCAGGTCGGCCTTCACGTATTTGCCGCTCTTGTTCTCGAGCAACGCCATCGGCATCTTGGTTTGCACGGCGTAGCCGTACTCGACGTAGCCGATCGCGCCCGGCGTCTCCTTGATAAGCGCGGTCACGCCGGCGTTACCCTTGCCTGCCACGGCAGCCGGAAAATTGACCGACTTCCCTGCGCCCGGCCCGCTCTTCCATGCATCGCTGATCGCGCTCAGATGCGAAGTGAAAACATAGGTAGTTCCGCTTCCATCCGAGCGGACCGCGACGGTTATTTTGGTGCTCGGCATTTTCGCTCCCGGATTGGACTTGGCGATAGCCGGGTCATCCCACTGGGTGATCTTGCCGAGAAAGATGCCCACGTAGGCCTCGCGCGAGAGCTTAAGCTCGCTGGGACTGTCGGGCAGATTGTAGGCGAGCACGATTGCACCGGCGGTCATCGGGAGCAGCACGACGCCGTCTTTGACCGCGGCCATCTCCTCGTCGGTCATCGCCGCGTCGCTGGCCCCGAAGTCGACCAAGTTTTGCTGGAACTGTTTTACTCCCGCGCCGCTGCCCAGCGCCTGGTAGTTGATCTCCACGTCGGGATGCGCCTTGTTATATTCGGTGAACCACTTCTGGTATAGCGGCGCCGGGAAGGTCGCACCTGTGCCCTGCAAAGTGATCGCGCCCTCGGCGCCGATCGCAATGCCGGAATCGAGCCTCGCCCCGAAACGGCTGCCCCAGGTCACAAGCCCCACGCCCATCAACGACACGGCAACAAGCAGCAGTACGCCTCGCCCAATCCTCATAGTAAATCCTCCCTGTTTTCGGTAGGCCCGCAGGACCGGCGAACATAGCTCCGCAGTCTTCATTCAGATCAAACTATTGTTACGGCAATGTGTCCGACAAATGACGGTTTCGTTTCAAGTCGCTCGCTAATCTCACCGATTACGGACATTCGTTGGCCTCGTCCACCACAGACGTTGCCACGAGATTCGGATTGCCATCGGCCGGAATGAATGCCATCCCGCCCGGATTCTGGAGCCCATTTACGATCGGAGTGACGAGCCCCGTGCTCAGATTGGTCTGCGCCGACGAAGGCTCCGACCACCGTCGATCCACCCGGCGCCGTGACCGATACGATCGCGGTGTAGGCCGCGCCCGGCGCGAAATACGGCGCGGTTATCGCATAGACCGCTTCGCCGTCCTTGTCCGCCACTAACAGCGTGCCCTGAGCGGCATTGGCGAACACGGTATCGTCGGCGGTGGTGTCACCGGGCACTGTTCCGTCGGCCAGCGGTGAGGTCAGGGGGACCAGCAGGTTCTTCTGGCATGAGCGTCCCGGATGCTGAACGATAATCAGTTCGCCATCGCCCTGAGAGTCGAGCAGCAGTTCGCCGAATGGATCGACGATCATCGAATCCGGATCGGTAAGATTGAGCGTAACGGTCTCGCCGGTGGTCACGTCGGTCGCGGTCGCGTCGTCGTTGAGAATGCCGGTAAGTTCGACCTTTTTACCCTTGAACTTGAGCCGGGCGATTCCGGGCGCGGTCTCAATCGAAGGGTTTGATGCGCTGACATAGATCGCATTACCCTCGAAATCGAGATCGTCGTAGCCGCCGCCATGCGGTCCGGTCCCGAGCACGAAGGTCTTCTGCTTGCCGGTGTTCGGATCGATGATGATGAGCGTAGCGTTGGCGTCTTCGTTCTGCAGCGCCCACAGATCGCCGGTCTTAATGTCGTATCTCAGACCGTCGTTATGGCCGACAACGGTAAATGTCTTCACCACCGTCCCGTCCATCTTGTACATGACGATAGTGCTCATCGCGCCGCCGGAACCGTCGGGCGCGCCGCCATTGCCGTAGCCGACGAAGACGCTTTTACGCGAAAACGTGATGGAATCGGGCGCTGTATAACCGTTCTCGGATATGGCAAAGGTGCTGACCGAATAGGGGGCGATCGGCCGACGGACTCACCGCGTGAGCGAGCGCCGGCCGTATCGCAGCGAGCAGCATCAGGGAAGCACTACAGGCCAGCGTCTTGGCAGCCGCAGCTCTTCGACAGGAAGCGATTTTCACCGTTCTCTACCTCCTCGCGTCGTGAACGCGAATATCCTGGATGACGTATTGAATGCGTCCCGGAGATAGCACGCTTCGCCTTCACGAGAGTTATCGAACGATTAACGGCGCGTTAAATTCCGGGGCGGCGGCGCTCATCCTTCCTTGCGCAGTTATTTTGTCCGATTAGCCAGAGTGCCGATGCCAGTTCTTCGCTATTGCGTGACACTATACTCAGTTGCGTTCCGCCTCCAACTGAGAATTATCCGCAACCTGAACTTAACACTCGCGCCATACGCAATTCATTTGCTTCCGCTACAAGTGCATCCGTCTTTTTACCCATAACTTTCAAGAGGAGAGGATTCAGATGCGCAAGAAATTGGGGCTGGGCGCTGTGATCGGCGCGTTGCTGCTGCTGGCGGCTTGGTTAGCGCCGCGGGCTTATGGTGATAGCATCAACAATCGCCATGGCATAAGACGAGTGCTACTGATCAGTGTCGACGGCTTCCACGCGCTGGACTACCTGAACTGCACCTCAGGGTATCCCGGGCGTAAACGGTGGCAACCCGTACTGCCCGAACCTGGCGGAGCTGGGGACCAGGGGCGTCAACTACCTGGCTACTTCGACCTCGAACCGTCTGATTCATTCCCCGGCCTGATGGCGCTCATGACGGGTGGATCGCCGCGCACGATGGGCGTCAATTATGACGTCGCTTACGACCGCGCGCTCTACGGGCCGATGGATACGACAGGCAATGGGTTGGATGGCACCGGCCCGAATTGCACGACGACCGGTACGACCACCGAGTACGACGAAGGCATCAACCTCAACACGGGCGTGGGCGGGGCGAGGCGAATCAACAGTTTCTCAACGGCGGCGCGCCGACCGGCGACGGCGGGATCAACTCGATCGATCAGACCCGCCTGGTACGCGACGCGCATTGCAATCCGGTCTATCCGTGGAACTTTGTCCGCGTCAATACGATTTTCGGAGTTATCCATGGCGCGAGAGGTTACACGGCCTGGTCCGACAAGCATCCGTCGTATTCGTCGGTGGGCGGCCCGACTGGGACCACCACCGACACGAATGTCGACGACTACTACGCGCCGGAAATCAACTCCAATTCTCAGGACTATCTGGTCCCGGGGACCGGGGCGTTTCCGGGGCTGATTCCCGATCCAGCGCTGTTCCCGCCGGCTGAGCCCGTTGCCGGACCAATTCGCCGTAGCCGCAGCCGATGACTACACCGGGAGCTTCCTGAACATCCAGTGCTATGACGGCCTCAAGGTGAACGCCATTCTCAACGAGATCGACGGCAAGAACCACGACGGCACCGCCAAAACGCGAGTGCCGACCATCTTCGGCATGAACTTCCAGGCGGTGAGCATCGGCCAGAAGTTGATTTATCAGCATAATCTCAATACGGCGACGCCGCCGGTCGGGATTCCCCCTGATTTTCCGACTTACAGCTCCAAGGGCGGGTATCTTGATTCGATCGGAACCCCCAGCCCCTCGCTGTTCCAGGAGATCCTGTTTGTCGACGAGTGCGATCGGGATGATGGTCTCTGAACTGAAGAAGCAGGGATTGTACGATTCGACGATGATCATCATAACGGCCAAGCACGGCCAGTCGCCGGTCGATCCCAAGCGCTATCAAGCCAATGGGTCGCCCAACGATCCAGCCTCGATCCTCTCCTCGTTCCTGGCGGCTTCGGAGTTGGAAGACATCGGACCGACGGAGGATGACGTAGCCCTGCTTTGGCTGGCCGAACCATTCCCGCTAATGTCACTGCCGCGGTAGACGCGCTCGAGAAAGCGTCCCCCGCGCTTCCGTTGGCCGACAACGTTGCGGGCATCGGCGAGATTTTCTCGGGCCCCTCGATTGCCTTGTACTACAACGCCGGAGATTCGCGCGCGCCGGATATCCTGGTTACTCCCAATATCGGCGTGACCTATTCGAACAGTACGAAGAAGCTCGCGGAGCATGGCGGCTTCGCGCATGATGACATCAACGTGATCATGCTGGTGTCCAATCCGGAATTTAGGGCCACCACGATTACCACCCCGGTGCAGACCAAGCAGGTCGCACCGACGATCCTGGAGGCGCTGGGCCTCAATCCACAGAGTCTGAAGGCGGTTCAGTTGGAGCACACCCCGATTCTGCCGGGGCTCCCGCTCGATTAGGCACGCGCGCAAAGGGGGCGGCGGGCAGACTCTGCCACAAACGCGGCGGGCGTCCCGGATATCCGGGGCGCCCGCCGCTCATTTTCCGGCGCGTGCGAATGGTTTCGTTCCGGCGCGTCGCATCAATATAATCAACCTCGAGTCTGAGTTCCGCCTTTGAGGGGGTAAGCATCCCGATGGCGTTTCCAATCAATCGCCCACGGCGGCTGCGGCGCACCGAGACGCTGCGCCGCATGATCCGGGAGACGCGCCTTGCGCCCGACGACCTTATCCAGCCGTTCTTTGTCTGCCCGGGACGCGACGTCAAGCGTTCGATCGGTTCGATGCCGGGGGTGGCGCAGATGTCGGTTGACCAGGTGGTGCGCGCCGCGCGCGAGACGCACGCGGCTGGTGTCCCGGCCGTCATCCTGTTCGGCATCCCGCAGCGCAAGGACCCCCACGGCACCGAGGCATGGAACGACCAGGGCGAGGTTCAGCGCGCGATTCGCGAAATCAAGGAGCACGTGCCCGGCCTCGCCGTGATAACCGACGTCTGCCTGTGCGAGTACACTGACCACGGCCATTGTGGCGTGGTGGCGGGCAACGACGTCGACAACGACGCGACGCTGGAGCTGCTCGCGCGCGAGGCGCTCTCGCACGCGCACGCCGGCGCCGACATGGTCGGGCCGTCGGACATGATGGACGGGCGGGTCGGCGCGATCCGCCGAGCGCTCGACGAAAACGGCTTCATGCACATTCCGATCATGGCCTACTCGGCGAAATTCGCCTCGGCCTTCTACGGGCCGTTTCGCGAGGCCGCCGAGTCGGCGCCGCAGTTCGGCGACCGCCGCTCCTATCAGATGGACCCGCCCAACGGCGACGAGGCGATGCGCGAGATCGCGTTGGACCTCGCCGAAGGTGCCGACATCGTGATGGTCAAGCCGGCGCTGGCGTATCTCGACCTGATCTACCGCGCAAAGCACGAGTTTCGCGTTCCGGTGGCGGCCTACAACGTCTCGGGCGAATACTCGATGCTGCGGGCGGCCGGGCTCAACGGATGGCTCGACGAGGAGCGCGCGGTGATGGAAGTGCTGACGTCGATCAAGCGGGCCGGCGCCGACATGATCCTGAGCTACTTCGCCACCGAGGTCGCGAAACGGCTCAAATGATCGCGGCTCCGAATCCGGCGCGCGCCATCCAACTTATGGCCGGCTGACAATCTTACGACCGGCTGACAAGATAATGACCATCCTCGAGCGGCCGCTGGTCGGCGCGGACATATTCTTCTCTCGCGCCGCGTTCAATTTTCTGCGCCGCGTCACTAACTGCGTGCGCTGCGGTCGACGCGCAGAGTGGCCGCGGGATAGAACTCTCAGCGAGGAAAATTGGCGGTTGCTTCTCGAATCAGACTGACGGCCGCGTCGGGATCGGCAACCTCGACAATCAACTGACTATATCCCTCGTCGGCCAGATCAATGGCTATAGCATTTTGCGGATTAACCATGTCCCAAAACACATGCCGGCCGTCTTTGTAGTACCAGCCGGCCGAGATGACGCCCGGAAAGCCGGTACCGCAGAGCCTCCACCCCTTCCACGATCGCGCGGCATCCTCAGGATCGCGCCGCACGTCTCTGACGTGGTCGAGCGGAATCAGAAACCTGCGTTTGAACGCAAAAAACTTGTGCCATCCTAAGATTTCGACCTTGAGCCTGCCGTCTCCGACCGATAGCTCGACCATCGCGACCTCGGTTATCCGCGCGCAGCTTTGGTTTGATGTGCGTCTCGTAGTACGGGCGCATCGCGCGCAGCGCGCGCATCTGATGATACGCGAGCTCGTCGTCCGGGTAGCGATGCTCCGGGCCGAGCACACATCCAACTCGTGCGTGGCATAGCTCGGCGCAGTCCGGCTCGACCTCGACCCGATGCGTCAGGCACTTCGGCACGTCCCATCCGGCGGGAAAACTCACCGCGCCGACCGGACACGCGCCGATGCAACTGCGCGGGACGCATCCGGGACACGGATCGAAGCCGCGCGCGTCGCCAGGCGCGTCGACCGCCACGTCGAGCAGCAGCGCCGCGCGAAAGGCGATCCACGGGCCGAAGACCGGATGCACCACGACGCCGAGGATGCTCGGCCCGGCGATTCCCGCCGCCTTGCCCAGTTCGACGAAGTTGAGCGTGCGTCCGCCGCCGTGCATGAACGGATGAACGATGGTGTAGTGGAGCGCGGTGTCGCGCAGCGGCGCGGCGACCTCACGCTCGACTACCTCGCGGGTGAAATCGTCGAGCGGATTTTCGCGCTCCCACCATCCGGGATTGCGCGCCGCGTGCCGCTTGAACGCCGCCCAGAAATCGCCGCCGCCGTTGCCGAGCACCACGATCGAGCGCGCCGCCGGATCGATGAGCGACGCGCGCGCGTCAGGCTGGACCGCCGCGTCATATTGCGCGAGCGGAATCGCGGCGCACAGGTTGAGCCCGTGGCGCGCGGCGGCCGCGCGAACCGCGGCGAGTATCGAGGACGGGTCAGGCAATTTTGTAAGTGACCAGCGCGTCGGCGACGAGCGTGCTCTGCTGGTCGCGGATTTCGACCGCGATGCTGGCGATACGTTTGCCGGCGCGGCGAACCCGGGCGCGCGCGACGAGATCGGTCTTCACCGCCGGCGCGGTGTAGTTGACGGTCATCGAGATGGTCGCGCTGCTGCGCGCCTGGGGCATCGTCCAAACCGCGGCGCACGCGGCGAAGTCGGCCAGTGCCGCGATCGCGCCGCCGTGGATCGGAACGCCGGGACCGCCGGCGTTAAGGATGGTTTCGCCAAAGGGCATCCGCACCGTCACCTCGCCCTCGCCGCGCGCTTCGATCCTGAGCCGCAGCGCGGCCGAGAATGGCCCCTGCTCCAGTTCGTCGAGCACCGCGTCACGTGCCATCCCAGCCATCGCCGTCCCTACGATTTCACTCCCTTCTGGCCATCTTGAAGGTTGGGTTTAATGTTGGGCGTTTGATCCTGCGCGCCCGATCTTGTGCGTTTGGTCTTGCGCGCCTGGCGAGCCGCCGCCAGCCGCGCCATCCGAAGCGCCTCGCCGACGGCAGCCTCCGGATCGTCGGCGTGCTCGATACCCTCGATATGCGGCCATGCGCGCAGCGCGACCAGCGGACGGCCGATCTTGAGCGCGAAACCGATTTCGCTCAGCGTGCCGCCCTCGCCGGCGAGTGCCACCACCGCGTCGGCGCTGCCGATCACGACGGCGTTGCGCGCCTCGCCCATCCCGGTCGCGATCGCGAACTCGATATGCGGATTGGCGGCGCCGTGGTCGTAGCCGGGCAGGACGCCGATGGTATGTGCACCGCGCTCGTACGCGCCGCGCGCCGCCGCTTCCATCACGCCGCCCCGTCCGCCGCAGATGAGCGTCGCGCCGTGCGCGCCGATCTCGGTTCCGACCTTGTGCGCGAGTTCGAGCACCTCGACGCTCGCGCTGTCGCCGCCGCCGATCACCGCGATTGCCGGACGCCGTAGCATCGTAGGCTCACACGCCCAGCAGCGCGGGAAGTTCCGCGATGTCGGCGACCATGAGGTCGGGCTCGGGGATGCCCTCGGGTAGCGGCGCGCCGCGCTTGTTGACCCACGCGACCCGCATCGCGGCCAGCCGCGGTCCTAGCACGTCCTCGCGCGGCGTGTCGCCAACGAACAGGATCGCGCGCGGCTCCACGTGCAGCATCGTCAGGATGCGCTGATAGATAAGCGGATTGGGTTTGCGGAGGCCCGCCTCGGCCGAGATTATCACCGCCTCGAACAGGTCGGCGACGCCGGTATCGAGCAGGACCTCGCGCCCGCACTGCGCGTCGTCGAAATTGGAGAGCAAGCCGAGGCGGAGGTGCGGCGCCAGCCGGCGCACGGCGTCGGAGCGCTCGGGCGGCGCAAACGTGACCTTGCGCACGCCGTCCATGTGGAGGCGAGTCACATGGAAGGCCAGCAGGCTGCGCTCAGCGGGATCCGAGTAGCCCAGCCGCTCCAGAGTGCGCTCGAAGCGCTCCTGGCAGGTTATTTCGATACCCTCACGTTCGCGCTCGGCGTTAATTTCGTCGATCACCTCGTGATAGACGGTGAGAAACGTCTCGAGCTCGAAGCGCGGGCCCATCCGCTCCTGGAGCGACGGCAGGATCCACGGGAGCGTGCTGTGAGTCGAACGCTGGCGCCAGTGTAAAAGCGGCAGCCGCTCGGGTTCCCATTTGACCAGGGTGTCGAAGAGGTCGAACACCACGGCTTTGATCGCGCCGTTATCCACGAGCGCCATTATCCTCGAGGTGTGAGCGCGACTGTGCTCGCGAGCAGCGCCCCCAGGTTGAGCAACATCACTCCGCCGTTGAGCATAACGGAGAGATGATGCAGCCGGTCGAATTCGGCGCGGCGCGCGGGGTCGGGATTGGGCTGCTCGGTCACGGCGCGAATCGCGTCGACCCGCGGCCGCACCACGGCGCCGGCGTAGGTGGTCAGTCCCAGTGCGATCGCCAGCGCCAACGCCGCCATCGCCCACCACATCCGCGGCATCCGCGTGGCGCAGAGAAAGATCGCAAGGATGACCGCGATCGCGCCACTGATGTAGCCGAACAGGTAATAACGCGGAAACAGCGCGGCCAGAAACGTGCCCGCCTCCACCTTCGGGAGCGCCGTGAAAGCGGTCTGCGTGACCACGATGAAAAACACCATCGCGCCCAGCCAGCAAACCAGGCTCAGCAGATACAGAAACAGCACGGCTACCATCGAGGCTTCGCCTCCGGGCGTCGTCGCGAAGAGATCAAGATGCTCAATTCAGGTACGGCTTGTTGACGCCGGGCAGCGGCCGGCGGTCGGAAAAACCGGAATCGATAGTGTGCCAGGCGATAATCTGGCGCTCACCGGATTGCCAGCACAAAAAGACCACGTCGTCCTCGATTTCGTAAGGGAAGTCGACCAACCCCTGATCGATATCCTTCAGAAAGCATCCGAGGCCCTCGACCTGCCCCGCCATCTCGGCCATCCGCGCGGCGTTTTCCTTGAGTTCGGGATAGCGCTCGATGAGATCGGCCAGTGGCATCGCGGCGATGGAGGAATCGTGACGGCGGGCGAGTTCGCGGATCCGCGCGCGCAAGGCGTCGGCCTCTACTTGCAAGCCGCGGACCAGAATCTCCATGCGTGGGATGAGGGCGTTGGCTTCCTCTACCGTGAATACTTTCTCGAACTGATGCTTTGCCAAGCTTTTGCCTCGATCATTGGCGTGGCACACCAATCGTGGCTAAGTTCTATCGATTGAGGCCGAGCTTGTCTGCCCGCAGAGCGTATATTACGTTAATCGATTGCGAGGGTGGAAGCGCCAGCGGCACGCGGCCGCGATTGGGGAGGCGGCTCGGCATCTATGGCAGAAAAATCCGATAAAGCCAAAGGCGAAAAGCGCTTCGACATCGAAGAGGACCTAAGCAAGGTCGAGGTCCCCGATGTGTTGCCGGTGCTGCCGCTGCGCGGCATCGTGATTTTCCCCAACCAGATTCATCCTTTCCTGGTTTCGCGTCCGGCCTCGCTCAGGCTGATTGAGGACGTGGGCCAGGCTTCGCGCGTAATCGGGCTCTCGGCGCAGAAAAATCCCGAAGAGGAGAACCCGGCGCCCGAGGGATTGTTCCCGCGCGGGACGGCGGTGCGCATTCTCAAGATGCTCAAGTATCCCGACCATAGCGTGCGGGTGCTGGTGCAGGGTATCGCGCGAATCGATCTGCTCGATTTCGTCCAGCTCGAACCGTACTTCCGCGCCAACGTGCGGCGCTTGGCCGAGGCGGTCGAGGGCGACAAGGAACTCGACGCGCTGCAGGCTCATCTGGTGAGCCAGTTTTCCAAGTTCGTGTCGCTGGTGCCCTATCTGCCCGATGAACTGCAGGTGATGGCGATGCAGGTGCGCGAGCCCGCCCGCCTCACCGACATGGTCGCCTCCTATCTGAAAATCGCGGTCGAAGAGTCGCAGGACCTACTATCGACCAACGACGTGCGCGCGCGCCTGGAAAAGCTGATTGTCATCCTGGGGCGCGAGATCGAACTGCTGGAGCTGGGCCACAAGATCCAGTCGCAGGTGCAGACCGAGCTCAACAAGAACCAGCGCGAGTACTACCTGCGCCAGCAGCTCAAGGCGATCCAGAAAGAGCTTGGCGAGGGCGACGCGCGCTCCTCCGAGATCGAGGACCTCGAGAAGAAAATCGAGGCGGCCAAGATGCCCGAGGACCCGCGCAAGGCGGCGGACAAGGAGCTGGATCGGCTCAAAATGATCCCGCCCGAATCGGCCGAGCATACGGTGGTGCGGACCTACCTCGATTGGCTGGTCAGCCTGCCCTGGGCGGCGTCGACCGACGACAACCTGGACATCAAGCACGCCCGCGCGGTGCTCGACGAAGACCATTTCGATCTTGAAAAGGTCAAGGAGCGCATCCTCGAATTCCTCGCCGTGCGCAAGCTCAAGAGCGACACCAAGGGGCCGATTCTGTGCTTCGTGGGGCCGCCGGGAACCGGCAAGACCTCGCTCGGCCGCTCGATCGCGCGCGCGCTGGGACGCAAGTTCGTGCGGCTGTCGCTCGGCGGCATCCGCGACGAGGCAGAGATTCGCGGCCATCGCCGCACTTACATCGGCTCGTTGCCTGGACGCATGATCCAAGGGCTGCGCAACGCGGGCTCCAACAATCCGCTGTTCATCCTCGACGAAGTCGACAAGCTCGGGACGGACTTTCGCGGCGACCCGGCCTCGGCCCTGCTCGAGGTGCTCGACCCGGAACAGAACAACGCCTTCGTCGATCACTATCTCGACGTGCCCTTCGATCTGTCCAAGGTGTTGTTCCTGACCACGGCCAACGTGCTCGATCCGATACCGCCCGCGCTGCGCGACCGGATGGAAGTGCTGGAGCTGCCCGGCTACACCGAGGAGGAAAAGCTCCAGATTGCGGAACGACACCTGGTGCCCAAGCAGATTTCCGAGAACGGCCTGGGCAATATCAAGATCGAATTCACCAAGGAAGCGGTATCCGAAATCATCCGCAGCTACACGCGTGAGGCCGGCCTGCGCAATCTCGAGCGCGAAATCGGCCGCGTGTGCCGCAAAATCGCGCGCGCACTCACTGAGGGCGAAACCGCCCCCGAGCGCGTCACGCCCGACATGCTGCATCGCTTCCTCGGCCCGCGCAAGTTTTTCTCCGAGGCGGCCGAGCGCACCCAGGAACCGGGCGTCGCGACGGGGCTGGCGTGGACGCCCAACGGCGGCGACATCCTGTTTATCGAGAGCACCCGGATGAACGGGCAAAAGGGCGTCACCATCACCGGCTCGCTAGGCGACGTGATGAAGGAGTCGGCGCAGGCGGCGCTCTCCTATGTGCGATCGCGCGCCGCGCAACTCGGCATCGCGCCTGACTTCTTCGAGAAGTCCGATCTTCATATCCACGTCCCGGCCGGCGCCATCCCCAAGGACGGCCCGTCCGCCGGCGTGACTATCGCGGCCTCGCTCGCCTCGCTGCTGAGTGCGCGCCCGGTGCGCTCCGACGTCGCGATGACTGGCGAGATAACGCTGCGCGGGAAGGTCTTGCCGGTCGGCGGAGTCAAGGAGAAAGTGCTGGCGGCGCGGCGCGCGGGAATCAAGACCGTGATCCTCCCGCGGCGCAACGAAAGTGACCTCGAGGATATCCCCGAAGAGGCGCGCAAAGAGATGGAGTTCGTATTCGTCGATACGGTCGACGAGGTGCTGCGCCACGCACTGCGCGACGGAGTCGAGCAGCATCCGGAAGCCGCGCCGGCGCGCGCCGAGCGTACCGTACTGAATTAGCCGCGCCCGCCCTGGGGACTCGCGAAGCCGGTTTGCCTAGCGCTACGCCACCCATGACGGCTAATATGAGGCTATCGTGCCGGGGCTGCCGCGCGATCAATTCCTGGGGGAAGCCGTCTAGATGCCTGAGCTGAGGAAGGACCCGGTCGTTGGACGTTGGGTGATCATGGCCACCGAGCGTGGCAAGCGTCCGTCGGATTTCAAATTGAATCGAGACCAGCGCAAGGGGGCGCCATGCGCGTTTTGCGCCGGGATGGAGCAGATGACGCCGCCCGAGGTGCTGGCCTACCGTGAGAACGGCTCGCAGCCTAACGGGCCGGGATGGCGGGTGCGCGCGGTCAGCAACAAGTTCCCGGCACTGCGCATCGAAGGCGCGGCGGGACGGCGCGGCGACGGGCTGTACGACCTGATGAACGGAATCGGCGCGCACGAGGTGCTGATTGAAAGCCCCGACCACGATCGCGGGCTTGCCGATCTCGAGCTGCATCAGATCGAGGAGCTGCTGTGGGCATACCGCGAGCGGGTGCTCGATCTCGCGCACGACGAACGTTTCCGCTACGTGCTGATCTTCAAGAACCACGGCGCCGAGGCCGGAGCGAGCCTGGAGCATCCGCACTCGCAGCTGATCGCGCTGCCGATTTTACCGCTCCTCGTGCAGCAGGAGCTGCGCGGCGCGAGCGACTACTACTCGCTCAAGGAACGATGCATCTTTTGTGACATCGTCGATCAGGAGGGCCAGGACCGACGCCGCGTGGTGTTCGAAAACGACGAATTTATCGCGGCCTCGCCCTTCGCAGCGCGTTTTCCCTTTGAGCTGTGGCTGATTCCCAAGACCCACGGATCGCACTTCGAGCACGCGGCGACGTCGTACCCCGGCTTCGCCAGCGCGATCAAGGCGAGCCTGCGCGCGCTCAAGCGCTCGCTCGACGATCCGCCGTTCAACTACATCATCCACTCGGCGCCGCTGCGCGAAGCCCAGAGTAAGCACTATCACTGGCATATGGAAATCACGCCTGCGCTGACCAAGGTCGCGGGCTTCGAGGTCGGCACCGGCTTCTATATCAACCCGGTGCCGCCGGAGAACGCGGCCGAGGCTTTGCGCGAGGCGCTCGCGATGACCGACGCGCAGCCCGCGCCGCAGGTCGCCAAGGCGAGCTGAGTTCTTAGCTAATCGTTGTAGTCGTTCTTTGTAGTCGGTCTTTTTTACTTCGCGCTCCCCTCTCTGAGCTCTCGCCCACGTTATCCGCGAGAGAGGGTGCAAAAAGATCATTGGTGAAAAAGTGAAAATCGCAATTGTTGCTGCCGAGATCACGCCGTGGGCCAAGGCCGGTGGACTTGCCGACGTAATCGGCGCGCTTCCCGCGGCGCTCAAGCAAAGCGGCGCCGAGCCTGCCGTGATCCTGCCCGGCTACCGCGGCGTTCTCGACGCGCTCAAAACGTCGCCGGTGGCCGAGAATCTCTCGGTCCCGGTGGGCGACTCCGCCGAGCGCTTCGACCTCTTGCGAGCCGAAACCCGCGACGGCGTGCCGCTCTACCTGATCAAGCATCCTGGTTGCTTCGATCGCGCGGGAGTCTATGGCGAGCGCGGCGTGGACTACCCCGACAACCTGCATCGCTACGTGATGTTCGGCCGTGCGGCCGCGCTCGCCGCCGCGCGCTTCATCAGGCCCGACGTCCTGCACGCCCATGACTGGCACGCGGCGGTGGCACCGATCGTGGCGCGCGCCGACCCGGCGCTGCGCGAGGCGCTCGGCTCCGCGCTGACGGTCTTCACCGTGCACAATCTCGCCTTCCAGGGAATCTGCGAGGCGGCGGATTTCGGGCTGCTCAATATCGACCGTTCCTACTTCTCAGTCGAGTGCCTGGAGTTCTGGGGACGCGTTAACCTGATGAAAGGCGCGATCGTGCTGGCCGACGGCGCCTCAACCGTGAGCCCGACCTACGCGCGCGAGGTGAGCAGCGATCCGGAGCTGGGCTTCGGACTGGAGGGAGTGCTGCGCCGCAAGGGCAGCCGCTTCGTCGGGATCATCAATGGCGCGGACTACACGGAATGGGACCCGGCGATCGACCCGATGATCGCGGCCAAGTACACGCCGGCGCGGCGCGAGGGCAAGGCAGCCTGCCGCCGCGCGCTGCGCAAGCTCGCCGGCCTGCCCGATCGCGACGACGCGCCGATAGTCGGGATGGTCACGCGGATGACTCCGCAAAAGGGCATCAACCTGCTCGGTGAGGCGCTCGACGCGGTGATGGGTCTCGGCCTGCAGCTCGTGATGCTCGCCAGCGGCGATCCGGCGCTGGAGAAGCATTTCAAATCCGCCGAGGAACGTTTCCCCGGCCAGCTGCACGTGCAGCTCGCTTTCGACAATGCCTTCGCCCATCAGATCCAGGCCGGCAGCGACATCTTCCTGATGCCC
The DNA here is from genome assembly GCA_963810495.1 of uncultured delta proteobacterium. GTDB lineage: Bacteria > Desulfobacterota > Binatia > Binatales > Binataceae > JAKAVN01. The sequence goes on from CAWENP010000003.1 coordinate 74,401, forward strand.
TCGCGGTTCGAGCCGTGCGGGCTAACACAGATGTATGCGCTCAAGTACGGTACGGCGCCACTGGTGCGCGCAACCGGCGGGCTTAAGGACACGGTGACCGAGTTCGATCCGCAACACGGCACTGGCAACGGTTTCATGTTCACCGACTATCGCGCCGACGCGATGATCGACGCGATGGCCCGGGCGCGGCGGCTCTTTGCTGACCGCGCGGCATGGCGCCGCCTGATGGACAACTGCTTCGCCGCGGATTTTTCCTGGACCGTGTCGGCGCGCCACTACCTGCGATGGTTCGACGATCTGCGTCGCGCGCGCGGCGCTTGACCCGGAGTCCTGGGAAGACCGGCCGTGCCCGCGACGTCATCAGCGCCGATCCTCGTTTACGCCGACGGCTCCTGCGAAGGTAATCCGGGTCCCGGCGGATGGGGCGTCGTAATCGTCACACCTGACGGGACGCATCGGCTTAGCGGCGGCGATTCACAAACCACCAACAACCGGATGGAAATCATGGCGGCGATCGAGGCGCTGCGCGCCCTCGACCCCGCCGTTCCGGTGATCGTGCGCAGCGACAGCCAGTATCTCGTCAGGACGATGAACGACGGCTGGCGTCGCACGAAGAACCAGGACCTGTGGCAACAGCTCGATCGCGAGGTCGCGCGGCATGAGGTGCGCTTCGAGTGGGTGCGCGGACACGCGGGCGACGCGCTCAACGAAGAGGCCGACGCGTTGGCGCGCGAGGCGGCGCGGAGCGCGGCCAAAGGCCGCGCTCCGCGCCGCTCCGGCGTTGTTGGCGTCCCTGCGGGCGCCGCCGCAGCGGCGCCCGCAGGGACGCCGGGAGGGGCGCGTTGCGAGGCGGGACGCGCGGCGCAGGGCGCCGCGCGTCCCGCCTCGCAAGCGTCAGCGACGGAGCGCACGGCCGGCCTCGGCCGGCCGATGCGCGCGGCAGGTGGAGCGGCAGACGCCGGCAGAGCCGCGCCTGCCGCTCCACCCGATGCTTGGGATGACGATGACGACGAACTGATCGACGAGAAGCTCAGACCGATGCTCGAAGACGACGAGCGGATCGCCCGATGCGCCGTGTGCAAGCAGCGCTTCGTCGCCCGCGGCGACGAAACCTGCTGCTCGCTTGCCGCCTGTCAGATGTGTAAGCGGTGCTAGCGGGTTTCTAGAAACGGGCTCGCCGCGTACCAGCGCAACGCCCGGAGCGGACGCGCGCACTGAACGCGCGCGTCCGCTCCGGGCCGACACGAGTTTCTTCGGTCTGTTAGTTGCTCGCGGCCGCCGCGCGCTCGGCGATCAGCTTGTCGACTTCGGCGCGCAGGCGCGTCAAAACGTCGTCGTAGCGGAAATTCCCCAGCTTGCGATCCTTCTTTTTGAGGTTCACCGTCGTCGGACCGCACCACAGCCCCAGGTCCGCGTCGTCGGTCTCGCCCGGCCCGTTCACCCGGCATCCCATCACCGCGATCGTGATCCGATGGCGCGACGCGTAAGCCGTAACCTCCTTCACCTGCTGCGCCAGCTCGACGAACTTCTCGTTCTCCACGCGCGAGCACGACGGGCACGAAATGATGTTGAGTCCGGTGCCGAAGTCGGGCACCGAGATGAAGCGTCCGCTCGCCACGTCCTTGATGATCTGATGGCCGACGGTGACCTCTTCGTGCTTGCGCTCATTGGGCAGCGTGAGCGAGACGCGGATGGTGTCGCCGACGCGCTGCGCGAGCAGCTTCTCGAACGCGATCCGGGTCTTGATGATGCCGTCGGGCGGCAGCCCCGCCTCGGTGACTCCGAGATGAAGCGGAACGTCGGGGCGGCGCGCGGCAAAGCGCCGGTTGGCTTCGAGCACCTTGGCCGGGTCGGAGTCCTTGAGCGAAACCACGAAGCGGTCGAATCCCAGCTCGTCCATCAGCTCGCAGTGCCACACCGCCGACTCGACCAGCGCGCTTAACTGGTCCCCGGGATATTTCTCCAGAAAGGCCGGGGCGACCGAGCCGCAGTTGACCCCGATACGGATCGCGAGGTTGTGCTCGCGCGCGACCTCGACCAGCCATCGCACTTTTTGCGGAACGCTCTTGGCTTTCTCGATATGGTGCAGATGGCCGGGGTTGTAGCGAATCTTGTCGACGTGCGGTCCGACCTTGCCGGCAATGCGGTAGTTCTCCTGCAGGTCCACCGACAACACGATGCCGCGGGTCTGCGCGCGAATTTCCTTGAGCGCCGGAACTTCCTTTTCATTGTCGAGCGCGATGCGCACGATCCCCGCGCCCGCGCGGGCGAGCTGATGCGTCTGCGCCACGGTCTGGTCGATATCGACCGTGCGCGTCGCGCACATCGACTGTACGATCACCGGCGCGCCGCCGCCGACTTTGAGTGCGCCGATCCCGATTTGCCGCGTCGTGCGGCGCGTCCCTGCCTGCTCCATTAACGACAACTCCGCTCTTCCGCGCGCCCTAGTGATTGTGGCCTTCGTGATTGTGCGCCTGCGCGGCCGCCTTGGCACGCTGCTCGTCGCTCACCGCCATCGCGATCGACGAGTGGGCAAACGCCGCGCCGGCCCTAAGCGCCATCGCGACGAACGCCGCCTCGGCGATCTCCTCATCGGTCGCGCCCTGCTTTATCGCGCGCTTGACGTGATCCTCGATACACCACGGACAGGCCGTAACGTGCGCCGCGGTCACCCCCATCAGTTCCTTGGTCTTGGCGGGCAGCGCGCCGTCCTTGAAGATCATCTCATCCCAATCCATGAAGCCCTTGAAGTAATCCGGCTTCAACTGGCGCAGCTTGCGCAGGCCTTTGATCGTCTCTTTGGCAAAGAAATCAGCCATCTTTTGTCCTCCGGGGCCCGGTCCAATCGCGAGGGGTTTGCATCCGAACTATAACAGATGGCCGCCGGGCGCCCCTAGTGCATATCCCCTGCGTCCTGCCGGTTCAAAATCCCGTAACAATTCGGTCATAAAGCGCCCCTCGTCGATGCCCTAAACTTGAGCCAAAGCTTGGGCTCTATGTGTCTGCGGATCATTAGCTGAGCTTGCTAAATAATTTAGCCCGGCAACTCTTGAAATGCTCCGTTGGCATCACTATGGTCGGCTAACCATGCCCTGAGCTATAGGGACGATAAGTTAGGATCTGGGGGGATACGCGGGCTAACCCGGGGGGGTCTCAAGCCTCGTGCAGCGAGTCGCTCGCCCGGACAGGCGGGAGTTGTTAGCTATGCGGCAGCGCAACCTTGGCGCGCAAGCGCCGGATTCGTTCACGGCCTCGGACCTCATTCTGCCCAGCCAGTTCTTTGAGTTGGTCGGCAAGAGCCGGTTCACCAGCGAACAGCGGCTGATGCTCGCGGTGCTGGCCGACGCGATCAACATCCTGCAGGACTGGCGCGGGTCGTTCAGCGCACGCAAGCGGCGGCTGTTTATCGAGGCAGCGCGATGGGTGATGACGCACGGCGTCAACGTGCCGTTCAGCTTCGATAACGTCTGCGACGCGCTCGAGATAAGTTCCGAAGCGCTGCGCCATCGGCTGAGCGGTCTCGCGGCCGGCGCCGACGATTCGCGGTTGCCGCTGGCGCGGCTGCGGCTGAAGGAGGCGGGACGCCTCCAGCACATGACGGTCAATCGCAGCCGCCGCGTCAAGCGTCCGAGCCCTCTGCACGCGCGCCGCGCCTAAGAGATCCGGCGCGCGCCACCCTGCAGGCGCTGACTCGGTTGCACGCGCTGACTCGATTGCAGGCGCAATCTGTGTCTCCCGGCCACGCCGCTTCAAGCGTCATACTGCCTGAGTTAGCCGAATTTAGCCTTCGTTAGCGCCGCCTGCGATACTTCCGTCGAGCTGTAAGTGGTTGAAAAGTCAGGATTTTCCGGATTTTTCGCGCCTCGTTTGACGGCTTCGCCTGCGGCCTTCTATGATCGACCGGCTGACATTCCGGAGGTTTCGTTCCGTGCGTATGATCGTTCCGCCGATCGTCAATCGTAGGGAGATTGACCGCAATCTCGTGCTCTTTTTCCGTCAGCATCGCGCCGGCGCGTTTCGCCGCGCGATTTCCGACTTCTGCCGCTACTACAACGTCAAACGGCCGGCGATCGAATGGTTCGAATACCTCGATTGGGGCAAGACCGCGGGCAAGACCTTCGAGGACGGGCGGATCCATCTGGTTCATCCCGAGAACTGGAAGCGCGGCCGCATCTACAATAAGGAACGGATGTGGGTCGCGATGGTCTATCACGAGATGGGCCATTACCTGTTCTGGACCGACGCCGAGCGCAAGGCCGACGCCTTCGCAGTCAGGATGGTGCGCGGATTGCGCCGACCCCAGCGGCGTACGCGGCTGCGCGCGCGGCTACACGGACGGCTGCAGATGACCGGGCGCACGGCGCGTCGCACCGCCGCCGCTCCCCGGCGCGCGAGCCCTTCACCCCGGCGCACGGGCTCGTCGATTCGCAGGGTAAGCCCGCCTGCCCGGCGGCGCCGCTCGCGCGCCAGCCGGCGTCTCCGTCGCGCTTAATCTTTCACCAACCCTCGCTCTCGCGCCTCCGATGTCGCGGCATGACACTCGCTTGGGAGGCTATACGGCGGCTATGATGTGATCGCGATGGCGCACAAGCCAAATGTGGAAAACCGATGGTGGGTCGAAACCTCGGTCAAGCGGCCGCGCAAGGCCGAACCGGCCGTGCCCGACGCGCGCGGCGGCGAGCACGACGCGCCGCAGGAGGCTGGTTCCGACCAGGCGCCTCTACAACTGGCGATCGTCGAGAACTTCTACTCCGTCGCGCGCGACTACGATCAGGATCGCGCCAAGGAAGACCTGACCGACAACAACCTGCGCATCGCGCGCGCGGCCAATCCGCAGCCCGGCCAATGGGTCTACGTCGCGATGACCGAGGAGCACTATCCCGCGCGGCTGATCAAACGGATCAAGGACGAGTTCCGTCTGCCGCGCGAGGCGCGCGGCGTGATCCTCGATCACGGCCGCGTGGTGCGGCTGCTGGTGTGCGGCCCGCAGCTCGAGGATTGGATGCTCGACGTGACGCTGAGCGACGAGCCGTCGGTCGACGTCTACGTGTGGAACACCATGCATCGCGAGCGGCTGTTCAAGCGCGCCGAGGAGGCGCTGCGCCAGGCGCGGCGCTGGGCGCTCAGTCTGATCGAGTATCCACCGGCGCGCGACGAGCCCTTTCGCGGCGCCCTACTGTAGCGGTGCACCGATCGGTCGACGCAACTCTGTTTGCGGGCTGACGCGGCTTACGGAAACTCGACGCTAGCCGTGCCGATTACCAGCCGCTCGGCGTCCTCGTTTTCGATCCAGACGTCGATCTCGACGCGTTGCTCGGCCGGCTCGACGTGGGTGACGAAACCGCTCAGCGTAATCGTATGGCCGGGCTGCACCGGCTGCCGGTAGGTCGTGCCGAGCCGTGCGAGGCGCGCGCCGCTCTGCCCGATCCAATCGGTGACCAGCCGCGAAAGCATCCCCAGGCTCATATTGCCCGGCGCGATCATCCCGGGCAGCCCTTCCGCGCGCGCGCCCTCGTCGTCGGTGAAACGCGGTACGTCCATACCGCAGGTGCGCGCGTAGGTCCGCACCTGGTCCTTGCTGAGGGGGATTTCCTGCGGGCCGAGCGTATCGCCGATCTTGACCGCGTCGAATTTCATGATGGACATTGGGGCAAACCTACGGCCGGTTCATGAAGCGATGGTCGATGTGCGCGACGACCTCGCCGTTTTGATTTTGCACGGTCGAGCGCACCACCACGAACACCATCGAGCCGCTGCGCCCGGTCTTCTCGTAGATTTCCTTGACGTGGGAGCTGAGCGTGATCTTGTCGCCGGGGTGAATCGGCGCGCCGAACTCGACGTCCTTGCCGGCGTCGAAGCCGGCGCGGCCAAATCTCGGCACGTGGGTGAAGAAGTGGCGTCCGTTGCGGAAGGTGACCGCGAACGAGGGCGGCGCGACGATTCCGCCATGCGGTCCTTTTTTCGCCGCCGCCTCGTCGGTGTAGAGCGGATTGGTCTCGCCGATGGCGCTGCAGAACTTGCCGATGTCCTCGGCGCTGACGCTCACCGGATCGGTTACTTCGAAGACTTTGCCGATCAGCGCCGGATCGTAATCAACCGCCATTGTGCCTTACCTCGTCCGGAACCGCCGCGGGCACGGGCTTGCGCTTGGGGCGGAAATCGACCGGCTCGTACTTGCCCTCTTTGAGTTCGCGCACCAGGTCATCGATCGAACGGATGTCGGCCTCGAAGCGCGTCGCGCAGAGCGCGATCAGACTGACCAGGTGGCTGTCCGATCCGCCCACCGCGCGATAGCCGTACGTGCGCACCAGTTCCATCGAGCGATCGTCCTCGCCCTTGCGCGAGCCGCCGTTGAGGACCTCGACTGCGACCACGTTCTCAAGCGGCGGCTTGACCGCGTAGTGCTCGTACAGGCCGACAGTTGGGCGTCCAGGATGGCACGGCACGGCGACACCGCCCATCCGCGCGACCTCATCGATCAATTCCTGCGCGCTCAGCCGGACGTTGGCGAAATCGAAGCGTCGCGTCATCTCCTCGGTCACGCCGAAGACCAGCACGTGGCCGTAGTCGGTTTCGACCTCGGAGGCCTTGAGCACCATCAGGCCGAACTTGTCCTCGAGCGCGCGGTAATCGGGGCCGGCGTTGAACTGGCGATGCTCGGTGAGCACGATACCGTCGACGGGGCGCTCCTGGTGGCGCAGCTTGATCCAGTTGAGGTAGGCCTCCAGCGGCGCGCGGCTGTCTTCCGAGGCTTCGCTGTGGCTGTGCAGATCGAGGATTGTGGCCACTTACACGACGTCCTTACCTCGCCGGGCGGAACTTGAGCAACGTCACTTCGGGCGTGGCGTCCTCGAACACGGCCTCGACGGGCATCCCTATTCTAACCTCATCGGGCTTGCACTCCACAAGGTTGGTCAGCAGCTTGAGCCCCTCGTCGAGTTCGACGTAGGCCATCACGTAGGGCAGCGATTCGCGAAAGCCCGGCGTCTGGTTCTGCATGGTCGCCGTGAAAGTGTAGATCGTACCTTTTCCGGCGCAGCGCACCCACTCGGTGCGCGAACTCAGACAGTTGGTGCACAATGCTCTGGGGTAATAGCGCAGGTCGCCACAATCGCGGCACTTCTGGATATACAGCTCGTGGCGCTTGAGCGCCTCCCACCACGGACGGCTCTCCTCGTCGATGCGCGGCAGCGGCTTGGCGTATTTTTTCTTGTCGGACTTTTCGTCGGCCATCGTGGAGTTCCTGTTTTACTGCTACGGCTTCGCCGCGCTACTGATTGCTCAGGATGAGCGTCGCGCCCGAGTGGCGGGTGCCGAGCGCGCCGCCGGTGCCGTGGCACAACGCCAGCGCGCAGTCCTTGACCTGGCGCGGACCGCATTCGCCGCGCAATTGTTTGACCGCCTCGATCACCAGGAAGATGCCGCGCATCCCCGGATGGTTCGACGAGAGCCCGCCGCCGTCGGTGTTGGTCGGGAGCGCGCCGTCGTAGCGCAGCCGCCCGCCCGCAACGAACGCGCCGCCTTCGCCGCGCTTACAGAATCCAAGATTCTCCAGCGTCATCAGGACTGTGATCGTGAACGAGTCGTAGATCATCGCCATGTCGATGTCGGCCGGGGTGACGCCGGCGCGCTCGAAGGCGAGCGGTCCCGATTGCGCCGCCGCCATCTCCATGAAATCGCGCCGGCCGCGCGCCGGATGACGCACGGTCTCGCCGCAACCGAGAATGTAAGCCGGCTTCTTCTTGAGGTCGCGCGCGCGCTCCGCCGAGGTCACCACCAGCGCGCCGCCGCCGTCACTGATGATGCAGCAGTCGAGCAGATGCAGCGGCGACGAGATGATGCGCGAGGCCATCACGTCCTCGACCGTGATCGGATCGCGATACTTGGCCGCCGGATTCATCGAGGCGTGCAGGCGCATCGTGACCGCGATCTCGGCGAGCTGCTCGGAAGTCGTGCCGTATTCGTACATGTGGCGCTGCGCCATCATCGCGTAGGCCCCCACCGTGGTCGGCCCGAACGGCACTTCATACTGATCGCAGGGATCGCTGCCGCCGCCCCCGCCGCCGGTGCCGATCGCGAAGCGCTGCGAGGCCGCGGTCGAGCCGTAGACCACCACCGCGACCTTGCATAGCCCGGCCGCGATCGCGGCTGCGGCATGCGCGGTATGGGCGACGAACGACGAGCCGCCGATCGAGGTCGAGTCGACGAAGTTGGGCGTCAGGTTCATATAATCGCAGAACCCCACGATCCCCATCCCGCTCATCCCGATCCCGGTCGTGCACACGCCGTCGACGTCCTGGATCTTGAGCCCGGCGTCGTCGAGCGCGCCGCGCACGCTCTCGGCCATGATCTGAAACATGTTCTTGTTGGGCGCAAAGCGGGCCGGATGCTCGTAGACGCCGGCCAGCGCGGTCTTGCGGCTTAGGCTCATCGGACGCTCCCTGGCTACAGTTCGGAGAGAAAACTCTCGATGGCGGAGTTGGTTTCGGCCGGCTGCTCGTTAGGCAGATGATGCGCGGAGTTCGCGATCACGCGCAGCTTCGAGCCGCGGATGCGGCCGTGGATAAACTCGGCGTCGGCCGGCGTAGTGATCGGATCGTCGGCGCCGGCCAGGATAAATGCCGGCTTGTCGATCCGCGCGATCTGCTCGCGCAGGTCGCATCGCGTGCACGCCACCATGTCGGTGTAGCGCACGCGCGGGTCGGTCTGAATCTGCTCCATCCAGCCCTCGCGCACGACCTCGAAGCGATCCTTCACCGTGGCCGGCGAGAAGCCGTCGGTGACAAAAGCCTGCGGCGCTCGGCCCATCGCGACCCCGCGCAGCGCCTCGATACGTTCGGGCGGGATGTTAAACCGCGCCGCGGTCACCACCGGCACGATCGCCTCGACTCGCTTGGGATAACGCATCGCCATGTCCATCGCGATCGCCCCGCCCATCGAGCGTCCCGCGATCACCGCCGAGCCGATGCCGAGCGCGTCGAGAAACGCGACGACGAAGTCGGTGTACTCCTGGACCGTCTTGAGCCCCTCAACGCCCGAGGAGCGGCCGTGCGCCGGCAGATCGATCGCGATCGGACTGTGGGCGCGGCCGAGATGATCGACCTGGTTGTGCCAGCTATGGCCGTTGGAGCCCGCGCCATGCAGCATGATTACTTTGCGGCCCCGCGAAAGGTCGGGCACCACGTCGGGCAGTGTGGTTTGCCCCGCATAGTAGTAGTAGGTGGCGCAGCTCTGCACTTCCACGTACTTGGTCGGCATCGTTCTAAGCACTCTCCGGCGGCGTGTTTGAGGTTAGCTATTCGGAATAAAGGGCGCTTGTCAAACGCGCGGCGGCAGAAGCTCACAGCGCACGCACGCGGTATCGAGCGGCTTGCGGTTCGCGATGGAATCAGTCTAAGCAGCGCGCGTCACGCGCGCAAATCACGCGGACGAATCGTGCGGGCAAATTGTGCGCTAGGTGGTGTTTCTAGCGGCGGCGGCGGGCAGCGCGGCGGCGGCGCGGCGGACTTGCGGCCGCTCGGCCTGCCTGATCGCGCTCCCACTGTTCGATCGCCTCGCGGCTGAACCGCCAGTTGCTGCCGACGCGGAAGCCGGGCAAGCGTCCCTGTCGGAGCAGACGGTAGATCGTCGTTGGATGAACCCGCAGGTGTTCCGACAGTTCCTTGATAGTGAAAATCTGATCGCTTTGAGCTGTTTGAGCCATACTTTGGGTGGGTTTGCCAGAAGGCGTCGCTTTCTGAGGCGTTCCTTTTTTCATTCCCTGCGGCCGATGGCGCTCGATTTCACTTGCAATTTCAGCCTCTGTCGTCGCCTTGGCGGAGTCAAGACATTTTGTGCAAGCGACAGGTCGAAGCTGCGTGCAAGTGCTTGCGAGAGTGTTAAGGCGCCACAAGCGAAATGCTCTCTATGCCACTTTTGAAGCGGTTTGAGTAAATTAGTCATTCGTTCAGCGGGCCAGAAAAATTTCCGAATTTATTTCTTGACTAGCCCTCTCGGCATCCAATAGGAACATAGCCCGATTGGCGCAAACGCCGCGCGTTCGGTTAAGTTGGGGAGCGCGCGCGGACCGCCGCGGCCCGTGCCCGACTTTGCGATAACAGGCGGGACCACGTGATGGCATACGAAGCGCTCGAAGTGAAACAGGACGGAGCAATTGCCTGGCTGACACTCAACCGTCCGCACGCGCTCAACGCGCTCAACTCGACCATGGTGTCCGAGTTGCACGACTACTTTGACGGGCTCGGTTCCGACCGCACGACACGCGTGGTCATCGTGCGCGGCGCCGGCCGCGCGTTTTGCGCCGGGCTTGATCTCAAGGAGCATAGCGGCGCCCGCCCCGGCGACGACACGCTGGGCGGTTCGACCAGCGCGACGCTCGAGATCCAGCGCCGCATCAGCAGTCTCATCGTCGCGATCCGCCGCCTGCCGCAGCCCTTCATCGCGGCAGTGCGCGGGCCAGCTAGCGGCGGCGGTTTCGCGCTCGCGCTGGCCTGCGACGTGCGGCTGGCGGGCGCCTCGGCGCGCTTCAACGCCGCATTCATCCGTATCGGGCTGAGTGGCTGCGACATGGGCATCAGCTACACGCTGCCGCGCGCGGTCGGCACATCGATCGCCTACGAACTGCTGCTCACCGGCCGCTTCGTCGATGCCCAGCGCGCACTCGCCACGCGCATGGTCTCCGAAGTCGTCGCCGATGCGGAACTCGACGCGGCAGCGGGCAAGCTCGCACGCGAGATGGTCGAGGCCTCGCCGCTCGGCCTCAGCCTGACCAAGGAATGCATCAGCGCCAATATCGACGCGGCCAGTATCGAGAACGCGATCGCGATGGAGGATCGCAACCAGGCGCTTTGCGTCGGCAGCGGCTACCTGGCCGAGGGCGCACGCGCCTTCGCGGAGAAACGCAAGCCGCACTTCGCCGCCCGTGCCTAGCGCCGCGCCATTTTGCAACTCGCCATGAGCCCGCGAGCGCCGCGACCTCCTCTGTTGCCCGGGATGCTCGTGTGCGCGGTGTTCTTTGTCCTTTCATCGCCGTTCGGCGCACCGCCAGCCGTCGGTGCTCCACGCCGGCCAGCCGCACAAGCTTCGCCCGCCGCGCAGGTTTCGCCTGACTCGATCGAGGCTCATCCGATCGAAGTTCACAATGGTCAGTTCGAGTCGGATGGAAAACCGGTCGAGGATTTCTACTGCGTGCCGCTCGCGCCCGGAGCGCATCCGGCGGTCATCCTGCTGCATGGCGCCGTATACCGAGGCGATGGAAACCAGGGTTTCGCCGACCAATGCCGCAAGCTGGCCGCGGCCGGCTACTACGCGATGTTCGTGGAATACTACAGTCAGGCGGGTCCGGCCCGGCCCGGCGATCCCCCGGTGCTGGGAAAGCGCTTCGCGGCCTGGGTCAACGGAAACTTTCCGATTTGGACGCAAGAGATCGCGAGCGCCATCGACGTGCTCGGGCAAAATTCCGGGGTCGAGCGCGATCGGATCGCTCTGATAGGACATTCGCTGGGCGCTTTTCTGGCGCTGGCCCTGGGCGCGTCAGAGGGCGGCCGGGTGGCCGCGATCGTCGAGTACTACGGGGCACTAACCAACACCGCACCGTCGATGGCAGCGAACATGCCGCCGACGCTGATCCTGCACGGCAGCGCCGACAGGACCGTCTCGGTGCGCTACGCGTATGAACTCGATGCGCTGCTCACGAGCTACAATCGTACTCACGAGATGAAAATCTATCCGGGCGCCGGACACGGCCTCGATACCGCAACCCGCGCCGACGCCTGGCAAATGAGCCTCGATTTTTTGCGGCGCTATCTCGGCCGCTAGGCAACGCGCCAGTCGACACGCCAGTCAACACGATCGACCAACGCAAACATTCAAGCAGGGAGCCAACCCGATGGCGGACGAACCACTAGCGCTCAAAGAGGCCGACGCGGTCGAAATCACCACCGTGCTCGACAACACCTGTGACATGCTGCTGGCCTCCAGCGCTACGGTGCGCCGCGCCTCGCTCGGAACGCGGCTGGGACGCACGGCGCTGCGCGCGGAGCACGGCTTCGCGGCGGCCGTAAAGGTCACCGGCGCGGGAACCTCGGAGTCGCTGCTGTTCGACGCAGGGCTGAGCCGCGACGGCCTGATGCACAACCTCGACGTGCTCGAGCTCAAGCCCAACGAGATGCACGCGATCGCGCTCAGCCACGGCCACGCCGACCACACCAACGGGCTGGGCGGGATGCTGCGGCGGCTGGGCGGACGCCGGATGCCGCTGCTGCTGCATCCCGACGCGCTGCTCCAGCGCAAGGTAGTGCTGCCCGACGGGCACGAGATGCAACTGCCGCCACCCGACCCGCGCGTGCTGCGCCACGACGGCGTCGAACTGGTCGAGGAACGCGGGCCATCATACCTGCTCGGCAACCTGGTGATGATCACCGGGCAAATCCATCGCACGACCGACTTCGAGACCGGCTTTCCGATCCACTTCGCGCGTATCGGCAAGCATTGGCAGGCCGATCCCTATATCCACGACGACCAGGCGCTGGTGGTGAACCTGCGCGGCAAGGGGCTGGTGGTGCTGACCGGATGCGGTCATGCGGGCGTGATCAACACGGTGCGCCAGGCGCGCGCGCTCTCCGGCGTGGAGCGCGTGCACGCGATCATCGGCGGGTTCCATCTCTCGGGAACGCTGTTCGAGCCGGTAATTGCGCCGACCGTGGCGGCGCTGCGCGAGATCGCGCCAGAGATGATCGTGCCGGCGCACTGCACGGGATGGCGCGCGACCCATTTGATCGCACGCGAATTTCCCGGAGCCTTCGTGCAGAACAGCGTCGGCACGCGTTTCGTGCTGTAAAAAAAGTGCTGACATAAGACGCGACATTTTTGCTAGGATCGTGAAAGCGTTGAGACACGGGATTCGATACTCGAGATCCACAATCCGGCACGCAGCGAGGTTGGCCTCTGAGCTTTTCCCATAGCCCCACCATTGAGGATGCGGAACGCGCCGTCCTGGTCGGAGTCGAACTGGCCGGTTCAAACGGCGAGATCGCCAGCGAAGACTCGCTCGGTGAACTCGACGCATTGGCCGAAAGCGCCGGCGCGAGGATCGCCGCCACCGTCAGCCAGAAACTCAAGCATCCCGACCCGCGCACCTTTATCGGACGCGGCAAGGTCCAGGAGGTGCGCGACCTCGCGCGCGAGCGCGGCGCCACGCTGGCGATCTTCGACGACGCGCTCAGCCCCGCCCAGGCGCGCAACCTGGAAAAGGAACTCGAACTGCGCGTGATCGATCGCAGCCAGCTCATCCTCGACATCTTCGCCCAACGCGCACGCACGCTGGAGGGCAAGCTCCAGGTCGAGATCGCGCAGCTGAGCTATCTCGCGCCGCGCCTGACGCGCCAGTGGGCCCATCTTTCGCGCCAGGCCGGCGGCGGCGGCGCCTCGGGCGGCCGTATCGGCATCCGCGGCCCCGGCGAAACCCAACTCGAAGTCGACCGCCGCCGCGTGCGCGAGCGTCTCACCCGTCTGCGCCTACGCCTCGGCGAAGTCGAGCGCACGCGCACGATCCAGCGCCGGCGCCGGCTCGAGGTTCCCTATCCGACCGTGGCGCTGGTCGGCTATACCAACTCGGGGAAATCGACCCTGATGAACGCGCTCACGCAGGCCGGCGTCGAAACCGCGGATCGTCCGTTCTCGACGCTCGATCCGACCATCCGGCGCCTGCGGCTGCCCGGCAAGGTGACGGTGATGCTGGCCGACACGGTCGGCTTTATCCATCGGCTGCCCCACATGCTGGTCGAAGCCTTCAAGGCCACGCTCGAGGAAGTCCGCACCGCCGATCTGCTGCTGCACGTGGTCGATGCCAGTTCGCCGCTCGCGGCCGAGCGGATGGAAATCGTCGACCGGGTGCTGGAGGAGATCGGCGCGGGCGCGGCGTCGCGGATCGTGGTGATGAACAAGATTGACCTCGTACCAGCCGACGGGATGCGGCTCGCGACCGCATCCGACACGGTCGCGATCTCGGCGCTGCGGAGCCGGGGGCTGGACGAACTGCTCGGGGCGATGGCGCGATGGTTCAGTGCCTGGCGCGAGGAAGTGACGGTGATGCTGCCGGCCGGACGCGGCGACCTGGTCGCGATGGCGCGGCGCGACGGCGAGGTGCTGGGAGAGGAATACAGCGACGGCACCGTCTCGCTGCGGGCGCGGGTCAGCGCACCGGTAGCCGGACGGCTGCGCAAGGCGGCGATCGTCTAAGCGGCGAGCGACTTACAGATGGGAGCGCACATCCCTAGTCCTTCACCAAGGCCTGCCAGTATCCTGCCGGCGGCGGTCGGCCGCGTGCGCCTAGGCCATCTGCTCAAGCTCCCCAACATCATCTCGCTCTGCCGCATCGGGATGGTCCCGATCTTCCTGGTCCTGCTCAGTAAGGACCGTTTCACGGCGGCGCTCTATGTCTTTGTACTGGCGGCGCTGACCGACGCGCTCGACGGCGCGGTCGCGCGATGGTTCGATATCCGCACCGAGCTTGGCGCGATCCTCGATCCGTTTGCCGACAAGCTGATGCTGCTGAGCGCGCTGGTGGTGCTTACCTTCGAGCGCAAACTTCCGGTCTGGCTTTTGATCCTGACCGCGATCCGCGACATCGTACTGGTGCTCGGCTACCTGATGATCTCGTTCGCCGCGGGCGAGCGCTTCCCGGTCCGCCCAAGCATGTTCGGCAAAATGACCACGGTGCTGCTCATCGTATGCGTGCTTGGCACGCTGACGGCGCATTTCGGACTGAGCCAGAGCAATTGGTACGTGCTGCTGTACCTGACCGGCTTAGTGCTGGTGGTGTCGGGGATTCACTATCTCTATCAGGCGCTGGTCTATCTGAGCCAGCACGTCCCCGAACTGTTTTCCTAGCTGTTGATGACCTTGGAATTGCGCAGCTCTTCGATCGTCGAGCGCTCGACGCCGAGTTCGCGCAGTACTTCCTCGGTGTTCTCGCCCAGGCGCGGTGGAATCCGCCACATCCGCGCCGGTGTCTCAGTAAAGCGCGCGCCGGGATTCACCGTGCGCACGGTGCCGGCGTCGGGATGCTCGTACAGGGTGAAGTTTTCGTTGGCGACGATCTCTTCGTCGGTGAACAGCGTCTCGTAATCGTTGACGCGGCCGACCGGCACGTCGGCCTTCTCCAGCACTTCGAGCCACTCGGCGGTCGTGCGCTCCGGGAGCGTCTTGGCGAGCCCGCGCAGGATGCCGCGGATGCGCTCGGTGCGGTCCGCGACTTCGGTCCACCATTCGTGATGGCCGACGCCGAGGCACAGGCGCTCGAACTGCTCGTCGGTGAACGGCGCGATCGAAATCCATCCGTCTTTGGTCGGAAACGGATCGAGGCTCTGGCTTTTCGGCGCCTGATCCTTGTATTCGTCCTCGGGCACGAAGGTGTAGCCCACCATCGTGTCGTTGCAGGTGAACGCCATCATCGCCTCGACCATCGGGATGCGGATGTTCTGGCCCACGCCGCGATTGCGCGCCGCGTGCAGCGCGCTCACGATGCTGAGCGCGGCGGTCATCCCACTGATCTTGTCGGCCAGCGCCATCTTGACCACGGTCGGCTGTCCGCCGCGCCGGCCCTGCAGCGCCGCCATGGTCGAGAAGCATTGGATGACCGGGTCGTAGGCGGGCGCGTTGGCGTAGCGGCCCTTGGGGCCGAAGCCGCAGATCGAGCAATAGACGATCTTGGGATTGAGCCGGCGAATGTCGGCGTAACCGATGCCGAGGCGCTCGGCGACGCCGGGGCGGTTGTTCTCGATGAACGCGTCGGCCCGCACGGCCAGCATCCTCACCAGGTCGCGGCCCTGTTCTTTCTTCAGGTCGATCACGACGCTGCGCTTGTTGCGGTTGAAGTTCAGGAACGATGCGGTGACGCCGTTCTTGCGCGGCCGCCCGATCCGCCGCGTGGTGTCGCCCTCGGGCGGCTCGATCTTGACAACGTCGGCGCCGAGGTCGCCCAGCAGCATCGCGCAAAACGGCCCCGAGACCACCTGGGTCAGGTCCAGGATGCGAAAACCAGCCAACGGTCCATCTGCCATGTGAAGTCTTTCCTCAGTGCGTATGTCCGCCGCGGCGCCACCCGCCCTTTCCCCGGCACCCCCGCCGTCCGCGGATTTCGCCGGCGCAGGCGGACGCCGCCGTTTCAGGATACGAGCCAGTCCGGGCGAGCGCGAGGGTAGTGCCTGATTAGTCCCGCAGCCTATCGCGCGTCAAGCGCCAAGACTTCTGCAAGTTTGCGACGCGAAGGTTCGCGACGCGAAGATTTGCGACAGTCTTCGCCCATGCTTGTCACTACCCGCCCGAAGTCGCCCCAACACGATCTTAGCGCACGGGCGAAGCGCGCGGCTGCGATCGTCGCATCTTTAATGAAGCGCGATCAGCCGAGACCCTGGCGCAAACGCGCGTGGCTCAGCGCCGGCAACTCGCGCCGCACCCGCCCGAGGTACTCGAGGTCAATCGGCGCGATGACCACGCCCTCCTGGTCGGAGGCGCGGGCGATCACGCGCCCCCACGGATCGGCGATCATCGAGTTGCCATAGTCGCTGAAGCCATGGACGTTGGTCCCGAACTGTGCCGGCGCGATGACGTAGGCCTGGTTCTCGATCGCGCGCGCACGAATCAGCGCGTCCCAATGCGCCTCGCCGGTAGGGAACGTGAAACAGCTCGGCACCGTGATGATCTCGGCGCCGGCGAAAGTCAGGCGGCGATAGAGTTCGGGGAAGCGCAGGTCGTAACAGACGCTAAGCCCGATTGTGCCGCGCGGCGTGTGTGCCGAGACGACCTCGCCGCCCGCGAGCTTGACGTCGGACTCCTTGACCGTCACGCGGCCCGGCAAATCGACGTCGAAGAGATGGATTTTGCGATAGACGGCCATATGAGCGCCGTCGGGGCCGATCAGCACGGACGTGTTGTAGCGCTTGGGCTGGCCGGGCGCGTGCTCGGTTATCGAGCCGGCGACGATATGCAGGCTGAGCTCGCGGGCCAGGCGCGAAATCGCCGCCAGCGATTCGCCCTCGAGCGGTTCGGCGGCGGCCGCCTCCTCTGAGCGCTTGCCACGCCAGTTGAAGGTCTCGGGCAACCCCACCAGGTTGGCGCCGCGCGCCGCGGCGAGCCGGATTAAGCGCTCGGCACGCTCGAGGTTGGCCGCCTTGTCACTCCCCGCCGCCATCTGGATCGCTGCCGCAAGGTAAGTCATGCGCCTGCCTCCGATTGATGCGCCGCCGTCAACGCACCCGAGTTCGAACTCAATAACGCGGCACTGCAGGGTCGACCGTCGCCGACCATAGATCGATTCCGCCGCTCAGATTCGACACGCGCTCGAAGCCGAGCCGCGCCAGGTACATCGCAACCTGCGCGCTGCGGATTCCGTGATGGCATACCACGACCGTCTCCTGGTCGGGATCGAGTTCGGTCAGGCGGGAGGGAATCTCGCCCATCGGAATATGCTTGGCGCCGGGGAAAGACGCGATCGCGATTTCCTCAGGCTCGCGCACGTCGAGGATGACGGGCCGCTCGCCGCGCCTCAGCCGCTCGTTCAGTTCCTCCGGCAGAATTTCGCCGATTTCCATTTTTTAACTATTACTCGTTGCTTGCTCTTCGATTCTCGATTGGGCGCCGCCGCCTTGTCAATGTAGCATTGTCAGCAGCCGCAGAGCTTAAAAGGGAGAGCGGCCCGAATTCGATGATCGAGCGCTCGCGACAGATTGCGCTGATGACCCAGGCGATCGCCGAGGCCCAACGCGGAGCCGCCGAGGACGAAGTGCCGGTCGGCGCAGTCGTGATCGGCCGCGGCACTGACGGCGCGAACGGCGTGCTGGCGGCCGCGCACAATCGCCCGATCGCGCTCAACGATCCGACGGCGCACGCCGAGATGCTGGCGCTGCGCCAGGCCGCCGGCGCGCTCGGCGCCTACCGCCTGGACGGCGCGGCGCTGTTCGTGACGCTCGAGCCGTGCGTGATGTGCGTGGGCGCGATGGTTCACGCGCGGATCGCGGAGCTTTACTTCGGCACGCGTGACGAAAAGGCAGGCGCGCTCGGATCGGTGTACGACATCGGGCGCGACGGCCGCCTCAACCATCGAATCGAGGTCTACGGCGGCCTGATGGAGCCCGAATGCGCCGCACTGCTGCGGGAGTTCTTCCGCTCCCGCCGCCACTCTGACTAGTCTATTAGGTCAACTTTATCTCCACGACTTTTCCATAGCCCGTTGATCGAGAGAATAGCCATGCAGCGATTTCGAAAACTGGCGTCCATGATGGGTGTCGAGCACGCGGTCATTCTTGCGCCGATGGCCGGGGGGACCAGCACTCCGGCACTGGTCGCGGCGGTCTCCAATGCGGGAGGGCTCGGCTCGCTCGGCGCGGGCTACATGACTCCCGACGACATCGCGAAGGCGATCGCGGAGATTCACGAACGAACCGATAAACCGTTCGCGGTGAACCTGTTCGCGGGCGGCCACGACGGCACCGGCTCCTCCGACACGGCGGCGATGCTCCAGCTGATCGCTCCCTGGCACGAGCGGCTCGGCCTGCCGCCGCCCGCAGCTCCGGCCGGTTCACTACCCCCGTTCGAGCAGCAGGTCGAAGTGGTTCTCCGCTCGAACGTTCCGGTGTTCAGCTTCACCTTCGGCATCCCGGCGACGGAGATCATGCGGCGGATGAAGGATCGCGGAATCAAGCTTATCGGCACGGCAACGACGGTGGCCGAGGCGCGAGCGCTGGACCAGGCCGGCGCCGACGCCATCGTCGCACAGGGCAGTGAGGCCGGGGCCCATCGCGGCACCTTTATCGCCGCGCTCGAGGACAGCCTGATCGGAACGATCGCACTGGTGCCTCAGATGGCCGACGCGGTTTCGGTTCCGGTGATCGCGTCGGGCGGAATAATGGACGGCCGCGGAATCGTCGCCGCAGCGGCGCTCGGCGCAAGCGGCGTGCAACTGGGCACCGCCTTTCTGGCCTGTCCGGAGAGCGGCGCTCCGTCGGCCCACAAGGCGGCGATTCGCGCGGCCCGCGACGACGGCACGACACTGACGCGCGCGTTCAGCGGCCGGCTCTCACGCGGGATCACGAATGGGTTTGCGGCGGCGATGCGCGGCCACGAAGACCGGCTTTTGCCCTACCCCGCGCAAAACAACCTGACCCGCCCGATGCGCACCGCGGCGGCTAAACAAGGCAACGCCGATTGCCTCTCGTTGTGGGCCGGGCAGGCCGCGCCGCTCGCGCGCGAGATGCCGGCCGCGGAGCTGGTCGCCCAACTGTTGCGCGAGACTGCGGCGATGCTCGCGTCTATCGTGCAATAGCCCGCGCAATAGGCATTGCCTTCGTCTATAATCGGTCACGGCGCGATGGGCAATTTCCGATTCTACCGCCGCCTTCATATCTTCCCAGGTCTCTCGGTCAATCTCTCCAAGTCGGGGCCGAGTCTCACCGTCGGCGTGCGCGGCGCCCATCTCACGATGGGTCCGACCGGCGTGCGTCGGACCGTCGGCATCCCGGGCACGGGCATCTACTACACCTCGCACAGCGGCTACCAGAGCGGGGTTCATTCGGCACACGTCGACACTCCGATCAGCCTCGAGCAGCAGCAGCGCGCGCACAGCGTCGGCGGCTGGCTCGCGCTCGCGGTGATCGTCGGGATCGCGCTCGTCATAGGAATCGCGATCGGCTCCGCGGGCCATTGAAGCAGTCTGGGGAATCGCGATCGGCTCTGCCGGCCACTGAAGCAGTCCGGCGAATGGCGATCGGCTCTGCCGGCCATTGAAACCGCCGCGCAAGTCTCGCGCCATTGCGCAAGGTATATGGGATTGAGTATGAAGTTCTGCACGGCGGCTGGACGATGCTCGGGCCGCTTCGACTAGCCGCGATGCCCAGCGAGAAAGCCAAAGATAACAAAGCTCTGGCGGCGACCTGTGTCGCTTGCGCCAAGGCCGTCTCGACCGAGAGCATGGTCAGCCTGCTCGGCCGCGAAAACGGCAAGTACAAGCAGTTCGACGTCTGCCTGGTGTGCGCGAACGGCGGATGGCGTCCGCCGGGATTCGAGGGAATCTACACGCCGCGTCCGATCTAGCGCGCTCAACCGCGCGCATCGGGTTCAGCCGTAACGTCAGCCGTAGATCATCCGTACATCCTCCGCGCCTCGGCCGCCAACTCGCCGCGGAAGTCGGGATGCGCGACGGCGACGAGTTCGCGCGCGCGTTCGCGCAGCGACTTGCCGGCGAGCTTCGCCACTCCATACTCGGTCACCACGTAGTGGACGAAGGCGCGCGGCAGGGTGAAAACCGTCGCCGGTGGAAGGCTCGGCGTGATGCGGGAGACACGCTTGCCGGCGCTGAGCGCGCTTGCGGGCAGCACGATGATCGATTTGCCGCCGGCCAATGACGCGCCGACGCCAAAGGCGATTTGCCCGCCCGTGCCCGTGTACATCTGATGGCCCACCGACTCGGATCCGACCTGCCCCGTGAGGTCGACGCACAGCGCATTGTTGACCGAGACCAGTCCCTCCTCGCGCGCGATAGTGCGGATGTCGTCGGTGAAGTTGAAATCGTAGAGCTGGAAACCCGGATGGCCGTCGATGTAGTCCAATTGCTCTCGCGGCGTGCCAGTCGCGAAGCCGCTGCCGACCACCAGGCCGGGAAAAATCTTCTTGTGCTTCCCGGTCAGCACGCCTTCGCGCACCAGGTCGGCGGCGCCGATCGGAATGATCTCGGTTTGCATCCCAAGGTCATGATGGCCGCGCAGATGCGACATCAGCATCCCCGAGGTCGAGCCGACGCCAACCTGGATCGTGGCGCGGTCGGGAATCAATTCGCCGGCGACCAGCGCGCTGATCGTATCGACGGTGCGCCGCTCTTCTTCAGAGGCCGGCGGGGCCGCGATCTCAGGCATCCCGACCGTGCGCTCGACGAAGTAGTCGATCTCCGAGATATGCATCGAATTGTCGCCGCCGACACGAATCGAGCGCGGGTCTATCTCCGCGATCACCAAGTCGGCGTTGCGTGCGCACAGCTTCGACATGATCTGGAAATCGCCGAAATTGACCTCGCCGTTCGCATCCGGCGGCGACACGGTCATCAGGTAGACGTTGAAGTCCTGGAGTCCCGGCGGCAGATGGCCCGCGCGGTAGTAGCTAACCGGCACGAATTCGCCCATCCCGTCGTGAAAGAGCTTGCGATCGATCGGCGAGAGGTAGAACGACTCCAGCCGAAAGCGCTCGCCCAGGCCGGGCAGTTCGAAAGCGAACAGCGCCGCACTGTAGTTGACGACCACCCGCTCGATCTCCATCAGGCGGCCGGCCAGCGCGTAGAACAGGGTGAACGGCGTCACGTGCGCGATCGAAGCGGTGATCCGATCGCCCGATTTGATATGCGCGACCGCCTCTTCGGGCGTGACCAGCTTGGCGCCCAGTTGCTCGCGCCAGTTCGGAGTCATCTTTATCGCACTAGCCATCCTGCAGGTCTCCTCGTGATTCTTCGGAAGCCTGGCCGGACGCTAGCAGACCCGCGCGAAGCCGGGCAACGCGGCGCCCCGGCGGCGTCAGCTTGACTGCGGCGGGTCAAACATCAATGCTTCCTCGTGCGGAGAGGTTCGGGAGTCTGGTTTAACCGGCGTGACTCGAAATCACGTGAGCCCTTGTGGCTCCGGGGGTTCGAATCCCCCCCTCTCCGCCATCGAGTCCTTCTCCGTTTACGATTCGGCCAGGAATAATCGAAATATGCGCCTGGGCGGCCAATTTCGCATGGCTTGTGGCCGCGGAGAATGCTCTGAACCGGGGATTCCGTCAATTTGCGGCTTGTTTTCTCCGCAGCAATCAGATTCGGGGCCACGACGAAAATGGACGGGCCACCAGGAATTCCGCGATCGCGGAAGATCAAAGCGGGCGTCGTAGGTCGGCTACCAGGAATTAGGCGATTTTGGATGATCGAAGCGGGCGGCGCAGTGTTCCTATTGACCGACGATCGCGGATGAGCAAGCGGACGTCGCTGGTTATTTCCAAAACCTGAACCGGGGATCAGTGCGACTTGGTCAGGAATTCCCAGGCGCTGGCCTAATTTCGGGCCGAGTGGCCTAATACGGCAAAGCTACGCAAGGATGCCGCCGCTTATCATGATGTTAGGATTAAGACCAAAACGCTTCGCTATATGATGGAGTCGGTGTCGCGGTTCGTCGAGGTTCCGGGCGCTGAGGCCACGGCAGAATGGCTGAAGACTTCCAGGATGAACTAGGAGAATGGCACGACGAGATCGAGCTTACCCGCCGTGTCACCGCAATTTTGTCCGAAGATGGGACTATCAAGCCGACGATGCTGCTACCGCCCTGATCAAATCGCTCAGAGATCGCACGCGGGCGCATACTGAGTATGTATCTGAGCTGATCATGTCTCTTCGCGATTCGTGGGTCAAACGGAAAGCCGGCGCCTCACCGACTCCGGACGCTGCTCGTCAATAAAGCGTTCCGCGCGCGATTGTAGTCTGTGATCGTGGCAGCGGCTCGGCTGCGGCTATTTCTTCTTGCAAAAGGTGCGGACGAACGTCACCATCTCGCGAATCTCGTCATCGCTGAGGTCGACGTTCCAGTTCGGCATGTCGCCGGACAAGCCAACCGAGGCGCCGCCGCCCTTTATCGCCTTGAACATTGTCTCGTTGGAGATCTTCCGCATTTGCGCGCAGTTGCTGAAGCTTTGCGGGGTGATTTTCAGGGCCGCCACCGAGGGACCGTCGCCGTGCCCGCGCTCTCCATGGCATCTCGCGCAGTAGGCCGTGTAGTTATCTTCCGCGCTGTCGGTCCAAGCCGGCGCCGCCGCCAGCGCCGTGCACACCACAACACCGGTGAGCACGGCCGTGAGCCATTTCAACATGCAGCGGCTTCATTCATTAGTTCATTTTAGGCTGCCTGATTCCGCCACGTGGACGGTCCGCGCACGATCGATCGTAATCATGTTGCGCACTTCTGGTCACGGCGTGGCCCGAAAGACCCCGTTAGCGCCTTTATATTGCTGCGCGCGGTTTTGGTCCATGAACTGATAGTAGCCGGGCTGGGTGACGCGAAACTCGAAGACCGCGCCATCGCTCGGCGGGACTTCGAGGGTATTGATACCGTGCATTGCGTTGGCCGGGTTGCCGCTCTTGTACACCGTGTCGAACAGCACGCCGGTGACGTAGAACGCTGAGCTGAAGCTGGGCCCGGCGTTGACGAAGAACAAGCGGACCAACTTTCCAACTTTGATATCAATTGGATGGTCGAAACTGTATTTGTTCAGCGCTCCGTTGAAGACGACAAAATCCGGCCGAGCCTGCACGATTTTCCCATGGGATCCGACGATGAACCCGTGCGCGTCCGGAAGGCCGTACAATTCGCTCTGTACGATTGTGACCTCCTGCGCGTCGCCGTTGGGCCATCCCGCTTTAGGTTCGACGATCATCATCCCATACATGCCGCTCGCGATGTGATCGAGGATGGGCGGCGCGGTGCAGTGATAGATGAAGACGCCGGGGACATTCGCGGTAAAGCTGTAGCTGACGGACTTCATCGGGTCGCCGGTGAAATGGTCTGGCGAAATTTGAGCCGCGTGAACATTTATCCCGTGGGCATCCTTGGTGTGGTTGACCAGATTGATCTTAACTTCATCGCCTTGCATAACCTTCAGAACTGGCCCCGGCACCGTGCCACTGTAGGTCCACGCGTTGAAGGTCATTCCGCCGCCGACGCTCACGCGCTTTCTTTCCACGGTGAGCGTGAAGGTCTTGGTGGATGCCTGAGAGAAACATGGCATGCTGGCCAACGAAATCACGGCTAGCATCGCGATCGTGGCTGTCCTGACGACGCGGATGAACGGAGTCCCCGACGTTACAGGCAAATCAGGAATTAGCAAAGGCATAGTATCGGCTCCTTGTTAGCCGGGGCGTCCTACTTGTGGCAGAAGGTGCGGACGTAGGCGGCCAGCGCGCTGATCTTTTTGCCGCTAAGTTCTTCACCCCAGGCGGGCATATCTCGACTCAGACCAACCGCGGCACCGCCGTTCGTGATTGCTTTAATGATCGTGGCGTCGGGTATCTTGCTCATGACCGCGCAGTCGCTAAAGTCGCGCGGTTTCGGCGACAAGGTTGCGCCATCCGCGCCGTCGCCTTGTCCTGTGTCTCCGTGACAGCGCGAGCAATATATCTGGTATGTCGTGGCAACCGGGATATCCTCGTCGGCGTAGGCAAGACCGGCTGATATCCCGCTGAGTAAAATAGCAAGCAGCGGTATGAGTAGTGGTGAATTAGTCAGTTTCATCTCTTTAACGTATTTCCTTTGTATTCCTTTGTATGAGCCTTGGCGTCTATATGATTCAAAGGCCGCCCTTGAGGTATTCCTTGATCGCCCTTGCGTCTTTGGCCGGCATATTCGATTGCGTCCGCATATGCATCATGATCGCATCCCACTGCGCAGGCGAGAACTCGGAGCCGGGACGGGCATTGTGACATTGCGAACAGTAGACAGGCCAGAGCCGCGCACCGTCGAGAAATAGTTTTTGCTTTTCGGCCTTACTCTCTTCGGCCATGGCGGTGACCGAGAGCGTAAGCCCAACGATTGCGAGCGCGAGGATTTTCGTAAGATAGCTTCTTTTCATGGCGCTCGTTCCTTTAGAAGCCGACCGCAAACTGGGTCAGGACTGCCTGGTCGTTGGGCGTAGCGCCGATAGGTCCCACGGTGGGCGTGCTTGCGCCGTTGAAGGTATAAGAAGTACCGCCTGCCCGGGGCAGCTCGAAATCGACCTCGGTCTGCCACACGATCGACGGCGCTATCCAGTAATCCAGCCCGAGCGCGACCTCGCGCGCATGCGGTTCGAACACTGACGGCGAGCCGCTGAAGCCGAAGCTGGGATTAGTTGAAATCTCGTCGGTGACTATGGCGCGCTGGTTGACGCCGGAGTAGCGGATTAGCGGCTCGAGCCTGCTCAGATAGCTGTTCAGATCCCTGCTGAGAAAGGGGAGTCGCAAGCCGGTGAGGAAGTAGCCGGCCTGGAAATACCATCCTTGGCGATTGTCCGGGCCGGAGCCGTTCGGCATCTGTCTGTAGGCCGAGAGGTACTCACCGCGCGTCTGGAGGTTGCCCCGGTGATAGGCGAAGTCCACGCCCCAGGAGGTGAGCCACAGGCCGTTTTGCCACTTACCATTGTAGGTCGAGGCGCCCAATTCCAGCCGGCCGAGTTTGCTGTCGAGCGGAAATGGATAGACGCGGAACCGCGCACCGTAAGCTTTGCCGTTGGTGTTGATAGTAATGTTGGTGGAGCCGTTGAGCGCCTGGCCGACGACGGGCTGCGGCAAGGCGGAATCATAGCTCGGCCCGTTGGCTACCCAAAGTGTGTAGTCGGCGTCCTGCCCAAGCTGGCCCCACTGATACCCGCCGCGCAACTGCATTCCGATATCGGTCGGCGGCACCAGCGCCTCGCTCCCAAAGGGCAGCGGCGCCGTGATGAAGCGGTTCACCCAGAACGGTCCCTGGTCCTCATAGAAGTCGCCGAAGGGCTGGTCGAAGATGCCCAGCACGGCTTCCATATAGTCATTAAGGAAAATCTGAGCGGTTGCGACCGGAGCGTCAAACGAGGCGCCCGAGCCCGGATCGTAGCCGGCCTCGAAAGTGCCCTCGAATAGCAGCCAGTCGTTGAGACGATAGAGCATGATCGGCTCGAAGACGAGTGAGAAAGTGTTCTGGTTCAGCTTGTGGTCATAGATGTAATCGACGGCCGCCCCACCATTGAGGGTGAATTGATGCGTCCCCCAGTAGCCACTAAGCGCTTTGGCAAACTGCTGTTGTGAGGGCCCTTCAGCTACCTGCGCTTGGATCTGTTTCAGCTCCTCGTCGGTCTTGGTTTGCAACTGCTGATTGCTGCTCTGGAGCTGCTGGGTGGTGGTTTGGAGTTGCTGATTGGTGGTGCGGACCTGGCTGTCCTGCGACTCCACCTGTTCGAGCTTTTGCTCGAGCTTTTCTATTAGCTTGCGGTCGCGCGCCCGGTCGGCGCGCAGTTGGCGCAACTCGCGCTGGACTTGCTTAAGCGCCTGCGCCTCCGAGTCATCTGCCCACGCCCTGGGTGCAGCCGCGACGGTAGCAATCGCGAGGACGACCACCGTCAAGGCGATCGTCGCCAGCAACCCGGCTCCAGCCTTTGTAGAAGCCATGAGAACCCCCTCATGTGATACGGCCGTAACGAGAGCAGCGCGGTGGCCCGGTGCAGCAACCAAGTGTGCCTGACGCCCTAACGTTCGACAGAACACGCGAGCGCAATAAATGACGATTCAAGAGCGTATCAATTGTTCCTCAAGGCACCAAACTTAAATCCGGCCAATTCTCCACAGGGCCTCTTGGTGCCGTCGGCGCCGCGATGTGGTTCCATCGGCACCATTGGGCAGGACCATCGACTTGCAAATAGCCGCAGCGGAAACTCACCGATGAGGTTCGAGGCAGAGTGAACGAGCACCATACACACGATGGTCCGGCTCTTGCGTTACGTGCGACTCGAGGCGTGAACATGAAGGTCTTCGACAAAATTTTATGCGCGCTGGACTTTGACGAGTCCTCGGCCGTCGTCCTGCACTTTGCACGCGAACTTGCCCAGCAGAACGGCGCAACGCTTTGCGTGCTGCACGTCGCGCCGCTACCGCTGAACGCGACCGAGTTTTCTCCGATCCCGATGGACCCCTTTCCGGTGTGGGAGAAAACCGCCCGCGCCCAGCTCGAGAAGCTGGCGGCAGCGCATCTGGAAGGCCGCGGCGTCAGCTATAAGATTGAAACGCGCAGCGGCGAAGCGGCCGACGGTATCTTGGCACAGACTCAAGAAATGGATGCAGATCTCATCGTACTGGCTACGCATGGCCGCAAAGGAGTAAGCCATTTTCTAATCGGCAGTGTGGCCGAACGGGTAATCCGCCGCGCGCCACGGCCGGTGCTGGTGGTCAGGCCGAAGGGCGACGCTGCTGCGGCATGATTTGCCCCGCGTTTGCGACCAACGCCACCGCGTCCGCGATGGTGGCGCGCGGCGACGGCTGTTGAGAGATTGTCTTGGCTCGACCCAAGTCGTCCGCCGCGCCGGCGGCGCGTCGCCACAGCCTCGGCTGCTACCATCTGCTGTGGGACCATGATCTGGCCGAGCTGGCGCTGCGCGCTGGCGGCGTTATCAGCTGGCCTGGCCGTATCGACTAGCCGCGCCGGCCCCGACTGCTACGCGTACCGCGGCGGGTCAGGCTTCGAATAAGGCTCCTTCCACGCGTGATTGATCTTCGCTTTCCGGTCGTAACTCGCGAGCGCCAGGTAGGCTCGCAGCACGTCGGTGCGGGTAACGATTCCCCGCAACTCGCCTCGATGAACCACCGGCAACGCGCCAATCCGGTCGCGTCGCATCACGACCGCCGCCCGCTCCATCGTGTCATGTGGTTCAATTGTGATCGCGTTGGCGGTCATCACGGCCTCGACCGCGATTTCCTCCGCGCGGCTCTCGAGCCGGGGCGGTTTCCCCGAGGCCTCGGCGGCTGCGTACATCGCGCCCATCGCATCGCGCAAATCGCGGTCGGTCACGATTCCGACCAGCGTGCCGTTGAGTGTCACCGGCAATTGATTTATCCGATGCTCCTTGAGGAGCGCGCGTGCGTGAGCCACCGAATCGTGCGGCCTTACCGTTAGCGGATTCACCGTCATCCATTGTTCGATGCGCATCGGCCTGACCTCTTCCCCGCGATGTTGCTTGACTCCCATCGATTCTATTGCAATTTGTCGGCCAGAAATAAGCCCGCAGGTCGGCCATCGCGCCGCCCGCGTCATGGTTTTGTGGCCTCCTTTTGGCGACAACATCACAGATCTGTATCCATTGGACACATGTCATTCTGCTGTCACCGTCAGCCTCGCCGCTTAATCGCATTCGCGACGCGCGTCGCCCTAGGTTGGCACGGCTCTAGCTATCACATAGAAATCAACCGACATCGCCTGTTGTCGGCGACCAAGGAGGCAGATCAATGGCATTTCCATATCGGCGGATTCTGGCCCCGGTTGAGTTCGACGACACCGCGCACGCGGTATTGGAGGCTGCAATCCGAATCGCGGCGGAAAACGGCGGTACGGTATTCCTGATGCACGTGGTCCCGATGGTCGTGGCGCCGACCGGGATGCCCAACTACGTGGACCTCTACAAAGATCAGGAGAAAATCGCGCGCGAGGAGCTCGAGTCGATTGTTAAACGCGAGCGCTCGGAGGTGAAGTGCGAGCTGATGACCCGCATCGGTGACCCGGCGCATGAGATCCTGGCGCTCGAGCGCCAGATGGCGGCCGATTTGATCGTGCTCGCGACTCACGGCCGCAAGGGCGTCAGGCGGATGTTGCTCGGCAGCGTGACCGACGCGGTGTTGCGTAATGCCACGTGTCCGGTGCTGACCGTGCAGCGCCAGGAATCCGACGCGCATCTGGTCGCCAAGTGGATGACTCCGCATCCGATAACCGCCGAGCCGGCCGACAAACTCGCGGCCGTGCGCGCCACGATGCTCTCCGGCCACTTTCGCACCATGCCGGTCCTCAGCGCCGGCAAGCTCGCAGGGATTATCACTGACCGCGATCTGCGCCGCCACGAGGGCTATCTCGACCATACCGAGGTCAGGCTCGCGATGACCACCGAGGTCGCCACGGTCTCTCCTTCCACGCCAATTCACGAGGCAGCGAAGAACCTGCTCGAGCATAAGATCGGTGCACTGCCAGTGGTCGAGGGCGAGCGTCTGATCGGGATAATCTCCACCAGCGACGTTCTGCGCGCCTTCCTCGAAGCGAATTGAGTGCGGCGCGAGGCATGCCTAGGGTGTCGGGTGGAATCCATGATGACGGCAACGTCGCAATCTGCCGCTCCGATGTGCAATCTGCCTGCGATAGTCGAGGCGATGATGCATCCGGAGATGTACCCGGACCATCCGCGCTCGGTTGAGGTGCGTCAGACGCACGTCTCGTACGCTTTCATAGCGGGCGACTACGTCTACAAGATCAAGAAGCCGGTGCGGTTCGCTTTTCTCGACGCCTGCACGCTCGCCCGCCGGCATCAGCTATGTCTCGACGAGGTGCGACTTAACCGGCGGCTCGCGCCGGACGTTTACTTGGGCGTCGTTCCGATCCTGAGGCGCGGCGGCGAGTTCGCGCTAGGCCCGGCGTTCAACGGCGTGGACGAGACGGGCGCGGCGGTTGAGTGGGCGGTCAGGATGCGCCGGCTGGGTGAGGCCACGATGCTCAATCGGATGGTGGCGGAGGGCCGCGTGAGCGTTGCGCAGATTCGTGCGATCGCTGCTCGGCTCGCCGCCTTTCATCGCGCGGCCGCCACCGACCAGGGATGGAAGTACGGCGCGGCGGCGTCGATATGGCGGCTGGTGCGGGGAAACGTCGGAGAACTCGCGCTCGATTGCACGGACGCGGTCGCGCCGGGCGAGCTGGATGAGCTGGAGCGTTTCGCCCACCGGGTAATCGAGTTGCGCTGGAGCCTGCTCAACCGTCGCGCGCTCGACGCCCGCGTGTGCGAAGGCCACGGTGACCTGCGCTGCGAGCATGTCTCGCTCGCCGGCGATTCGATCACGATCATCGACTGTGTCGAGTTTAGCGAGGGGTTGCGTTACGTCGACGTCGCCTCGGACGTGGGATTCCTCGCGATGGATCTCGACCGACTCGGCGCCCGCGGGCTGTCGGATGATCTGGTGGGCGCTTATCGCGAGGCCTCCGGCGACGCCGATCTTCCGCTGCTGATCCCACTCTACAAAGTTCATCGCGCGCTGGTGCGCGCAAAAGTGGAGGGCCTGACGAGCCGCGACGCAGCGATCGCGCCCGAGCGGCGTGTCGCCGCCGCCGCCGACGCGCGCCGCTACGTCGCACTGGCGCTCGATTTCGCGCGCGAGTCGCGGCCCTCTTTGATCGTGGTCTGCGGACTGTCTGGGAGCGGCAAATCCACCGTGGCGCGCCGCCTCGCGGACCGGCTCGGATTCGAATGGCTGCGCTCCGACGAAGTCCGCAAGCGCCTGGCCGGGGTCGCGCCGGCTGCTCGCCTCTCCGAGAGCTACGCGGCCGGCGCCTACAGTCGTGAGTTCACCGAGAAGACCTACGCCGCCCTGCTCGGCGAGGCCGCCGCCCGGTTGCACGACGGCGCCGGCGTCATCGTCGACGCCACCTTCGCCGCGCCCGTCTACCGCGCCGAGGCGCTCGCGCTCGCCGCGCGCGCTCACGTGCCGTTGCTGTTCGTCGAATGTGTAGCGAGCCACGACGAGATCGTCCGCCGCCTCACTGCTCGCGCACGCCGCGCCGACGAAGTCTCCGATGCCGGAGTCGCGACCTATCTGCGCCAGCGCGGCGACTTCGTCGCGCTGAACGAGATCCCGCAATCCTCCCATCTCGTAGTCGATACGGAGCGGGGCCTCGAAGCGGCATCGGCGTCAGTCACAGAGCGGCTCAAGAGCCTCGGTCGCGTCCGTGGCTGAGGGCGAAAAGTGCACCCACCGTTGAGAGCGCAGCGGTCGGGGAGAGCGCACCTCTAGGCAAGAGCGAAGCAACAGGATCGTTTGGTGTCACGGACGTTGCCGGCCTTGCAGGCCTAAGCAGCAAAGAAGCGAAAGCGCGGCTCGCTGAGCTCTAGCGCCGTTGCGCCGCGATCGCGAGTCTTGCGCAACCGGCAGCCCGTCGAAATTCCGACCGCCGAATTGGTGCCAGGCGATCTGCTGCTCTTTCGTGAAGGCGACATCCTACGTGCCGACGGAATCGTGAGGCGGGCCGCGAATCTCACGCTCGACGAATCGCAGTTGACTGGCGAGGCCGAGCCGCAGGACAAGATCGCGTGCACGGGCCCCTCAGGATCCGAGGCGGGCGAGAAATGTCGCTTCTTTGCGGGCTCGATGGTGCTGGCAGGTCACGGGATGGGCGAAATCACGGCTACCGGCCCGCGCACGCGCTTCGGCAATATTGCGCGGCTGGTGGGTGAGGCCGAGTTGCAGGCGACGCCGCTGCAGATGCAGACCGCGCGGGTCGCGCGATGGCTTATCGGGATCGCGCTGGGGCTCGCGGCCGCGATTTTCGCCGTGCGATGGTCGAGCGGCGCGCCATCAAACGAAGCGCTGCTGTACGCCGTCAGTCTCGCGATGTCGGCGGTATGCGAAGAAGTGGTCCTGGTGCTGAGCCTCTTCCTGACGCTCGCGGCTCTGCGTCTTAGCCGCACGGGCGTGCTCGTCAAACGGTTAGCGAGCGTCGAGACGCTCGGCTCGACCACCGTCATCTGCATGGACAAGACGGGCACGCTCACCGCGGGAAAATTCGCGCTCGAGGCCCATCGCTCTCTGGATGCCGGACGCCTCGGCGAGCCTGCCCTGCTGGAAGCCGCGGCGCTGGCCTGCGAACCCGATGCGACGGACTCGCTGGAGCGCGAAATACTGGCGCACTGGGCGACGGCATCAACTACGCGCCCGCGCTGCGGCGCGCCCATATTGGCGTGAGCATGGGACGGCGCGGCACCGAGGTCGCGCGCGCGGCCGCCGACCTCGTCCTGCTCGAGGACAATTTCGCCGCCCTGGTGCGCACCGTGCGCGAGCGCCGCCGCGTGTTCGACAATATCCAGCACTCGCTACGGTACTTGACCGGATTCAAATTCGCGCTGGTGGGGCTCGCGTTGATTGCGCCGCTGCTAGGACTGCCGATTCTGCTTCTGCCGGTCGTCCTGGTGTGGCTTGAGATGATCGTGCATCCGGTTTCCGCGCTGGCCTTCGAAGGCGAGCCGGGGCCGGCCGACCTGATGAAGCGGCCGCCGCGCGATCCGCGCGCTCCGTTGATCCGCCGCCCGCAGGTCATCCGCTCGGCGTTCTCGGGCGCGCTACTGACGGTCGCCGCGCTGGCCGAGTACGCGGCTCGACTTGATCGCGGCGAGACCTACGCGCGCGCGGCCGCGATGGTGGTGGTAATTCTCGGGAGCCTGTTCCTGATGTGGGCGGAACTCGCGGGCGATCGCCCGTGGTGGAGGACTCCCTTGCCCAGGCGGGCCAGCTTCTGGATCGTTTCCGTGCTGGTGGCCGCAAGCCTGCCCATCTTCATGGCGCTCGGCACGATCGCGACGCTCCTGCAGATCGCACCAATCGCGCCGCGTGACTGGGCGATCGCTGCCGCGCTCGCCGTGGTTCCGGTGATGTGGCGCGTGGCCGGAACGGAACCTTTCCGATTCTGGAGTGGCATAATAGGCCGTGAGTAGCGGCAATCCCTATGCCTTGGCATTTCCGCGGCGTGATACGGCAAAGAACAAGCGCCTTTCAAGGCCTGCCAAAGCGGGGAAGCCGGAGCAATCACCTGTTTGGGATCGTTCATCCGATCAAGGGCCAGCGCTGCCGGACGAAGGGTCTCGGCCGCGAATTGATTCGCCTCATTCCGTAGCCGGTTCAATTCCTTGGAGACATTAGCAGCTCGAGTCATGACTCACCTCGGCAGAGCACAGGCAGCAAGCCAACTCCTGTTGCAGTCGTCGGCCTTACTTCGGTTGGGCTCTGGTCCCTCAATCGGCACGAACCTGACCCGAGCCTCGTCGGCATCGACGCACGGCAATGCCCTTCCACCCACAACACCATCAACTGTACACCTGATATTCGGCCCGTACGAAGGAACAGCGAGTTCATCGCAGGCCAGTGCGGATGCGACTCACCACGACGGGCTGGAACCAATTCTAACTCTCATGGCTCCTCCTGGCGCGACGCATGGATCACCAGCATGTCCTCCACGACGTTCACTCCGCACCTGCGGCGATGATGACAATCCTGAAGTACGAATACCTGTCCGTCATCAAGCCGCATCCTTTTTTCGATCCTGGCCGCCGCTGCCCGTGGAAAATCAACCGGCTTCACAGTGTCCTTCCATAAGATTTCCCATCAACCGGTCTCAGGATTATTTCTGACGGTAAGCCTTGGTATTCGTAGCCTTGGTATTTGCTCACGTCTCTCCGCCCTCCGAAAGTGTGGCATCGCCCTCTAGCTGCACCTTCATCAGCACGATACGCCCGACCCGGTGCGGGTGATAAATCCCACCATTTGCCGCCATCAACGACAACCAGACGGCCGCTGTCCGCTTCGTTCATCTTGTGCATCGCATCGAGCGCGCTCGCTCCAGGCGCGATCTCGCGATCGGGTCCGAGGGGGAATATTTTGTCCCGCACCTTCGTATGAGCTCGCTCCTGCGGCTGGCAGCGACGAACGTGCGGTAGCAAGAACACGCCCAGTATCGGTGCTCAGCACATCGCGCGTCCCTCTTTTGAGCCAAGGGTTCTTCCCTCTCGCTTCTGCAAAGCGAGACCCGGTCGCGATAAACCGCTTTTTGGGTGCGCTCGTTACAACCGTCCTCGATTCTTAGGCGCGGCGGCCGAGGGCGGAAAGCGCTCTCTGAATCGTCGGGAAGAGCCTGCGCTGCTCGTCGTCGATCGCGTCGTCCAAATAGACCGCGAGTCCGCTCAACGCTCGTCCGGCTTCGCGCGTGTGTGCGTCGGTTAGGCGATCTGTATCGGTCTTGGCGATTGCACCCATCAGTGTTCGTAACCTGTGATGGCATTCGTGAACCTTCCGTCCGCCCTCGGGTGAAAAACCGCCCTGCCGGTCGAGCCACGGCAGCAATTCGGAGTCTTCGGCTTCGAGGTGATGCGAAAGGATCGGCGCGATTGTTGCCCAAATCCGGGCAGCATCGCGCCTGAGCTCGCGCGATTCTGGATTGCGCTCGAGCCGCAGGCCGGCGAGCGCCGCATCAAGCAGGCATGATCTCAACTGAGAATCTTCGCGATTGAGCTCCTCCGAGAGATGGCGGATTCCCGCGTCGATGCGGTTGGCGTCCTTGGCGGTCGATTCTTTCCCGTCCATTGCAGATACCTCCTCCGCTAAATGTATCGATGAGCCCTTGGCGTTCTGCGACTTCAGAAATGATTGCAGCACGTGACCGAATCGCTCAAGCGAGAGCGGCTTTGAAACGTAATAGTGGGCGCCGTTCGTGCGCGCTCGTTTCTCGTTGTAATCGCTTTGACTGCCGGCGACGTAGAGCAAAGCGGCGCCGGAGAAGTATTTGCGAATTTCCGCGAGCAACCAGTTACGGTCGTTTTCTTCGACAACTTGATCGTCGAATATGACGAGCCGGACATGTGGCAGGGCAAACATCTTGCGATTCATGTCTCTGGCGGCCCCCTGCCGAACCAGCTTCCAAGGCTGCTTGACGATTCCCGACACGAGGTCCGTCAACGCCTCATCGTCGGAGAGGAGCAGCAAAGTAGGCGACGGGCGCATTTCCTTTTAAAGTCTCCTTTTTCCCTTTCCCGCTTCGCCGTGTTCGCTGTGTGGCATTCACGAAGAAACGTGATAACGTTGCGGCAGTTGCTCCAAACGATGTCCTTGCAGCAAGTGTGCCAACGTTGAAGCTCTGCTAGACAATACTGACGGAGCGGAAAGAGGCAATTTTTTTCTTTATGTCTCGATCAGAAACAGGCCGCGAAAGCGATGCCGACCTCAACGATTCTCTCGCCCGACAGCCGCAGCCAAGGCAGGATGTGAATAGGGCCAGACCGCCAGGGGGTGGGCCACGACACTATCATCTCCTGTGGGATGAAGAACTGGAGGCGCTCCGACCGATCCTCAGCCAAGTGTTCGAGCGCTTGGGGGAAGTCGTCGAGCACTGGTATCAGCTCTACGTTCTGCACTTTGGCGATAAGCGGGCTTTATCGGAGTCTGATTTTCGAAACCTCTTCTACAACGCGCTTTCGCGAAATACGAAGGATCTATTGGACGGTGACATGGATCGCTATGCGATCGATACGATCCGCACCGGCGAGATGTTATGCGAGCGCAACGTCCCGTTTGCGGAAATCGTCGCGTCTCTTCATCTGTATGAGGAAAGCGCCTACACGGTTTTCCCGAAGGATCCGCCCCCACCGTTGGAGATCTACACGGCTTTCGACAAGCTGAGCCATATCCGAATGATTCTGCTCGCCGACGCATACTTCCGCTCCGCGTCGGCAAGCGCGGGCGCACGGATTCAGGCGCTCGAGCGCGAGGCCGCTCTGCTGTCACGCGAGAAACGCCGCACCTTCCATGGTCTGGTCGGCGCGAGTGCGGTGATGCGCCGCCTGTATGAGAGAATCGAAGCGGCGGGACGGACTCGTGGCACTATCCTGATTGTCGGCGAAAGTGGGACTGGGAAGGAACTGGTAGCGCGCGCGATTCAAGAGTGTGGCACGGTGCCGGCGGCCCCGTTCGTTGCACTAAATTGTGCCGCGATTCCGAAGGACCTGATCGAGAGCGAGCTGTTCGGCTACAAAAAGGGCGCGTTCAGCGGGGCTAACGCGGAGTACCTCGGGCTCTTTCGGGCCGCCGAAGGTGGCACACTCTTTCTCGATGAAGTGACCGAGATGGCGCCTGAGACGCAGAGCAAGCTTTTGCGTGCCGTGCAGGAACGGACGGTAAGGCCGGTGGGCTCGACCCGCGAAGTGCTCGTCGATGTACGCTTGGTGGCCTCGACCAACCGCGATCCCGAGGACGCGGTGCGCTCGGGTAGTCTGCGCCAGGATCTCTATTACCGCTTGCAAGCGAGCGTACTTAAGGTGCCTCCGCTGCGCGAGCGGCTCGAGGACATTCCCTTGCTGGTCGAGCATTTCATCGCCTTCTTCAACGAGAAGCTGCAACCCAAGGTAATGGTGACAGGCATCGAAAGAGACGCGCTCGAAGCGATGCAACGGCATCTGTGGCCGGGCAACGTGCGCGAGCTTTCAAACGCGATTGAGAGCGCTTTTACCTTCTCCCATTCACCGGTTATTGGGCTCGAAGAGCTGCCGGCCGCTGTCGTCGCAAGCCGACCTGAGCAGTCTTCGCAGAGTTCGAATGGCACCACCCAGGAAGCCGCCGCTGTCCTGCCCATCGGCTCTTTTGCTGAGGCTGAGCGTGAGATTATTGCCCGAGCGCTTAGGGCTACCGATGGCAACAAGGTCCAGGCTGCGGCTCTGCTTCGAATCTCCCGCAAGAAGCTTTACGCGAAGATCGAAAAGTACGGTATATAGCAGCTGACCAGCCGCCGCTCGAGAATCCCCTTTCGCGACCGTTCACTAGATGCGCCAGGCCGCCGGACCTTTTAGTCCGGCGGCACAATGAGTTATTTTACGCAGCCTTCTTATCGCCGTCCGGCTTCTTCGCTTCACCGCCACTCTGGATTTGAACCTTGACCTCTTTCGGCAAGGCCTCTTTCGGCATCGGTGCGGTCAATTCGAGGACGCCGTCATGGTAAGTCGCTTTCAGGTCTTCGGCCTTCATTCCTTCGGGGAGTGTGATAGCCCGTTCGAAGGAGCCATAGCGGAATTCGCGCCGGAAGAAGTCCCGTTTCCTGGTCTCGTGTTTTTCCTCGCGCGAGCCCTTGACGGTGAGGACACCACCGGCGACCTTGACGTCGACGTCTTTCGGATCGACGCCGGGAAGCTCGACGCGAACGGTGAAGTTGTCGCCGTCCACATAGGATTCGATTGCCGGTCGCATGGTAGTCGGCTGCCATTCCTTGAACAGCCCGCCCTGCTCGAACAGGTCATCGAACTCTTGACGTAGTCTCTGCAGCTCTCTCGATGGAATCCATTTATCCAGCAATGCCATTGTACTTGCCTCCTGAGTTTTTTATTTGAGCCAAATAGGCCGGCAACCCTTGTCACAGATGCTTTATCTTTTGCTCCGGGATCGCGTTTTTTTTGCCACAGGACGCCTCCCTCGATTCCGGGGTTCGCTGGCAACCGGTTCACCATAGCGAATGGTCAAGTGTTCGTCTGGATCCGTGCTTTGGTACTCGCGTCCCGCCGGCTCCTCCATCTCGTCGGGCAAAGTCCATTGATGGTCATACGGCGCGATGGTGGTTCCTTCGCCCCATCCAAGCCGCGCGCCATTACGCTTTTTCTGGCATTCAATGCAGTATGACGCGAAGGGAATCAGCATCATGCGCTCGACAAGAATTGCCGTGCCGCAGTCAAGGCATTTGCCATAGTTGCCGGAATTCAGACGCGTGAGGGCTTCGTCGAGATATCTGAGCTTCTCCTCCTCACGGGCGATAAGCGCCGCGTGAGTTTCGATCTCTGCGGTCGTCTGCGCCAAATCCAGGTCGTCGGCTGGGTCCGAATCTGACTCCTGCTCCTGGTCGCGTCGAAGGTCCTTTATTCTCTTACAGGTTTCGTCCTGGAGGCAGAGCAGCATCTCCCGAAGCACCCGGTGACTTTCGGTGTGGTTGGTGCTCATCTTGGCGTTCATCTTCGAACTCACCTCGTCGGTGTGGTCAAATGAATTTGCCCGTACGGTTCCACAGATCCTTAGAGCAAACCACGCGCCATCGAATTCAGGCCGATGGACGTGAACAATCGCCGGAAGCGTGTAGCCGATCGCGTCACCGGTGCGAAACCCTGTCGCCGAAGGAATCATGAATCGCCAAGAGGCATCGGCGGCGCTTCGAACTGCTCCATTGCGCGTTCACGCAATCAAAGACCGCTTACTGGAAGCGCTCAAGGGGGCATCTTCACCGCCCGGTCCGAGCTTGGCACGGCCTTCGCTTCAACACGTTGGAGGGAGCCAAAAAAATGCCGGTTAATGTGGTCAGGACACTCGAAGACGAGATCGTTTGGGAGCGTGCAAAGGCTCGCGCCCGCGAGCAGTATCCGGAAGCCACAGGCGAACGCTTCTATCGGATCGTGATGGCTATCTACAAGAAGATGGCTCATTACCAGCCACATTCGTCTACTAAGACCGATAGAGCTTCTCCTGCGAGGAGGATGCGATGACTAAAGCACTGATTCGAAGTATGAATCGGCGCGGCTCGCGATCGGACAAGAGCCCACCTGTGGCTCACAAGCAAAAGTTTAGCGATCCGTCGATTTGTGACCGTTGCGGCGCGGTGTATTCGGGAAAAAGCTGGCGGCGTGGGCGCCGGGTGGCTCCTGAGGTCATGAACAGGGCGCGATGGGTGGAATGCCCCGGCTGCGCGCAGGCGGCTTCAGGCGAATATCACGGCCAAGTGCTCATCACACTGCCTCCGATGGGGTAAGCCGGGACGCGGTTTCGGCCCGGCTCAAAAACGTGGAACGGCGTGCGCTGCTTACCCAGCCCGAACGACGCATCGTCGCAAGCAACTGGAACGGTGATACTCTCGAAGTGCTAACGACTTCGCAGAAGCTCGCGCATCGCATTGCGTGCGAAGTCGAAAAGGCCTTCGGCGGCCAGTCGCATTTTTCGTGGTCCGATGACGATGGCAGCGTGCTGGCCACCGTAAAGTTCGCGCCGAACCAGTCGAAGCCAAGAAAATCACCAAAATGAACTCCGAACGGGATGCCAATCATGCTCGACCTGACAAACGAACGGCTGCGGATGGTCAGCGATCAGATTGCCGCACGCGGAGTGCGCAATCCTGCCGTGCTCGAGGCCATGCGACGTGTCCCACGCGAGGCTTTTCTCCCGGATGAATTCGCCGAGTTCGCATACCGGGACACGCCTTTGCCGATCGAGGCCGGCCAGACCATCTCACAGCCCTATATCGTGGCCCTGATGATCGAAAGCGTCGAGCCGCGCGCCAGCGATCGCGCGCTAGAGATCGGAACCGGCTCCGGCTATGCGGCTGCAGTGCTCTCGCAAGTGGTGGACGAGGTCTACACCATTGAGCGGCACGAGCAATTGGCCAGGCTCGCAACGAAACGCCTGGCCAGGCTGGGATACACGAACGTCAAGGTTCGTCATGGCGACGGCACGTTGGGTTGGCCTGAGCACGCTCCCTACGACGTGATTATTGTGACAGCCGGCGGTCCGCAGGTGCCCAGGCCATTGCTCGAACAACTGGCTATTGGTGGCCGCCTCATCATACCGGTAGGGGAGACCTCGCGAGCGCAGCGTTTGATTCGAGTAACTCGAACCAGTCAGGACCAGTTCGATGATGAGGACCTTGGCGAGGTTCAATTCGTCCCATTGATCGGAGCTGAGGGGTGGGATTCTAGCGTCGCCAAACGCGAGCGCCCCTCCACTCAGCGCAGCCAGCCCGGGACCGTCGCGAAGCTGATCCGCGAGGCTGCCGCGCCAATCGCAGACATCGAGCAGTCCGACATAGGCTCGTTACTGGAGCGGCTAGGCGATGCGCGGGTCGTCCTGCTTGGCGAGGCGACTCACGGAACTTCAGAGTTCTACCGCATGCGCGCCCGCATCACGAAGGAACTGATCCTGCGGCACGGTTTCAACTTCATGG
Source organism: uncultured delta proteobacterium (assembly GCA_963810495.1). Lineage (GTDB taxonomy): Bacteria > Desulfobacterota > Binatia > Binatales > Binataceae > JAKAVN01. Next base: position 113,655 of record CAWENP010000003.1, read on the forward strand.
CGGTCGAAGCTGATTGGCCAGATGCCGCACGAATCAATCAGTATGTGCGTCATGCTCCCGCGCGGCAGGAACAATGGAAGGCCTTCGCCCGATTCCCCACCTGGATGTGGCGAAACCACGAAGTATTGGAGCTGGTCGAGTGGCTCCGCGCCTGGAACGCAGAGGTGCGAGATCCCGAGCGCCGCGTGAGCTTCTATGGGCTGGACCTATACAGCCTCTTCACCTCGATCGACGCCGTTATCACCTATCTGAGCGGCGTCGATCCGGCGATGGCTACAATCGCGCGGCACCGGTATGGGTGCCTGAGCCCATGGGAACAGGATCCCACGGCGTATGGGCAAGCGGTGCTCAGCGGACGCTATCGAGGTTGCGAAGCCAACGTTGTCGCTATGTTGCGCGACATGCTGAATCGGCGGATCGAGTACTCCCAGCGCGACGGCGATCGCTTCTTCGACGCCGCGCAGAACGCTCGCTTGGTCGCTAACGCGGAGCGGTATTACCGCGTTATGTATTACGGCTCCGTCGATTCCTGGAATTTGCGTGATCAGCATATGTTCGAGACTCTTGAACGCTTGTTCGAATTCCACGGTCCCGGCAGCAAAGGCATCGTTTGGGAGCACAACTCGCACGTCGGCGACGCATCGGCGACCGAGATGGGTGCGCGCGGCGAGCATAACGTAGGCCAGCTATCTCGCGCACGGTTCGCCGAGTCCGCATTTCTGGTTGGCTTTGGAACCGACCACGGAACGGTGGCGGCGGCTTCGGACTGGGACGGACCCATGGAGATTATGCACGTACGGCCGTCTCACGAGGCCAGCTATGAGCGGCTTTGCCACGATTCCGCGGTCAAAGCATTCATGCTGCATCTCAGAGACCCGGTGAGACAGGCGGTGCGCGACGAACTGGAAGCCGCTCGCCTCGAACGCGCAATCGGCGTCGTCTATCGGCCCGAATCCGAACTCATGAGCCACTATTTCCAGGCTTGCCTGCCCCGACAGTTCGACGAGTACATCTGGTTCGATGAAACGCGCGCGGTCTCGCCACTCCCCGCGGCTGTCGCCCCTGGTGTGCCGGAAACATTTCCGTTCGGGGTTTAGTCAGGGACCGCTGACGGACACACGAGATGAGGGCGACTGTCGCACGAATACTGAAAAAGCTCGACTGGATGCGCGAACAGCGCATCTGGCCCAATGGAATGCGATATCTATGGACCGACGCCTTCGGCGTCGTTCTGTTGGTTTCGCTCTCTCTCGAATTAGGGCGAAACGAGTTCCTGGATGACGCTCAGTGGGTCGTCGCCGAGGTCGAGCGCGTCCTCGGTCGCCAGCGCGGATTGCGAATTGGCGAAGCCCCCGATCGTGATGGCCAGTACTTTCATTATCTCGCGATGTGGGTTTTCGCGCTGTCGCGACTGGGTAAGATAGTTCCGGAATACCACACAAAAGCGATCCGGCTGGTCAAGGATATCCATCGCGCTTTCGTGATTCCGGGCCGTGGCGTGCACTGGAAAATGCTTGAAGATTTGAGCGCACCGTACCCAGGCTTCGGACTAGGCTCGCTCGATCCATTCCATGGATACATCGTTTACCGGCTCCTCGATGAAGGAGCGCTCGCCGAAGAGATCCGGCAAATGAAAACTATAGTTGAACGCACTTATCAGGATCTGGTGATCAATCAGGATCTAGGCCTTGGAATGATGCTCTGGATGACACACTTCTTTCCCGAAGAGCATTGGGCACGCGTTCAGCGCGAGAGGAGTCTGGCGATACTCGACCGGATGTGGGTCGATCCGCCGGGCTATTTCTGTCGCGAGCTGGGAGCGCCTTCGGTCAAATTTGCATTTACAAACTTCGGTGTCTCTCTCGGCCTGCAGGCAGTTAAGGCGTGGCCGGAGCGGGTTGCTCGACTGAACTCGTTTTTCGAAACCTACCGCTCAGGAGACGAATACGATACCGATGCGATTACGCACGTGATGGGCTGTGTGTCGTCCCTTCCAGGCGAGTTTATAGGGTATGAAGGAGCCTGATGTACGAAGCTGAATACAGATCCAAACTAATGACGCCAGTCGCCGCGGTGGAGCTTATTCCTGCCCGTGGGACGCTTTCTATGGGAATGGCGATAAGCGAACCTCCGGCACTGCTCAAGGCACTTGAAGGCAGGGTACAGCGACGCGAAAACGGCGGGATCGAAGAGCTTCGCGTGTATTATTCACATTCGGTCGCAGCCGCGGCTGCTACGATTCTGAAATACGAATACATGGACGTCATCAAGCCGCATCCGTTCTTTCCGACCGTAGTCGAGCGGATGCTGTTCGAACAGGGGCGGCAGGAGAATCGGCGAGTTGTTTTCTATATGCCGGGCAACTTCAGTGCGATGCCTCAGACTTTAGCGGCCATCGGGATTGACGCATTCATCATGATGGTCGCTCCTATGGACAAGGCCGGGTTCTTCAGTTGCGGCACCAATGGAGACTATACGATTCCGACCGCGCGCGTCGCGAAGAAGCTGATTATCGAAGTGAACCCGAAGATGCCTCGCGTCTTCGGCGACTCATCCGTTCATATCTCCGAAGTTGACGCGATCGTAGAGAATGAGAGTCCACTTTTTACCGTTCCCTTCCGCGAAATTACGAAGCTCGACGAAACGATCGGCAAATATATCGTCGAGATGGTGCCCGATCGGGCGACGCTTCAAATCGGGATCGGTGGCGTACCAAATGCAATCTGCAAAGCATTGACGAATCATAGGGATTTGGGCATACACACTGAGTTGATGATGCCTTCGCTGGTGACGCTCATTCGGTCAGGAGCGGTGACAAACAAATTCAAGAATCTCAACAAGCACAAGAACGTGTTCACCTTGGCGGCGGGCGACGAAGCCTTCTACGAGTTTCTGAACGATAATTCGAGCATGGAGGTCTACTCTGTCGACTACGTCAACGACCCGTATGTGATCGGACGGAATGATCGCGTGATATCGATTAGCGCTTTCCTGGAGGTCGGACTGGACGGCGAAGTCAACTCTGAGGCCCTCGAAGGAAGGCAGTACACGGCGCCCGGAGGGCAGCTGGACTTCGTCCGTGGAGCGCAATTGTCTAACGGCGGAAAGTCAATTCTTACGGCGTATTCCACCGCGGCCAAAGGATCGGTCTCCCGCATAGTTCCGAAGATACAAGGGCCGACCACCGATCCGAGGACCGATACGCAGTATATTGTGACCGAGTATGGGGTGGCCGACATGATCGGCAAATCGACGGCCGAGCGGGCGGAGGCGTTAATCGCTATTGCTCATCCAAAGTTTCGCGAGGAACTTCGTGACGGCGCCAGAAAGCTGGGATATCTCTGAGCAAACTAGTTGGAAGCGAGGTGGACGGTTCCGACGATCTCGCGCGAGGCGTCGAGACCCGACTCGATCGCTCCCTGTGCCAGTCCGCGGAACAGCAGCGGGCTCAGATGCTCTCCTGCGAAATGGATTTGTCCTTCGGCTCGCTTCAGATGAGGCAACAACGCGGTGATCTGTCCAGGCCGATAGTATGCGTATGCACCGAGGGAATACGCGTCTTCGTCCCAGGTTTTGAACACTGCCGCTTCAAAATTCTCACGTATTGCAGGAAATACCTGCTGCACGGTTTCCAAGGTGAGCGTCAACCGACGCTCATCATCCATAGTCGCGAATCGCCGCGCGCGCTCGCCGGTCATGAAGCACTGCAGGATGCCGCGTCCGCTACGATGCCCCGGGGCTCCGTCCCACGTGAAGGTTATGGGTAGGTCGGTAAACGCGTATCCAGAAAGCCCTTCATCGATCCAGAACCGGCGGCGGCATTGAAGGAAGATTCGCGCGACCGACGCGCATCGGGTTTCGTGGATCGCGTTGCGTTTCTCCGCCGAAAGAGGTGGGTCGAACCGAATTGCCGCAAGCCTCCCAAGAGGAAGTGCGACGACGAGCTGATCGGCGGCAATCGTTGTGGGTATCGAGGCGTGGTTGTAGGAAACCGTAACGCCAGTTTGACCATGCTCGATCGAGTTCACCACGCAGCCGTAGCGAACGCGGTGTCCAAGCTCTGACGCGAACGCCTTGGGCAGAAGATCGTTCCCGCCCTGGATGCTGTAGCGGACGTCCGTGAAGCTGCTGTACGCCGCCATTTGCGCAAGGACATCCAGCGCCGATCGCTCACGCAGATCCTCACCGACCATATCCCAGTCCAGGATTGACAGGAGTGCGGTTGCGTCGGGCGACGAACCGTTTGCGTTCATGAAGTCGGCAAACGAAATCCGATCGTGTTTTTCAAGCACTGCGGCACCCGCTGACCCGGCGCGGAGGGCATCAAGAATTTCGGTGACGGCAGTCTTAAGGTACTTGGTTCGCATTCCGCCGATCCCTAGCTGGCGCTCCTCGTCTGACAGTCCAAGCGGCCAGCCATGAAGACCATCGCGAGCCTCGACCGTGCGTCGCCCTCGGAAACAGTAAACCACCGGGAGCACCCTCGGCTCGGGTTTGTTGAGCGGCAGAGAGAACTTCCGGATGTATCGCATCACAGCGTCGGGCTCGACCGGGATGAACGCCGCCGCGCCCAATTCCGCGGCGACTCCGTCGGGGAAGGGATCTCGGATTGTGCGAATTTTGCCGCCGGGATGAGTCTGCGCTTCGAGGAGCGTCACGTCGCATCCTGATTCCTTCAGTTCATATGCGGCGCTGAGCCCCGCCAACCCGCCTCCGACTACGACGACGCTGGGCATTTTCATTTCACCACTGCTTATGAGAGCAAACTTTATGCAAAGTACCGCGATCTCCATGACCACCGCCAGCATCCCACCGGTTCTCGCCTTGCGCACTTGTTCGAGACCGGCGCGGCAACATCAGATACCAACCGACCACGGTCAGCGCAGCAGTTGTCATGACTCAATGTCTCCAGCCCTGGACAGGTGCACCGAATATACCGATAGTAATCTCCATTGTGCTTGGACAGGCGTCATGTCGCTTGGATGGGCCTGTGTCGAAAGGAGACAAATGAAGTGGCGCAAGCTGCGATCGAGGATGCGCTCCGAAAGTATGAAATGCAGACGACATTGATCGGATTCTTCGAGCGGAGCGTTTCGGCGTGGATTGTTGCACTGCTGGTCTATGGACTCAATTATCACGCACCGGGTTTCGTTTAACACAATTGGCGACGACCAGGACTCTTCGAGCGCTTTTTGATAGAGATAGCTTCTAAAATGGCTTTCCCCTTCAAGATGATCCTTTGTCCCATCGACTTCGATGAGAATTCCGAGATGGCACTCGACAAGGCGGTCGAGATCGCCCGCCATTTCGACAGCGGCCTTATCCTCGTTCACGTGCTGCCTTTGGTTCTCACCCTGGGAGAAGTTCCTCCACCCGCCGCACTGTACGAAGACCGGGCGAAAGCGGCTCGAGCGAAACTCGCCGAGATCGCGAACAAAAAACTTGCCGGATTGAAAAACGAGTTGCATGTTTACACCGGTGATGTCATCGGAAGCATCCTGCACGCGCAGAGTAAACATCAATGCGATCTGCTCGTGATGGCGACCCACGGGCGCAGCGGACTTGCGCGGATGTTCCTCGGCAGCGTCGCGGCAGCGATTGTGCGCAAAGCGAGTTGTCCGGTTTTAACGGTTCGAAAAGAGCCGGCCGGTGCGCGCGTAGGTGGAAGCAAGACAGATTCTAAGGCTGGCAATGCGCGACGCGACCGAAAATGAGCTGGCGAGTTCCGCTACCGTAGTCCGCGTTCGCGGTTCAGTAATCGATGTCGAATTTCCGGCCGGAATGCTGCTCCCGCCGATCAACGAAGCCTTGATCGTGAAGTGGGATGGGGGCTGGCCGCTGCTGGTCGAGGTTCAGGAGCATCTCGACTTACACACCGTGCGAGCCGTCGCGTTGCAAAGCACCGCGGGGCTCCGCCGCGGCACGGCTGTGAACCGGACGGGCGGTCCGATTCGTGTTCCAGTCGGCGAAAAAGTGCTCGGCCGGCTTATCGACGCGATCGGCAACCCATCGACGGTGGCGGCGCATTCGCCGATGATATGCTGCGCAAGCCGATTCATGGCGCCGCTCCGCCGCTTACCAGTCAGAGTTCGAGGCGCGAACTTTTCCATACCGGCATCAAGGTGATCGACCTGCTCGCGCCGCTCGCGGCAGGCGGCAAGGCGGGAATGTTTGGCGGCGCGGGAGTCGGCAAGACTGTTCTGATAATGGAACTGATTCGGACCACGGTTGAAACTTATTCTGGCATCTCGGTGTTCGCCGGAATCGGCGAGCGCTCACGCGAGGGACACGAACTGCTCGGCGAGCTACGCGCGTCCGGCGTGCTCAAGCGTACTGCGCTCGTTTTTGGGCAGATGAATGAGCCGCCGGGGGCCCGATGGCGGGTCGGCATGACAGCACTCACGGTCGCCGAGCATTTTCGCGATGTGATGGGGCGCAATGTGTTGCTCCTGATGGATAACGTGTTCCGCTTCGTGCAGGCGGGAGCGGAGGTCTCGGGGATGCTTGGGCGGCTTCCATCGCGAGTTGGCTACCAATCTACTCTCGCGACCGAAATCGCGGAGTTGGAGGAACGAATCGCGTCGGTTGCCGGAGCCTCGGTCACTGCGATTCAGGCCGTGTACGTTCCGGCGGACGATTTCACCGATCCGGCGGTGGTCGAGATTTTCCGCCATCTGGATTCCTCCATCGTCCTGTCGCGCGATATGGTGGCGCAGGGACTTTACCCGGCGATCGATCCGCTCAATTCCGCCTCGACGCTGCTCGATCCTCGCGTCGTTGGCGAAGAGCACTACGCGACCGCGGAAGAGGTGCGCAAGACGCTGGCCCGCTACCGCGAGCTGCAAGAGATTATTTCTCTGCTTGGCGTCGAGGAGCTAAGCGCCGGGGACCGGCTGGTTGTCGAGCGCGCGCGCCGGCTCGAGCGTTTCCTGACCCAGCCGTTTCTCGTGACGGAACAGTTCACCGGTATCGCAGGTCGGTCGGTCCCGATCCAGGAAACGCTTAAAGGTTGCCGCGCGATTTTAGCTGGTGAAGGGGATAAGTGGGCGGAAGGCTCTTTCTATATGGTAGGAACGTGGGAAGAAGTCCGACGCAAAGAAACCGAGTCACGGGCGAAAGTGACTGAGAAGATGAGTTGAGACCGTGAAACTCGTTATCGCCACGCCGACCGCGATCGCTGTCAACGAGGACGATGTGAACTATGTGCGAGCGGAAGACTCGAGCGGCGCCTTTGGCATCCAGCCCGGCCATGCTGACCTACTCTCGGCTCTCTCGATTTCGGTGATTGTCTGGCGAAACTTCCGCGGCGAAGAGCGCTACGCCGCCATCCGCGGCGGGGCGCTGCGAGTACGAGGCGGAAAGTCGGTCGAGATCGCCACGCGCGAGGCCGTGCTCGGCGATGACCTCGAAAGGCTTCGCGAAGTCGTCGTGGGCGAGATGCGCAAGGATGCGCAGGTGGAGCAGGCCGCTCGTGTCGGGGTATTGGGGCTCGAACAGGCCGCGATCAGGCAGATCTACCGCTACCTCCAGCCCGGGGATCAAAGCGCTGCTACGCCTGCGCGCAAGTGAGCGTGCATCGTGCCCTCGGAGGAAAAAGATCCCGAGCAGCCGAACCATGACGAGCATCGGTTGGTCGACGCGGTGCGACGGATGCGAAACCGTCGAGAGCAGTGGAAGAGCACCGGCGAATGGCCACTCGCGCGTGCGCTGGGCATGATGGGCCGGTTTGGATGGACGATCGTAGGACCAACCCTGCTCGGTGCATGGGCCGGCCGATGGCTCGACCAAAGGTTTCATAGCGGCGTTTTCTGGAGCGCGACGCTGGTTTTCCTGGGCGTGTCCGCGGGCTTTTACATGGTCTGGAAGAAGATGCACACGGTATGACGCGATTTGAACTTGCGAACCTGGTCGGATTCTTCGCCCTCGGCGCCATTGGGGCCGCGCTCTATCTGGGCGCGCTCGAATGGAACATTCGCCTCTACCGTCGCGCGAACTCAAAGCTCGCCTTCGTGTTTCATATCCTGCGTCTTTGCGGCACGACCGCGGTGCTCGCCTTGATAGCGCACGCGGCCGGTGCTGCCGCCCTGCTCGCCGCAGTGGGCGGATTCGAATCCGTGCGGATACCGATGGCAGGCTCAACTGCGTTGCGCATCGGGAAAATTCGATGAGTCATTCACCGCTTGCGGCCACGATCGTTTTTTACGCCGGCCCGGTTCCCGTGACCGAAACCGTGATCACGACATGGGCGCTGATGGCAGCATTGACAATCGCATGCGCGTTGGCGACGCGCCGCCTAACCGTGATTCCCACCGGCCTGCAGGCGATGGTCGAGACGTTGGTTGAGGGAATCGGCGGGCAGGTCCGCTCTATCATCGACCGTGACCCATGGCATTTCATGCCTGTGCTCGCCACACTGTTCATCTTCCTCGTCACGGCAAACTTGTCAGGTCTGCTGCCCGGAGTCCGCGCCCCCACCGCCTCGATTGAGACGCCGGCCGCGCTCGCGACGGTGGTTTTTTTCTCCGTTCACGTGTACGGCGTCTGGCTCAACGGACTTGGCGGCTACCTCAAGGGTTATCTCAAACCAAACCCTGTGATGCTGCCGCTCAATATTTTGTCGGAGTTCACGCGATCGTTTTCCCTGATGATGCGTCTGTTCGGCAATATCATGAGCGGCGAGCTGGTGTTGGGAATCATAGTGGCATTGGCAGGGCTTTTCGTACCGATCCCGTTCATGCTTTTCGAAATCCTGGTGGGTTTGATTCAGGCCTACATCTTCTCCGTGCTGGCTGCGGTCTACATAGGCGGGGCCGTCGGGACGATGGAAAAATAGCAACTGGAGGATTGCTGAAGGATGACCATACAGATAGTGAGCATCATTGGCGCTGCGCTCGTCGTAGCAGTCGGATCGATCTTTCCGGCGCTGGCCGAGGGCCGCGCGATTGCCGCGGCCATGGAGGGAATAGCGCGCCAGCCCGAGTCCGCGGGTCCACTGTCCCGCACGCTTTTCGTCGGGCTCGCGATGATCGAAACGATGGCGATCTACTGCCTGGTGATAGCGCTGCTTCTGCTCTTTGCCAACCCTTACGCCGGACGTTGATGTCATTCAGTTGGTCAACTTTCGCCCTTCAGGCGATCAATTTCCTGGTGCTCGTATGGCTGCTGCGGCGCTTTCTGCTCAAGCCGGTCCAGGCTATCGTCGCGCGGCGCAAGGGGGAGATTTCGCGGGCGCTCGCCGAGGCCACCGCCGCGCGCGAACAGGCCGAGGCATCGCGCAAGGATTTTGAGTTGCGTCAGGGCGGAATCGAGGCGGAGCGCCAGCGCGTCATTGAAAAAGCGCGAATCGATCTGGAAAGCGAGCATTCGAAGATGCTCGAAGCGGCGCGGGCCGACGTTGAAAACATCAAATCGGCCGCGCTTAAACAGATCAATGAGGAGCGTGACGCCGCCGCTCGTGAGGTCTTCGAACACTCCGTCCAGATGGCAATCCGGCTGTCAGAGACGCTCTTGCGTGATCTGAAACTGCCGCATCTTGACGATCTGTTTTTTCCTCGCGTGCTCGACCACATCGACCGTCTGTCGAATCATGAGCGCGCCGCCATGATGGGCCGAGACGGCCGCGATGGCGGCCGTCTCGCGGTCACCACCGCTCATGCGCTCGGCCCCGAGCTGGAACGGAAATGGGAAGCGGAACTGCACCAGCGGCTGAGTGAATTGAAAGAGATCTCGTTCGCAGCCGACGAGCGGCTGATCGCCGGAGCGGAACTTCAGTTTCCCAACGCGGTGCTGCGCTTCAGTTGGCGTGACAGTCTTGCCGCGGCGCAGCGCGAGCTGATCTCATGAGCAGTTTTTTCGAAACCGTCAGGAAACGCTTCGACAAGGCCGAGAAACGCCTCGATCAGTTCAACGCCGGACCGGCGCTAGATATTCTTGGCCGGGTCGAGCGACTGGGCTACGACGTTGCGTCGGTCTCCGGCCTTCCCGAGACCCGGCTCAATGAACTTCTGCTGTTTGAACGCGCAACCGGCGATTCGGTAACCGCTATGGCGCTCGCGCTCGACCCCGATTCGATAGGTTGCGCGATGCTCGGGCGCGCCGAGAACGTCGAAGCGGGCAACCGCGTGCGTGGCACCAGCACGGTCGCCAGTGTGCCGGTGGGTGAAGCGCTTCTCGGCCGGACGGTGGATTCCCTCGGCAATCCGCTCGATGGCGGTTCAAAGCTTGAGGCCTCACCACGGGAGCCGGTCGACAAACCCGCGCCCGGAATCATCGAACGCGATTTCGTAAATGAGCCGCTGTACACCGGCCTTGCGGTGATCGACGCGATGCTGCCGCTGGGACGCGGCCAGCGCGAACTCATCATCGGCGACCGCGAGACCGGCAAGACCGCCATCGCGGTCGACACAATGGTCAATCAGCGAGATTCAGGGGTCATCTGTGTCTACTGTGCGGTGGGCCAGAAGTTGTCCTCGGTGACCGAGGTGATCGACGCCGTCAGACGTTACGGAGCGCCCGAGCGATGCATTTTCGTGATTGCTGCGGCAGATGATCCGCCCGGCCTGCAATGGCTGGCGCCATACGCCGCGTGCACGATGGCGGAGTATTTCAGCGAACGGGGCAAAGACGCGCTGCTGGTAATTGACGATTTGACCCAGCACGCCGTCATCTACCGGCAGCTCTCGCTGCTGCTGAGAAACCCGCCCGGACGTGAGGCCTATCCGGGCGACATCTTCTACATCCATTCGCGCCTGTTGGAGCGCGCCGCGAAACTCGGGCGCGAGCGTGGCGGCGGTTCGCTCACCGCGCTTCCAATCGCCGCCACGGAGGAAGGCAATCTCTCTGGCTATATCCCCACCAATCTCATCTCGATCACCGACGGACAGATCGTGCTTGAGCCCCGGCTTTTCCACGAAGGCCAGAAGCCCGCCGTGAACGTCGGCAAGAGCGTCTCGCGGGTCGGGGGTAAGAGCCAAGTCACGGCTATGCGGCAAGCCGCGGAAACTCTGCGTCTCGAATACGCTCAATTTCTGGAACTCGAAATTTTCACCCGCTTCGGCGGCATGGTGGACGAGCGCACGAAACGGATTATCGAGCACGGCCGGCGCATCCGCGCAATACTTACGCAGCCGCAGTTCGCGCCGCTACCGATGCCGCATCAGGTGGCCCTGCTTCTGGCGCTCAACGAAGGGATGCTCGATCGGCTGCCACTGGAAAAGGTCCCCCAGTTGCGCGATTCGCTGAGGCGATGGTTCAGTGATCATGGTTCAGCCGTTTTCGAACGCGTCGCTGTGACTGGCGAGGTTGACGAAGCGTCGCGAAAATCCCTACGGGAGAACGTGGCGAAGTTGGTCTTTGAACTGAGCGGTAGCGCAACGCCATCGCTAGCGCCCTCGTAACCACGATGGCAAGCGGCAGAGAGATCAGCGAGCGAGTCGGCTCACTCCAGCAGTTGCTCGAAATCGTGGGCGCCATCCGCGCAATGGCTGCAACACAGATGCAACAGAGCGAGCGCTCACTCGACGCGATCCGCCGTTACACCGGGATAGTCAGGAGCGCGCTCGCCGACGCGACGGCGCTGCTGCCGTCCGATCATTACGGGGCCGGCGAGGCCCGGCCCAAGCGCCGGGCGCTGGTGGTGTTCTGCGCCGAACATGGTTTCTGCGGTGCCTTCAACGAACCCATGATCTCCATGGCCGCCCAGGCCATGGAGCACGACAAGAGTCTGCAAGTGGTTTTTGTCGGCGTTCGCGGTGCTCAGCGGGCGGCAGAGCGCGACATTCGACCCCAACTGACTATCTCAATGGCGAGCCATAGCGGTGGCGTTACTGCAACGGCACGGCGGATTGCTAGCTGGACATCGGAAATGCTCGCCCGCGCAAGTGTGACCAGTATAGATCTGGTGTTCACGCGCTATGGCGCGGGGCAACACGGCTCGGTGCAACGGATTTCGCTACTGCCGCTCGATTCCTCGGTCATCCAAATGGCCGAAACCCCGATACCGCCGCTGGTGAATGTAGGCCCGCGTCAGTTGTTCGATGAACTAGCCGCCGAATATGTCTTCGCGCTTCTCGAGGAAGCGGCTATGGAATCGTTTGCAAGTGAGAACGCAGCACGCTTTCGCATGATGGACGCGGCACGCGATAACATCCAGAGGAAGACGACCGATCTCGGCCGCCTCGCTCGCCGTATGCGCCAGGACGCTGTTACCGCGGAGATACTGGAAATCATCGGCGGAACTGAAGCGCAGAAGGTCGGCTAGCAAACGCTACGGCCCAAGCATCCGGCATACCGATAGCCAACTCGAGCTATTTGGCCTCGCTACTGCTGCGGTTGGATACAGCGATGTAGCCAATAGCGTCATTTGTCTACTGTTCACGCTGAATGTCAGCTTTTTGAATCGGTCTCGGTATGTGTTTGGCGACTGGCACATTCAGTGCTCCTTCAAGCTCGCATCATCTTGGAGGTGTTCAATGGCAATTCGAATTGGAATCAACGGCTTCGGCCGAACGGGTAGGATGTTTTATCGAGCGGCGATTCAGAAACCCACATCTTTTGAAATTGTGGCAGTCAATGATGTGACGAGTGCTGAAAACCTGAGCCATTTGCTCAAATACGATTCCGTGCACGGAAAGTTCTCGGAGCAAGTCAAAGTGGAGGGTTCGCACGTGATGGTGAACGGGCACGCCTTTGAAGCACTCTCGGAGCATGATCCGGCGCGCCTCCCATGGTCTCGGCTCGGCGTACAGCTCGTGGTCGAGGCAAGCGGACATTTCACTTCGCGCGACAAGGCGGCGGCTCATCTGAGTGCCGGTGCGCGAAAAGTCGTCCTCAGTGCGCCTGGCGAAGGGGTGGATGCGACGTTTTGCATGGGGATTAACGAGCGCGACTATGATCCTAAAAAGCATGAGGTTGTCTCCAATGCCTCGTGTACGACCAACTGCCTCGCGCCGATTGCAAAGGTTCTGCACGAGAATTTCGGTATCGTGCACGGGCTGATGACCACGGTGCACGCCTATACGAACGATCAGAAGTTGCTCGACGCGCCGCACAAGGATCCGCGCAGGGCTCGCGCGGCCGCGATGTCGATGATACCGACATCGACTGGGGCCGCACGCGCCATTGGCTTGGTCATTCCCGCGCTGAAGGGGAAGCTGGACGGAATAGCTGTGCGGGTACCGACCCCAAACGTATCGTTGGTCGACCTCTGCGCATTGCTCGAGCGCGATGCCGACAGCAAAGCGATTAACCTGGCGATGAAAAAAGCGGCGGAAGCGGAACTGAAAGGAATACTCGAGTATTGCGAGGAGCCGCTGGTCTCAACCGATTTCAACGGCAATCCCAGCTCTTCGATTTTGGACTCGCCTTTGACCAAGGTGATCGGGGCGCGCCTCGCCAAAGTGTTCGCTTGGTACGATAACGAGTGGGGCTATGCAAATCGCCTGGTGGATGTGACCGGATACATCGCGAGCAAGCTCTGA
>CAWENP010000004.1:0-100000 GCA_963810495.1 uncultured delta proteobacterium
CGCAGGCCAGCATTCGCCGTCCTATGAGGACCCGCACCGGGTGTGTACCGTCGTTCAGAGCGGCTCGCATCCTCTCAAAGCACCACGCGGTAGTTCTGCGACTGATTATTGTCCCACCGCGCGAAGTCGCTCTCCGGCGTCGGCGAATTAGTGCGCAGAAGCTGAAAGGTGTACTCCACTGTCGCCCCCTTGGGACCCCATATTCGGGCGACGAAGCGGCGCGGCAGCGGCACGGTCTGCACCAGCTCGTAGATGGCCTCGTCGGCCATCCCTGCGCCCTCGGCATCGCGCTCAAGCATATTGAGTTTCAAACCCTTCAGCTTCGCCTGCGACCAGTTTGGAGCGCTCCATCCTCCGACGCTCCAGAGCGCGCGCACTTCGGTAATGAGGCCCTCGTTGTCGACGTACTCGACCTCGCGGCTGACGATCTCCTCGGTGACATCGTGGTTGAACCCCTCGTGGAACTCGCCCCCGCCACCGAAGCGGTAGTGCAAAAGATAGTTCGGCTCATGGTCGAGGTAGCGGGGAATCTCGATCGCCGCCAAACGCATAGGCGGATTCGTATTCGGGATCACCGACATCACCTCGGCCTCCTCCTGTCCGTTCCAGCTCGGCGGCTCGCCGAGCTTGGACCACGTGTAGCGGATCTCGACCGTGTGCGTATTCGGCGTGTTGTCGACCCATACCTTGGCTAGCTGGAACATTGCATGTTCCTCCTATGTCGGCCGAGTTGCGGCGATGTCGCAAAGTTTGAGCTTGATCTCACCACGTTTGACGCGCGCCAAGACACGGCGCGCGTCGAGCCTCTGTACCAGAGAGAAGTCTCTCGCTGAATTGTCCCTCATCGCGGAAAAGGGCCTCATTTGTTCGCCAACCGCGCACGACCGGCTCAACCGGGCGGAAATAGCTGGACCGCTGCCGACTAACCGCTACAATAGTGTTGCCGCACGACTGTGGCAACGCGTCCGCCAGCTTGCCCATTTAACGCCGGCCCTTGCGGCGTCGAGGAGAACGATGGCTCGCGAAGAGGCCGCCCCGACCTTCGAAACCTGGCGCCACCGCGTGGAGGCCGCCCAGGATCGAGGCGCGGAGGTCGAGCGCTTCTTGCAGGTCCTGCGCGCCCTGGGCACTCCGATGATCGATGGCTCCGCGGTCACCTTCGTCTACCACGACCCACAGGCGCGCCGCGTCGCAGTGGCCGGCGAGTTCAACCAATGGAGCCGCACGGGTGAACTCGCGATCATGGAGCAGCTCGACAACAGCGGCATATTCCATTACACCCTGAATCTCAGCGAGCCTGCCCGGCTGGAATACAAGTTCATCGTTGACGACGAATGGAAGCTCGACCCCTTATGCCCTAACACCGTCGACAACGGAATGGGCGATCGGAATTCCTACTTCGTGGTCGGCCAATTCCACGAACCGCCGGAGCTGCAATCGGTTGAAGGCATCCCGCACGGCCGGGTCGAGGAGTTCGAGTTCGAGAGCGAGCGGCTGGGCAACCGGCGAGCGGTTTACGTCTACCTGCCGCCCGGTTACGACACGGACACGACGCCGCTGCCGGCGCTCTATGTTCATGACGGCGGCGAATATCTGAGCCGCGCGCGCCTGCCTGTCGTACTCGACAACCTGATCCACGCGGGCGAAGTCGCACCCCTTATCGCGGTCATGGTCGATCCGGTCGACCGCATGACGGAATATATGATGAACGAGAGATACACGAACTTCGTCTATTCGGAGTTGCTGCCTCATATCGACGGCCGCTTCCACACCCTGGCAAGCTCTGCAGGGCGCGGCGTGATGGGCGCGTCGCTCGGCGGCCTGATCTCGGTCTACCTCGCGCTCGAGCGGCCGGACCTGTTTTCCAGAGTCGCGAGCCAGTCGGGCGCGTTCTTCATTGCCCAAGACCGAGTCCTGAGTCTGGCGCGTAGCGCGCGCGCGGAGCAATCATTCTATTTCGACGTCGGCAAGTACGAGCAGCGCTTCATCCCGGCGCATCTTGAACTGGTCGAAACGCTCAAAGCCTGCGGATGCCGATGCTTTTTCCAGGAACTCGCGGGTGGGCACAATTGGACGAGCTGGCGCGCGCATCTGAAGGAATTGCTGATGTTCCTTTGGCCCGGCGTGCCACGCAAATCGTCCGACAGCAAGATCAAGCGGCGACGGAAGAAGCGGTGATCAAATGGATCAACGCAGCTGGAGCGAAGGTCCGCGAATCTACAATCTCTTCCCGGCGCTGCGCCGAAGCGACATTTCGCGTTAGGGCTATTCGCAGGGGCGCCAAGGTGGTAAATGAGGTACGAGAGGGTTGCCATGGGCAGAATGTATGCCCCAAGTCTGCGGCCCGGAACTTCAGACGCCGCAAGAGGCTCGGACCAATGTGCGCCGGGGCATGACGACCGGAGGGCTGGTGCCGGTCTTTCCGGCCACAATTATGGACGCGGGGGGGGCAGGCATTCGAGCCGTTGAGTAACTTCTGGCAGTGTTTTAGGTCATGAACCGCGAGGAGAAGACGGTCATGAGTGACGCGAAAAGCAGCGATGTTTCCTCAGACGCGACGGCAGCGTCCTCCATGGCGAAGATCCTTGATGCACATGCGAAAATGGAAACCCAGTGCGGAGAAATTTACGTGCAGTTCGCCGCGACTTTCGCTGAACACCCAGAGCTAAGGCGAATGTGGACCCTGATGGCGTTGGAAGAGGGCGGACACGCAGCAGTAGTGCGCGCGGTCAACAGAGGCCTGCTTTCAGGCCTGCTTAAAGCGAAGTCTCTGCTACTCCCCTTCGAATACCTCGACTCCCTCGGCGCGCAGTTGAAAGAATATCAGCGACGGGCAGAGGAAGGGGTTCCCTTAGATGTGGCATTGCAGATCACGTGGGAACTGGAATGTTCTGAGATGGACTTCATGCGCGAAATGCTGGTTTCTTCTAGCAACCTGGCCGCACTAGGCTTTCCCACGGATGACGAGGGTAAAGACGAGCACATTGGCCGCTTGAGGAGGCTAATCCAGAAATACACGACTGACGAGGCGTTGCGCCGTGAAGTGAAGTTTGTTTCCTCAGAGTTGCTCAGACCTTTTCCAACCGGCGACGACAACTAGATGAGGCGAAATGCTCGGTAGGCGAATGGCGTAGTTGGAAGACGGCGGCCGGTTCTGAACACCTTTGCGCTCTCACCAAGATACTTCGCCGCGGAGGTCGGACATTCTTGGGAAGTACGGCTTCGTCGGACTTCTCTCCATCGCTAGGCCAGCCACCATTACCCGCCGAAAACTAGCAGCCTGGAGGGATCACATGCGCCGCTTCTACACAGGCTCCAGCGCCTCCGGATCGCACATATTCATCTTGACCTCATAGGTTCGCGCGACCGGGGCTCCCAGCAGGAACGGTGTGATGCGGCCCCACAGTTCGCGCGCCAAGTCACTGTCCGCGTATTGGGCTAGCTGCTCGTTGGTCTTCCAGCTCGTTATGCCGACCACGTGGGTGCCACTGCGCAAAGTCTGGTTGAAGATGCAACCGGGCCGCTGCTTCACCCTTGGCACGAATTCGTCCAGCACCTTCCAGGCTTGTTCTTCCTTACCCTGTTGAATCTCGGCATAAAACAAACGCGTATACATGTTCCACCTTCCTCCTCGGAAAGCGTTCAGTTTCGGTTCACTTCAGGCGAAATGTTCAGCGCCACTGCCAGCAGCGTAAGCCTTTTGGCGCCTGGGGCGCCGCTCACCAGAGCGATATAGACGGCTTCCTGGGCAAGATCAAGATTCGGCTCCAGAGTGAGGCCCTTCGCAAGTCTCACTAATTGAATTGCTGATTCTACTCTATCGGGGCTGGGTTCTGACACCGCGTCCCTCGCTGCTTCAGCTATAAGGGCACTCAAGACCGAGTTACCGAGCGACTTGTCTATCCGGTAGTTCCAGCGCGCCACTTCTTCGGCTATTTCGAGAGCTTTGCCATAAGCAACCAGGTCGAGGCTCGAGCGCTGCTCAAGCAGCTCCTGGTCGAAACGATGCTGGAGCGCCAGCTCCGCAACCTGGCGCATCTGGGTTGGCGGTTCGAAGCCGGCCTCATTTAGCGACGCGAGGAACCGACGATTTTCCTCGTATAGTCGCGCCAGCTGTGAAGCAAACCCTTCGAAAGTGTCGCCGAAGACCATCTGGAAAATTGCACGCCGTCCTCCGGGAAGCACGGCCTCAAGCCCGAACTCCTCAGGTCCGAACTCGCTCTGCATCAGACGCAGCATCGCCGGCAGGGAGGCGGAGCCTAAGCGCTCCTGCAGCTTTTCCACCGCGTGCTTGAAATGCTCAGTTCCCGCGTATGCCCTGATCACGCAATAGAAGTCCAGTCCTCCCATGTGCAGAGCAGCCACGGCACAGTCGCGTTGCATACCTGTGGTATTCGCGTTCAGCTGGATACTGCCAGTAGTCAGAGTAAGCCGCCCGTGTTGTCGCCTCTCGAAGTCGCGCCTGTAGAATAGGTAGTCGCCAATCCGGCCTTCATGGCCGTCGTCTGCGATGCTGGATATAGCCAGGTGTGCGGCGATGCGAGACGGAGTGGCGCGGTGTGGTTGAACAAGCCGCCGGTATACGTCAGCGCCATTGCCCATTGCGGGTATATTGCTCCTGGCATCAGCCAACACCTCGAGAAATCGATCGACTGGGGTGGCCGCGCCGAGATCCTCCATAAAGTCCAGAACCCGCCCCGCGTATTTCATCACTTGCACACTTTCAATTCTCGAGATGTCCGCGAAGAACCAACCGCAACTCGTATACATCAGCATCGCGGCCCGCTGCGCCTCGAGCATAATGAGCGCTCGCGTCCGTGCAGCCTCGTCAAGGTGGCCCTTGGCATGGCGATCCAGGAACTCGTTACGGAAAGCCGGGCTGGGATTGCGAATCACTTCGATATAGGCATCGCGCGCGGCCCATGGGTCGCGAAACAAGTCGCCGCCCAGCTCTTCGAACTGGCGCGCGGCCTCGTCGCGGAGCAAGTCTAATGCCCGGCGCAGCGGCCCGCGCCAGCGCTGATTCCAACCCTCCGCGCCGTCCGTTTGGCAGCCGCAGTCGCGATACCACCGCCCCACTCCGTGCTGACAGCTCCAGGCCGTTCCTAGTCCATCGGGCCCCGATTTAATCTCGACCTCATCGCGCGGAAGATGATTCGCCAGAAACTCACCATAATTCGTCAGATCAAGACCGCGCGAGGGGGCCTCGACCGCAAGCGAATAGGCCAGGCAACGATCGCCGAATGGAAAGTGATGGCCGTAGCTCTCGCCGTCTGTCGCCACGTTCACCATCTCTCCCTCCCCAAGTGCCCGCGCCAGCCGGTCGACAAGGTTGCTGCTCCAGGCCAGCGCCCCTTCGAAGGCAATCGCGAGCGAGATCCCCGGGTCGTAAAAGAAGATCGCGATCGAGCGCCCGGAACCGTCGCGATGAAAATAGCGATAGGAGCGATGCGGATCGATGTTGCCACCGGAGACGTCCTGCCATTCTCCAGCGCCAAGTGTACGGACTCGTTGGGCTTGTGTGGGTGAAAGGATAACGTAGAGAAGACCGGAATCTATCATCGTGCTCAGCGTGGCATCGCTGCAGGCCGTCTCGGGCAGCCAGAGTGATTCCGGAAGACGCCCGAAGCGATGGTAGAAATCCGCGATACCCCATCGGATCTGGGTACTACGGTCACGCTCATTGCAGAGCGGCAGTATCGCGTGGTTGTAACCTTGAGCGATAGCGTTGCCGTGGCCCTGATGATTGCGAATGCTCTCTCGGTCGGCCGCAAGGATACGGGCATAGGTATCGGGGTGTGCGCGTTCGAGCCAATTGAGCAAGGTTGGGCCGAAATTGAAACTGATGCGCGCGTAATTGTTGACGATCCGCTCAACGCGTCCCCGATTGTCGGTTATGCGGGCGAACGCATTGGGCCGGTAACACTCAGCGTGTATTCGCTCGTTCCAGTCATGAAAGGGGCGCGCGCTTCCTTCGCGGTCGAGGGAGCCGGTCCAAGGATTCTCGCGCGGCGGCTGATAGAAGTGGCCGTGGATGATGATTGAGCCCATTCGACGCTGCCCCCGATCCAGCGGACGCCGTGTGGCGACGCATTACGATGCGGTCCGGCGCTTCCAATATATTCCGGATGTTCAAGCTCCGCGCAAATCCAAAGGCTCAACAGGCCGCAAGACAAAAGCGTGCCAATGGCTCATACTCCGAAACTCAGGCATGGCTTAAAAAGAGGAGGATTCTTCCGGATGAGGCTTTCCGGCAGGATCGCGCTGATTACTGGCGCGAGCCGAGGAATAGGGAAGAGCGTGGCGCTGGCGTTTGCGCGTGAGGGCGCAGGCATTTTTCTCGTCGGGCATCAGGATGAGAGCGCGCTCCAGCAAACGCTTCAGGAAACGAGAGCGCTGGGGGCGGAGGCGGAGGGCGGTTTGTTCGACGTCGGCAACTACGAAGACGTTCGGCGCTTGACCAGCGCGATAGAGCGTCGATTCGCCACTCTCGACATCGTGGTCAACAATGCGGGGGTGATCCGGCCGACGCCGCTCCTCGACATTACGCCCGCGCAATGGGAGGGCACGATCAGAACGCACCTGCACGGCACCTTTTTTTGCACGGTCGAGGCGGTGAATCGCTTCATGAAGGCCCGGCGGTCTGGGAAGATCGTCAACGTGGCGGCGGCCGCGGCCCTCAGGGGTTACCACGGGGTGGCGGACTACGCCTCGGCCAAAGGCGGGATCGTCGCATTCACCCGCAACGCAGCGAAGGAGTTGCAGTCCCTTAATATCCAGGTCAATGCGGTAATACCCGTCGCGCGCACTCGCATGATCGATTCGCTCGGTGGTTACTACGAAAGGGCCTTCGGTGAGAAGGCGGCAACCCGCATAACGGAGGTCGCGTCACCCGAGGCGCTGGTGCCATCCTTCCTGTTCTTCGCCAGCAGCGACTCCGACTACGTTACGGGGCAGGTGCTGACGGCCGACGGCGGGACCACGTCATGAACGCAGCCGTAATCGTGCTCGGCCAGGGAAGCCTGCGTCGTGTCCTGAAGACTCACGCTTCGCATACGGCAGATGGAATTCAACTACACGCTTGAGCAGGAACGGTTCCGCACGCGGCTCAGGGGATGGCTGGAATCGACCTCGCGAGAGGTGTTCCGCGATCGCCGCGGCGCCTTTGGCGCTTCGCTCGAGAGCATGATCTTCGGACGAGACGACGAGGGATGGCAACGTGCGCTTGAATACCATCGACGGCTCCATCAGGCCGGTTACCTCGCGCTGCATTGGCCGCGCAAATGGGGCGGCGCCGGCGCGGGTCCGGTCGAGCAGGCGATCTATCAGGACGAAGTGCTGCGGCTGGGCCTTCCGGCGTACGGCGCCAACCAGCTTGCGATTGACCGGATCGGTCCCACCGTCATGCTTTTCGGGAGCGATGCGCAGAAGAAGAGATTTCTACCCGCAATGCTGACTGCGAAGGAGATCTGGTGCCAGGGATATTCGGAGCCGAATGCGGGTTCCGATCTCGCCAGCCTTCAAACGCGCGCGACACTCCACGGAGACCATTTTTTGGTCAACGGGCAGAAGGTGTGGACCAGCCTGGCCCATCGCGCGCATTGGCAGGTGCTGCTCGTCCGCACCGATCCGAAAGTGCCGAAGCACCAAGGAATTTCCTGCCTGCTGGTGGATATGAAAAGCCCGGGGATCCGCGTCCGGCCGCTGGTGCAAATGACCGGCGAGACGAAATTCAATGAGGTCTACTACGATAATGTCCGAGTGCCTAAAGCCAATCTGCTTGGAGCGCTCAACGACGGATGGCGGGTATCGATCGCAACGCTGATGTTCCAACGCCTGTCAGCCGGAACGCGCCACCCGCTGGAACGGGCGGCTTATGAACTGATCGAGTTGGCCAAGCGCATCGATTTCAACGGAGCTCCTGCGCACCAGGATCCGTACGTCCGCCAGCAACTAGCGCAGTTGGCGGTTGAGACGCGATGCCTGACACTGATGCGCTATCGAATACTCACTTCGCAACTCAAGGGCAACACCACGGGTCCCGAAACGTCGCTGGCGAAGCTCTTCGCCAGCGAGCTGCAAGTCCGAATTACGGCGTTCGCGTGTGAGTTGCTCGGCCCCTGGACTGCGGTCGAGGGCGGCGAGAACTCCGGCCACGTATGGGTCGAGAGAATGCTCGGCGCGCGCGAGTACACCATCGCGGGCGGCACCAGCGAGATTCAGCGCAATATTATCGGCGAGCGCGTGCTTCGATTACCGAAGGGCTAGTGGGGCACGGGCGAACACCGTGCGAAATCGGTCCGGCATTTATACGCAAGCGCCGCTCGCCTTCGACGGACCCCGCCCCGGAGAAGAGGCGGACTTTGAAAATAGATGGGACCATGAAGGTCTTCGATTGTTGATGTTATTTAGCGATCAGGACAAGCAAGCGGTGATCGCCGGGTTCAATGCCTGTGGCTCCTCTCAAGAAACAGGATGTAGGAGTACCTCGCCGGTGGAATGATTGACCAGCTCGAAGCCGAGGAGCTTGGCGCGTTTGCGCAGCGACTTGAGTTCACGAGCACGGTTAAGCTGGTGGTAAGCAGTTGCACCGGGGTCGTTATAGACGAGGTCGCCGGAGAGGACGCGGTAGACCAGCACCGCGAGCTTGCGGGCGGTGGCGGTAATTGCCTTGGCTTTGCCGACGCGGACGGCCAGGCGTCGGAAGAAGGCGCCGAGCGCGGTCGAGGTGCGACCGAGACTCATTGCGCAGCGGCGCAGAATGACCGCGGCCCGATTGGCGGACGGTGGGGTTCGAGAGCTGAGCAGACGCCCGCCGGAGACCTTGTTGTTGGGCGCCAGCGCAAGCCAGGAGGTGAAGTGCTTTTCGGTGGGCCAGCGGCGCATGTCGGTGCCGATCTCGGCGACGATTTGCAGTGCGGCCTGCGGACCGATGCTGTCGATTTGGCTCAGGTCGGCGCCGCCAGTGAGCCGATGCAGCGGGCTGCGGATATCGAAGTGGGGCTGATGCTTGGAGCTGGTCTTGCGGCGGGGCGCGAGCAGCGCGGTGAAGGGCGGCGGTTGCTGGGCGGCCAAGCTCGCTGAGCTGCTCCTCGATCGCGGCATCGCACTCCGTGATCTGCTGGAGTAGGAGACTCATAGGAGGCGAAGTTCTGCCTGAGCGCGAACAGATGCTCGGTGCGATAGTTACCGGTCAGCGCGGCCACGATCTCCGCGTGCGAGGCGTGGCAGCGATGGTCGCGATGGGCGGCCAGCCGTTCCGCATCGCGTTCGCCATTAAGGATGCTGCGCACAATCTTGAGCCCGGTTTGGCCGGTGAGATCGGTGAGTACGGTGTGGAGCTTGAGGTTCATCTCGGTCAGCGCTTTCTGCATGCGCTGAATGCGGGTCGCGGCTTCCTCGACCAGGGTCGCGCGCTGGCGCAGGTAGGAGCGCAGCGGCACGATGGCGGCGGCTGGACGAAAGCTGGCGCGCAACAGCCCCACGCTGTGGAGTTCCTGCAGCCACTCGCAGTCGGATACGTCGCTCTTGCGCCCGCGTACGTTGTGCACGTCACGGGCATTGACCAGCAGCACTTCGAAGCCGCGCTCCTCCAGGATCTCGTAGAGTGGGATCCAGTAGACCCCGGTCGATTCCATCGCCACGGTCTTCACCCGGCACTGCGCGAGCCAGTCCGCCAGGCGGTACAGTTCCGCAGTGAAGGTGCGGAACTCGCGCACCGGTTCGGGGTCACGATCAGGCGGGACTGCCACAAAATGACTGTTCTGTCCGCAATCGATCCCGGCCGCATCGGGCTGAATGCGTTCCAGCAGTGAGATCGAACCCCGCGCCTTTTTACCGGTACGCTCGCGCCGCTGGTTGTGCTTCATCGCCGCCTCCTTCTCATAGTGGAATTAGCGGAGGGCGCCGCAGACAGGGGTTGATGGTAGAAACGAACACTCTCTCAAACGGGATCACGCTGCTGGCGCTGTCACCAATGACGCTGTCGCGCACGCCCATGGACCACGCTCCTAAACGGGCTCTTCAAAGGCACCAAGGAACCGACGGTCTCGGTCTTCGACCCCTCCGCCATCCGCCTTATACCCACGCCCTGTTTCTGGCGTGATGTGCCGCGACATCGCCGCGTACCCCGCTCCTAAGAAACAGGATTCAGCAGCACCATGTAGATGTCTCGGTCGGTAAGCATTCCCACCACTTGCGCCTGTTCATTCAACACCGGAACGCATCCACAATCATGGTCCCACATCAGGTCAGAACGTGTTTCATATCTGACAATCTGGCCACACAACTGCGAACCCGTGGCCCGGGTTACCTGGCCAACTTGTGCGATTTCACCATCCCAATCGAAGGACCGATGGGGCTGAACCCGGAATCCGATAAACCGCGGCTGGATTTTCATAGTAGCTGCCTGGTTCTCCGCCTAGTCTTTGCACGAAAACCCGATCGTCCCACAGCACTACATGTGGGAGGATTCTGGCCGAAGGATTGATTTCAAACTCGCCGATGAATCCCTCTTCGACATCGAAGAGCTTGATTCGCAGGTTAGTTTCCGGTTTCCGGGACACACTTTGCCCTATCTTGAAAGGTTCGTTTCATCGATATGACCTCGGGCGAGGTGCCGAACGTCTTGACTATTATCTCGCTGCTTTTGTAATAGCTAGTTTCGGATCCATGCTTGTTCGCGATTCTCTATTGTCGCGCTGTGCCAACCAGTTGCCGATTTGAGGCCAGAGCTTTGCATGTGCCTCGGTGCTCACGGCCACCCCGGTGTGTCCGGTAGGAAAAACCAGATTGGTCTTGTCCGCGCTGCCAACAAGATCGACCAGCGGAAGGCTAGACTTGGGGTGCACGATCACGTCTGCCGCAGCGACCACATTTAGCAACGAAGCAGCGATGTGCCCAAGGTTTACGACTTCACTACCTACGGTCATCTGGCCACGAGCCAGCAGATTCTTCTTGAACACGTCAACAACCAGCTCGCGTAACAGTCGCCCGGCAAGAGGCACATCACTGGCAAGCCAGTCTCTGAACGCTGGCGACAGCTTCGCATAGCGGTCCCGCTCGCTCTCCTGGCAAAGGCCGAAGTACTGGCCTAAGCGGTAGCTTGCTGACAGCCCGGCGAAGACGTTTTGTAGCAGCCAGGCCGGGCAGTTGCCGTACGCGGCGGTGACGAAAGCTACTATGCTCTCGTCCAGCCAGTCAGTCAGTTGATAGGCGGGGAGTTCACGCACGCTTGTATCGAGCGGCAGGGTCAGAGTCACGAGGTTCCTGACGTGCCGGGGATGAAGCGCGGCGTAGATTACGCTGAGCAAGGCGCCCAGACAGTAGCCGATGACAGTGACCTGCTCGACGCCCTGAAAGACACGTACAGCGTGCACCGCGTTGGCGAGATCCTGATTGACATAGGCATCGAAACCGCGCCAGCTATCTGCCGCGTTGGGTGGAAGCCAGTCTATCAGAAACACCTCGAAGCCTTGCCGGGTAAGGTCTTCCACCACACTTCGTCCGGACTCCAGGTCGAGCACGTACGGCCGCTTGATGAGTGCGTAAACGAGAACGATCGGGATCTGACGCCGCGGTCCGACTGCTCCGTAATGGCGAACACTCGCCTTTCCGCTTCGATAGATGAGGCGATAAGGAGTCAGAGATGGCGGATCGATGTATGCCCCATGGGTCAGGTCGAGCGTGGGAATCGTGTTTCCTCCCCAGCTGTTCGCGACCTCTGTCGACATTGGATTGCCTCATTACCGACTTTCGAGAAGTTCCCGCGCAGCCAGAGGTTTCTCCTCGGCGATCGGATCCAAACCTCGGCCCTTCACGTGCGAACATTTGATTCCGCAAATCCTCTGGGGCGATCTTGCTCGAGTAGCATCGATTGCGCGCAAACCCCAGACTATCAAACATGGATGACCTCTCAACTGCTGGTGCCGCGCAACGAGTAGGAACTCAGAACGCGGACGTAGTTGGAGCGCTGGAAGGCCGCCGGGTTGGGCACATTGCGCTGACTCATGCTGCCACACATCTGGCGAATGGATTCGTACTCGTGCTCCTCCATCCATCTCAGGAGGTCGCGCAAGACGGCGTCGAGATGATGGACGCCGTTGCGGAGCAGTGCCGAGGTCATCATCGTGACGCGCGCCCCGGCCATCATGCCTTTCAGCACGTCTTGAGCGCTATGAACGCCGCCTGTGATCGCCAGGTCGGCGTCAACATGTCCGAAGATGATCGCGACCCAATGCAGCCTCAGCAGCAATTCCGCAGGGCGACTCAGAACCAGGCTGGGCGTGACTTCGAGCAGTTCAAGATCCAAATCCGGCTGATAGAAGCGATTGAACAGCACCAGCGCATTCGCGCCGGCGCAATCGAGTCGTTTCGCCATGTTTGCAGGAGCACTGAAGAATGGCGACAGCTTCACCGCGACGGGAATCCTTACACTTTGCTTTACTTCCCGAACCAGCTCGACGTATGCCCGCTCGACGTCGCCGGCGGTGAGTTCCGGGTCGGTCACAATCGAATAGAGGTTCAACTCGATGGCGTCGGCGCCCGCTTGCTCCATCTCGCGTGCATAACGGATCCAACCGCCGGCTGAGACGCCATTGAGGCTGCCGATGACGGGAATCGAAACGCTCACCTTGGCCTTGCGAATCAGCTCCAGATAGCCATCGGGACCGAGGTTGTACGTCGTCAGATCGGGAAAGTAGTTCAGCGACTCCGCGAAACTTTCAGCGCCGCGAAAGAGATCCGCGTCAAGCGTCTCACTTTCCAACGTGAGCTGCTCTTCGAATAGGGATGGCAATACGACGGCGGCGATTCCGTGATCTTCGAGATGCCGAATCTTGTCGAGTGAATCGCACAGCGGCGACGCCGACGCAACGATGGGATTCCTCAAGGCGAGGCCCAGATACGTCGTCGTGAGGTCGATCACTGCTTGCCCCTTTTTTCCGCCTTGCCCGAGGCCGTCTCCGCTTGGGTGGCCACTTGCGAGGATGGGATTCCGGCGCCGGCCATAGCGGCCCGATTTGCGTATACACGCCACTGGCGCACGACATCGTCCTGCGCCGCCTGGAGCAACTCGCGCGCAGCTTCGGGATTGCTGCGCGCGAGCATCGTGTAGCGCGCTTCCTGATAGGCGTACTGCTTGAGCGGGATGCTGGGCGCCTTCGAGTCGAGCTGAAAAGGATTCTTGCCTTCCTTTCGCAGCGCTGGGTTGTATCGCATAAGCGGCCAATAGCCGGAGAGCACCGCGTTCTTCTGCTGGTTCAGGCCGAAGGCCATGTCGTAGCCGTGCGCGATGCAATGGCTGTACGCGAGGATCAGCGAGGGACCGTCGTACGCTTCAGCCTCGAGCAAAGCCCGGACCGTGTGCGTATCGTTGCCGCCCATCGCCACGCGCGCGACGTAAACCGAGCCGTAGCTGATGGCCTCCATCGCGAGGTCCTTCTTGGCGGTCTGTTTGCCACCGGCGGCAAACTTCGCAACCGCGCCGCGCGGCGTGGATTTGGACATTTGCCCGCCCGTGTTCGAGTACACTTCAGTATCCAGCACCATCACCTTCACGTTCATTCCGGAGCCGAGCACGTGATCGAGTCCGCCAAACCCGATGTCGTAGGCCCATCCGTCGCCGCCCACGAGCCAAACGCTCTTGCGCACCAGCGCATCGGCAACCGCCATCAGGTCGCGCGCGTCGCTGGTTTCGAGACCTCCAATAGCCCGCTTGACCTCGGCGACCCGCTGGCGCTGCCCCGCAATGCCGGCCTCTGTCGATTGATCGGCCTCCAGGATCTCCGAGACCAGGCGCCCGCCGAGCTCACTGGAAAGGCGCCGGATCAGTTCCCGCGCGTAGTCAAACCGCTTGTCGAGCGCAAGCCTCATCCCGAGCCCGAACTCGGCATTGTCTTCGAACAAGGAATTTGACCACGCCGGCCCGCGGCCTTCGGCGTTCGAGGTGTACGGGGTGGTCGGCAAGTTGCCACCGTATATAGAGGAGCATCCGGTCGCGTTCGCGATGAGCAGCCGATCGCCGAAGAGTTGGGTGAGCAGCTTGATGTAGGGGGTCTCGCCGCATCCCGCGCACGCCCCGGAAAATTCGAACAGCGGCTCGAGCAGTTGTGCATCTTTGACTTGCGCGTGCGTGAGGATGTCTCGATTGAACTCCGGCAGCGACAAGAAGAAGTCCCAGTTCCTCGCCTCCGCGTCGCGAATTGGAGGCTGAGGCGACATGTTGATCGCTTTGTGTTGCACCTCGCTCTTGCTTTTGGCCGGGCACACTTCGACGCACAGGCGGCACGCGGTGCAGTCCTCGGGCGCCACTTGCAGCGTGTAACGCATCGCCTCGAGACCGCGCCATCGGGGCGCCGCTGACTTGAAGGTCGCAGGCGCATCGTCGAGGTAACTGGGCTCGTATACCTTGGCGCGAATCACGGCATGGGGGCAGACCAGCACACACTTCCCGCACTGGATGCACAAGTCCTCATCCCAGACCGGAATCTCCTGCGCGATGTTGAGCTTTTCCCATTTCGCCGTGCCGGTGGGAAAGGTGCCGTCGGGCGGCAGCGCACTGGTGGGAACCGAATCACCATAGCCGGCCATGAGAGCGCCGAGGACGTCGCGAACGAAGGCCGGCGCGTGCGAGGGCACGGGGGCGAGAATATCGATCGCGCTGCTGGCCGTCGCCGGTATGGTGACCTCGTGCAGATGCGCAAGTGTAGTATCCACCGCGGCGAAGTTCCGTTGCACGATCGCTTCGCCTCGCTTCCCGTACGTTTCCTGGATCGCCGATTTGATCGCCGCGATCGCCGCATCCGGCGGCAACACGCCGCTCACGGCAAAAAAGCACGCCTGCATGATCGTGTTGATGCGGCCACCCATGCCGGCCTCGCGCGCCACCTTGTAGGCATCGATGACGAAGAGGCGAAGCTCCTTATCGAGAATCTGCTGTTGCACCTTGCGCGGCAGATGGTTCCATACCTCGTCGGGCGCGTATGGCGCATTGAGGAGGAACGTCGCTCCCTGATCCGCTGCCGCGAGCACATCCATCCGCTCGAGGAAGGCGAACTGATGGCATCCGATGAAGCTCGCCTTGCTGATCAGGTATGTCGAACGGATCGGGTCCGGCCCGAAGCGCAGATGTGACACCGTGACCGAGCCCGCCTTCTTCGAATCGTAGACGAAGTAGCCTTGCGCGTAACTGGGCGTGTTCTCGCCGATGATCACGACCGAGTTCTTGTTCGCACCCACGGTGCCGTCCGATCCAAATCCATAGAAGAGCGCGCGCACAGTCAGTGGACTTTCAGTAGAAAACGCGGGGTCGAATGCGAGGCTGGAATGAGTCACGTCGTCGTGAATCCCCACCGTGAAGTGATTCTTGGGAGTCTCCTTCAGGAGTTCATCGAAGACCGCCTTCACCATCGCGGGTGTGAATTCCTTTGATGACAAGCCGTATCGTCCCCCGATGATTCGCGGCCACCTGCCATCGATGGTACCCGCCGCCCACGCCTCGCTGAGTGCCGTCACGACATCGAGATAGAGCGGCTCGCCGCTGCCGCCGGGCTCCTTGGTGCGGTCCAGCACTGCTATCGCGCGCGTCGTTCTTGGCAAAGTTGCCGCGAGAGCGGCGCTGTCGAACGGACGAAACAATCGCACTTTGAGCAGGCCGACCTTTTCACCCCTGGCGATGAGGCGCTCGATCGTCTCCTCGGCAGCGCCGGCGCTCGAGCCCATCAGGATGATGACCCGTTCCGCTCCGGGATCTCCGACATAATCAAACAGTCGATATGCGCGGCCAGTCCGGCGCGCGAAGCGATCCATGAGGTCCTGAACAATTGTCGGACATGCGCGATAGAAGGGATTGATGGCCTCGCGCGCCTGAAAGAAGACATCCGGATTCTGCGCCGTCCCGCGCAGCATCGGTCGATCTGGACTGAGCGCGCGATCGCGATGCTGCCGGACGAACTTCGCATCGATGAGCGCGCGCAGATCGTCGTCTGATAGGGGATGGATCTTGTTGAGCTCATGCGAAGTGCGGAAGCCGTCGAAAAAATGCAGAAACGGGATCCGCGATTCGAGGGAAGCGGCATGCGCAATCAGGGCGAAGTCGTGTGCTTCCTGAACGGAATTGGAGGACAGCAAGGCGAAGCCAGTCGCGCGTGCCGCCATGACATCGCTGTGGTCGCCGAATATCGAAAGAGCATGCGTCGCGATGGTCCGTGCCGCGACGTGGATGACGCACGCGGTAAGCTCACCCGCGATTTTGTACATGTTGGGGATCATGAGAAGAAGGCCTTGCGAGGCGGTGAAGGTCGTGCCAAGGGCTCCCGCCTGCAATGCCCCATGTAGCGCGCCGGCGGCTCCGCCTTCGCTCTGCATTTCGACCACCTTCGGCACCGTGCCAAAGATGTTCCTGCGGCCCTCATCGCTCCACTGATCGGCCCATTCGCCCATCGGCGACGACGGCGTGATGGGGTAGATCGCGATCACTTCACTCAGGCGATAGGCAACAGATGCCGCCGCTTCATTCCCGTCAAGGATTTCCATATTTGGCTCGTACTAGGAGGCGTTCGGCTTTCCCGAGATTTATGTCGGAGTTCTGCCCGCTGCGTTTGAGGAACTCCGCAAGGAGTATCCCCGGTTTCGCTCACGTCTTTCCGGCTTCGCAATGTCGTCGGTCCTTAACTTGAGCAAGAAGGAAGCCATCGGGACTGTCCGTTCGGCTCCGCCGAACCGGACGGACTTCATTCCCACGGTTCTCCCCCAATTCAACCAGGCGGGTACCCGGGCGTCGGTTTTGGCCAAAGAGACGCTGGCTTCTCGGCTGGTGTGTGAATTGTCGTGTGTATCCGTAGGAATCACTTTTACCTGGTGTAACTGTGTCGCTAGGAAGCAACCGAAAATAGTAACGGCAGTAACTGCTGCTCGTCCGAAGACAAGAGAAGGGAAACCATTCGGTTCGAGCGCGAATTATTGGCTGTCTCTAATCGAATCTTTCGCCCAGTCTTTCTCCGGCACGATTTTCGCGGTATGGCGAAGCGGACGAGGGATAACGGTTCAGCGTGGGGAGCGACCAGTTGTTGTGGGTTAAGGGTCAGCGCAGGCCCTCCCGGCTGGCCTCGACGAGCCGGGTTGTCCCCGGAGATCCGGCAACGCCCAAGTCGGGACCGGGATTGAGGTCAAATCGAGCGTTGTCGCAGCACTGCTTCTAATGCTGCGCTTGATTTCTTTTCATGTTTGTGCGCATGGAGTGAGCGTAACAGCGTTACCCGGATCTTTCGCGTGAAGCTGGACGGGGGTGAGCTCAATGATCCATGGGTGGCTCCCAGAGGACGTTTCGACATTCGGTCCGAATATCGACTCTATCCTCAAGCTGATCATTTACATTGTGAGCATCGCGTTCATTCTGGCCGAAGGCACGCTTTTGGCCTTCGTGATTTTGTATCGTCGCCGGAAGGGCAGGCGCGCAGCCTTTGTGCGCGGAGAGTCGCTACGCGAGCTCGCATGGGTGCTGATCCCGGTCGTCATCGTGATTTTTCTCGATGTGGCTATCGACGTTAGCGCGAAGCCGGTCTGGGATCTGGTCAAGGAGCAAAGTCCTCCTCCAGGGCTGACCGTAAAGTTGGATGCGTTCCAGTTCGGATGGGAGTTCACGTATCCGGGCCCCGACGGCCAGTTCGGCACGCACGACCTGGTCCAAACAACGACTTTAACTGTTCCCACGGGCCAGGTGATTCGCTTGCTCATGACGTCGAAGGACGCGATCCACAGTTTCTACGTGCCGCAGTTACGGCTTAAACAGGACGTCCTTCCCGGCCGGGAGATCCGTGCATGGTTCGAGGTAACGCGTCCCGGTAAATACGAAATCGCCTGCTCCCAGCTTTGCGGGGTATCGCACTTCGCCATGAAGGGTATCCTGCGCGTTCTGACGCCCGCGGAGTATCAGCAGTGGGTTAGCCAGCATTGGCCCAAGTCCGGCGCGGGGGCGGGTAAAGGCACATCAAGTGCGCGATCGTCCGCGAGCGGAAGGGAGGGATAGGGCAATGGCCGAGACCATACCCGAGGCGGCGCCATCGGCCGAGGCCCATGAGAATATGGGCTTTTGGCGAGAATATTTATTTTCTGTCGACCACAAGGTCATCGCCAAGCAGTACCTGTTTCTGGGCCTCTTCATGGGGTTTGTGGGAGTCGGCTTGTCCTACGTTTTCCGTTGGCAACTCGCCTGGCCCGGCACCGCCGTCCCCGGCTGGGGGAAGGTAAGCGCGACACAATATTACGAACTCGTCACGATGCACGGAACGGTAATGGTCTTCTTCGTGGCGATGCCGGTCCTGCTTGGCGCTTTCGGCAATTTCCTCATCCCGCTGATGATCGGGGCGCGCGACATGGCCTTTCCGCGGCTCAACATGGTCTCGTTCTGGACGATTTTCGTGGGCTCGGTCCTCCTGCTTATTTCGTTTTTTGTGCCGGGTGGCGCGTCGCGCGCGGGCTGGACTCAGTATGTTCCACTCTCCGACGCGTCAAAGTATCTCCCGGGAAATTACTGGGGCGGAAACCTCTGGTTGATCGCCGTAGCGATCGATTTCGCTTCGGTCCTGATGGGCGGCATCAACTTTCTCACCACGGCAATCGCGATGCGCGCGCCGGGGATGACCATCTGGCGAATGCCGCTGCTGGTCTGGCAGGAACTGGTGGCGAGCGTCTTGTTCATGCTGAGCGTTGGACCGCTCATCGCCGGTGTGGTGATGCTGCTGTTTGACCGGATGGTGGGGACGGGTTTCTTCCTGCCGGAAAAGGGCGCCGATCCACTGCTTTGGCAACACCTCTTCTGGTTCTTTGGCCATCCGGAGGTCTACGTAGTGGCCGTGCCGGGACTCGGGATCGTGATGGAGATCCTCCCGGTATTCAGCCGCAAACCGATCTTTGGCTATCGCATGATCGTATGGTCCACGCTTGCGGCTGGTATCCTCAGCTTCATGGTGTGGGCGCACCATATGTTCGTGAGCGGGCTGGATCCGACGCTGGCGGCGCCTTTCAGCGCGACTACGATCGCAATTTCCGTCCCGTTCGCGGTGATGCTGTTTGCGATGATTGCGACGCTGTGGCGCGCTCAGATTACGTTCTCAACGCCGATGCTGTTCGCGCTGGGCGCGCTGGCGAATTTCTTACTCGGCGGCGTAACCGGCATTCCTTTGGGCACGGACGCGGCGGACATCTACCTGCACGACAGCTATTTTGTAATCGCCCATTTCCACAACACTCTCGTGCCGACCGCGGTCATCGCGGGATTTGGCGGGATCTACTACTGGTTCCCGAAGATGTTCGGCCGGATGATGAACGACTTCTGGGGAAAAATTCATTTCATCTTCACCTGGGTCGGCTTCAACCTGGTTTTTGTTCCGCTCTTCCTTATCGGGCTGGGCGGCGGGCAGCGCCGAATGTACATGTTGAAGGCATATACCTACTACAAGCCGCTCCAGCCGCTGCATGTGATTGCAACCATCGGCCTACTTATCATAATAGCCGGGCAGATTCCTTTCCTGGTGAATTTTTTCGTGAGCATGTTCCGCGGCAAACGTGCTGAGGCGAATCCGTGGCATGCCAACACGCTTGAATGGGCTACCGACTCTCCGCCACCGCATGAGAACTTCCACACCATACCGACGGTCGTGCGCGGGCCGTACGACTATAGCGTGCCCGGGATGGAGCAGGATTGGGCTCCGCAGAATGCAGAACTGCTGGCCGCCGCCGCACGGAATTGAAGCGGGATGCGATGCTTTTGCGGTACGACCGGGGTGACAACTGCTAGGTAAACATAACGATCATGGCAAACTCAGCCGTCGAAATCGTCCATCCTCTGCACGTAGTCGAAAGCACCTTCGAGATCGGCAAGCTTGGAATGTGGCTGTTCCTTGCCGGGGAAACGATGGTCTTCGGCGGGCTTATGGGTTGCTATACCTTGTTGATGATCGCCCGGGGAGGCTGGGGAGCGGCCGGTGCGCATGTCGCTTGGCGCCTCGGAGGCATCAACACTCTGGTTCTGTTCACCAGCAGTCTGACTGCTGCGCTCGCGCAAGGCGCTGCGCGAGATCGGGATTCAGCCGGTGTGAAGCGCTATCTCGGCGCCACCGTGGGCCTCGGCGTGCTCTTTCTGGTAATCAAGGCCTTCGAATATTCGGGCGATTTCGCCGAGGGTTTCACTCCCCGCGCCGGTCTTTTTTGGAGCTTCTACTACCTGATGACGGGGCTTCACGTGCTTCATCTGTTGGCCGGAGTCCTGGTCATCTTCGGCTTTCTTTTGATGATTAAACCCCGCACTCCTGAGGCCTGGCTCGAACGCAAGCTCAAATATGTGTGCCTTTATTGGTATTTTGTCGAGACAGTCTGGGTTTTCCTGTTTGCGCTGGTCTATTTGACCCCCGGTCTTGGATAGGATGAGCACTTCGATGGAACAAACGAATTTGGCTGCCGCGGACCCAGTGAAGACTTGGGGATTGCTTGTCGCCCTGTTGCTGATTGGCACCTTGGCACTGGCGCTGGGTCTGCCTCGAGGCCTGGCGCTGTGGGTCATCTTTGCCGCCGCGATCGCAGAAGCCTATGTTATCGGCCGCTACTATATGCGCCTCCGATCTGAAGACGTGCTGATATACATCCTGGCCCTGCTTCCCGTGACGCTGGTTATCGTTCTCGCATTCGTGCTTATTCCGGACATCGTGAGGCATTAAGCAGGAGGCTGACACTTGGCTGCGGCAATTCCGCTTCGTCGAGCCTCTCATCCCAAACGCCGAGCAGCGTTTGCCGATGGCGGAGGTTCGGGTCCCGTTCGACCGGGAAGGAGAGCCGATCCGACGCTGGGCGTGCTGATCTTCATAGGCTCCGAAGTGATGTTGTTCGCAGGATTGATCAGCGCGTTTCTGGTCTCACGCGCGTCGGCGGCGTTTTGGCCGCCCTTAAACCAGCCCCGGCTTCCGGTCGCGATGACAGGACTCAACACCGGCTTTCTCGTCCTCAGCGGGTTTACGATGTGGAGAGTGGTGCGGCTGCTGCGTCAGCACGACAGGAAGCGGGCCGTGCGCTGGATGACGCTCACAAGTGCGCTCGGCGCCATCTTCCTTGCCGTTCAGGGCAGCGAGTGGGCACGACTCATTCACTTCGGGCTGACGATGACCTCGAGTGTGTATGGAGGAATGTTCTATTTGATCGTGGGCGCCCATGCGCTTCATCTCATTGCGGCGCTGGCTGTGCTGTCGTTCGTGACGGCGCGGGTCTGGCGCGGGCGCTACGAGTCAGATCTCCGTGGCATTGTGGCGTGTTCGGTCTACTGGACGTTCGTGGTGATTCTCTGGCCTATCCTTTATGCGCTGGTTTACTTCGGTTAGCGTCGGCGTCTCCGCGACTGCCGCCAGCCTGTTCTGGGCGCCCATGGCCTACGCCTGCCCGCTGTGTTTTGCGTCGGCGGGGCCCGGCGTTGTGCACGCTTATCTGGTGAGCGCCTTTTTCATGATAGGCCTCGCCTGGGCGGTGATCGGCGGGATATGGCTATACGCCGCCCGTACGTACTCGGAAGCCGCCGAAGCAAGACATGCAGCCGCTCGCGTTGAAGTTCCTTGGATTCGAAACGCCGCTGTAGATTTCGACTGCGAGACGGCAACCAGACAACTAAAGCCCAGTGTGACTCGGAGGAGGACGACATGACGAAGCTGCACTTACTTGGCGCGGGTTTGCTCGTGGCTGGCGCCTTTATGGTGGCCGCCGTGAGACCGGCGTCTGCGGAGACCGTAACGGTCCAGATGTTCGACACGCCGGCGAAATTTGTTCCGGACCCCGTAAAGGTTAAGGTCGGCGATACAATAAAGTGGGTGAACAAGGGCGAGACGGTCCACACGGCGACTACGGACCCGTCCTCGGCGCCCGACCCAAGCTGGGCATCGGTGCCAAAGGGGGCGGAGACATGGGACTCCGGTTACCTGAACGCGGGGGATGACTGGAGCTACACGTTTAAGGTTCCCGGGGTTTACCAGTACTTCTGCACGACGCACGTAAAGGAAGGGATGAAAGGCGAAATCGACGTCGGGCCATAGCCCGCATTCACCGGTTGTTTCGCTTTAAAGCGCGAGTTCCGGCTACGCGCGGTCTCGGCAGCCTGCAAGGTTTCAGGGGGAGAGGCGAATGAAGCGTCTAAATCATCTTCTGGTCGCAGGGCTCGTGCTCTCAATAGCGTTAGCGCTGGTCCCGCTGAGAAGCACGCGCGCGGATGAATCGTCTATCTCGAAGTCAAGCTCGTCGGGCGATCCAGCCTCTGCCTCGGCGGCCGATCCGGCCAAAGCGAGGCGGGGCACGTACGAGCGGTTGCTTCGCGAGATCGATACGGAGCGCAGACATGAGGCGGAGGAAGAGCGCAAGCATGAGGACGAGGAGGCAGCGGAGCGCAAGCGTATAGAGGAACTGGAAAAGGAAGTAAGGGCGCTCCAGGCAAGCAAGGAGCAGCTCGCAAGCCAAACGAACGAAAACCAGACGCAACTCACCGCCGTCCAGAAAACTATCTCCTCTCAGCTCGGGCCCTTCGGTTTTGGCGATCGCATAAACGCCTTTCTCGGCCAACATTACTTCACGATGGTCGGAGACGCTTCCGCCGGGTACTACTACAGTCATAAAGCGGGATACAACGATCCGGTACTGGAGTTTCAAGTCAACCCGATGCTTCGACCGGCTGATTGGCTTCAGTTTTATGGTGCTTTCGGCGCGGTAGCCGGCCCCGGCGGAATTTCCTCTCTTGGTCCAACCCTTGCCAACATGCAGATCTTTCCGCTTGGACACGAGTTTCCTCTGGAGCTGGTCGCCGGGCTATTCGACATGCCCTTCGGCGACTTTTACGAGAACCAGGGCCCGCCTTGGGTCAATCCGTTCGTAACCGCGCCGCTGCTTTACGGCGCGGAAGCGATCGAGCCGCCCGCTTCGCTGGGATTGCAGGCTCGCGGCGGGATTCAGTGGGGTCGGCTCGGGCAGGACGTTGACTATACAGTGTGGGCAGACTCGGGACCGAGTTTCGAATCGTCGCCCGGTGTGAATGTGATCCCCGAACCGGTAATCGGCGAACGCCTGAATCCTCTCACCGGAACTAACATAGCCACCAACGGCAAGGGTTATGGCGGGAGGTTCAGGTTGTTTCCAATACCGGTCGACTCCGGCCTCGGACGGTTGGAACTTATGGCGACAACCTACAATGGCAAGTGGTTGGACGGGCTCTGGTACAATTCCTGGGGAGTGGGATATGCCTATCGCGTCGGACCGTTTCGCACTCGAGGCGAGTGGGCGCAAACCTACCGTCAAATGCCCAGTCTTACGGGAGCGGCTGCGTATCCCGGTTGCTGCGGGCATGAGAACCGCCAGGGATGGTATGCGATGTTTGGTTACTTCCTCTACGGAATTCCTCATCCTTATCTTGGTGACTACCTGGAACCGAGGTTCGACAAGACTGAATTCCTGGTGCGTTACTCTGGTGTGAATCAGCGCGCCATCCTCGCCAACGATATTACGACTGCACCAGTCCAGGGCTTCAGTGGATCGCCGTCGATCTTCAGCCCGCATGCGCGTGAAGTGGCACTGGCGCTCGACTACTGGTTTCAGCCCAATATTGTCTGGCAGAACGAGGTTGACTTCGAGCTCCCGGAGGCAGGGCGGGACGCTTTACAACTTCGTAGGTGGGGCCGCCCCACCGGTTGCGAGCAGCGTCGGCGCAACGACGAACGATGTCGCGGTGATGACTCAACTCACGTTTGGCTTCTGATCGGCAAAGGGCCGACGACGATGAAATTACTGATTGCTAAAGCCGGAATGATTTCCGTACTGCTGTTGGCCGGGACCATCGGCGCGCGCGCGGCGGATTCAGGAGCGCCTGCAGCGACCATTAGCGTGCAGAAACCGGCTGATCCCCCCAAAGCGGCGAACCAGTATGGCGCCACGCCTGAACAGCAAAAGCAGCATCTTGAGCTATTCCGCGAGGGGCAGGCGTTGTGGCCGATTTATTGTAATCACTGTCACAACGCTCGAAATCCGGCCGAGTTTGCTCCTTATCAGTGGGACCAGATCATGATGCACATGCGCACGTTGGAGAACCTGCCGCCTCATGATCAAGATGCCATCCTGGAATATATGAAGACCGCGCGTTGATAGGGTGTTCTACGGCGTCCAGCCTTGGAACGATTGGCATCGCTCGCCTGAGAGAGCGGGAACCGGGACGCTTTTCCAGCGTGTCTCAACATGAAAGCCACGACTATAGAAGAGGTGGCCCAGCGTACCGCGCCAACGGTGAGCGAATACGCAGCCGCCTATTTCGAATTGACAAAGCCGCGCGTGCTCACGATGGTGCTTGTCACCGCGCTTGCGGGCTTCTACATGGGAAGCGACGAGCAGTTCGGGTTCGCGCCGGCGCTCAGAATCATAGTCGGCACCGCGTTGGCGGCCGGCGGAACATTGGCGCTGAACGAATATGCCGAGCGCGACACGGACGCCCGGATGGAGCGGACGCGCCATCGGCCGCTGCCTTCAGGTCGTCTACGGCCGATCGAAGCGCTGATTTTCGGCGTCGTTACCGCCGTCGCTGGAATTTTCTATCTGTGGGTGGAGGTTAACCCGCTGAGCGCAATGGTTACCGCCGCGATAACCGCACTTTATCTGGGTACATACACCCCGATGAAACGAATCACTTGGCTCTGCCACGTGATCGGCGCGGTTCCGGGCGCCCTGCCACCGGTGATCGGCTGGGCGGCGGCGCGCAACGGCCTGGGCGGAGAGCCACTGGTGCTTTTCGCCATCATGTTTCTGTGGCAGTTACCGCATTCGCTCTCGATCGCGCGGCTTTATCAGCGCGACTACGCGCGCGCCGGGATCCGCATGTTGCCGCAGCCCGGTCGCTACGGCGATCCCGCAAATTCACTGATGATCGCGGCCGCCGCGGCGCTGCTCGTGGTTGGGATGCTGCCGGCGCTGATGAGGTTCGCCGGGCTCTTTTATGTGCCGGTCGCCCTTGTGCTTGGAGCGGTGCTGCTATTTCACTGCCTGCGCCTCGTGCTGGAAAGGCCCACGATTGCCGCGGCGCAGCGGGTCATGAAGTTTTCGCTGTTGTATCTGCCGGTGGTGCTGCTGGTGATGGTTGTTGACAAGCTCTGACTGCATAAACGTTCGAGCTATAGCTGCAAGCTGTACAGGGTGAACCGCTTAGGTCTGTACGGCCAATACCGCCAGCTTACGCTTCGGAGCCGCTCCGATGACGCCTGTGCCACCAAAATAACCACATTGCAGCGACAACCAGCAGAGCTGCTCCGGCTATCCACTGACCACCTGTGCTCCGCAAAAACACTTCGCTCCTGACTTGAAACCCGGATAGCTATTGGGGATTTTACGGAGGCACCGTCGACGACAGAGGGCCTTTTGCATCATGCACGCAAGACTGAGTTGGTTCAGGATCCTGGGTGATCTAGTCCACTTTCTGTGTCTCGGCTTGCGCTCCAGAGCTTCGCTCGCGGCCGAGAATCTGTTCCTGCGCAAGCAGCTGGCATTCTATCAAGAGCGCACGGTCAAGCCCCGACGTGCCGACAATCCGACGCGCCTGACTCTGGTACTGCTCAGCCACTGGTTCAATTGGCGCGATGCTTTGACCGTGGTGAGGCCAAGACCTTGGTCGCCTGGCAGCGCAAGGGCTTCTGCCTTTTCTGGCGCCGAAAGTCCGAAGCTGGTCGGCGACCGATCCCAGCCGCGCTTCAAGATATGATTCGACAAATTGCGCGCGAGAACCCCTCGTGGGGCGAGGAGCGGATCGCAAACGAGCTGCTGCTGAAGCTCGGTCTGTGCGTGTCGCCGCGCACAATCCGGAAGTACATGTCGAAGTTGCCGGGCGCGCCGCGCGGTGGACCTCGGGGCGATCAGCGGTGGGCGGTCTTTCTCAGGAATCACGCCCGGTTGATTATCGCCTGTGATTTCTGCGTCGTAGTAACCGCTGGGTTCCGAATCCTCTACGTGTTTGTGGTGATGGAGCATGCCTCGCGTCGGTTGATTCACCTCAACGCCACCACCCATCCCACCGCCGCCTGGACTCGCCAACAGCTACGAGAAACCATTCCTTTCGACCACCAGTATCGGTTCATCATCCACGACCACGACGCGATCTTTTCCGCCCAATTGGACGCTTCGCTGACCCGGCTCGGCCTTAAGGTGATCACCACGCCGAGGCGCAGCCCGCAGGCGAACTCACTTTGCGAAAGGCTAATCGGGACCCTGCGGCGGGAGTGTCTGGATTGGATTATTCCGTTGAGCGAAGGACACCTGAGAAAAATCCCGACGTCGTGGATGGCCCACTACAACCGAGGCAGACCACATTCCTCCTTGGGACCAGGCATTCCCTATCCAAGGTTGGGCGACCCGCAAGTCAAACCCTGCGGACACCACCTTCCGGTCGGTTATCAAGTCGTGGCCACACCGGTCTTAGGCGGACTGCATCACGAATACAGCGTGCAGAGGCTTGCGGCGTGACGCTCCCGAAGAACGATGCTGGTGGGAAGATTCCGTGGCAGGGTGTGTTGCTTTCGGTGCAGCCACGGATCCGCTTGACCCGCTCGTTCGATCAGCGCAGCCATACCTACCTAGGCTACACCCTGAAGGTGAGTGGCAGGGTCGGAAGTGAAGCCCGAGAATTTCTCGTCGGTGTAGGGCAAGGCGCGCACACCAAACACCACTTTCGGGCTGGGAACGCAGTGTCCGGTGATGCGCTGCCGGTTGCCGGATCTGCGGTTGGAGACGGTTGAATTCTACAAGGTCAGCAAGTTGAAAGTTGGACTACCTGAGGCTGAGGACGAGGCCCCCCCACCTCCGTGGCACGGTGTGCCACCGCCGCTGGCGGTCTACCGCGAGCGCGGTCATCGGCGACTCGCCGCGCGAACCTTCCAGGAGAAGTGCTGGAGCTGCATCTGGGGATGCCGGATGCCGGTCGAGATGATTGTTGATCAGTGGAATCCGAGTCGGCGCCACTACCGAACCGAGACCTTCTGTTACGGTCCTCGTTCTTGCCCGCTCTACCAAGCCGGACCGGCGCGCAGGGTTCCCGGCCGCCGCCGTGGAATGATCTACACGGAGGAGGACTGGGTTGACGATGAGGCGACTTCACACCGCCGGGAGGAGTAGAACAGCCACGGCACGATTGCCCGGTGTTCTGGCCCGGACCCTACCAGACGCAAAAGCCTTCGCAATGCGTGTCCTTGGCCGCCACCCGAATAATTTTGCGGAGCACAACAGGTCCTGGTTCAGTGTGAACATATAGCCGTCACTGATGCTCTGCCCGCGGCGTCCGCGAAATGGAACACCAGTTCCTGCACTTTATAGCTGGCATTCGCACGCTACCGTTATCGCGCAAGCACATGCGGGTTCAAGTCCCGCCCTCGGCACCAATTTTCTACCCGACAGTGCTGTGATTTCTGGCCCAGGGTCGTCGCGCATCCCCGGCCGAAGCGCACGCCGCATCGCGATCGCGCATCGCATGGTCAGCCCGCTCCGAACGGCCGCTCAATCCGGCACCGGCATCGAACTGCCCGGACCCATCGTGGGCGATGCGTTGTTGTGCCGGCAATACGAACAGGTGTCGCTCTTGACCCTTACCGCAGCAGCGCTGACCGTCAGCGTGCTGGCGTCGCTGCCGACCTTGGTGGTGATGTGAATGATGGCGTCGACCTGGCGGCCCCATTTAGCGAGCGCCAGGTCGCGCAGCTTCTCATTGATACGGGTGCTGTCGATCGCATCGGGCGAGAACGGCTCGGTGTAGCTCAGGTCGCCGAGCTTGTCGTAGGGATCGTCGAGGCCGCCGGTCGACATCAGGATCCGTTGCCGGTCGAGCATCGTGTTGCCCTGCTGAATCATCTGCGGCGTGTTCTGCTGCTGCATCTGCATCGCCTGGCAGCCCATCGCGCCCAATGCGGCGCCCAGTGCGATCGCCGTGAGCCCTGGAAAGGACCACGCCGCTCTTCGCTTCACCCCGCGGCCGGCGCATCCCGGCCCGATTGCCCCTGCCACATCGATACCCACGAACGCTTCCATGATATTCGCCCTCCCGCGCCTGAGATCCATAGCAACCGAAATCTCCGTCTCCTGATGCGGAAAATCCCTATTGGCTTTAGGAAAACTCCTTACAACGAGTACGACGACAACCCGATCAAAGCGAGGCGATGGCCGCGAGGCAGGGTCTGCTGGCGACCAATATCGCCCTTGCGTTCTGAGCGGAGAATCGCGACCCTGCTGTCGTCGCCTTCACCCCAGGAGCCTGTTCAATTGTCGAAGACTACCAACAGGACTAACAACAGGTTGCACCGACTTCCAAATCCGCGCCGCGCCGGCAACTCCGATTCGCAAGGGCACGCCGCCGAAGACTCGACGAACTCCCGCATTCCGCTGCTCGAACGCGACCGCTCGCGCATCGCGATCATCGAACCAAGTCGTGTCATCAAACGCATCGACGTCGCCGAGCATTGTGTGCTGTGCTTCTTCAAGGAAGTCATCGCGGAGCTCGTGCGTGAGGGCGCCCAGGCGCGCCACGTGCATAATGGCGAGAGCGAAGCAGGCGACTACCCGGTTTACGAGCTGGATTATGGGGGTCAGCGGCTCGCCATTGTTCATCCGGGAGTCGGCGCCTCCAGCGCGGCGGCGCGTCTGGAGCACATGATCGCGCTTGGATGCCGTAAGTTCGTCGCCTGCGGCGGCGCCGGAGTCCTTGTCGGATCCATAAGCGTCGGGCATATTGTCGTACCGACCGCGGCGATACGCGACGAAGGGACGTCATATCATTACCTGGCACCGGCGCGCGAGGTCGCACCAACACCGCGCGCGCTCGAAGCGATCGAAGCAGTACTGCGGGAGAACAATCACGATTACGTCCGCGGCAAGACCTGGACCACCGACGCGGTGTATCGCGAGACCCGCCCGCGGATGGCGCGGCGGCAGCGTGAAGGATGCGTGGTGGTCGAGATGGAGGCGGCAGCCTTCTTCGCGGTTGCGCGCTTCCGCCGCGTCGAGTTCGCGCAAATCCTGTATGGCGGCGACAGTCTCGCCGGCCTGCGATGGGATCCCCGTGGATGGAACCGTCACGCGATGCGCGAGCGTCTTTTTCATCTCGCGGCCGAGGCTTGCCTTCGGCTGTGAGACCCGCTCTGGACCCAGCGTGCATCGTTAACCATCGCGCTTTCGCAGTCTGGGGCTACGACTCAGTAAGGCGAAGTCCTAACTACCGCGACTCTCTCAAATCAAGACACGCTGAGACCGCATAGTTGCGCCGAATGAGCTGCGCAACTTCGCAGCCGTGCGTACAGGTCAGCGAAAAACGTGGTATGAAAAGCGAACCATTTGGCCGCCCGCCTGGGTTTGCAATGCGAACGCCCTGGCGGTTCCGTCCGGGGACATTCGGGAGCGCTAGCGATGGCGGTTGCCAGCCGCGAGCAAAACCGGGGAGTGGGCGCGTTTATTCTGCGACAGCGCGCGCCTATCGGGATCGTTCTGATCGCGACCACGCTGTTCATGGCGTTTTGGGCGGCGCACGTGCCGATCGCGACGCGCTTTGAA
The DNA here is from genome assembly GCA_963810495.1 of uncultured delta proteobacterium. Lineage (GTDB taxonomy): Bacteria > Desulfobacterota > Binatia > Binatales > Binataceae > JAKAVN01. Next base: position 29,584 of record CAWENP010000004.1, read on the forward strand.
GATCTCTTCCCGGCGCGCCATCCTGACACCCTGCTCTATCGCCAGTTCCGCCGCCAATACGGCGGCGCGCAGCAGCTCGTCCTGATGCTCCGCGTGCGCCAGGGCGACATCTTCAACTTCCACACCCTGCAAGCGATCCAGGACATGACGCGCGAGGTCGACAAGCTATCCGGCGTCAACCACAATGAGGTTTTCTCACTCGCCTCGTATCGCGTGCTGTATGCGCGCGCCGAACCCGGCGCGCTGGTCTCGGCGCCTTTCATGTATCCCGACGTGCCGCACACGCAGCAGCAACTCGACGACCTCAAGAGCATCGTGCGCGCCCATCGCCAGCAGTTGGCGGGCCTGGTTGCGCGCGATGAGCGCGGCGCGGTGGTGATCGCGAGCTTCAACGAGACGGGCTTCGGCTACGGAGCATTGTTCGACGGCGTGCAGCGGATCATTCGCGAGCATGAGGACCGTAACACCCGGATCTATGCGAGCGGCGCCGCAATGTTCGCAGCCTGGGGCTATCACTACCTGGCGCGCATCGGGATCACTTTCGCGGTCTCGGCGGCCCTGATGGTGCTCATCACGTTCCTCGCCCTCGGTCGGCGGACCGGTTGGTGGGCGCCCGTGCTGACCGGCCTCTGTTCGGCGATCTGGGGGCTCGGCTTCGTCGGCCTGATGCGCTTCAACTTCGACCCGGTGATGCTGGTGGTACCGTTTATCCTGACCGCGCGTGATCTCAGCCACGGCATTCAGTGGCACGGCCGCTACTACGACGAACTTGACCGCGGCGACGATAAGCCGCGCGCGTGCGCGGCGACCGCCGACACAATGATGGCGCCGGGCTTGCTCGCCGTGCTCGCCAACGTCGCCGGCATCGTCTTCATCGCCGCGAGCGACGTTCCGGTGCTCAGGCAGATCGGCGTGGGCGGCGCGGTCTGGCTGGGAGCAAGTCTCGCGATGGTGTTCGTGTTCCAGCCGATCCTGATGAGCTACCTGCCGCGCCCGGCGCTGCGCGAGTCGAGCTGGTTTGGCGGCTGGACTGATAGGGGACGATCGCTGGTCGATCGGATGGCCGCGTTTCCCACGACTTCCGGCCTCGCGCGCGGCGCGCTGCTCGCCACCGGCACGCTTGTGATGATCGTCGGAGTGGCCGCGGCGCGGCGTGTGCGCGTCGGCTACCTGACGGTGGGCACGCCGATTTACCGGCCCGACGCCAAGGTCAACCGCGACACGGCCGAGATCGGAAAACTGCTGCCGGTCGACTCCGCTTGGGTGGTCGTCGACACGCCCGGTTATCCCAGCCCGCAGTCCGCGGTGGGGATCGAGACGCTGCGGATGTCGGACGACCTGGCGAACTATCTCGTGAAGCGGGGCGACGCGGTCGCGGTGCTCGGCTTCGGCACGCTGGCGAGCAAGCCGATGAACATGCTGCTGCACTACGGCTACCCGAAGTATTTGGCGCTGCCCAACACCAACCAGCTCAGCGCCAACCTGTGGGGCTTCTTCTTCGCGGCGGCGGCGCCCGACGAGCCGCAAGCCTACTTCGCCTACGCGCCGGCGATGAACAACACCTGCATCCGCCTGCTCCTGTCCAACCATACCAGCGCCCGCCTGAGCCGCTTGCGCAACGACCTCGACGTCTTCGTGCGTGAGCGGGTGGCGGCCGACCCCGCGCTCAACCAAATAAAGGTGCGCTACCTGGGCGGCGAGGCGGGACTCTACCTTGCCACGGACGATGTGATGGCGCGGCTGAACTGGGTCAACCTCGCCCTGGTGCTCGCCGCGATCCTGGTGTGCTGCGCGATCGTGTTTCGCTCGTTGGCCGCCGGGCTGCTGTTCGCGGTGGCGTGCGTGATGGCGAACTTCGGTGCGTTCTTGTATATGAACGCGCTCACCATGGGCCTCACCGTCGATACGATCGCGGTTATCTCACTGGGAATCGGACTGGGTATCGACTATGCGATCTACACCGTCGCGCGCATCCGCGACGAGGTGATCGAGGGGCGCGCGCTGAACGACGCGATAGCTACCGCGTTGCGCACCACCGGCGTATGGGTGTTTGCCACATACGCGGTGATGGTGGGTGGGATGCTGCCGTGGCTATTCTCGCCCCTGCTCTTCCACAACGAGATGAGCTCGCTGCTGATTTTGCTGATGAGCGCCAATCTGATTGTGGGCCTGTTCATCCTGCCCGCGTTCATCGCGTGGCGCCGTTCGAGATTCATCACGCGCTACGAGTCCGCCGCACGCGGCGCCGCCCTGGTGTAGGGAACGAGCGCGTTAGACTTCGTCGGCCGCGATGATCGTCGCTTGAACAGGACCGTTGTCGGCGATGTACTTCGAGATTTCCTGTGCGGTCTTTGCCAGGTCACGGCTGGGCTCCCACCGTCGTGAGCCTACGGGTGTGCGGTTGAATAGCGGGTCACTTTTAAACAGCCTAACCTCAACGGCACGTACAGAACACCGCGCATCTCTGAGAAAACCCAGAATATGGCGCCGCTGGATGGCCGTTCCGGGAACAGCCCACACGGTAGACATGAGCCCATCTCCTTCACTTCGATTTAGGGCTGGCTATCACAGTATTCTTGCGCTGGTTCAAGCGCGCAGGAGGAAGATTTGATGAAATGGATTTTTTACCGGCAATTTATCGAATCTCGAGAAACCGGCTTCCTGCGCCAGCGCTCGCGCTTTGGCTTCACCGATTACCGAGCCTAACCCCTCTCCGCCCTGCGCCAGCGAAACCGTCATGCAATGCATCGTGCTCGACGCATACATGGTGCGCCCCTGCGGATTAAGATTTTCCTCCAGCCGGTCCGAGGCGCGCGCCTCTGACCACAGGACCGCGCCATCCGGCTTGACGATCCGGCGAATCGCGGCCAAAACCTGCCGCGGCCGCGCCATGTCATGGATGCAGTTGAAGGCCATTACCAGATCAAAGCGCCCGGCAAACGGCAGTTCCTCCGCGTCGAGCCGCTCGAAAGCGACGCGTCCGGCAACTCCCGCCTGGGCGGCTTTGCGAAGGGCTCGATTGATCGACGTCTCGTCCATATCGTAGCCCAAAAATCGGCTGTTCGGATATGCCCTTGCAACCGGAATCAGGCACTGCCCGGCACCACATCCGATCTCCGCCGCTTCAGACCCGGCGATTAGCCGCTGATGAATATCCGGTACCGCTGGAATCCACTCCTGAGCGACCCAGGTCTCGTAACCCGCGTGGAAAAGCCGCTCGATAGCTTCGACGATATCGCCTCCAAAATCGGTGAAAGGAACGCCGCCGCCTTGCTCGAACGAGTTCATCAGCTTTCCGAGCTGGCGGTAACAGGCCACCGCATACTGAAAAGCTCCGCCCATGAAGAACGTGTTGTCCTCGCGCGCTAGCACGATCGCCTGCTCGGGATCCAATCGAAAAGTGGCATTAGCCGGGTCGTAATCGAGGTATCCGGACGCCGCCATCGTTGCCGCCCATTCGCGGAGGTAACGCTCGTTCAGCCGAGTCCGTTCGGCGAGCTGCTGCGAGGTCATCGGCGTGCCGTTCGCCATCGCCTTGAAAATTCCAAGGCGGTCACCGATGTAGGCGAGCGCAACAGTGAGCGCCGCGCCGAAGTCCACCCCTACCTGGCGCGTCAGCGCGGCCGCTTTTTTTCGATCCGGCGTAATTTCATCCATGTGTCGCCGACACTAGCGATGCGGCCCCTCGCCGTCAAAGCCCTGCCTGATGAGCGCCTCGGCCGCCTTCGAACGAACCCCCTCACTATCCGCTTGGGATGCACCGGCGCGCGGCACTGCTCCTCCAAGAGGCCCGGATAATACACGTCAGATTCCGCCTTGACGCAACTCTGGACGCGCGCCTAGGCTCACCCACTCCAATACTCAGTTCTCTTGCAACCGAGCAGTCAACTGTGAGACAAAATCCGGAATAGCCGTAACAAAGATGCCCACAGCCTGTTCTGCTCACTGCCTGACGAGCGACTAGTTGCACGCTGCTCGTCATGGACTTCAGGGAGGAGGTCCGATGCTGGGAAGAAAAACTCGCTTATCTGTGGTTTGGCTGGCCGCCCTGTCCATGATCTCCGGATGCGCGGGCATGAGCGCAAGGGAGCAGTGCATGCTGCTCGGCGCAGGCGCAGGCGTAGTGGTCGGCGGAGGGGTGGCGGCTGGCACGGTCGCAGTCCACGGCAATCGTGACCAATTCACCTGGGCCGTTCCCGCAGGCGTGGTAGGCGGCGCCCTCATCGGTGGCTTGGCCGGCTATCTCCTGTGCCCGCCACCACCACCTCCACCACCGCCTCCTCCACCGCCACCACCTCCGCCTCCTCCGCCACCACCTCCGCCACCACCGGAAAAGATAATCCTGCGTGGCGTTCACTTTGACTTTGACCGGTCAAATATCCGTCCGCAGGATGCGGCCGTGCTCGACGAGGCTGCGGAAACTCTGAAGTCGCATCCGAACGTGACGGTCAACGTCAATGGTTACTGCGACGCGATCGGCTCGGTCAGGTACAACCTGCGGCTCTCCGAACGCCGGGCCAACGCGGTCGTGAGGTACCTGGCAGACCACGGCGTGGCCGAAGGCCGCATGAGCCCGCACGGCTATGGGAAGACACACTTCGTCGCGACCAACCGGACGGCGGAAGGACGCGCCCAAAACCGCCGGGTCGAACTGGTGCCGAACCAGTAGCATCGGCCATACCCTGCCGCAGCCTCAAAACGGGCTGCGGCAGGGACTCGTTTCCGACGACTTTGATGCGTAATGCCAAAATATGCGGCGTGCTCGTCGGCGCTGCCTTGCTCGCGACCGTCGCGATTTCGGCCTGTGTGCGCGAATCGGAGCAAAAGCTCGCCGCAAAACCCACCCCGGCGGCAGCGAGCGACGAAATCGAATCGGGAGTCTATGGCTTCTCGGGCGCGATCAAAGGCGGGAGCCCTTCGGGCGTGATGGGCGAATGCATCTGGATCTACGACGCCGACAACAAGAAGCAGATCGCCAAGGGCGATTGCGATCAAGGCAACTTCCGAGTCGTGCTCAGGCCGGGAACTTACGTCGTGCGCGGACCCGGCGGCAACCAGAAGATCGAGATCAAGCCGCACCAGTGGATCAAGATCAAGTCGCTTGTCGAGCTCCCGGGTTCGCTGTAGTGCCGCCGCCGCAGCACCTCTTTTTCCCACGCGGCTTGTTTGCCGCTAGGCGACCTTTCTGAAAGCGGTCGCTTCGTCGTCCTCAGCGAACCGCGTTCCTCCCGGCGAGAGCGGATACCGGCGTACCGGCGTCATACCCCATACGTACCAGTCCAGCACGGCCAGTACGGCTACGATCACTGCGCCAAGAATCAAAGTAGTGATCGACGGAAGAATCATCTTCGGCTCCTCCCCTCTGCGAAGTCCCCTGCTCTGAGGCTGCGGGCTTCGGGTAAAAAAACGGTAACAACATCTCTTAAGACCTTTTGTTCAATGGATGCGTGAAATCACGCTCGGGAGGAGTTACAGCATCCATCGTGCCATCGACAGCAGACCTTGCGTGATCGCGAAAGGTCGGATTTTTCGACTGAATATAAGGGCTACGCAGCCTTGCTCATGCAGCCCGGCCCATGGGAACCTTTGCGAAACGCGAATCAGACGCGAAATGGGAAGCGTCATACAGCGAACGCCTGGCGTTCGAAACTGATACGTTGCTGCAGTCCCTCTACTATGCCGATCAGCTATTGCGATTTGGGTCACAAGCTCGTATTGGTTGCTTAAGTTCAAGTTGAGCAAGCTGAACGCGCCGATTCAGCCGGAGAGGAGGGAGCCAATGACGTCGAAATCCTTGAAACTGACGATGCTGGGTCTGGTAGCGGTCTGCGTCGCGGGCATCTATTCCGCCATTTCGTTTGCGCAGGCCTCAACATCACCTATGGCCGAGCCAACCACCGCTCAGGCTCCATTCGGAAAAAAGAGCGGCACTTGGCATAAGTACCGCAAGGAAGACGTGCAGGCCGTCATGACCAAGGTCGCCCAGGATGTCTGGCACGCGCAATACTCAGGGGCCAGCGGGCAACACATGGAGCAGTTGTTTCTCGAAGGTCAGCGCGCCTATTTTCACGGCGACTATGACGCCGCGATGCATGACTTCCTCGCCACGGAACGCATTGTTTCGAAATATCCCAATGACGTAACCGCAGGGGCGCGGCCGGCGCCATAACCTGCTGGCCCTGCGCCGAGGGCTTCGCTCGGTATTTCCGGCCGGTGCGAGAGCGCGGATCATAGGCACCGCCATCGACCGGCAGAAATCGGGCTAACAATGGGTTCGTATCGATCCGGCAATTGGGGGTTCGGCGACTTTATCCTGAAGCATCGCCGTTCCATCGGCGTCCTGCTGCTACTGATTACCGCCTTCATGGCGTGGAACGCGGCGCACGTCAGGGCGGCGACCAGGTTCGAAAGCCTCTTTCCGTCCGGCCATCCCAACGTCAAGCTCTACCAGCAATACGAGCGGCGCTACGGCGGTGCGCAGACGCTGGTGCTGCTGATGCGCGTGCGACGCGGCGATGTCTTCAACCACGACATGCTGGGCAAGATCGTCGAGGTCCAGAACGCCGTCAACGGCCTGCCTGCGGTTGACCACAACCAGGTTTTTTCGCTGGCCTCTTACCGTGTCGCCTTCACCGAGGCGGTGCCCGGCGGACTCGCTTCGAAATGCTTCATGTATCCGGAGCCGCCGAAGACGCAGCACGAGCTGGACGAGCTGAGGCAGAACGTCCACGCGCATCGTGATCGCGTACAGGGGTTGCTGACGTTCGACGACAAGGGCGCGTTGGTGCTCGCGGCCTTCAACGCCGACCGGATCGACTACGGGAGGCTATTTGACGACATCCAGGCCATCGTCCATCGCTACTCCGACAGCAACACCGACATCTACATTGCGGGCCTGCCGGTGATCGTGGGATGGGGCTACCACTACTTCGACGACATCGCGATCATTTTCCTGGGCTCGGTAGTGCTGATGCTGCTCATCCTGTATCTCAGCCTGGGCCAGCGCTCGAGCTGGTGGGCGCCGATTCTGACGGGCTCGTTCTCGGCGTTGTGGGGACTCGGGTTCGTGGGTCTGATGGGCTACAACTTCGACCCCATCATGATGGTCATCCCATTCATCCTGACCGCCCGCGACTTGAGTCACGGAATCCAATGGCAGGGACGCTATTACGACGAGCTCGACGTGCTCGACGACAAGTTCGCGGCCTGCGCCGCGACCACCGACGTGATGCTGCCGCCGGGGTTTCTATCGATCATCGCCGACATCGCGGGCATCATCTTCATCTCGCTGGGCGGGATCCCTGTGCTCAAGGAGATCGGGCTGGCGGGTGCGGTATGGCTGGCGGGCAGCCTGACGATGGTGTTCGTGTTTCAGCCAATTTTCATGAGCTATCTGCCACGGCCGCGGATCAAGCCGCGTAGCTGGGCGGAGCGCGGGCTGTGGGCGGGCGGCTCGAGGTTGGGCGGGATGGTCGAGGCGCTGGTGCGCGTGCCCGTGACACCGGGTGCGCTGCGCACGGCTATCCTGATTAGCGGCGCGGCCTTTATCGTATGGGGCGTGGCCTCGGGCCAGCGCGCCAAGATCGGTTACACGACGGCCGGCACGCCGCTGTACCCTCCCAGCTCCAAGGTCAATCGCGACATGGCGGAGATCGGCAAATATCTTCCCCTCGATGAGGGATGGATCGTGCTCGAGACGCCCGACTGGCCGAGTCGCCAGTCGTCGCTGGGGCCGCCGGTATTGCGGATGGAGGACGATCTTGCGGCTTACCTGCAGGCGCGCGGACAGACCGCGGCGGTGGTTTCGTTCTCGAACAGCGTAGTCAAAGGGCTCAACCGGCTGTTGCATAACGGCCACCCGAAGTTCTTCGCGATGCCGCAGATCTCGGCGCTCAACGGCAACATCTGGTGGATGTTCTTCGGCGGCACGGCGCCGGGCGAGATGGAGCGCTTCTTCGCCAATAATCCGCAAGTCACCAGCACTTGCATCCGCGTATTGCTGCCCGACCACACCTACGAACGGCTCAGACTGCTGCACAATCAAATCCAGGACTTCGTCAATTTGCGCGTCAACAACGACCCCGAACTCAAGGGCGTCACTGTGCGATACCTGGGCGGCGAGGCGGGACTTTACGCGGCGGCCAACGACGTGCTCTACCGCCTCGATTTAATCAATATCACGTTCGTGTTGGCCGCGATCTTCATCTTCTGCGCGGTTTCGTTTCGATCCGCCGTGGCGGGCGCACTGTTCATCGTGTCGTGCGTGATGGCCAATTTCGGCGCTTTCGTTTACATGGGCGCGCGCGGCATCGGACTCACCGTCGACACAATCCCGATCATCTCGCTCGGCATCGGGCTGGGCGTCGACTATGGCATCTACACCGTCGCGCGTATTCGCGACGAAGTTATGAACGGGCGGCGGCTCGACGATGCGATCACCACGGCGCTGCACACCACGGGCGCGGCGGTGTTCAGCACCTTCGCAGTGATGATCGGCGGAATTTTGCCGTGGGCGTTCTCGCCGTTGCAATTCCACAACGAGATGAGCGTGCTGCTGATTTTTCTGATGGCGACCAACATGATCGCGGGCGTGCTGATCCTGCCCTGCTTCATCTCGTGGCGCCGCCCCGCCTTCATTTGCAAGTACGAAACCGCGCCGCCAGCGGGCGCGACCGGCGCAGCGCGATCTGCCGCGGGGCGCTTCAACTAACGTGACCCACGACCGCGGTGCCGCTGGGTTGCGCCGCGCTGCTGGCGGCTTGTCGCGTGGTGACTTCCAGTGAAGTCCGCCAATTTATCGCATCAATGGCCGGTTGACATCGCAGTCGATTCCGGAGTAGACCGGCTTACTGAGTTGATTTCATGCGCTTTTGTGCGCATTGCGAGCAGGAGTTCCGGGGGGAAGGATTGAACGGCTAACTAACTAGAAGTGAACGGCTGATTAAACTTCATCGCAGTGCTCGCATCCCGTAGGCTGCGGAGCACGATGAGGCGGGACTCTCCAAGGCTATGCGTGTGCGAAGAGGAGCGTTCTGGGCGCTAGCGGGCGCCGTGGCGGGGGTGGCTGTGATAGCCGGCACCCTTGTGTCCAGCGCCGCGATAAGCGGCAGCACCGTCAGCGGCGCGCATCCGTGGCAAGCGCTTTACGGCGTTGCGATTCGCCCCGACGGCAGCATCTACATCGTTGGCTCGAAGGGTCTGCTGATGGTCTCGGATGACCATGGCAAGAGCTGGAACGAGCAGGTCCTCCACGAGCGCGACGGCAACGTCCTCTTCCAAGACCGCGACCTGTACGCGATTCAGTTCACGCCCGACGGCAAGAGCGGCTGGATTGCAGGCGAGATGGGGATCGTCCTGCACTCCGACGACAGCGGCAAGACCTGGACGCGCCAGCAGACCGGGATCGCGAGCAACCTGTTCAATGTCTCCGCGGTCGATGCGCAACACGCGTACGCGTGCGGTGCGGAGGGAGTGCTGCTCAGCACCGTCGACGGCGGACAGCACTGGAATGTCTACAAGTATAAAGAGCCGATAATTTTTTTCGATGTCCACTATACCGACCCCAACAGCGGCTGGATGGTGGGCGAGTTCGAGACGATCCTCCACACCACTGACGGCGGCAAGACCTGGAACGTCAGTCACGGTGGCAACACCAGCGACTTTACGATCGGCCCCAGTTTCTCGATCGTCTTCACCGATCTCCAGCATGCTCTGGTTACTGGGCTAAACGGCGAGGTCCTGATCACTGAGGACAGCGGCAAGACCTGGAAGGCCCTGAAGCTGCCGGAGCCCCTGGCGACTTACACGGCGGCCGTGGCGGGAGGGCGGGTTTGGCTGGGCGGTGAAGGCGGGCGGCTGGTCGGAATGGATGCGGCCGGCAAATGGGCGGTTCATCGGCCTACCTTCAACGACATCGCTGCCGTGGCGTTCCTGGGCAACGTGGGCTACGCGGTCGGCCTTAACGGACTGATCCTGCGGACGGACAACGCGGGTGAGCAATGGCAGGTGGTAAAGTAAGAAAAGAGCAGGCCGTCGGCCCGATCGGCGTATTCGTCCTTCGCTTCCGCGCACCGATCGGCATCGTGTTGCTGCTCTTCAGTGCCTTCATGGGGTACGAATGTACCCGGGTCCGCATCGCCACGGACTTCGCCGAATTCTTTCCCCGCACGCATCCGAACGTTCAGCTCTACGAAAACTGGAAAAGGTACGGCGGCGCTCAGACCCTGGCCATGATGGTCCAGGTCAAGCAAGGCGACATTTTCAACTTTGATACCCTGCGGCGGATCCAGGGCATCCAGCGCGACATCGACAAGCTGCCCGGCGTGGACCACAACGAGGTCCTCTCGCTGGCCTCTTACCGGGTGAGCTACGCAGAGGCGGCGCCAGGCTCGCTCACCATCAAGCCCTTCATGTTCCCCGACGTGCCCACCACGCAGGAGGACCTCGAGGAGCTTAAGCGCCACGTTTTCTCCAACCGCGCCCGCATCGCGCACCTGGTTAGCGCTGACAACAAGAGCGCGCTGGTGATGGCCTCATTCAACGAGCGGGGGCTCGACTACCGCGAGCTGTTCAACGACATCCAGGAGATCGTCAGGAAGTACCAGAATGAAAACAACCAGATCTTCGTAGCCGGCGAGCCGATCATCCGCGGCTTCGGCTACTACTACGAACACCTGATAGACCTCCTGTTTCTGGCTGCGGTCGCGACGATGATCGCCATCTTGTACCTCACGCTCGGCCAGCGAACGCGATGGTGGGCGCCGATCGTCACCGGCGCGCTGTCGGCCGTCTGGGGCCTCGGGTTCGTTGGATTGATGGGCTACAACTTCGACCCCGTGATGCTGGTCATCCCGTTCATCCTTACCGCGCGCGACATGAGCCACGGCATCCAGTGGCAGGGCCGCTTCCACGACGAGCTCGACCGGCTCGGCGACAAGTACGCGGCCTGCGAGGCGACCACCGACTTCATGCTGCCACCCGGCTTGCTGTCTATTCTGGCCGACGTAGCCGGCATCATCTTCATCTCCTTCGGCGGCATCCCGGTCCTGCAGCATATCGCGCTGGCCGGCTCGGTGTGGCTCGCCGGCAGTTTGACGATGGTCTTCATCTTCCAGCCGATCTTCGTCAGCTACCTGCCTGTTCCCAAGATTAAAGAGAAGAAGCGAGTCGGCGCCGAGCCGGGAGGGCTCAAGACGGCCAAGACTTTCGTCGACTGGCTGGTCCACATACCGGTCACGCCGGGACCGGCACGGACTGGTCTGCTGGTCTTCGCTCTGTGCTTCCTGGCTGCCGGCATTGTCGCCAGCATTCGCCAGGACATCGGCTACAAGACGCCAGGCACGCCGCTCTACCGGTCCAACGCCAAGGTCAATCGGGACATCGTCGCAATCGGCAAGAAGTTCCCGCTCGAGGAGGGGTGGGTCATCCTGACCACGCCGGTGGGCAAGGAGGCGGCGGCTGGCCAAACAGTGCTGGCGCCGCGAGTGCTCAGGATGGTTGACGACATGCGCTCGTACCTGCTCCAGGATCCCCGTGTCGCCGTGGTCGTCTCCTTTTCGTCGACCATTTCATATCCGCTCAACCAGATGTTCCACTATGGCCATCCCAAGTACCTCGCGGACCCCGACTCGATCCGGCTATCGGGAAATCTCTGGTTCCTTTATCTCAATGGATCGGCGCCGGGAGAGCTGGAGCGCTTCATCTCCGACCGCTCCAATCACGACACCTGTATTCGTATCCTGTTGCGCGACCATACCTACGACACGCTCAACGGCCTGCGGGACCGGATTAGTCAGTTCGTTAACGAGCGGGTTAAGAACGACCACGAATTGGCGAATGTGCACGTGTGGTATTTGGCAGGCCTGGCGGGACTGTACCAGGCCGCGAATGACGTTCTGTATCAACTGGATTTTCTCAATATCACTTTTGTGCTCACCGTGGTGTTTCTGTTCTGCGTGATCTCCTTCCGTTCCTTTGTGGCCGGATGCATGTTCCTGTTCTCCTGCGTTCTCGCCAACTTCGGCGCTTTTATATATATGGGGTTACGTGGTATTGGTCTGACGATCGACACGATACCGGTGATTTCGCTGGGTATCGGCCTGGGCGTGGACTACGGAATTTATACCGTGTCGCGTATCCGGGACGAGGTGATGGGCGGGATGGCGGTGGAAGATGCAATCGTGCTGGCTTTGAAGACCACTGGTCTAGCCGTCTTCAGCACGTTCATGGTTATGATCGGCGGAATCTTTCCCTGGATTTTTTCACCATTGCTGTTCCATAACGAGATGAGCACGCTGCTCATCTTTCTGATGGCGTGCAACATGGTTGCGGGCGTGCTGATTCTGCCGTGCTATCTGCAGATCGCGCGGCCCAGGTTCATGTTTGGGCGTGGCCAGGCGCCAAAGTCGGAGAACGGACAAAAGGATGTCGTCGCGGCATTTTAGGCGCGAATAGGTTTGGGTCTTGGGGAAGAAGGAGTGTTGATGATCCGCAAAATGTCTGGTTAGCAACCAACTCTTGGGGAGGCCTCTATGGGGACTATGGGGACCGAATTTGGTTCGCGGACATGGTGGCAGACTGCGCTCAGATTGGCGGCCGCGTTTGCCTTGGTGATGGCGGTGCTCAGTATCTGCGCTGCATCTTCGCGGGCGCAGGACTCGTCGGCTAAGGCGCCGACGCAGATTAATGGCGGGCCGCCGATGGCAGATGTCCTGGCCCAGACGAACCCTCCGAGCCAGCCCGAAAGGAGCATCTGGAAGGATTTCCATCTCTCGGGATTTCTCAATGAGACCGACGGGATGTGGATTAACCCATCCAATCTCAAGCAGTACACGCCGAGTCGCAATAGTCTGGCCACGGCGCGCACCTGGCTGCAGGCGGACGAGAACTTCCACCTTGGCGCAAATAACGACTTCTTCATGCGCGAATGGTTCGTGTACGAGCCGCCGTATGCATTTGACAGCTCCAACGACAGGTTCAGTGCGGCCGGCAGTCCGGGCATGGGGACAATGAACGACTTCTACAATCAGTACACCGTGCGCGACGCATGGTGGAAGCTGACGGCCGGGCCGCTGACGCTGTATACGGGCAATCAAATCGTGGTGTGGGGTCAGTCGCTGGCCTTCCGCGTGGGCGACGTTATCAACCCGGTAGACACCAACTGGAACTTCGGCTTTGCCAACCTGGAGCAGTCACGCATCCCGCAATGGATGCTCCATCCGATTCTTAACCTTCCTGACTTGGGTCCGCTGACTTCGAATTTCGTGGAAGGGGTGCTGATCCCCGGGGCGCAACCAATTTGGAACAGCTGCAATCATCCTGACGGCCGCTACTACCCATCCGGCGACGACGGCTCAGAGTGTAATACGGCGGGCCGGGTGAACAATGGCTTCCCGGGCGCCAACCACGCGCCGAGCGCCCGCTTCGACGCGCACTACACCAACTTCGCCAGTCCGGGGCGAGAACTCTCTACCAACGGGTTCCCGTATCCGGAGAATCCCAATGGCGGGAACATACTCGGTTGGCCGCTGCCGCGCGTCTTCTACTTCTGTTCACAGCTCCAAGGCCTATTCGCAGCGACCCATCAAAAGAACCCCGTAGCGGCCAACCGACAGAGGTTGTGTAACCTGACGGGTGGCCCGGTCATCATCGGCCAGTGGCACGTACCGGCGGTGCAGTGGAAGAACATGGAAGAGGGCCTGCGCTTTCACACGCTGATCGGCGGCAACGAGATCACGGCGCTCTACTTCAACAGCTTCCAATACTACCCGATCATTACGTGGTCGCCTTTCAGCAATCAGTTCCCCGCGGTCTTCGAACCGGTGCAGTACGGGGGTGTGACGATAGACCGGCCGATTCCGGTGCCGCCGAGCCTGGGCGAGTACCTTCCGCTTGTGGCCCGCGCCGAAGCGGTTTATCAGAACCACGCGCCATTTGGCACCTGGAGCACCAGCGGGACCAACCCGGTCAAGTACTCAGATATCATGACGTGGATGGTGGCCTTCGACCTCGACAACGCTTACTCGCCGTGGCTTACCACGACCGGTAACCTGTTCGCCAATCTCGAGTTCCTCGACCAGATAAACATGGACACCAGCAACGACATGATTGATGGGCCGAACGGCGCGCTGGTCAACGAGGCCGTGCAAAAGAACGACATCAGTATGTTGTTGAATATCTCGACGTCGTACTGGTGGAACGCGGTCGTGCCGACCTGGACGATGATCTACTCGCTCAAGGGGACGTCTTTCGCGTTCTTCCCTTCCATCCAGTTTAACCCGCCGTGGACCAACAAGTACTTTGCCAGAATCGGCCTCATCTACGTGATGGGCTCGGATATGAACTACGTCGGCGTGCCGTTGTTCAAGGGTCAGAACATGCTCAATATCACCGCCCAGTACAACTTCAGCGCCTTGTAGGAGGGAACAAAACCTGAGGTTCGGACGGTTAACAGGGTTGGAGCATCGTTTGAGTGCTCAATTCGTAAAGGTTATGCTCCTGATAGTGTCCGAGTCCTGACGCTTCAGGTCTTGGGGGACCAGATGCGGTTAATGGCTGGATATTTTGGCCGAACAATCGGGGACCGGCGAGCGCCGGGCGCGCCGCGTTTGCGGCGCGCCCGGCGTTTGTGTTAGTGGCGTTTTTAGGTTCCCGCAAAGCATTACGGTAAGGAGGGAAAGAAGCATGAGCGCGGCACGTAAGCTGCTAATCGGACTGCTGGGCCTGCTCTTGTGTCCCCTGGCGTTGGGTGCCGCACAGGCGGCGGAGGACACTATCCCGCCCGGCACCAAGATCACTATGCAGAACTGGCAGCAGTACAAGGCCTTCATGCCCGACGGCATGGTAGCGCTGTTTTCCGGCCAGTATGCGTGGAAGATGCCGGACGATGTCGAGATGGATGTGGGTCCCACCACGATCCATCCGTTGCCGAAGCCATTCTGGGATGCGGTGGAAAAATATTCCGCGCAGACGCGCCTGGTGAAGCTGCCCAACGGCGCGTACAACATCGAGAACTACGTCGCCGGTGTGCCGTTCCCGCATCCCGAAGGTGCCGACAAGGGCACCGAAATCGCGGACGACGTGACGTTCCGCCCCGGTGGTGTCCTCTACACCGGTTTCCCTGACCTGCAGGGCAACGAGGAATCATCCTTCTGCACGGTGGACCGCTTCGGCAGCAAGGCCTGCACGCGGGTCGACTACGACTACCGTCAGCTCGCCTACATCTGGTTCCCCGGCCTCCCGCACCTGGATCCTCATGCCGCCGGAGCATGGTATGGCGAATGGCTGATGGTGGAAGTGCCCGAGGAGTCCAAGTACACGGCCGACCTGACCCTCTTCTGGCAGGACGTGACGCGCAATCCTGACGACTTCGTCTTCATCCCCGCGCTACGCCGTTCGCTGCGGCTTTCGACCTCGGCGCGCTGCGCGCCGCTGTTTGGCAGCGACATGACGCACGACGACCAGCGGGTGGGATGGAACGGCGGGGCCTCGGTGTTCGAGGGCACCTATTTGCGCGACCAGAAAATCCTGGCCCTGGTCGACATGACTCACGAGGACGGCAAGTTCCCCGATAACTACGACATGCCTCTGGGATGGGCGCGGCCGTCGTGGGGTCAATGGGAGGTCGTCCCGGTGTGGGTAACCGATGTCGAGCGGATTCCCTCGATGCGGCCCGGCTACTGCTACGGCAAGCGCATCATGTACACCACGCAGGCGTACTATGCCAATGTCCATCTCGACCTGTACGACGCTAATTCGAAGCTCTGGAAAGTCGTCAATATCGGGCTTAGCCCGGCCGTCGACAGATTACACCCCGAGTGGGGCAAGCAGTATTTCGGTGGAATCATCGAGCAGTACTGGGATCTCCAGAATCAGCACGCGAGTCACGTGTTTACCGCCGATCGCGAGGGTAATGATCTCACGCCCGACATCGGCTTTGGCACGACCTACGACAACGTCTCGAGATACCAGAGTCCCAGTGGTCTGATGCAGTTGATGCGTTAATGCACATACACGCCTGGTAACCTGGCCGGGCGCGGCGCACCGTACCGCCGCGCCCGGCTTTTTTGCGTACCCAGCGCGACGCTGACCTGGAAGTGAAAGTCGTCGCCCAAGTCCGTCGCCCAAGTTCGTCGGACAGCAATTCAAGGAGACTCAGGTTCAGATCGGCCGCACTTGGCCGTCGGGGACATGCGCGATGATTCATTTCTCGGGCCGCGTTCGGGTCCTGCTGCTGTTCGGTGCGGCGACCTGCGCGTTAGCGGCGCTCGCGATGGCCGAGTCGACGCCGTCTCCATACCAATTGATCGACGCCCACTTTGCGATGACCGTTACCTTGCTCGCCAATGGCGAGGTGCTGATCGTGGGTGGCGGCGACAATCATGTCTTCGGCGACCAATCTCGCGGAAATTTACAATCCCGCGACCGATGCCTTCACGCCGGCGGGCAGCGGCCTGATGCCCATCGAGCGCACATATCATACGGCGACCCTGCTCAAGGACGGCCGGGTGCTGATCGCGGGCGGGATGAATCGCATGGGCAAGGCGCTCGACAGCGCAATCCTATTCGATCCCGAAAGCGGCAAGTTCATCCCAACTGGCAGCATGGCCGAGCCGCGTTACGCCGCCGCCGCCACGCTGCTGCCTGACGGTCGCATCCTCATCAGCGGCGGCGCCTCGACCTCGGAGGGCTACGCGGGCGCCAACCAGGAGAAGCAAGAGGAACAATCGCTTGACACTGCAGAACTCTACGACCCCGGGACCGGCAAGTTCTCGCCCGCAGGCAAGATCGAGCGCGTCTACGACCTCACCAGCAACAAAATCATGATGCGTGCGAGCATGACCACGGCGCGCCGCGAGCATAGCGCGACCCTGATCACGGCCGGCCCGCTAAGCGGGCGGGTGCTGATTGCGGGCGGGATCGGCGACAAGAACAAGCCGATCGCAAGCGCCGAGTTGTACGACCCGGCAACCAACACCTTCAAGGCCACCGGCGACATGACGGTCGCGCGCACCTATCAGGGCGCCACCGCGCTGCGTGACGGGCGGGTGTTTATCGCCGGCGGCACCGACGCCAGCGATCAGGCTCTCGCCACCGCCGAACTCTATGATCCCGCCATCGGCAAGTTTGCGCTCACTCCGGACCCCATGCAGCACGCGCGCTACCGCCAGGTCGCAGTCCTGCTCCCTGACGGCGACGTGTTGCTGGCGGGAGGAGCGAGCAACGCGGGCGTGCTGGCAAACGCCGAGATTTTCGATCCGCGGACCGGCAAGTTTCGGCCCACGGGACTGATGAAGGACTACCGGATGGCGGCGGGCGCAGTGCTGCTGCATAACGGCACTGTCTTTATCGCGGGCGGGTACAACAATCGCCCGACGTACGCGCCAGGCGCACTCAGCATGGGTTCGACGTCGGTATCGTTCAGGGTGCTCAACACGGCCGAAATCTATAACCCGATGAACGGACAGTTCGTCGACACGCGCTCGCTCGGACACGGCCCCGGCTAGCCGTCGGCGTTCAGGAGCGCTTTTCTCAAAAATTGGCCAGCAACTAAGGGCCCCCGCATTGAACATCAGATCGAAGTGCTTCACGCTCGTCGCCGCGATCTCGTTGCTCCAGGCATGCACCGCTGGCGCGCCGCAGTTCGCGGCGCCGGAACACAACCCGCCGGCCTCGACCACCACAGCCCAGGGCGATGCCGCTATGGACGCACAAAGGCCGGCCGCATCTCTCGAGAAGGGACAGATAGAAGTGACCGGCGTGTGGCGGGGAAAATCCTCGGCCGAGTGCGCCATGCTCATCCCCGATGAGACGCGATGCGGCGCCGTCAACGACATCACTCTCACGCTGCTGCAGCAGGGCGCCAAGGTGGGCGGTTTCTATAAGTGCAGCTACGGCAACATGGACTGCCGCAACGGCAACGAAACCGGCAAGGTCGCCCTGGGCACGATGGGCACTTACCTCCTCCAGATGCGGGTGATGATGCCGGACGGATCGGACTGTATATTCAACGGCCGGCCCAAGAGCGACGCGATCGAGGGCAGCTACCTGTGCCTGCAGGGCGGCGGGCTGATCGAACGCGGCATCTGGCGGGCCCGCCGCAGTTACTAGGTCAGCCGTTTTTTCAGATAGTGCTTCTGATGGCCGCGAGGGTAGTCGGGATGGGTGCCGATGATCTCATACCGCGCCGCGACGTCCGCTCGTCTTCGATTCTTCCCCCGGAGCGCAAAAGGCCGTCGACATAGACCCTGCCGAAGTGGGCGGCCGGAACATCGCGGATCTTAGTGCTGCTGGAAGTCCTGCGGATGGACGCCCTGCCGACGCCGTCACGCGGATGTCACGCGCCGGCAATCCCATCGCGAGCAGTGCCAGATATAGCGGAATTCTACGATCCAGCCTGATCGTGAGCACGTTGCTATCCGAAGAGGGCTCAGTGAAGACGATCTCGGCCGGCGCGACTCCGTGACTCTGCGCGTATGCATCCGCGATCCATACTGCGGCACGCGGATTAGTTGGCAGATATACGGCGCCCATCTTTGCTGCTGTAAGAGCCACCAGCCGAAGGTTCTTGACGTTGAGATAATAGTATTCTCTGGCAAAAATGCTGTGCACTATCAGTTCGGCCGGCAAGATTATCGCGGCAAGCGCGATGAGAATCACACGGCAACGAACTGATAATCGGCTGAACTGTCGCATTGCCATCAGCAGCCTACTCTCCTACTGCTGATCGCGCGCCCACTCTTCGACCGCCTCGAGGCTAAACCGCCAGTCGCTACCAATACGGAAACCCGGCAATTTTCGTTGTCTCAACAGCCGATAAATCGTGGTCTTGTGAATGTGCAGAAATTCCGACAATTCTGCCACGGTTAAGTATTTGCCTTGCGTCATATCAGTCACTCCACGATGAGCATGCCTCGGCAGCGAATTGATAATCGGCTGAACTTTCGATTTGCCATCAGCAGATGCTCCTCAAGTATCGGCCCCTATCTGATCGAGCTGCCACTGTTTAATCGATTCAAGACTAAACCGCCAGTCGCTGCCAATCCGAAAGCCTGGCAGTTTTCCCTGCTTGAGCATCCGATAAATCGTAGTCTTATGAACCTGCAGATATTCCGACAATTCGTCGACGGTTAGATATTTGATTTGCATCATGCGAATCACTTCACCGTTCACAGATTTCCCGATTCGCCACGCGCCAGAGAGTAAGATCGGGGACCATACTTGGCCAAATACGCACGCAAAGATTCAAGGCCGGAATCCCGAGCTGCAATTCTCCAACCTTCGGGCGACGCTTGCTGCACTTGCCAATGCCCCGCTGCGAGCCGGATGACGATACGCGCGCCGTTTCCGAGCGAGGCGCTGGCGCGCCCTCCAAAGCGATCCAGGGCGATACCGAAGTCCGCCAGCAGCTGTTCCCAATAGACCCAGGTCATTCGGTTACGCGGACTCGCGACAGGGTGGATATCCTCCTTCCCGATGGAGTATCGCTCCATCAGAGTTTGGACCAGGTGAGCGGCACTATTGGCCTCAAACTCGGAGGCTCCATTTTCGGGAATAACTCGCCGCAAGAGCCGAATTTTTCTCAGCGCGTCTTCAACTCTCATCATCTGATCTCTTGGCAGCTACCGTTTTTCGACTCCCTTGCTCCATCAGTTTCTATTGCGACAGGCGCAGAAGGATCTCCGAAGCGATGGTCTGAAAGACGCCCTGCAAATCGGCGGCGGTGGGCGCGAAGACCGCCTGTCCCACCGGTTCGTTGGGGTTGAACGTGGAGCTGGCAGGATCATTGGCGATTTGCTGAAGAAACGCCTGACTTATCGTGTTGCCCAAGCCGATCGAGTAAATCACGATATTCTGCGAGCGCATGCTGTTGGCAACCTGAACCGCGCGATACATAGCGTCGTTGGAGATGTTGGCCATGCTCAACGTCTCCATTGTCCCGGTTTGCTGTGAAGGGAAACTTGTCGCACCACAACTGGCGCCGTTGCCGTTAGTCGGATCCATGAAAGAGAAATTGCTACACCAACCCAGGGCATTCTCGGGAGGGGAGCAGCCGCCAACGTTGAGCAAGGTGGACGGAGGGCAGTTCAGAGTGTCCTGAACGGTGTTGGCCCAGCCGTCGGTAAAGAAGACCGCCACTTGGACCACGTTCTCGCCCGCCGCCACAGGGATGCTGACAATCTGAGCCTGTCCGTCCAGCAATCCGCCCTGCGAAAAGGTGGCCCCGCCGAACCGCATCGCGTTGACCGCATTGGTTATCGGAGTCAGGAAATTAGTCCCTATGGGTACATCGACACTCGCGACCGACGAGAAACTGACGTCCGCGATCTGATCGTTGGCATTGTCGAAGTAAGTCAGAAAATTGTCGACAGCGGGCGGCAGCGCCTGCGCTCCGCCATTGAGATTCATGGAGCCAGATCTGTCCAACACCAGCGACATGATGAGCTTGGGTCGCGTCGTCTGGGCGCTGGAACTAACCTGCAACGTTTGAAGCCCCGACAGCAGGCGGAGAAAGAAGGTGTTGATCGTGGCCGTGGCGTTGACGTTTACCACCGCGTTGTTGTTGGCGTCCGTAGTGATGGCGACATTGAACGCCGGCGGGCTAAAATCTCGCCCACTCCCCGATCCATAGTTGGTATTGAACGCGCTCTGCGCGATCGCCGTGGCCTGGGCCTGCCCCTGGCTGATGTTGCGCATGGCCGCAAGCGCGGCGGCATCGACAGCCTTGGAGAGTTTCGCCCGCGTGACAAAGGCGAAGCCAAGGTCAACCCCAAGACCCATGAACAGAATGAGAACGGGCAAGCTGAGTGCAAACAGCATGAAGACTTGGGCACGCTGGTGTCGTCTATTGTTAGTTAGCTGCAAGAGAGTATCCTCCGCCGGATCTTAGAAATACGCCGCCTCGTACAATGTCGACGGCATGGCCAGCTTCAGCAGATTCTGAATCGGAGTTATTGGCTGGTATGAGTAGAATATCTCCGTTATGTAGATCGTCTGGCCGAGCTGTAGCATGGCGGCTGCCGACGATGGCACGCTCGCCGTGTTTCCCACTCCACTCCCCACCCTGCTATTTTGCGAAACGCCCCCCTCCGAGAACTGGTTGGTAATTGTATAGACCTTGTTGATGTTGGTGACCGAGGTGATGATCACCTCTCCGTTGCTGCTCAAATTCAACGGCGAGTCCCCCGCAATCACGGCAGCGGCGGAGGCCGACAAAGTCGTCCCGCGCGATGCCAGGTTGGAACCTTGTCTGGATAGGCTGGTCATGACCTGCTCGTCGTGGATCGCGCGGCTGAAATCGACCAACATGCAGAAGAGGACGAGCATCAGGGCCGCGATGAGAGCAAACTCCACCGCCGCCTGGCCGGATTCGGCCGCTGAGATCTTTCTGCCTACTGAACCGGGATGCCATGTGTGTCTCATGCCGCTACTCCCAACTAGTTCGTCTCGCTGGCAGGAAAAGGCTCGTTTTTGAAACTGACGCTCGACGTGAAAGTGTACGTTCCATTCGGAAAACCACGTGCAACCATTGGCGTCATCAGCTTGAGGTTACTGGTGACCGAGACCGTTACGGTGTCTCCCGGTCCGCCCGCGCTGCCGCTGCCGCCCAGCAAGCTCGAAATCTGAATGTTCGTTACCTGCTGGCCAAAGGCCGCCTGTTGAAGTGTCGCGATGATCGAATTCACGCGTGAGAGAGACTGCCCGGGGTTTTTGGGATCCGGGAGATGATTCCCCGTGGACGCGAACCGGCCGGCCTCCTGCACCGCGTTCTCAACTTCCATTTGCACGAGGAACAGGTGCCCGAAATCGAACACCGCGAAGATCAGAAAGAAGAACAACGGCGCGACCAGGAGAAATTCGACCATCGCCTGACCCCTGATTGATCGAGGCATGCGAGCTCGAAGTGCCAAGCGCAGCTTGCCTGCTCTGCGGGATCTCAGATCATTCCCGCCTTGACGGAAGAAAGTCGCGGAGCTGCAGCTCTTAGCGCTTACTACAGTCATCTTGCCGCTCCCTCCGGTCTTTAAAGATAAGAAATAAGCTAACATAAATACTTTAAAGATGTTAAGACAAAGATGAACTCTTTATTTCATGCAGAGTGTCAGAATTTGACGTAATTCAACCTCGTTGGGGTCGCCAACGTGAAAACGGAATGTTTGACGTTCCTGGGTCGGCTAGAGCGTAAGAGATCTCTGGAGTCTCACACTTCCAGCCATGAAGGCTAAACTACTCAGAGCGTCCAGCAGAGAGACTGATTTTTCGCAGTTTTAGCGGCGAGCCGCCGAATTGCTCCGAAGAATTAAATGACGCTCGCCACGCGCGAGGAATCGCTCTTCGGTCATATCGGCAAGTATCTTGGATACCATCGGCCGCGAGCTTCCAATCATCTCTGCAAGGTCTTCCTGGCTCAGCTCGGGAACGATCAAAACCCCGCGCTTTTCCTCGACGCCAAAACGGGTGACGAGGTCCCGGAGCACGAACTCCAGTCTTTTTCGAAACGAAAGCCCCAAGAACCGTGCGAGGCGCTCAAACGTCGCCGACCATGTTGCATTAAGACTCTCCAGCAGTCTGATCGCGATTTCAGGATCGAGTCTTCGAAGCATTTCGACCAAGTGCTCGCGGCTGAACAGTCCCACGATGCATTTGGTCAAGGCCTGGGCCTCGAGAGCATGATGACGCCGACCATCGCTAGCCACGTTTTCGATGATTCCCAGGGGTTCGCCCGGACGTGCGATGAACAAAAAGCTTCTGCTGCCATTGGCGAGAGGCAGATATAGCTTGACCAGCCCTTTGAAGACTAAAAAAATCAAATCCGCCGGCGCGCCGGAGACAAAAATAGTCGCTCGCCTCTCGTACGTCACAAAGGTGCAGCGATTTTCAACTTCGGCTGCCAGCTCTTTGGGCAGAGCCCAGGATTCCAGTTGCTGTTCAAGACGGAGACGAAATTCCGAAGGATTACTCATGGCGCGTCCGTCTTAGAATGGGACCTACCTGGTTTAGACTTGGACCGCCGCGTCGCGTGAAAGGGAGCCTCCGAAGGAAACCATTCCAGCGCTGCGCGACGATTACCCGGAGTTTTGAACACCCTAAGCCTGTCGCTCAGCCGCCCGACTAACACCTTCCGGAACCTGTCACGCAGGCCAACGGGCCTGGTGGTGTTTGTCTGACACGGGGAGCCACAGCAGGCTAAAAGCTAACACAGAATGATATTGCTTAACAAGGGCCAGATTGTCATAATTAAGCTATCCCGCAGGATATAGGGCCGCAGTACGCGGCATCGGCGTGTACGCCGCCGGCCGCCACCGCGGACAGCGCAAGGCGACGCCGCTATGGACGCACAGAGGTCGGACGCCACTCTTCAGAAGGGCAGATAGACGCGACCGGCGTGTGGTGCGGGGAATCCTCGGCCGAGTGCGTCACGCTCATCCCGACGCGACGCGCTCGAGAGTGCACTACCCTATGCCTGCAGGGCGGCGGGCTGATCGAACGCGG
Organism: uncultured delta proteobacterium; assembly: GCA_963810495.1. GTDB lineage: Bacteria > Desulfobacterota > Binatia > Binatales > Binataceae > JAKAVN01. The sequence continues at coordinate 53,074 of CAWENP010000004.1, forward strand.
CATCTGGCGAGCCTGCCGCAATTACCAGGTGCTGATTACGGAAATCAGACAGACAGACCGTAGACGCGGCGGACATTGTCGCCCAAGACGTCGCGCCGGCGCTGCGGGTCGGCTATCTTCGCGCCGAATTTCTCCAGCTCCTCGATATAGTTGCCGGTATGGTCGGGATGCGGGAAGTCGGTCGCCCAGAAAAAGCGATCGCTGCCGCACAGATCGACCATCGCGGGCAGTGATTTTTCGTCCGGATCGGCGGACACCCAGACGTTGCGCCTGAAATAGAAGCTTGGCTTTTCCTTGAGCGGAACGCCGCGTCCCATGACGCTGTCGTAGACCGCGTCCATCCGGTCGAGCCAGTATTGAATCCATCCGGCTCCGACTTCAAGAATCACGATCTTGAGCTTCGGGAACTTGTCAAAGGTGCCATATTGCATGAAACTCGCGAGCGCATGGCGGATCGCGTCGGACGCGGTGACGTTGAGGAACCAATGCTGCTTGCGCACATACTCCTTGTCGTAACGGCCCGGCCAGCACCATTGCGGCTCGAGTGAGACATGGATGCCGAGCGGAACGTCGAGTTCCTGCGCTTTGGCGAAAAGCACGTTGTTGTCGGTATGCGCGTGGGGCTTGCGATTCATCGTGAACTGCACGACCCATCCGCCCTTGTGGCCAGCCTTGACGGCGCGTTCGAGCTCGTCGGCGGCGGCCTTCGGATCACCCAATGACAAGTGCGCCACCGGAATCAGACGTCCGCCACTATCCGTACACCAATCGGCAATCCAGCGGTTGTATGCCCGACACATCGCCTGCGCATAGTCCACGTCGTCGCACTCGGTTTCCCAGGTCAGCTCGAGGCTTGGGTAAATGATGGCGGCGTCGAGGCCCTCGAGATCGAGTCGCTCGATACGCTCCTTAGCGTCGGCGGCGCCGAGCGGAAGCCGCTCGCCATATTTTATCCGCGGATCGAACTCACCTTTTTCACGGGTCACCTGGCCCATCTGTGCAACCGCGCCGAAGTTGCCGCCCCGGCTGACGCGCGAGGGCACACCGTTGATTTCGAGATACTCAAGTCCGTCCTTGTCTTGCTTCATGCGGACCGCATTAGCCCGGTACTTGGCCTCGCAGTACTCCTCCCAGCATTTGACCGATTCCAAGATGTGACCGTCGGCGTCGACGGCGCCAGGGTATTTAAGCTTGTGAATTTTCTCTTCGACTCGTGCCATTTTAGCCTGCCTCGCTTCGATTTGAACTTTCGTAAGCTGGCCATCCCGAGTATTACAGGCCGGGCAAGCGCGTCAAGGTTTGATGATGTCCCGGTTCATTTCGATGTTTCGATTGAGCCAAGACGACGCAAGATCAAACCGTGCCCAGCCTTAGGATTTGCCGTGCGTTCTTCTCGTAGATCATCTCGCGTTCGGACGCGGTCAGCCCGAGCCCGTCGATGAACTCGATGGTCCATTCCATGAATCGAGTGCTACGGACGAAGTAGTCGCTGCCAAAGACAATGTGCTCGAGGCCAACCAGCTCGCGCGCGCAATTGAACGCGCCGCGGTTCCATCCCAGCGCTGTGTCGACGTATAGCTTGCGCATCCACTCGCTCGGTCGCCGCGCAGGTTGCTTGTATCCGGGGAAGAACCCCGGCACGTCGAAAACGAGGTCGGTCCGCCGCGCCAGAAACGGCAGCGTGCCGCCCAGGTGCGCCAGGACCAGGATGATATCAGGGAAGCGCTCGTAGAGCCCGCCGCAGATCAGCCGGTAGGCGGAGAGCGTGGTATCGAAGGGAAACGAGAGCAGCGGCCCCGGTTGATCGTCGCGATAGCAGGGCGAGTTGGAGGGATGCATGAACACCGGCACGCCCCGCCGGTTGGCTTCCTCCCAAAATGGGTAGTATTCGGCGGAGTCGAGATAGCGCCCGCCGATATTCGACGTGACCAGTACGCCCACGAAACCGAGTTCATCCAGCGCACGCCTCATCTCCTCGAGCGCGAGCTTCATGTTGTTGAAGGGCAGATGGGCGAACCCTCTGAAGCGCTGCGGGTCGCGGCGGCAGGCGGCCGCGATCGCGTCGTTCACCAGCCGGCACAACTCGGGTGCATGCTCGTCTACGCGGCTGTAAACCGGTGGACAGGACAAGATCTCGATATCGATGCCGGCGCGGTCGATGTCGGCAAGCCGTCCGGCGTGGTCCCACGCCGGCAGAGTCGTACCGGCCCATGTGGCGAGCAATCTCCTCTGCTCGTCCTGTCCCAGCTCAATTGCGTCGGGGTAGAAGTGTTTCGCCGCGCGAAAAAATCCGCCCGGGAAGGCATGACAATGGAAATCAATTTTCATGGCTGAACGCGCCCTTGGCGCGGAAATCCAAATTCCTCGAGCTCGATGTTTACCACCGGCTCAAATAATCGTGAAGGACGGCTACGTCAACATCCTGCGGTCCGATTCCAGCCGTCGCGTAGGCGCGCGCGCCGGCGTCCCCCCGGGCCGCCGAGATAGTCAAAATATGGCGGCGAAGAATCGAAAAGCGGTTGATAGCCCCCGGCGAGGCGATGCTCAGCGCCAGAGTCGATCGGCCGCTTCACAAGACGGTAGCCCGTCCGCACTGCTGGTTCCGACGAAATCAAGCAAAACCAACACTTCTCGAGTGTTGATCAAAAATCCGCCCTTCATAGTGCATTAAAGGTAGAGAGAGTTAAAAAAGACTTAATTTTTCTTGGTTGATACATCGCGCACAGATAGGCTAAGTGTGTATCTGGTGTTCATTTTCTATCGTTACTGATCCTAGTGGTCGTTCACGGTCGTTCGACATAGAAAAGGGAAAGGCAGACGCGATGGCGCGCGTGGCGGCTCGACTTGAGCAGTTCCTGACCATCAAGGATGTGGCGGATCTACTGAGCGTTCATCCGATGACCGTCTACAGACTGCTCAAGCAGGGACGTTTGCCGGGTGTTCGCCTCGGCGGTGTCTGGCGGTTTAGCCGTCAAGCGATGGAAAGATGGGAAAGCGACCAGGAAAGACGTACTTTGGGAACCTTTTCCAACTACCGTAATTATCCCCGTAGCGATCGATCCGCGAAATAAACGGGGCCAATATGTTGGAGAAAAACGGACCCATGCTCAGGTTGTTCTATACCGTGGCCGATGCAGAAGCGCTTAAGGAATCGCTTGCAGACTGCATCTGTTCTCTATGCAAACGGAAGTACCGTAATCATCGCGACGCCGATCATCTTTTCTTCGACCTACATCGAAGATCTGATCCCGAAGACGCAAACTAAGCCGTAGCTCAAACGGCGGAGAACCATACCAGCCGCCAGGAGTGGGCCTATCTCCGAGGCGCGCCGGTCGTGCTTTCAGAACTACCCCACGATCGGGGAGAAAAGGTTCAGACGGAGGCATCGAGAATGACGCAGCCCAAATGGAAAGTGGCGCTCTTCAAACGGAAATCGGAAATCCAGCCCAAGGAGCTCATTCAATTTATATGGAATTTGCCTGCCACAGAGTTCATTGAGCCGCCAGCGCTCAGTTCCGCTCCGGCCGAGGGTAACAATGCGTCGCCAGGCCAAGCCGCCCGGGCTCCCAGCGAGGAGCGCAACTATCTGGCCAAGGGGTCCAGGGTGAGCGCCAAGCTCAGCTTCCAGGGGCCGGCCCGGATCGACGGCGAGTTCGAAGGTGAAATCATCGCCACGGACAATGTGATTCTCGGCGACAATGCGGTGGTTACCGCCGAAATCAAGGCGGCGTCGATCATCGTGGCCGGCAGGTTTTCTGGTGACATGACCGTCAGCGACCGCATTGAGATTCGTCCTTCTGCCAGGGTCTCGGGCAAGCTAACACTAAGGACAGCAGGATGACCGAGTCGACGCGCAGGCAGGCTCCGGTTCCGATACAGCAGCGGCAAGAGCCCTGTGCACAGTTGACCGAGATGCTCGCGGCGTACGGGCTTTCTTCGGACATGGCCGCGGAAATCGAAGCTCACCTGATCCCCGTCACATTTGAAAAGGGAGCGGTCGTGTTCCTGCGTGGAACTTCGGCTGACCTCCTCTTTTGCGTTCTCAAAGGGTTCGTCAAGCTCTATTTGCCTCTCGGCGACAACAACAGGACGCTCGTCGATCTTGCGCGCCCAGGTGATCTCATAGGATTCGTCGATGAGATGGATTCCAGAGGTCGTCGGCAGGTGCTCGAGGCGCAAGCTTTAACGAGATGCTCGATAGGGCTGCTGAGTCGTGAGCTTTTGGCACAACTGCTACGCAAAATCGATCATGAAACAGTGGTTCGGTTACTCGAGCACTTCAACACCGCCTGGTCGACGCTCTTCGCGCGGTACGTCGCCTTCATAGGTTCTTCGTTCCGTGAGCGGCTCGAACAGGTGTTTTACAGCCTAGGCGAGCGATTCGGCTCCCGCGATAAGCGGGGTACTCTACTGGTACCAGAGCTAAGCCACGAAGACCTGGCAGAAATGATCGGGAGCTCTCGACCTATGGTCAGCAAGCTGATCGTCGATATGAGCAACGAGGGTTTGCTTGAACGCGGCGAGAAGCGCCGTTTCATTCTTCGGCCGAAGGCGCACAGGTCTACGTCTATTCTTCCTGACGGCCTTCAAACCCGCATCGCGCCCAATGCTAGTTCTAAACAGGTCGCTGGGGTTTTCGCACCTTTGTCCTCCGCGATTCGCGCGCGCACATACGTGCCAGGGCGGTCTACCGGGCCGCGAAACAATTCCTACCGATCGCCCGTCTAGCCGAGCCAGGCTCTCCGGCGAGCGGTTGAGGATCCCTCGCGAGGCGATGCTCAGCGCTAGAGTCGATACGGGCGCTACTCAAGACGGTAGCCCGTGCGCACTGTTGGTTCGACGATTTAATTGCCGGCCGAGTAGCCCTCGATGGCGGCGATTGCCGGTCCACCGCGCAAGGGGTGACCGAGGGGAATGGCGAGATCACCGATGCGCCAGACGTATCGCCCGAAGGTAGCGCGCGGGTCGCACACTAGCGCATGATCTGCATCAGCCCGCCTGGCATCGAGTACTGCGTGACGTTGTCAAATTCGCGGGAAACTTCAGCGTTGAACATGATCAGGCGGCCACTCGGGTCTGTGCTGTTTCCCAACGTTGCGTGCTGATTTTGCAGGTCCCAGGTAGAAGCGGCAAATCGTCCGTAAATCGTTTCACCATCGGTTCCCGGAACTTGTCGCGGAAAGTAGGCGCTCAATGTGACTTTCCAAAGGTTGCGGTTAGAGTCATATAGGTCCTCCCACAAGCTTCGGGCGGTCTCCTCGTCGATATATTCAATTCGCTTGGCGTAACAATAGCCGGCAGCCTCAGATGGAATACGGTGAATATTGATCACCCAGACGTTTCTGAGGCTCCACCTTCCCCAGGAAGGCCGCGCGAACCCCAGCGGCATATCATACTGACGCGGAAAATCAGACACCGCCTCGCTGAGGTTGACGAGGGCCAGCACTTTCATGTTTCGTAGGTAATCGGCATCAAAATTCGCCAGGCCCCCGTTGAACCCCGGTTTCTGATCGTCGTGCGTCCAATCGGTACCAAGCAAAGGTGCGCAGCGGGCGCTTACCGAAACAGCTACGGAACGCCTGAGCGCTGGAAGAAATATAAAATTTAACTCATTCTGCTGAGCGTTCTGCGGAAGGATGTCGAGATCGGTCGTATACTTGGCCTGCTCAGGTTCTTCGGTCATTAGCCACTGTGTGTAAAAGGCGCCGTCGGCACGCGGGTCCGTCCTCGGCACTCCCAGGTCGGTATTGAAAGCGAGCTGTCTGTAGACAAAGGCCCATTTGGCCGTGGTCGCGTTGCCAAACCGGTCCAACATTGTCACGTTCCAAAGCCCTCCACCGGGCATGCCCACTGCCAGGTGCGGGCTATATGTGTACCACAAGTCGGCGAGAATTTCGTATCCCTTGTCCGGTCCTTGAGGAACGGGAAACGGCTCGCCCGCGACATAGTTCGCGATGTCGTTGCGTCCATTGGGCAGATGAACTACTCGAACGTCCCCGCTGTACTTCTCACTTGCCTCCCTGAAACTCCGCGGTGCCACGATATGGATCGGCGGGCCGACGTCCATCTCGATATCATTTGGCATCCTGAGGCCGTACTTGCCCGAGAACAGGGCGATCATACCGTCGGGCATGAAAGCCCTGTATTGCTCCCAGTTTGAAATAGTAATTCTTGTACCCGCCCGGACGGTGCCCTCCGTCCCTTGTGAGTTACTGTCGATATCCGACTGCTTGACGAGAGGAGAAGGCAGCTCTGCGTTAGCTATTCGCGGCACCTTGGGTTCGACTGGAAGCGGGGACGCGTGGGTCCAATGGCCAGCAGCCGAGGCAATCGCCTCTACGTGTGTTAAGGGAAAGACTGATCGCCCGCTCCCCGGTGCGACGCTCCCGTCCTTTCGCGCACTCCGGACGGTATAGTCAGGTGCGACTGGAGCGGGAACACGATGTGGGATCTCGATCATGAGGTTCGAAGGCGAAACCGGTGCGTTGGGTGCAGCAACAGATGATGCACTAGTCGTCGCGCTAGTAGGGCCGTACGTGGCTCCATTTAAGGCGGCGAATGCGCCGGCCGTCGGCACCTTAACAGCAAAGGTCGAGAGGGCCTCACTTGGTGCGCGCGACGCAGGCGCTGTGGATTCGGGTGCGATGGGCCGTACGGTGGCTCGGCTAGTTTCGCGGTGCGCAAAATGAGCTCCACTCAGAGGCGACAGCTCCCGAGTGGCATGGGCAGGTTCCGCTTTCGTACCAAGCGTGGCTACTCTGACCGATTCGTCTGCAATATTGCCGCGCCAGTCGTGCAGATAAGCGATTAAAAGGGTTCCGCCTAACGCCGCAAGAGCCGCGCCGGGTACGGCGACCCGCCACATACGTGCTCGTTTGGGAGAGACGGTGAATTCAGGGTCCTGCGTTCCTTGTCTTACCTCTTGAGGGTCCTGCGCTGCTTGTCCTACCACTTGGGGCGCGATCAAATTGCCAAACACCTTGGCAGATGGGTAAATCTCGATGCGTTCGCTGCCAGTTATGTCGCCCCTGACTGTTCCCGACACAATGATTGAGACTGCCTTTATGTCACCAGTTATCATGGCGCTCTCGCCGATGACGACGCTGTCATTGGCGGCAATCGTGCCATCGAAGTGACCATCGATTCGGACCTTGCCGCTCGCTGTGGAGCCCTCCGGCAAGTGCCATTCCGGCGTTGAAATCTGCTCAAGCCGCATACTCGGTCGCTTTTTGAACAGCGCCATCTCGATGCCTCCCGTCAGAAACCTAGCCAGGTTCGCGAATAAAACATCAAACGGCGATGCGGCCCAAAAAAGATTCTCGGAACTGACCGCGCACGATCACTAGGATCAATAACGATAGAGAATGAACAGCAGACATACATCTAGCCTCTCTGTGCGCGATGTATCAATTCAAAGGGACCAGATCGTTTTTAACTATCTTTATCTTTGATGCACTATATTGTGCGAATGTTCATACGGAACCCGCCGAAATCCTGATACGCTCGGCCTCGGAGGAGCGCCGAAAGAATCTAGATGGCCCTGACCGGCAATAGAATCAACTCCGCCTCCGTAACAGGCGAAGATATCGACTCGGCTCGCGCGTGGCTGACCGTCGCAGCGGGATTCCTCGCCTGCTTCACCTTGTTCGGCGTGGCGTATAGCTTTGGCGCGTTCTTCAAGCCGATGGCGCAGGAGTTCGGCGCCACTCGCGAGGCCACCTCGGCGATCTTCTCGATCACCGCCGCGCTCTACTTCGCACTCAGCCCGCTCACCGGATACCTGTCCGACCGTTTTGGGCCGCGGCCCGTGGTCGGGGCGGGCGCGCTCGCGACGGGCGGCGGAGTCATCCTCACGGCATTCATCCCGCGCCTGTGGTTCGCGTACTTCACCTACAGCCTGGGCGTCGGCATCGGCGTCTCGTGCTGCTACGTGCCGTTGGTCGCGATGATCGCGGGATGGTTCGATCGGCGGCGCAACACGGCGCTGGGCCTCGCCGTCGCGGGCATCGGGGCCGGCACTCTCACGATACCGCCGCTCTCGGGCGAGCTCATCGTGCATCTGGGATGGCGCCGCGCGTACGTGATCCTGGGCGTTGCGGCAGCCGCGCTGCTGATGCTATGTGCGGCGCTATCGAAACGGCCGCCGGCAGGAGCGCAGCACGTCGCGCGTCCGCGCTTCGGAGAATTCATCCGCGAGCGCAACTTCATCGTGCTCTACGTCTCGTCGGCGCTGGCCAACGTCGCAACCGCGATTCCATTCGTCTTTCTCCCGGTTTACGCGCGCGAGCACGGCATCAGCGAAGTCGCCGCGGCCGCGCTGATAAGTTTCATCGGGCTGACCAGCATGCTCGGCCGCGTCGGTTTGGGCACGCTCGCCGACCGCGTCGGGCTCATCCGGCTCTACCAGGCTGCGGTGCTCGCGCTCGGGCTCTCGTACTTCATCTGGCTCGCAGCGCATGGCTATCCGATGATGGTGCTGTTCGCGCTCGCGATGGGTGCGAGTTACGGCGGCTACGTCGCGCTCAATCCGTCGGTGGTGGCGGAGTTGTTCGGCGTGGCCGGGATGGGCGTGGTGCTGGGGACGCTCTACACCAGTATCGCAGCGACCGCCCTCTTCGGCCCGCCGATGGTCGGCGCGATCATCGACCGCACCGGAAGCTATCAACTGGGGATTCTTTTCACTATCGCGACGACGCTCGCGGGATTCCTGGTGCTGCTCGCGCTCAAGCCGCGAAAGGTTCCGGCCGACGAAAATGAAGGGAGCGCGGCGCTGGCGCATTCCGAAATCTAGTCGAGATGGCGCCGATGGTCATAATTCTTATCGGAGTGGCGGGCTCGGGAAAGACCACCGTCGGGCGCATCCTGGCCGCGCGCCTTGGATGCGAGTTCCACGACGGCGACGATCTCCATCCGCCGCGGAATCGGGAAAAGATGAGCCGCGGCATCGCGCTCACCGACGACGATCGATTGCCGTGGCTCTACGCCGTGCGAGACCTCGTGCAACGATGCCTTGCTGAGAACCGATGCGCAGTCATCGCGTGCTCCGCGCTCAAGCAGGCATACCGGGATTTGCTGATCGTCGATGCGGCGAAGGTCAAGCTGGTGTATCTGAAAGGATCGCAGGCGCTGATTACGCAGCGGCTCGCGCAGCGCGCCGGCCACTTCTTCGATCGGCGGCTCCTGCAGAGCCAATTCGATACGCTGGAAGAGCCGGCGGACGCGATCGTCGTCGATATCTCGGAGATTCCGGAGAAAATCGCCGACACAATCCGCGCTCGCCTGGGCCTGTGAACGGAACGGAAGCTTTTAAGATTGTCTTCGCCAGTGCGCTCACCGATGCGTTAGCTTGCCAACCGCCTCGCGCTCCTCCGCGCTCAGCCTCCATTCTCCCGCCTTGACGTTCTGGCTCACCTGCTCGGGGGTGGTGGCGCCGCAAATCACGCTTGAGTTCTGCGGCTCCGACACCAACCATCCGACCGCCAGTTCGAGCAGCGTATGGCCGCGCTCGCGCGCGAAGTTCTCGAGCTTCTCCAGCAAATCGAAGTTCGGCTCGGTCAGCGTCCGCGTCGCGATCCTCTCCATCAGCGCCATCCGGGTGCCCTTGGGCAACTCGGCGCCGCGGCGGTACTTGCCGGTCAGGAAGCCGCTCGCCAGCGGAAAAAACGGCAGGATGCCGACGCCGAAGTGGCGGCAGGCGGGAAGCAGTTCGCGCTCGATATGGCGGTCGAGCAAGCTGTATTCATTTTGCGCCGAGATGTAGGCCGGAAGGCCGCGGGCGCGCGAGATCCCCAGCGCCTCGGCCAGTTGCCAGGCGGCGAAGTTGCTGCATCCGAGGTAACGGACTTTACCGGCGCGCACCAGGTCGGCGAGCGCCTCGAGCGTCTCCTCCTGCGGCGTGTCGGCGTCGGGCGTGTGAAGCTGGTAGAGGTCGATGTAATCCGTATTCAGGCGCCGGAGACTGTCCTCAGCGGCGGCCATCACGTAGCGGCGCGACGCGCCGTGCAGATAGGGCCCCTCGCCCATCGACATCCCGAACTTGCTCGCCACGACGACTTCGCGCCGTCGTTTGCCCAGTGCCTTGCCCAGCAATTCTTCCGAGCCGCCACGGTTGCCATAGATGTCGGCGGTGTCGAAGAGCGTAACGCCTTCGTCGAGCGCACGATTGACGATCGCCTTGGTCTGTTCGGCGTCGCACTTGATCGCGAAGTTGTTGCAGCCGAGGCCCACGGCTGAAACCTTGAGCCCCGATTTTCCCATGTTGCGGTATTCCACAGCGCCTCTCTTTCTTTTGCTGCTATTTATCGAAGATCGCGAGGGGCAGCAGCGCCGAGACCACGAAATTCGGCACGTCGACCACCTCGCTCAGCCGCAAGTCCACCGCCACGCTGCAAATCGCGTAAGCCTGCTGCCGGCTCCAGCCACGCTCCATCAACAGCGCGATCATGTTCATCAGCGCGTGATGCGCCGCCATGGTCGCGTTCTCCGATTCGTTGACGCCGTCGCGGATGCACATCCCGGTGGTCGCGATAAACCGTTTCGGTGCCGCCAGTTCCGGCGGCACGAAATAGTCGTCGCGCTCGAAGCGCGGGAAGCGAATCTTGTGACGCGCCGCCTCGCCCTTGCGCAACGCGAATTTCACCAGCACCGATGCGCACATCTCGACCGCGGTACCGCAGGACTCCCCGTCGCCCTGCGCGAAGTGCGCGTCGCCGACCGAAAACAGCGCGCCCGGGACGAACACCGGCAGCAATAGCCGCGCGCCCGCGCTCAATTGCTTGATGTCGAGATTGCCGCCATTCTCGCGCGGCGGAATCGTGCGCAGCCCCTCCGACGCGATCGGCTCGCGCGCGGGCACGGCGCCCGTCGCCTCGGGCGGAAGGACAAAGCCGCCGCGCTCGCGCAGATTCTCTTCGCGCCGCAGCATCTCGAGTCGCAACTTTTGCGACGGTGCGACCCCAATGGTTCCCATAAACGAACCGTCGCGCACGCGCACTCCGGGAAGCTCGGCCGAGGTGGCCCAGCCGTCGGCGATTTTCCATTTCACGATGAACGGGTCGGGAAATTCATCGCGCAGGAACCCGAAACCCGGCATCTGGATCGTGAAACCCCAGTTCGCGGGCTTGAGCTCGCGGATATCCACTTCGAGCAAGTCGCCCGGCTCCGCCCCTTTCACGAATACCGGCCCGGTGAGCGGATGCACCACGCTCATGTCGACCTTGAGCAGGTCGGCGGCGGCGGTCGCCGCGGTGACCTGGCCGTCAAGTGCGTCCCTGGTCTCGAGCTCGACCTCCTCGCCCGGTTCGGCTTCCAGCGCGGGCGGGATATCGCAGTGCCAGCGATTGTGGCCCTTTAAGGGTTCTCCGGCGCATTGAACGCCATAGTTCACCTTGATGCTTTTCATAGGATTATGCCGCCTTTCTAATCTGCTTCTCGCGCCACACGGTAGCACTTACTCGCGAAATTCCAAGGTTCCGCGCCAAGCGGTCGCCGGAAACGGTGGCGCAAAGGTGGCGAATGACCGAAATGGCGTGCTAGCGATTTTGGCGATGCGAGGCCCACGCGACCGGGCCTACTCATCGCTTGGCAAAATCGACCACGGAGAACGCACGCCCCTACGGGCATAGCGCCTGGGATCGAAAGCCTGCGGCCGTGATTAGCGTCTCGCCGGGTGCGATCGGCGGTTTCGGCGTCAATCATCACCTGCGCCAATCATTATGCAACTCATTAGTGAGACGTTAGACTAAGAACTCCTGCTATATTCGTCCCGCCGGGCTAGTTTCAGGCCTGAGATCGCTTCAACATGGCCGCTCGCTTAATACTCACATAATAATCTCTTATCGAGATCGTCAAGATACACTATCGATTTCGCTTGCTCGATACCATATTGACAATGGTGTGTACTGGCAAAGCCAATCGCCCGTCGAGGCAGACCCGCGATGGAAGGGGTCGGGTTAGACCGCTTCCCATCGTCAGGGTGGGCCGAATGGCTCACCCGCGCCGCCGCGCCGCCGGCGGCGGCAACCAACTATTATCGCTCGATCTGGATTTCCGACCTGCATCTCGGCACCCCGCGCTGCAAGGCCGAAGCGCTCTACGATTTCCTGCGCCATCATAGGGCCGACAACCTTTACTTGGTCGGTGACATCGTCGACGGCTGGGTGCTCGGCCCTTCGTGGTACTGGAGCGCGGCGCAGACCGCGGTGATCGAAGAGATAGCGGCGTGGCATCGAAGCGGCACGCGCGTCGTGTTTCTGCCCGGCAATCATGACGAGTTCAGCGCCGACCTGGTTCAATCTTTTATTGGCCCGATACCCGTTCTGAGCGAACTGATTCATCAGACCGCCGAAGGACGCCGGATGCTCGTGATCCACGGCCATCAGTTCGACGGCTCGCTCAATCCGAATCGCTGGTTCCTGCGGATGGGTAACCAGGCCTATCTGACCGCGATGCGCATCGACCGCTGGTACAATGGCGACGGCAGGCCGCGGCGCGAGCGCAACGGTCAGCTTTCCGCTTATCTCAAGGGCGGGATCAAAAAGGCCGTCGAATACCTGACCGACTTCAGCGATCGCGCGGTGTCCGAGGCCGCCCGCCGATACAAGGCCGACGGCGTGATCTGCGGCCACGTTCATCGCCCCGAGCAGCGCCTGATCGGATCCATCTGGTACATCAACGACGGCGATTGGGTGAGCAGTTGCACCGCAGTGGCGGAAGATCGAAACGGCGTGCTTGCGCTGCTGCGATGGGACCGCGCGCGAGGCGGTCATGCCGCGTGCCTGCCGGCGCCCGAGGCGCCGCTGTCATGAATGTCGCGTGCGCTTTACCACCGCCGCGAGCGGCCACGCGCGAAACGCGGATCGATCTGATCTTCTTCGATGCGGGCGGCGGCCATCGCGCCTCCGCAACGGCGCTCAAAGCGCTGGCCGACCAGGAGCAGCGCGGCTGGCAGATCCGGATGGTGAATCTGCGCGACGTCCTGGAGCCGATCGACGTCTTCCATCGCCTCACGGGCGTCCGGGTCGAGGACCTGTACAACCGGATGCTCAAGTACGGACTGACTATCGGGACCGGGCCGATGCTGCGCGCGGTCCAGTTCCTGATTCGCCGGATGCATCCGCACAACGTTGCGCTGCTCGCCCGTTACTGGCAGGAGCGGCACACCGACCTCGTCGTATCGCTGATCCCAAACTTCAACCGCGCGATTTTCGAGGGCCTGCGTATCGCTGACCGCGCGCGCGGCCGACCGGCGACGCCAATGGTCACGGTCCTCACCGACCTCGCCGATTGTCCGCCGCATTTCTGGATCGAGCGCCAGGAGCAATACCTGATCTGCGGCACCACAAAGGCGGCCGAGCAGGCCATGGCGATGGGCTATCCGCCCGCTGGGCGTGCTCCGGACGTCGGGGATGATCGTGCGGCCCGAGTTTTATCGCAGACCGGAAATCAACCGCGAACAGGAGCGCCGCCGGCTCGGATTGCGCCCCGATCTGCCGACTGGCCTGGTGATGTTCGGAGGATTCGGCTCGCGCCGCATGCTGACAATCGCACGGCGCGTGGCCGAAGCCGGGGTGAAGACGCAACTGATCTTTTTGTGCGGGCACAATCAGCGGCTTCGCGAGCAGCTTTCGGCGATGAAGCTGCCATTTCCCTGTCACGTCGAAGGTTTTACGCGAGACATTCCGCGGCTCATGCAATTGAGTGACTACTTTGTCGGCAAGCCCGGTCCCGGCAGCGTAAGCGAGGCGCTGGTGATGGATCTGCCGGTGATCGTCGAGCGCAACGCCCGGACTATGGTGCAGGAGCGTTACAACACGGAGTGGATCGAGCGGCATCAGTTCGGCGTGGTGCTGCGCTCGTTCAACGAAATCGTGGCCGGGATCAAGCAGATGCTCGACCCGCAGCGCCTCGCGCATTTTCGCTCGCGCGCCCGCGCGTTCAACAACCGCGCCGTGTTCGAAATCCCCGACCTGCTCGAAGCGCTCATCGCAGCCGCGCCCGGCGAATCCGCGCCTGCTGCATTCCAGGCGCTGGCCTGATAGGAAGGCGCCTGGGAGGGCGCCACGGCGATGAAATTTCCGAGCGGGTTTCTGTGGGGCACGGCGACGGCGGCGCATCAGGTCGAGGGTGGCAACGTAAACTGCGATTCGTGGCTGCTCGAGCATCTCGACAGCACTATCTATACCGAATCCTCAGGCGACGCCTGCGATCATTACCATCGCTACGCGGACGATATGGCATTGCTCGCGGGGCTCGGCTTCAACGCCTACCGTTTCTCGATCGAATGGGCGCGGATCGAACCCGAAGAGGGTGAGTTTTCGCTCGCGCAACTCGAGCACTACCGGCGGATGCTCGCGGCGTGCCAGCAAAACGGGCTCAAAGCGGTCGTGACGCTGCATCATTTCACCTCGCCGCGCTGGCTGGCGGCGCGCGGCGGATGGGAATCGCGCGAGACCGCGCGGCTGTTCGCGCGCTACTGCGAACGCACTGTCGGCCACCTCGGCGACCTCGTCGACGTCGCCTGCACCATCAACGAACTCAACCTCGGCGTTTACCTGCATCAGACGGGCATCCTTCACAGCGACGAGACCATCGTGCGCTCGCCGATGCGGGCGGCGGCGGCGCGCGCACTGGGTATCGAGCCGAAGATGTTTTCGAGCTTTCCGTTTTGCGTGCGCACCCGCTCGCGTGACGTGCTGCTGGAGGCGCATCGCCTCGGCGTCCAGGCGTTGCGCGCCGGCCCGGGCAAGTTCCCGGTCGGGTTGACGCTCGCGATGAGAGAGATGCAGGCGGTGGCGGGCGGCGAGCATCTTCGCGACCGTGCGCGTCACGACGCCGAAGATATATTCCTCGAAGCGGCGCGACACGACGACTTCATCGGGGTGCAGTGCTACGCGCGCCAGCGCTTCGGCCCGCAAGGCATGCTGCCGCCGGAAACCGGAGTCGAATTCACCCAGATGGGCTACGAATTCTGTCCCGAGGCGCTCGAGGCGACAATTCGCTATGCGAGCGCGAGTACTCAGTTGCCGATCATCGTCACCGAAAACGGCATCGCCACCGACGACGACACGCGAAGAATCGCCTTCGCCAAGCGTGCGATGGCCGGCGTCGCGCGCTGCATCAGCGACAAGATCGACGTGCGCGGGTACTTCTACTGGACGGCGCTCGACAACTTCGAATGGCTGTTCGGCTACCATCCGAAGTTCGGCCTGATCGCGGTCGACCGCGAGACGCAGCGCCGCACGGTCAAGCCGAGCGCCGAATGGCTGGGCCGCATCGCACGCGCCAACGAGATCTAGCGTAGCGCCGCACCTCGCGGTGCAATCGCTTTTCCGATCTCGCCGCGCGCCCGCGGAAGACGTGGTTCCTTGAAAACATATGCTTGCATCGTTACTAGCGCTTATTTGAGTCCTATGGAGCAAATCGCTTTCGCTGCACCTTATGGCGTGTTTAGGCAGAAGTAGGGCTATCATTGGCATTAATTGGCATGCTAAAGAACAGATCCCTGAAGCACACGCATCACTGGAACGGGAGGCCTCAAGGATGACCACCAGCTCCGAGCGGGAGGCACGCCAACGTCTAAGTGTCTGCCTGGCAACATTGGCCGCGTTCAAGCCGGCGGACTTGGCGCAAACGGACCGCCGAAGGTCGATCTTTCGCAAAGGCCTGCCATACTTCGAGCGCACCCTGACCCTGTTCCGCCAGGTCGCACACTCTAACTTGCGGGACCTGCCCCCGGATTTCGTCAACGTAGTAGCCGACGACGCGGAACAGACGCTCGCGCGATTTCGCGAAATCCTCAGCTTCAATGGTGAGGGCGTCGAAAATCCGAAGCAGGCGAGCGCCGCGATGATCTCGGCGGTGCGCGATGCGTACGAGCCGATCTACGAGAAGCTCTCACCCATCATCAGGGCGCCGGCAAGCGAGCCGGAAGTCGAGCGCAAGCCAAAGCTGAGCTTTGCGTTCGCACTCGGTGTGATAATCGCGATGCTTGCCGCGGTAATCGTCGCCTCTCGCTATGCCGGCCATCATTACGCACCATACACGGTGCTTGCCGACAAGGTGATGAGCGCGCTGCGCTGAAGCTTCCCGCCCTTTCGCGAAGGACGGCTGCCTGTTCGACGTCAGACGCGTTCGATTATCGACGCGATCCCCTGCCCCACCCCGATACACATCGTGCATAGTGCGTAGCGCGCCTTGCGATGCTCCAGTTCGCGGAGCGCGGTCAGCATCAGCCGCGCCCCGCTCATCCCCAGCGGATGCCCGAGCGCGATCGCGCCGCCATTGGGGTTGACGTGCTCGGCGTCATCGGGAAG
This sequence comes from uncultured delta proteobacterium, assembly GCA_963810495.1. GTDB lineage: Bacteria > Desulfobacterota > Binatia > Binatales > Binataceae > JAKAVN01. Next base: position 69,387 of record CAWENP010000004.1, read on the forward strand.
CCCAAGCTGGCGGAGCACCGCGAGCGACTGCGCCGCGAACGCCTCGTTGAGCTCGACCACGTCGATGTCGCGAAGGGCGATATGAGTCAGATCGAGCGCCTTGCGCGAGGCCGGCGCAGGCCCGATTCCCATTATTCGCGGCGGCACGCCGGCGGTCGCGGCGCCCACCACTCGCGCTCGCGGCTTCAGGCCGTATTCCTTCACGGCAACTTCCGAAGCCACGATGAGCGCCGCGGCGCCGTCGTTGACGCCGGACGCGTTGCCCGCGGTCACTGAGCTTGACGGGCCGAACAGCGCCGGCAACCTGGCCAGCGTTTCGAGCGTGGTGTCGGGACGCGGATGCTCGTCGGTACTTACCGAGACGGTTTCGCGCCGCCCGGCGATCTTGACCGGCACGATCTCCTCGGCGAAGCGGCTCGCCGCCTGCGCCCGTTTCGCGCGCATCTGGCTGCGGTAGGCGAACGCGTCCTGGTCGGCGCGCGAGACTTCGAAATCCGCCGCCACGTTGTCGGAGGTCTCGGGCATCGAGTCGACGCCGTAGGCCTTCTTCATCAGCGGATTGACGAAGCGCCATCCGATGGTCGTGTCGTAGATCTCCGCGTTACGCGAGAAGGCGCTCGTCGCCTTGGGCATCACGAAAGGCGCGCGCGACATGCTCTCCACGCCTCCCGCGATCACCAGGATGGCCTCGCCGGTTTTTACCGCCCGCGCCGCCTGCACCACGGCCTCCATCCCGGAGCCGCACAGGCGGTTGACGGTGACGCCGCTCACGTCGACCGGCAACCCGGCCAGCAACGCCGCCATGCGGGCGACGTTGCGATTGTCCTCGCCGGCCTGGTTGGCGCACCCGAAAATGACGTCGTTGACGCGGCTCCAATCGATCGAGGCGTTGCGCTCGACGAGCGTCCTTATCGGGATCGCCGCGAGGTCGTCGGTCCTGACCCCGGACAGCGCTCCGCCATAACGTCCAATCGGCGTCCGCACTGCATCGCAAATGAAAGCTTCGGCCATTGCTCAGTCCTTCCTTTGATATTGCTTAAATTATTGCCTTAACTTGAAAAATTTGCCTCTTCGGCAAATCGAGTGGGTGAAGGACGATCCGCGCGTTGAAGACGGGGCGGGGGCGGCGCGGGCCGGTAACGAGCCGCCGTCAACAGCGACGCCACTTCCCCTCTAAGGCGCAGGGCAAACTCTTGGGCTTCTTGCCGTAGGGAATGCGTGGCATCTGCTCTGAGCGACAAAGCCTGGTGGCGTACAGAAAGCGCAAGGCGCAGACCACTTGATTGAATCGGGACCAGGAAGCCTTTTGGTGGATCAGATGCAGTTAGCGCGGAGGTCATTTGCTCACGTACTATTCGGGACAGCGATCGAAATGCTTGGCGAAGTCGGCGGCGCTCGCATGGCGCCAACCACCGCGCAGCGGTTAGCTAACAATACGCTCGCCGCGTCGTCGCTTGCTGGGGGAAAAAGTCGGAAAACTGTGACGGCGGCCCGGTCGACTCAGCACGTTGTTCGGCCATCATCAGATACAACAACGGTTCCTGACACCTTCATTGGGCCTGGACCCCCCTCGGGTCGTCCAGGCGGCGCACGCCCGTATTGCTGCTGATGGTCAGCCACTGCTCGCCGATCACGGCCACGGAATATCGCAGCCGCTGACCGCTTCGGTAAGGTGCTCGCGAAAATCGACGCCGATGGACAGGCTAACCACGAACCGCCGGGATAAGGCTAGTCTTTCCGGACCGCGATGCACTCGATTTCAATATCAAACGGGCCCGTCCATACCGGCACACAGAAGAAAATGCGGGCTGGCGGATTTTTGGGAAAGTAGCGCTTGTAAAGTTCGTTGAATGCCTTGAAGCGCTCCGGGCTTACACAGATTACGTTGACCTTCAGGACGTGCTCGAGGTCGGATCCCGCCGCCTCAAGTGCCGTCTTCAACTCTTCCAGGCAGCGTTCGGCCTGCTGTTCAAAAGGCGCGTGGACGAGAAGTTCTCCGGTCTTGGGATCAAATGGCGGCAGACCCGAGACGAAGATCATGTCGCCGGCGCGAGTGCAGACCGAGACCGGCACACCCCATTTCTCGAAATTGCTGTCAAACGGTTCGACGCGGATAATTTCCCTCTTCACGATCTGTCTCCTTGTACGATTTGGTTGTTTCCGTCGACGTCCATGAAGACGTTGTCCTGGCCGAAGTGAGCCTTGAAGCGATCAAGAATTCGGCCGGCGATTGATGATTTCTCCTTGATGGCTGGCCCATCAACTATGATGACCGTTATACGAAATAGACGAACGCGGTCCTGCCCTGCGCCTTATTCCAACCTGTTCTAAAGCGGCCGTGTCTAACCGTACTCCGGTGACAAGCATTCGGCACTACCTCGCACGCTTGGCAGCGGAGATGGGAGGGACGTTACCAAAGAGGAGGATAAGCCCTTCCGGCATGGTGGGATGAGCGATGACCGCGTCGCGTATCGCGGTGTACGGCAATCCGGCAAGCATCGTCATCTGCACGGTTGCCATGACGTCTCCAGCGCCGGCGCCAAACATGGTGAATCCGAGGATGCGGTCGCTTTCCGTCTCGATCAACACCTTCATAAATCCGCGCGTTTCAGAAATCGTCATCGCGCGAAGGACGGCAGCCATGGGCAACTTGGCAACGCGATAAGGGATGCCGCGCTGTTTCGCCTCCGTTTCGCTGAGTCCGATACGGGCCAACTCCGGGTCGGTGAACATGCAGAACGGAACCTGGCGGCCGGTCGTCACGCGATTGCCGCCGGCGATGTTGTCACTCACGACCCTGAAATCATCGGTTGAGATATGTGTGAATTGTGGGCTTCCGGCGCAATCTCCGATGGCCCAAACACCCTCGGCGGTCGTCTGCAAACGCTCGTTCACCTTCACATAGCCGCGGTCGGTCGTCTCCACTCCCGCCTTTTCGAGGCCGATGCCGCTCGTATTTGGCGTACGTCCTCCGGCTACCAGCAGGTGCGTGCCTTCCAGGGAAAGTTCGGCTCCGTCGCGCGAGCCGAGGAGCCTGATCCACTCGCCGGAGTTGCCCTTGACGCGGGTTATTTTTGCATTCGTCACGACGGTGATGCCTTCATCCCGGCACATTTCTTCCAGTCCCTGCGAGATATCTTCGTCTTCGTGGTGCGCGAGGCGGCTATTGCGGTCGATCAGCGTGACCTCGGCGCCGAAACGGCGGAAGGCCTGGGCGAGTTCGAGTCCGACATAACCAGCGCCCAGAACCAGGAGGTGTTTCGGGATGTGATCAAGTTCCAAGTGCCTCGATGTGGGTAAGCGGCTTCGCCTCGGCCAATCCCGGAATTGGCTCAAGCGTGGCGCGCGAGCCGGTGTTGATGACGACATTTTTGCCGCGGAATGTGCGTGTCCCGCCGTCGTTCAAGGCAACTTCGATGGTTTTCGGGCCAACGAAGCATCCTGTGCCCATCACCAGTTCCGCGCCGCTCTTCGTGAAGTAGTGGTCGCGAAAAATATCGACAACGTTCCTCACCATCTTGCGCTTGCGCTCACGCACGGCTGCCATGTTGATGCGAACATTCTCTTTGCTGATGCCGAATTCGTTGCTGCGATAAAAGAACGAGGCAACCTTGGCGCTGTGGATGATGTTCTTGCTGGGCAGGCACGCGATGTTCGGGCACGAACCGCCCACATATTTGCGCTCGATCACAACCACGCGTTGTCCCTTTTGTGCGAAGGTCCAGGCAAGAATTTTGCCGCCGGTGCCGCTGCCGAGCACGAGGAGATCGTATTCTTCCATGGTTTTCTTCCCTTTTATGAGTTTTTAGCCTCTACCGCAAATTTGACGATTCCGCGCGTTGAAGACGGGGCGGGGGCGGCGCGGGCCGGTAACGAGCCAGGCGACGCGGTGGGGCTGGGTGCTGGTAAGCACCGGGCCCGCTGGCGCGTGCCGGCGACCTCAGAGCTTGGGCAACATGCAGGTCAGGACCTTCAGTCGCAGATACTCCTCATCGCGCAGCCCGTAGGCCCGGCGCTGGATGACGCGGATCTTGTTGTTGAGTCCTTCGACGAAGCCCAAGGAGACCTTGTTCTCGGGGCGACAGTAGGCGGCAATCCCGCCCCAGGCCCTCGCAGCCTGACGAACTTCCTCGTACGGCTTGAGGCGTTGCCACTTCAGGCCGCTCTCCAATTCTCGAAGAAGCGGCGCGCCCAGCCCTCGCGGTGGTAATCCCAGAGCTGGCCGAAGGCCTCCTTGAGCAGGTAGGCGGTGTTCAGTCGTTTGTTGGCCGCCAACAACTGCTTGAGGGCGCGGCGGCCGTCGAGCGTCAGGTTCTCCCGGTGCGAGAGCAGCATGTTCTTCTCCCCCCGCATCAAGTGCAGAAATGTACAAGAACATAGCCTGTTATTTATCCAATGCTAGGTTCTGATGAAAAGTTTTATCGCTCATCAGAGATTTGGCTCAGATACGATGGTTTGAAGCCGATGCTCGGCTAATTTGCCTACACCGCACGCCAGCCGGGCTGTTCGGGGTCAACTAGCTTGACGTCGACGGGCGACATGCCGCATATGGCGATCACCGCGGGCTCCGAGCCGCCGGCGATAACGCCGTCGTAATGCGGTGTGCCGGCCACCCGGAGAACGATACTTCTGGCTAAATTGGCAAGCGTCTTCAGGAAAATCCCGCCATATGCCACAGCAGTCCCGAGAGAAAAATAGCCTTGATAAGTCATTGAATGATTTGCAGAAGAAGGGAAAGCATGGCGAGCTTGTAATTGAGCCTCCTGACCGAGGTCGCTTGAGGCTGGCATTATCAACTCTTCCGGAGCCCGAAAAGGTGGCCGACCCAAATAGTTGTTCGTCAGGCTATTTTCTTCTGACTCATACCCTAGCTTACTTAGCCCATTCTTTATCCATTAAACCTGATTGACGACCCATGTCCGGCGCTGTATCATTGGCTCGCCAATTAGCGCAGACGCTCGTTGGCGCCCTCGCCCTCACCCTATTCGTTCGCGATGTCCGGCGTGACCCGTCCCATCTCCATCGCCTGACTGGCTGGCACGTCCTGAATGCCGATGACAATCTGGTCATCGGGCGCTCCCGTCGGGGTCTGAAACAGTTTCCAAAGACGCTGTATCAATTCCCGCTTATATTCAGGTGGACGCCCGACCCGCATCAAAAGCGTGAGCGCGGCAGTTGCCGCTGGTTCTCCGGCGGTGAACCCGCTGCCCGGCGAATAGTCCTGAAACACGACATGCACCCAATTTTTCGGCACACCCGCATATTCGGAATGCAGGGTCGTCAGTTCCATCGCGGGCTTGGCCTTGGCGTCACTGCTGAGTGCGCCGTCTTGAGTAATCAAGGTGTAGAGCGGCATGGGAGCAACTCCCATACTGATGTTTCGCAGGCGTTCGCGTTGACGGTGGCCCACATAAGCGGGCCGCTGGAAAATTAAGTTGTCTTAATTATTGCCTTATTATTGCCTCATACCGCGCGACGCCGGCGGCGCGATTGCCGGGTCCGTGCCGCAGGCCGCGCCGTCCGCGCCGGTGTGGATCGACGTGAAGGCGGCTGTCCGGCAGCCGCTGCAAGCGTGAAATCGAATTCGATCGCGTCCGGCGCTCGTTCGCCCTTGCCGTTTGCCGCGCGGCTCTTGTGATAGGCAACGGTCAAGGATTGCTTCGCGCCGAATACCGCGTCCGATTCGATGTAGGAATCGCCGGCAATATACAGTGCGGTAATCAGTGGCTCGTATCCCTCGGCAGTGATTATGAAGTGGATATGCGCCGGACGGTACGGATGGCGCCCTTGCGCGCGAAGCAGCACGCCCACCGGCCCGTCATCCGGGACAGGGTAGCTTTTCGGCTTGACCGAGCGAAACTCGTAGCGCCCGTCGGCGCCGGTGCGGAACCTGCCGCGCAGGTTCATCCCCGTCTGATGCTCGTCCTGGATGTCGTACAAACCGTTGGGCGCGGCCTGCCACACGTCCAGCAGCGCCTCGGCGAGCGGCCGCCCGCGAGCGTCCGTCACCTGCCCGCGCAACACGATTGCCTCTCCCGGCGTAGTGCCCGCGATGCTGGCGCCGAGCGGTTGCTCCGGCGCGCCGTTGCGATAGAAGGGCCCCAGCAGGCTCGAATCGGTGCCGTGCCCCAGGCGCCGATGCCGCACCAGGTCAACCATCGCACTCACTCCAAGCGTGTCGGAGAGCAGGATGAACTCCTGGCGCTTGTCGTCGGTGATGTGGCCCACGGCGGTCAGGAACTCGATTCCCGTTTTCCATTCAGCCGGAGTCAGTCCGGTCTCGCGCACGAAGCCGTGCATATGGCGGATGAGGGAAGTCATGATCTCCTTCATCCGTGGATTGGGCGCCTTGGCAAGGCGCGCGAGCGCTGCCGCCGTGAGGCCGTTTTCAGTCAGTGTTTTCATCGCGCACCCTCGTCTTCGCTGATAGAGCGTTTTGAACCTCTCTTTGTCCAACGAGAGATCGCCGCGAGCATCGCGAGCGGCGGGAGATGTTCGTCTGAATTCCACTGGGGCACAGGCACTTCGAGCGGCTCGCGAAAATCGATCATCGGACCTCTCCGTAACCCTCTCCTTGGGACAAGCAGAGGGAACAACATCACGCGCCTGATGCGTGCGCTCGCGCGGTGCGCTCGTTCAGATCGCGCAACACCGCCAACTCGGCGGCCGACGGCGGCGCGGTCTGCACCAGGTTCGCCGCGACCCTTAGCGGCCATCCGGTAGCCGCTATCGCCTGTTCGGCCGTGACTCCGGAATGCAGGCTGGTGAGCGTAAGCTCTTTGGTTAGGGGATCGGGCGTGAGAATTCCGAGGTCGGTTATCACGGCGCTGGGGCCGCGGCCCGGCATCCCGAGCTTATCGCGGCTGTCGCCGCCCTCGAGGTAGCCGGCCGAGGTGACGAAGTCGAGCCTGGCGACGAAGGCGCGCTTGCTCTGGCGCAGCATGACCAACACCTCGCGCGCGCTGCACGCGATCTCGGCCGCACCGCCGGCGCCCGGCAGCCGCACTTGCGGCGAGCGGTAATCCCCGACCACGGTGGTGTTGAGATTGGCGAAGCGATCGATCTGGGCGGCGCCCAGGAAGCCGACGTCCACTCGGCAACCTTGCAGCCAGTAGGCGAAGATCTCCGTGATCGAGACCACGGTATCGGCGGTCTCGGCCAACTCTCCGTCGCCGATCGAGAGCGGCAGCACGCTCGGTTTCGCGCCGATCGTGCCCGATTCATAAATCAGCACCGCGTTGGGTGCGTGCGTGAGCCGGGCCAGGTTGGCCGCGGCGCTCGGCAATCCGATTCCGACGAAGCACACGACTCGATCGCGCAGCATCCGCGCCGCCGCGACCGTCATCATCTCGTCGGCGCTGTATTGCGACTCAGCCATTGGCTGCCTGATGCGGACGCTTGCCGCCCGCCGGAGCGAGGCTGCGCCGGAACTCCGCGAAGTCCGCGGTCGCCATCACGTGGCGCTCGATCCAATCGGTAAAACCCTGGCGCTCGCGCGCGATCTCGTCCCACTGCTGATAAAACGAATTGTCGCGAGCGTAATAGTCCAGCGCGTAGGACGGAAACGCGCCGCCCGGCACTTCGCATACGGCGCTGACCACCCATCCGGGCAGCACCACGGAGTTCGCCCGCGGCTCGAGACGGTCAACGATCTCCTCGACCGTTACGATCGAGCGCCGCGCCGCCATCACGACTTCCTTCTGAACTCCAACGATGCCCCACAACAAGACGTTGCCCTTGCGATCGGCCTGCTGGGCGTGGACCACGGCGACGTCGGGCCGAATCGCCGGCACCGCGGCCAGCCGCTCGCCGGTAAACGGGCAGTCGATGAACTTTATCCGCGGATTGTACTTGGGCAGGTCGGAACCGAGGTAGCCGCGGAGAACGCCGAAGGGAAGCTTAGCGGCGCCCGCTGCATAGGCCGTGGCCATCCCGGCGTGACTGTGTTCTTCGATTTCAAGCGGCCGCGGCCATCCGCGCTCGATCGCGTCGCGCAACCGATGAAGCGAGCCGACGCCCGGGTTGCCGCCCCACGAGAACACCAGCTTGCGCGCGCATCCCATCCCGATGAGCTGATCGTAGATGAGGTCGGGCGTCATCCGCACCAGCGTCAGGTCGCGCCGGCGCTGGCGGATGATCTCGTGGCCGGCGGCCGATGGAATCAGATGGGTGAACCCCTCCAGCGCAACGATGTCGCCGTCGCGAACGAATTCGCGGATCGCCGCCTTGAGATCGAGAATCAGCGCCATCGCCGTCGCGTCAACGCTGATAGTACGGCGGAAGCTTCGCGTCCACGTTGACCCACACCGACTTCGGACTGGTGTATTCCTCGATCGACTCGATACCGAGGTCGCGGCCGTAGCCGGAACTGCGTACTCCCCCGAACGGCGATCCCGGGTTGGCGCGCTTGTAGCAATTTATCCAGACCATCCCGGTGATGATTTGCCGGGCCACGCGATGCGCGCGCGAAAGGTTGGTGGTCCACAGCCCGCCGCCGAGGCCATAGACGGTGTCGTTGGCGACGGCGATAACCTCGTCTTCATGCTTGAACGTGGTGACCGTCACGAAGGGGCCGAAGACCTCCTCCTGGCAGACGCGATCCTTGGGCCGCGCGCGAACCACGGTCGGCATCACGTAGCATCCCTTCGCCAACTCGGCATCGGTGGGCGCTTTGCCGCCGAGCAGAATTTCGCCGCCCTCCTCGCGCGCGACCTTGCAGTAGGAAAGCACGCGGTCGCGATGCGCGAGCGACGTCAGCGGCCCCATCTCGGTCTGCGGATCGAGCGGATTACCGAGCTTGATCGACGCCGCGAGCTTCAGGAAGCGGTCGAGAAATTTATCCGCGATGCTTTCGTGCAGCAGCAGCCGCGAGCCCGCGATACAGGCCTGTCCCTGGTTGTGAAAGATCGCGAACGCGCTGCCGTTGAGCGCGGCGTCGAGGTCGGCGTCGTCGAACACGATATTGGCGCCTTTGCCGCCGAGCTCGAGCTGGACCCGTTTGAGGTTGCCCGAGGACGCCTGCACGATTTTGCGTCCGGTAGCGGTCGAACCGGTGAACGCTATTTTCTGCACCTGCGGATGCTCGGCGAGATACTGGCCGGCGACGTTGCCATAGCCGGGAAGAATATTGACCACGCCGGGCGGAAAGCCGACCTCGCGCATCAGCTCCGCCACCTTCAGCGAGCTGAGCGGCGTCAGCTCGGCCGGCTTCATCACCACGCAATTCCCCGCGGCCAGCGCCGGTCCCATCTTCCAGCTCGTAAACATGATCGGAAAGTTCCACGGGACGACCTGTCCCACCACGCCCAGCGGCTCGTGCTCGACGTAGTTGAGAAACCCGGGATCGACTGGCACCAGGCGCCCCTGGAGCTTGTCGGCCATCCCGCCGAAGTAGCGGAAGGTCGCGGCGGTGCGCGGCACGTCGAGCATCCGCGTGTCGCGGATCGGATGGCCGGTGTCGATCGATTCGACGTGCGCCAACTCTTCGGCCCTCGATTCGATCGCGTCGGCGAGCTTCAGCAGCAGCCGTCCGCGGTCGGCCGCCGCGATCCCGCGCCAGGCGGGAAACGCCTTGGCCGCGGCCGTGACCGCCTTGTCGATATCGGCCTGGCGGGCCTCGGCAACGTCGGCGATTTTCGAGTTGTCGTGCGGGTTGAAGACTTCGATTCTGCCGCGCGCCTCGGCGTCGACGAATTCACCCCCGATGAATAGCTTGTTCTGCAACTGCATATTCTACTTACTTCCGATCTCTGTAAAATAGTGAAATAGCTTTTGACGAGAGCCGTTGGATCCTTCCGTCATCCCGAGCGAGTCTGCGAGTCGAGGGACCCCGGATCCTTATATGCCGAGACTCATGTGCCGAGACTCTCGCAATGCTCGTCTCAGAAAGATCGGGGTCCTTCGACTCGCGCAACGCTCGCTCAGGATGACAAAACAAGAGAGCTTCACCGTTTCGGGCTTGACGCGCGGAACACCGCGCGAGATCCTTCACTTCGTTCAGCATGACGGAACATGGGCCGGTGCTGAACGTTTGTAAACGCATTCTTAACTCAGGACACTAAAAATCCACCGGATTGGATTTCAGGCGCTTGCTCGCATAAAGCTCGGGCAACGTGGCGTCATTGTTCTCCCACACCAGCAGGATCGAGCGCTTGGGCGAATAACCCTGATGGCGGATGTCGGCCGGCATCGCCGAGACGTCGCCCGCCTTCATCACCACTCGCGCCCGCGGCTCACCGGTGTCGCGGTCGCTCACGTCCCATTGAATCTCGTCGCTCAACTGCACGAACCACTCCACGCGGTCGTTGCCGTGGATGACCGGCAGCATGTACTCCTCGGTGGTCGCGCAGATCAGGCTGTCCTTGACGGCAGCGCAGACGGACGGATTCCAGGTGACGTCGGAGCGCGACACGTAGCCGAAGAAATTGAAGGCATGGACTTCGTTCTCGAACCCCGGCTCGGCGTGTACCTCGGGCTCGTCCTGCGCAACGTCGGCGAGTTGGCGGTTGACGGGATTGCCGCCCGCGTCGGAGCGCAGCGGGATGTCGTCCTTCATCCCGACCATCCGCTTGGCGGTCAGGCGCTTGCGCGTGATCGCTTTGCTATTGCTGCCGTGCTTGGGGCCGAATGCACTGCCGGTCTCCTGCGGTGCGGCAAACGGGTCAAAGCCCTCGTTGGTCCAATCCTCGAGCAGCGCCTCGAACATCGCTTTTACGTCGTCGCTCTTGAAATTCTCGACGTGCTCCCGGTTCTGCTTGCGGTAGCCGCTGTTGTAGAGCCCGGCGAAGACGTCGACGTTGCCATAGTGATTGGTGGTGCCAAAGACGTTGTCGAAATTGACCGTGCCGTAAAAGAAGCTCCAGGCGAGATCGCGGATCATCGCGCGCAGGAACAGGTCCACCGGCATCGAATGAGTGCCGTCCGGCCACGTTATATTCGCGAAATACTCATCGCGCTCGAACTTGAACCCGCCCAACGCGAAACTCCGATAGCCAAAATCGTTGCCCGGAGTATTGGACTGTGTCGCAGACTGTTTACTCGCCGCCATTACTCAGTCCTCCCTGGTCGGACCTACTTTTGACAGATGTCTCTACTTCTGACAGATACCCTGCCATCGCTCGAGCGTGAGATCGCCGAGCACGCTCTGGAGCAGGATCACGCCCGGCTTGGCCGCGTGGAACTGGTACGCCGCGCCCTTGGGCAACAGCGCCATATGGCCGCGCCGCGCCACGATATGGCCCATCCGCTTGCCCTTGGGCGTCCCCTCGAGCATCGTGGTCCCCTCGTGCTCGTCGGCCACGGCCGGCGTGTCGAGCTTGATTAGGCGAATCTCGACCTCGCCGTCCATGATAATCGCGGATTCGTCGTGCGAGGCGGTATACCACGGCGAGGTTCCCTCCGCCCGTATCGCTTCGAGCACGTACTTGAGGTTCTTGCCGACTGCGACTTTTTCGTAGGGCTCGGACTTCGACGCCACCTCGAAGATGTTCGAGAAGGCGTAGTTGCGGGGATCGTCGTTGATGACCTCGACGCCGCCCTTCTCGTAGTGCTCGAGCGATCCGAAGCGCGTCTTGCGTCGCATCATTTTCGGATCTTCCATGTCGCGTGGATCCTCCGATCGCGTTGCTCCGTTCGTTTCGCGGACGATGGCGCATCGCGTGAACTCAGCGCATCCGTAGCACTTTGCCGCAATCGATGCCAACCGGCAATGGCGGCCCCGGCGGCCGCCGCGGTGTTCCCGTTCAAGGATTTCCAGATAAAAAGAAAGGGGGCGATTCGAGGAATCGCCCCCCTCCGGATTGAAGATGAGTCGCGTGGCAGTTCAGGCGGCGCGGGCCGGCTCCGCCGGCAGCTTGAGTTCCGCCGGCTCCGGCAGCGGCGCGGTCTTCCATTTCTTGAGCTCGGGCATCACATGCTTGGCGAAGCACTTGATGTTGCGCTCGGCCTCGTCGAACGGCATCCCGGCGTAACTGAAGTTGCCCAGCAGGCCGTTGTTGTCGATCGTCTCCTGCATGAACTTGAGTTTCTCGAGCACTTCGGCCGGCGTCCCGAAAGGCATCAGCGAGGCGAAGTCCTTGGCCGCGTTGTCCATCCCATGGCGCGCGATATATTTGCTGACCCCGCTGTAGAACTCGTAGCTCTTGTTCTGGCCGAATTTCTCCGAGGTCATCTCATAGTGCTTCATCGCCGTGTGGTAGTAGTCGGTGATGTACTTCATCCCCATCTCTTGCGCGCGGCTGCGATCTTCGTCGACGAAGATGAACCCGCCCGAAAGCGGCGGCGGCGGCTCGGTGCCGTTAACCTCGCGCCAGACCTTGTGGTAGATCTCGAAATCCTTCTTGACCGCGTCCCACGGCTTCTGCGGGATCACCAGCACGCCGACTCCCAGCTTCGCCATGATCGGCATCGACTCGGGCGAGACCGCCGCGGCATAGCTGCGCCCGCGGAACGAGCGCGCCGGGAAGGGCCGGATGTCGCGCCGGGGCTGATTGGTATGACGGCCGCCCTCCATGTAGCCCTTCTCCAGGGCGTTGAGCACCAGTTCGGCATACTCGACGAAGAGATTGCGGCCCTCGTTCTGATCGAGGCGGAAACCCTCGTACTCGATTCGCGCAAGCCCGCGGCCGAGGCCCAGGATGAAGCGGCCGTTGGAGAGATGGTCGAGCAGCGAGGCCTGCTCGGCGACCCGAATCGGATCGTGCCAGGGCAGCACGACCACCATCGAACCGAGTTTCACGTGTTTGGTCTTGCCCGCCATGTACGACAGGAACTGCAGCACATCGGGGCACATCGTGTAGTCGTCGAAATGATGCTCGACCGACCAGACCGAGTCGAATCCGAGTGGCTCGGCCATCTCGGCAAACCGCAATTCGTTGCGGTAGACCTCGGCGTCGGAATGCGCGTTGTTGGGATTTTGGAAAGCTGCTCCGTAGCCTACGTGCATGGCATTCTCCTAATGTAGTGTCGGCCGCCGTCGTTGTCCGTGTACCGCCGCAGTGCCGTCACGGTGCGCGGAGGCCTTCCTTTGATGTAGCGCAGTCGGCCCCCATTTTTCCAGATGCCCGGTTTCGCAGCGGTTTCGTGGGTGCGGCATACGAGACGCAAAATGCCGAAAAATGACGCGATTGCGTTTCACTCCGGCGCCGTCATCGCGCGATAATGGGCCGCGCGGGAGGACGCGAACGATGCTGCTCGACAATCCCAAAGGAAATTACAAATTCGTCCGCGGCTACGGCGCGCCTTTTTCATCGGGCGCACTGGCCAACTCCGGATTCGAGATCGTCCACGCGAGCTTCAAGCCGCTGGCCCGGCTGGCCGACGGCTATGGGCTAATCGAGCGCCACATGCGCGAAGCGGGCCGCCCGATCAACGCCGTATGCGGTATCGAGTTGCGCATCCCCGTGGCGCTCACGCCCGCGGGCTTCGACGAGTTCAATCGCGGCTATATCGAGCGCCTGACGGCGTGGGGCGTGATGGTCGACGGACTCAATCCGGTCGCGCGCACCAACGTCGCGCCGGCCTCGAGCCCGCCGCTCGCCGAGCCGTCGCTCTACGGCTTCTACTACACCGCGGCGGCCGTGGGCGCCGCGCGCCCGGCTTTTGTGCTCGCGGGCGTGCCCGAGGTGGCCTCGCGCGAAGGCGGAAAAAGAGAGGTCGTCGCGGCCGGCGATGTCACGCTCGAGGGATTGCGGCGCAAGAACGCGTGCATCCTCGAAACGCTGGGCGGGCTTCTGCGCGAGATGAAGCTTGAATGGAGCGAGGCGTCGGCGGTGAATCTCTACACCGTCCACGACATGCATCCGCTGTTCGCGACTGATCTGCTGCCGGCCCTCGGAGCGGCGGCGTATCGGGGTATCCGATGGCACTACGCGCGGCCGCCGGTGATCGGGCTGGGGCTGGAAATCGACGGCTACGCGGCGCGCCAGGAACTAGTGCTCGCGCCGTAAGCTGCCTCGCGCACGAAACAGTCGTTCATAGCGCGGTGTCACCAGCAAACTAGACTTCGAGAGGGTTTTCGTAACAGAAGACTGTTGCGAAGTGATGCTGATTTAACAGAGATTGTGCCGCTCGGCTGTGCGACCTGTCTACCCACGCTACTGGTCTGACACGAGGGCAACGCGCTCGGCATGACCGAGGTACGATTCCTGGCTTAGGCGCGGACCCTCCATCTGTGAGGCAACCGGCTAGGAGGCAAGGGGGACGTACGGGAATATCTTCGAGGGCTTCGACGAGACCGACTCCTTACCTATACCGAGTCGAATGGGAGTGTTCGAAGCGATCGAGAACATCACGTCGGACGCGTTGTCGGTCAACGAGCGGCCGTTCCACTCGGCGAATCCAAACGCCGCCGAAGTGCCGACCGTGTACGGCAGCAGGTTTGGAAGGAACCGGTGTGCGACCTTCTCCCCATATGCTCGCGGGTCGTCTGCGGTTCCATTGGCGCCGACGACGCCGGCGATCGACTTGGTGAACAGCGCGCCGTAGGTCTCGAAATCGTCAGCGGGACGTCCCGCATTGAGGCGGTTGCCGAGGTCCTCATTGTGCCGTGTGAACAGCGGGTGAATCATCGGCAGGCCGGCCCGGTTGATCGGACGCCATCCTCCGGCGTCGGTCGCGAGGCTCGCCAGGGCCCAGACGCGGATGCGATGGTTGTGGCCTGCGTCGGGGAGCAGTTCCTTATCCGGCACTTCCAGCACGATCGAGTACACCGTGTGCCCGGCAAACACGTTTTTTGCGCGCGCGGGATTCCACGTCGACAGATCCACGATGGTGCCGTCCTGGAACGCATGCCCTACTGCGCGGGCCACGTCCGGCTCGATCCAAAATGGATCGCCGGCTTTGCCCGCCCAGATACGCACGCCCGGAGTCGTGACTGCCTCGCCGGTGGCGCCTTGCGCAGCCACAGTACCGGCCGCGTTCTGTTCGGCAGCGTCGGCGCCCGTGATACGCCGTAGTACAAAGCGCTGCTTACCGTCGAGGTCGCGTTCGTCGAAAGTAATCCGATAAGTTAGGTCTTCGATGGCGTCGTCGTTGAGGTCGATCTTGAACTCGTAACGCCCTTCTGGATGGTAGCCGGGTATCGGGATGTCGCCCGCGACAGAGGTGCACACGTTAATCACAAACGCCGTACCTGTTTCACCGCGGAAAACATACAGATCCGTGATATCGAGGCGGACGTCCTTACGCGCAATTGGTGAGTCTAGATGGTGGGACAATGGTGCTCTCCTATCTCCGTGCCATGGGCCATCGAAGGCCTTTGAACTTAGTGCGAATTCGTCCAGTGCTCCGGTTGATGCAATGCGTCGGCCAGATCAAACGGCGCTTTGGCCTCCGTCCACGTCGACTGCCTGACCATTCACGTACGAGGCGAGATCCGACAGAAGGAACATAGCGACTTGAGCTATCTCTTCCGGCTCGGCCAGACGTCCCAGCGGTATGTTTGCGGCTAGAGGGTGCGTTTCCCTGCCGTCCGGGCCTTTCGTGATGAGCGCCTGTGTCATCGGTGTCCGCGTGATCGATGCGTTGATGGTATTCACGCGAATACCGAATGGCCCAAGCTCGACCGCCGCGGCGCGCGCGAGCGATACGATGCCGCCCTTGCTGGCGCTGTAGACCGAGGTTCCCGGCTGCGCGATCTCCGCGAGGATCGATCCGTTGAACAAGATCGCGCCGCTCCCTTGTGCCTTCATTTGGGCCGCCTCGGCCTTGAGGCAGAAGAACGAAGCCTTCAGATTGGTCGCGATCACCATATCGAAAGCCGCTTCGTCAACGGCATCCAATAACAGTCCGCCGCCGCTGACCCCTGCGTTATTGAAAGCGCAGTCGAGGCGTCCCCAAGTCGAGACGACCTGTGCGATCGCGGCTGAGGCGGCCCCGGCCACAGTCAGGTCGCTCTGTATAAAGATCGCCTCGCCGCCACCAGCGGCGATCTCCGCCACTACTGCCTCGCCCTCCGCGGCATTGCGGCCCGTGATCGCGACTTTGGCGCCTTCATTCGCGAAAAGGATGGCGCTAGCCCGGCCAATCCCGGAATTTCCGCCGGTAACGAGCGCGATCTTGGTGTCGAGCATTCTCTTCATCGTCGTTTCTCCTGCCGGTCGATTGGGCCATCACTCCCAAGGGGCCGTATGCTACTACGCTTGGCTCTTTTATTACACGTCGATCGACGCGCCCAAAGATGATTCGATTGTGCCGTCGTTCATCGAGGCTACCGGCGATCAGGTCTAGATTCGCTTTCATGGCAAGAACCGCGAGAACTGGTTCAAACGCAACATTACAGCGGCCGAGCGGTTCAAATATTTGTATTCGGAACGGGAGCTCCGGTCGCTCGCCAAAGGGTTCGACAAATTGGAGGAACAAGGCGTGAAGCGAGCATATGCGATCTTCAACAACTGCTATCAGAATTTTGGAATCATGAACGCAACTACCATGGCCACGGTTCGTCGTGGCCAGGAGCAATAGCGCGCGCTGGCGAAAGTGCCTGGATTACCCTCAAAGCAGCGCCGTAAAAAAGAGACGGCTCGATTCGTCGAACCCATGCAGTGCCTTCCAGTTGCGAACTTGCCGGAGGGTCCGAATTGGGAATACGAAGTCAAATTCGATGGCTACCGGGCGCTGGGAATCAAGAGCGGTGGTCGCGTGAAGCTGATGTCTCGGAACCAGAATGATCTCGCAGCTCGATTTCCAATTCTGGCACAAGCGCTAGCAGAGCTTCCGGATGAGACGAGCATAGATGGCGAACTTGTTGCGCTCGACGAAACGCTCGCGCGCGTCGCGGCCGGCATGACCACGCCCGTGCCGGCCGCGTCAGCCGCGTCAGCCGCGTCAGCCGCGCCCGCCGCGCCGACGGCGCCGTTGCCCGCGCACGCGCGGGTCCACGGCGTCCAGCACTGACCGGTGCCGCGAGGGCTGCGACGGCCTTCGGCCGTCGCAGCCCTCGCGGCACCGGGTTGAGTGCGGAGCGCCAATTGCCTACCTTCTCAGCTGGAGCATCGGCGCCGGGGACGCGCGCCGCTTTGCGGCGCGCGTCCCCGGCGCCGATGCGCCCCATGCGTGACCACGTGACAGACCCGCCGGCGCCCATCGCCAACGATCGTTCCGCCGCGGGCACAGCCTCGCCTTCCGCGGGCGCGGCCTCGCCCGGCAGCGCCGACGGCGCCGCCGGCAAGGCCGCCTTCGTGCGCGCGATGTTCGCGCGCATCGTGCCGCGCTACGATCTGGTCAACCGCCTGATGACGATGGGACTCGACCGGCGGTGGCGCCGCGAAACGGCCGCGCTAGCGCGGCCGTCGGGCGCCTTCGCACTCGACATCGCAACCGGCACCGGCGATCTCGCGCTCGAACTCGCGCGCCAGGGAGCACGCCGCGTGGTCGGCGCGGATTTCTGCGCCGACATGCTGACCGCGGCGGTGGCCAAGGCCGTGCGAGCCGGCTCCGCCGGCTCGCACGGCCTTGGCCACCGCGACAGCAGCATCGACTTCGTCGCCGGCGACACCACCCGGCTTCCGTTTCACGACGACACTTTCGATTGCATCGTCAACGGTTTCATGTTGCGCAACGTGACTGACCTGTCCGCCGCTTTCTGCGAACTCGGACGCGTGCTCAAGCCGGGCGGTCGGCTAGCATGTCTCGATCTCACACCGCCGCGCGGCCCGCTGCGTGGGCTCTTCGCTTTCTACATCGGGCGCATCGTTCCGCTGCTGGGTGGCGTGGTGAGCGGCCACTACTTCGCCTACCGATGGCTTGGCCAGTCGTTGCGTCCGCATCCCGATGCCGACACGATGGCCGCGATCATGCGCGCGGCCGGGCTCGGCGAAGTCGGCTATCATCTGACCGGCTTCGGTACGGTTGCGATCCACTACGCCATCAAGCCGGGCGCGTCCGAGCGCTCCGCCCGCGGCGAGCGCGGACGGGCGCGATACGCGCGTTGAGAGCGATGGACCCGGCGCTGCTTGAATGGTGCCGGCGGCTCGTCGCCTGCCGCAGCGTCACCGCCGAGGGCACGCGGCGGATCGCGCAGTTGTGCGCCTCCGAAATGCTTGCGCCGGCCGGAATCGCCGCGCGCCTCATCCCTTCGACACGCGAGGGCGCCGAACAGGTGAATCTCGTCGCGGCGATTCGCGGTCGCGACTCGTCGCTGAAGCCGGTCGTGCTGAACACCCATCTCGACACCGTCCCGCCGGGCACGCCGGAGCTATGGACCGCTTGCGGAGGCGACCCGTTTACCGCGCGCGTCGACGGCGACCGAATCTACGGGCTCGGCGCCGCCGATACCAAGCTCGACTTCGTAGCCAAGGTCTTCGCGCTCACCGCGATCGGCACGCCGCGGCGCGACGTTCACCTCATCGGCAGCTTCGGCGAGGAGCACGGCCTTACTGGCGCGAAGGAAATTGTTGAGGCGGCGATCCTGCCGGCGGGAGCGATGACTTTCGTGGGCGAGCCGTCGCGCCTGGAGGTCATCACCGCGCACAAGGGCCTGATGGTGTTTGAGCTGAGACTGGGCTTCACGCCGTTGCGGATTGACGAGCCGATGCAGGTGCGGCGGCTGACGTTTGCCGGCAAGGCCGCCCATTCCAGTACGCCGGCGCTGGGCATCAACGCGATCGAAATCGCGCTCGAAGCGATGGCGATCAACCTCAAGCTCAACCTGGCGGCGATCTCGGGCGGCACCGCGGTCAACGTGGTGCCGGCGCGATGCGACGTCGTGGTCGCAACCGACGCCGCACTCGACGTTCCGATCGGCGGCGCGATAGAGGCCGCGACCTTTGAGGGGCGGATCGCGGAGATCATCCCGCTCGAAGTGGTCACCACCATGCTCCGATTCATCTCCGCGCTGCGCAAATATGCTGACACCGGCGGCGGCGACGTGCCCGGCTACGCGGCGCCGACGCTGACCTGCAATCCCGGCGTGATCCGATCCGCATCCGGCTCGATGACGCTGGAATTCGAACTGCGCCCGCCGCCGGGGCTCGCGCTGGACGACGTTCGAACAGGAGTCGCGCGGGTGGTCGAGGAAATTTCGCGCACCGCAGCGGGCGTATCCGTAGCGCTTGGCGAAAAACGCGCCAATCCGGGCTTCCGCGCCGCGGCTGCGAGCGAGACGGTCGAGATCGCGATGGGCGCGTTAGCGAGCGCGGGGCTCGAGCTCAACTCGGGCGTGAAGGCGGGGTGCACCGAGGCGGGAATCTATGCGGCGGCGGGACTCGAGCCGGTGGTGATTGGGCCGGGACCCTCGACCGGAGTGATCCACGCGCCCAACGAGTACAATTTTCTCTCCGACGTCGAAGCGGCCGTGCGCTTCTACCGCGCGCTGCTCGATATGTGAGCCGGCGCCATGCAACCTGCGCTTAAAAGCTGGAGCTACGGCAGCGGGACGGCGCCGACTGAGGCGCCCTCGGCAAGACCCAATGCTTCGATCACGCCTGGCGACACCACCAGCCGTCCCTCCTCCTCTTCCAGCGCGCTCGCCTGCACCGCGCGAAAGCCCCGGCGCGAGTCTTCATGCGTGACCATGTACGGACGCGCGTGCTCGACGGGCGGCTCGCCCATCCTCAATCTAAGCGTCAGCCGTTGCCTGACCGGAATCAGTTCGGCGGTCGGCGCGCCGTAATACGGACCGCCGTCGAACGGATCGATCTGGTTGAGAAACTTCATCCCCGCCTGCTCCAGGAGCTTGACTGCGCCGCGGCTCTCCTCGCGCACGGCTCCGATCGCGGCGCGCACTTCGTCGGGCAGCAGAAAAGTGTAGAGCGGCGAGTCGGGAAACAGCGCGGGGATGAACTCCTTGTCGCGGATCGAGAGCCGGTCAGCCTCGCGAAACGACAGCCCCGTGACGCGCCGTCCGTAGTGGTCCCAGAAGATGTTGCCCTGATCGCCGACCGTCGGCGGCAGCATCTCGGCAATCACCCGGTCCTGAAAGCGCTTGCGATGGCGCCCGATATAAGCGAAGCGCACCCATGAGAGCTGCTTGCCGATCCGTTCGGGGCGACGGCGCATCGCTTGCGTTACGATAAGCCCGCCGGTCTCCGTCGGCCCGTCCATCGAATGACGCAGCCGCAGGTAGGTATGCCGGAACATTTTGCGCAGCCGCGCGGAGTAGCGCTCGTCGCTGTCGATTTCGAGGTAGTAGTGAGGGCTCTGCGGGGTGCCGTGCTGGCCGATGATCATCGAGGCACCGGCGATCGCGCGGGTTGCGATCTCCTCGGCGCAGAAGATATAGACCGCGCGCGCACGGTTGGCGACTTGCCCGCGAAACGACTTTGCGGAACGCGCGAGCATCTCGGCCATCTCCGCCGAATCCGTGGGCAGATTGATCGAATTGAGTTCGCGCGCCAGCCGCAGCAGGCGGCGATGGTCGGCGGGGCGGGCTTCGCGGATGAGAAAGGCCGGCTGCGCGGCATCCATGGCAGCCGCATACTACCACGCCGGCGCATCGCCGGGATTTCCTGCCGAGGGTGGACATATGGTCCGTCCGGGCGTTGTTCCGCCGCCGAATCGGGCCGTCCAAAAAGTCCATACAGCGCACAAAATCGAGCGCTCTGCCGCGTCAAAGACCAAGTTGAATTAGGTTGTTGGGTCGGATAACTTTGGGCTGGGCCGGGAGCTGGCCGGCCGCATAGGAGGTGTGGTGTGATGGATCTGCCGAAGTGCCAGAAGTGTAACAATGGCACTCTGATCCCACTTTCGGACTATGGCCAGGAAGGCGCTTCGGTGATTTTCAAGGCATGGGTTTGCACCAATCCGGAGTGCGGCTTCAGCCTGCGAGTCGACAAAGGGGAAGTGACCTACGGCAAGCGGATCGAAACCAAGCACTAGCGCGTCCGCCGCCGAACCAAGCATCGCAAGGGGCGGTCCCATGGGGGCCGCCCCTTTTTTGTTCGTCGCTTCCCGTTCGTTTCTTACGACCGCGCGAGTTGGTGCCCGTGGTCGATCCGATCTATAAAGCGCTCTGAAGACCCGGGCTCCAGCGCCAGGCTTTGCCACGGAGGCTTTTCCAGATGAGCGGACGTTTCTATCGCTCCCAGCCGATCGGCTCGCTGCTACGGCCGGCGTATCTGCGCGAGGCGCGGCGCGCGCTGCGCGCGGGCGAGATTTCCGCGGCCCGTTACAAACGGGTCGAGGATCGCGCCGTGGACGAGGCGCTCGCCCTGCAGGAGGCGGCCGGCCTCGACATCATCAACGACGGCGAGCAGCGGCGCATGAGCTTTCTCGGCTCGCTGCTGGAGGCCACCGAGGGGCTTTCGCGCAGTTCGTCGGTCACGCAGCCCTGGCATGAGGATGACACTCACGTGGTCAACCTGACCTTGGGACTGGCGGTCACGGGCAAGGTGCGCCGGCGCCGTTCGCTCGCGACCGAGGAGTTCGTTTACGCGCGCGCCCGTGCGCGGCGGCCGGTCAAGATGACGCTGCCGAGCCCGATGATGCTCAAGATGTTCTGGTCTCCGCAGGAGTCCGCCGCTGCCTACCGCGACCCGTTCGAGATGTTCGCCGACGGCGCCGCCGTGATCCGCGAGGAGATCGCCGAATTGGCGCGCCTGGGATGCGAGTACATCCAGATCGACGCGCCCGAGCTGACCAACCTTGTCGACCCCGAGGTGCGGCGCGTAGTCTTCGAGGAACGCGGGATCGATTCCAAGCGCTTGCTCGGCGAGGGCGTGGAAATTCTCAACTCGCTCGCCGGGGCGCCCGGCGTGACCTTTGGACTGCACCTGTGCCGCGGCAACAATGACGGCCGCTGGCTCGCGCGCGGCGGCTATGACTCGATCGCGCGCGAGGTCTTCCAGCGCGCGCGGAGCTACGACGAATTCCTGCTCGAGTACGACGACTCCCGCTCGGGCTCCTTCGAACCGCTGGCCGACGTGCCGCGCGACAAGCGCGTCGTGCTCGGCTTGGTGACGACCAAGCGCAACATGCTCGAAACGGCCGACGAGCTGATTGGGCGAATCGAAGAAGCCGCACGCTTTTTCCCGCGCGATCAGCTCGCGCTCTCGACTCAGTGCGGTTTCGCGTCGGGAATCAAGGGCAACCCGGTCGAGCCCGCGATGCAGGAGCGCAAGCTCACGCTGGTCGCCGACGTCGCACGCCGCGTGTGGGGCTGATTCGCGTCCGCGCGGCGAATCGTATTGGCTCGCCTGCCAGCCGCCGGTAATAATGTCCGGGTAATCCCTCTCACAGGAGTTGCGATAGCTTGCAAGTATCCGTAGTTGCGCCGATGCGGTTGTTGTTCCTCGCGACGGCCCTGATAGCCTGTGCCTGCTCCGCTCAACGTGCGCCAGAAGCGCCAGCAGCGCCTGCGCGCGCGCCGGACCGCTTCATCTATGTCTCCGCAGGCGAAGTGCCCAGCGTGTGCTACCACGACCTCGGCGCCGTCACTTTCACCGAGCCCTTCACCAGCGCCGCGATGGACGGGGACGGCGTGCAGATGGCAACCAAGCTGCGAGCGCTCGCGATGGAGAAGTACCCCGACGAGGCCGACGCCGTGATCAACGTGCAAACGGAGCAGAATAGCATTGGCACGATCGTGACGGTGAAAGGTGAAGTGGTCGAACTGCAGCACGGCCAGACCGTCGAATGCGCGATGCGCAAGGCGCCCGGCGTCATCAATACCGCAGCGGCGATAGCGGCCGGCGGAATGCTCGGCGCGGTGGCCGGCGGATTAGTCGCTGGTAGCGCGACGGGTGCGATGGTCGGCGGCGCCGTCGGCGTGGGTGCGGTTGGGACCTACCTGGGGGTAAATCAGCATCTGCAAACCGAGCACGAGCAGGCGCATCTCAAGAGCCTGCTGGCCACGCAGCAAACCGAGATCGCGCAGCTGCTGGCAAAACGCTCGAGCTTGCAGAAGTGCGCGGCCGATGAAGTCCCGCTCGCGAACTGCAAGATCAACGACACGATCGCGGCCGCGGACGATTCCGCAAAGGCCGCGGACGCTCCTTCTTATGAGACGGAGCAGCCGCAATTCGAGCTTCAGAAGCAAATCCAGGAACAGCGGGGCTACATCCAGAAGCTGCGGGATCAGGTTTTTGAGCTGCAGAAGCAACTGGGCGGCTACTCAGCCAAAGCGCCGCAGTAGCCCGGCAGACTAGTGCCAGCGCGGTTCCACTTCCGTGAATTCCTCGAGTTCCTTGCTCCAGCCTTTGCTTAGCGGGACCAGGAAAAACTGCACTATCCGGCGCGAGCTGAATCGCCACTGGCCGTCAGCCAACTGGTACTCATCGTAGATCTTGCCGCAACCGATCAGGCTCTCCCCGTTACGCACGGCTCGATTGTCCAGCCAACACCATCCGCGGGCGTGGGTCTTGTCGATGAACTCGATGTAGTGATTGGTAAAAAATGGCTTGACGCGATACGCCCAGGTGCCGGCGTAAAACTTTTTTATGTCCTCGCGACCTTTCTGAATTCCCCAGCCCAGAAGGCTGAAATCCGCGGACCCGTCTTCGGTGAAGAGCTTCGCCATGCCCTCCGCGTCACGCCGGAGGACGCACTCCCCGTATGCATACGTGAGCGACCTGATTTGCTCGCGATTCCAGAGCTCTTCAACTTTTTCCTCGAAACTCTTTTCCATCGTCATTCTCCCCAAAAAGATATCCCGGCCGGTCGGGCAGCGTGACTGTACCAATAGCCAGGGTTTGGCGCCACGGAGTTTCAGTTGGTCGGATTTCCGCTTGACAATCGGCCGTGCGCGGTGATTTACCGCACCTTGAAGCAAGCGGCCATCAAGAGGAGAGCGATGCAACTCACCGACGCGAAAGTAGTAATCCTGGGCGGTAGCACGGGGATCGGATTTGCTACGGCCAAGGCCGCGAGCGCGGAAGGCGCCCGGGTCACCATCGCAGGGCGTTCGCCCGAAAAGTTGAAACAGGCAAGAGCGGCGCTGGGCAACAAGATCGAGACGGCGGCCCTGGATGTTAACGACGAAACCGCGGTGCGCGATTTCTTCGCGGCGCGCGACGGTATCGATCACATCTTTATAACCGCCGGCAACCCAGCGCACGCGCCTCGCCTCGAAATCGACACGAGTCTGCTGCGGCGCGCGATGGACACCAGGTTCATGGGGGCACTCTACGCCGTGAAGTATGGAGCGCCGAAAATGCGAAGAAACGGCTCCATTGTCTTCATGTCAGGTTCCACCAGCACCACTCCGCTTCCGGGTGAGCCCGTGGTCACCGCATCGTGCGCCGCGGTGGAGGCCTTCGCTCGAGCCCTCGCGGTCGACCTGGCTCCGCTGAGAGTGAACGCAATCACCCCTGGCTATATAGAAACGCCCTTCCTGGATGACATCCTTGGCGAGCGCAAAGAAGCGATTTTGGCCGCGGCGGCCGCGAGGCTGCCGGCCAAGCGCATCGGAAGAGTGGAAGAGGCGGCAGATGGCGTGCTTTTCCTGATGAAGAATGAATATGTCACCGGAATCGCACTTTTGGTCGACGGCGGTTATCACTTGGTATAGCTAAATCTATTTCAGCGGCTTCGCGTCGATCAGAACAAAGGCCACAAGGCACGGCTTGTTCGAGCGGTTTGACCAGGCATGATTGGTGCCTCGCTGGACGAGAATATCGCCGGCCTTCATCTTCGTTTCGTCGCTATCCATCAGCGCCCAGATCTCGCCAGAAAGCACGATCGCGTAATCAATCGTTTGCGTCCGATGCATCATGGGATGCCGGCTCGCGCTCGCGTCGTGCGCCAGCGCCTGCGCGCCAGATCTGCCCATCGAGGCAAACGCCTGGTCCCGGTTGGCCGCCCCAATCCAGAGCTTGTCCGGCGGAAATTCGACCACTCGTACCACAGTCCCGCGTTTGGGCGGCGCGAGTTGCACCGGCACCTTGCACGGATCCTTGGCCGCGCGGTTATCCGCCGGCGTCGAATCCGTCGTCCAGATTTCGGTCACACCGAAGGTCGGGATGCCCCGAAGAGTCATCACGTGAGGCGACGACGTATCGGACACGATCACCGAGCGCCCCCTGGCATCATGCCCGGTAACGATACGGCGAATCTTTCTCAGGCGCGGCTTGAGGGTCTGACTACGTGTGCGGGTATTTTTTTTCACGTGCTGTATGCCTATAGCGATTTGTGCCGGCGTGTTTGCAAACCGGGATAAGGCCTTATTGTTAAAGTTCCGCCTTGAAGGTGTCGCGCAAGCCGCTTGCGTAGGAAAGCCGCACGGGCCTGATGCGAATCATCCTGAGCCCGTCGTTTTTGAAGAACGGCTCCTCGAACGGATTCTTCTTGAGGAAGATCGCCTTGAGCGATTCCCACTCCGCGCTCCCGCGCGCCACGTCGCCGGCAACCCCCTGCATCCAGGCCCGCACGATTTCAAAGGTTGGCACTTTGCCGACGTCGCGATTGTCGACCAGCACGGTCGCCTCGGGATGCTTGAGCAGGTTCTGATACTTGTCGGCGTTGCCGCCCATGATGAACAGCAGATCGAATTCCGGCGTTTCGGCAAACGCCTGCAGGTTGGCGGTCGGCCACTTCTCACCCTGCGTGACGAGCACGGCCACATGTTCTTGCGCAAGCAGCGCGCCTAGTTTTTCCTTCTGGGTAGCGTCCAAAGCCACGGATCATTCCTCCGTCCGACGGAATTTCTTTTCTTTTTGAAGGGAAAGGACTGCGGGCTACGCCCCCGCGTTTTACTTCTCCTGCTTTTCGAAAACCTCTTTCGCCACGAACGCGGCGGTCATCGCCGTCGGCCATCCGGAGTAAAAGGCCATGTGAGTGATAATTTCGGAGATCTCGGTTTTGGTGACGCCGTTGCCGAGCGCGCGCTCGATATGCAGGCGAAGCTGTTCCGGACGATACAGCGCGACCAGGGCCGCAACCGTGATAAGGCTGCGGTCGCGCTTGGAAAGCTCGGTCCGCTCCCACATGTCGCCGAAGACGACCTTATCCGTGAGATCGATGAGCTTGGGGACCGTGGCGCGAACCTTTTCGCGCGGAGAGTTTAATGATGACGACGAAGCCATTGGTTATGTTCCTCCGATGATTCGGAAAATCGGCGCTCTCCGAACACGAGCGCGCCGAGCGTTGGCGATCGAAATCATCTCTATCGCCGTCGTGCGCAAACGACAAGCGGAACTCTTTAGGCAGTGCCGGCGGAACTTGTCGCGTGAGCTGCGACCGACCTCAATTGTTCGACGGCTGCTGCATCTTCTGCAACGCCTGATCGAGGCTGAAGCTGCCCGGTTTCGCACGCGCTGGATATTCCCGAAAACTTTGCAGGAACTGAGCGACCATCGCCTGCGCCGGGACGAATGCCCACGCATTATCCACGCGCCAGCGGGGATAGTCCTCGGACTCCTCGGCGCGCTCGAACGGATCCATCCGCAGATTGAACAACATCGGGAGCCGCAAGGTGACGTAAGGCTCCTGCCACACGTCCAATCCATGCGCGCGTTGTACCGAGAACATCATCTTCCAGTTGGCGTAACGCAGCGCCGAAAGTGAGCCGTCGTCAGTGAAATAGAAAAACTCTTTGCGCGCTCCGGGCCCCTGTCCTTCCAACATCGGAATCTGGTTGTACCCGTCGAGATGGACCTTGTAAGTCTTGTCCCCGACCGAGTACCCCTTCAGCAGCTTGTCCTTGATGTCTGGTTGACCGGCAGCGGCCATCAGCGTGGGCACCCAGTCAAGCAGCGAGATGATGTCGTTGGAGGTGCTGCCCGGCTTGATATGACCCGGCCACTTCACCATCATCGGCACCCGGAAGCCGCCTTCCCAGGTGGTGTTCTTTTCCCCGTGGAATGGCGTCGCTCCGCCGTCGGGCCAAAGCAGGAGTTCGGCCCCATTGTCCGTGGTATAGATGACAATCGTATTGTTCGCGATTCCTAGCTTCTGCAGCTCCGCGAGCAATTGACCGACCTGGCCGTCGTGCTCGACCATTCCGTCTGCATAAACGCCGAGGCCGGTCTTGCCCTTCGATTCGGGCTTGAGGTGCGTGTAGATGTGCATGCGCGTGGAGGCGAACCAGACGAAAAAGGGCTTGCCGGCTTTATTGGCGCGTTCCATGAAACCCAGGCCGGACTCGAGAAACTCCTCGTCCACGGTTTGCATCCGCTTGCGTGTGATCGGACCGGTATCCTCGCACTTCTGCTTGCCCATCACGCCGAAGCGCGGATCAACCGTGGAGTCGAACGAGTCGGTCGCATGGCAATGCAGCACCCCGCGCGGCCCGAATTTCTTCATGAAGGCGGGATCCTTGGGATACATTTCCTGCTCCGGCTCCTCTTCAGCGTTCAGGTGATAGAGGTTGCCGAAAAACTCGTCGAAGCCGTGCACGGTCGGAAGAAACTCATTGCGATCGCCAAGGTGATTTTTGCCAAACTGACCGGTCGCGTATCCCAACGGTTTCAGCAGTTCGGCAAGCGTGGGGTCCTTGTCGCTGAGCCCTTCCTTCGCGCCCGGTAGGCCAACCTTCAGGAGCCCAGTGCGAAATGGGCTCTGGCCGGTAATAAAGGCGGAGCGTCCGGCAGTGCAGCTCTGTTCCGCGTACGCATCGGTAAATCTCATGCCGTCGTTGGCGATGCTGTCGATATTGGGGGTTCGATATCCCATCATCCCCATGTTGTAGGTACTGAGGTTCCAGAAACCGATATCGTCACCCATGATCACCAGGATATTGGGACGACTCGAATTGTCCGCCGCTTGTTGAGCGCGAGCGGCGCCGGCACCCATCGCCAGAATAACCGCGACCGTCAAAACTCGGACGACTGCTTTAACTCGCATAGATCAAACCTTTCGCATCGGCACGTGTTTGGTTGGCAGAATTGCAATTGTTGGCCGAGTTTAACTTTGAAAGCGTCGAACGCTAATCCGACCTTGGTCGGATCAGCCGCCAAGGTGGCGGTCAAAAAAAGAGCGGAGCATCATGGAGGATGCTCCGCTCGGCGTGGAGTTTCCCGGCCGCGTCCTACTCTCCCGTGCCGCCATCGGGCACAGTACCATCGGCGCTGAGGGGCTTAACTGCCGTGTTCGGGATGGGAACGGGTGTTACACCCTCGCTGTGGCGACCGGAAAGGTTGCCGTCCTGATTTTCGATCTACGGACGGGCGAAATTTCCGACTAACTGAATAAGTAAGGATCTACGAGCAGCAGATTCAAGCAACAAGCAGCGATACAAATGAATGGACTGGCAGTCTTCGATGCGGGCTACGGCCCGGCGACGATCGCGATAACCATCGTCGCCTCTCAAGCCCACCTAAATGGGTTTGAGATTGGTGGTCAAGCCGCACGGCCGATTAGTACCGGTCAGCTCCACGTCTTGC
This sequence comes from uncultured delta proteobacterium, assembly GCA_963810495.1. Taxonomy (GTDB): domain Bacteria; phylum Desulfobacterota; class Binatia; order Binatales; family Binataceae; genus JAKAVN01. The sequence continues at coordinate 97,640 of CAWENP010000004.1, forward strand.
GACGCTTCCACCTCCGGCCTATCAACCTCCTTGTCTAGAAGGGGCCTTTAGGACCTTGCGGTCGGGATACCTAATCTTGGGGTGGGCTTCCCGCTTATATGCTTTCAGCGGTTATCCCGTCCGGACATGGCTACCCGGCAATGCGGCTGGCGCCACAACCGATACACCAGCGGTCCGTTCGTCCCGGTCCTCTCGTACTAAGGACAACACCCCTCAAGTATCCTACGCCCACGGCGGATAGGGACCGAACTGTCTCACGACGTTCTGAACCCAGCTCGCGTGCCACTTTAATCGGCGAACAGCCGAACCCTTGGGAGCTACTCCACCCCCAGGATGTGACGAGCCGACATCGAGGTGCCAAACCTCCCCGTCTATGTGAACTATTGGGGGAGATAAGCCTGTTATCCCCGGCGTACCTTTTGTCCGATTAGCGATGGCCCTTCCATACGGGACCACCGGATCACTATGACCTGCTTTCGCACCTGCTCGAGCCGTCGCTCTCGCAGTTAAGCCCTCTTATGCCATTACACTCGACGGCTGGTTTCCACTCAGCCTGAGAGGACCTTCGCGCGCCTCCGTTACATTTTGGGAGGCGACCGCCCCAGTCAAACTACCCACCATGCAGTGTCCCACACCCGGTAAGAGTGTTGGTTAGAACCCAAGAGCTACAAGGGTGGTATTTCAAGGTTGGCTCCACCGGAGCTAGCGCCCCGGTTTCATAGCCTCCCACCTATCCTACACAAGCAACCCCTAAGTTCACTGCAAAGCTATAGTAAAGGTGCACAGGGTCTTTCCGTCCTGCCGCGGGTACCCGGTATCTTCACCGAGAGTGCAGTTTCGCTGAGTCCGTGGTCGAGACAGTTGGGAAGTCGTTACGCCATTCGTGCAGGTCGGAACTTACCCGACAAGGAATTTCGCTACCTTAGGACCGTTATAGTTACGGCCGCCGTTTACCGGGGCTTCGGTTCCCCGCTTCGCCCTTGCGAGCTAACGAGTCCCCTTAACCTTCCGGCACCGGGCAGGCGTCAGACCCTATACTTCGCCTTGCGGCTTAGCAGAGTCCTGTGTTTTTGCTAAACAGTCGCTACCCACTGCTCTCTGCGACCCACCGACGCCTTGGGGCGCGAAGCCCCTCACGTCAGCAGGCACACCTTCTTCCGAAGTTACGGTGTTAGTTTGCTGAGTTCCTTAACCACGGTTCTCTCAAGCGCCTTGGTATGCTCTACCCGTCCACCTGAGTCGGTTTGCGGTACGGTCACCTGCCGGACTCGTTTAGAGGTTTTTCTAGGGAGTATGGGCTCAATCACTTCGCGAGAGCTGACGCAATCGCTCGTCATCGCCTCTCGGCGTAATGAGACGGTGGATTTACCTGCCGTCTCCGCCTACGGGTTTGAACCGGGACATCCAACACCCGGCTGACCTACCCTTCTCCGTCACCCCATCACTCAAACGCCCGTCTGGTGGTGCAGGAATATTAACCTGCTTTCCATCGCCTACGCTTTTCAGCCTCGGCTTAGGCACCGACTAACCCTGAGCAGTTTAACTTTACCCAGGAAACCTTGGACTCACGGCGAGAGGGTTTCTAACCCTCTTTATCGCTACTCGTGTCTGCATAATCACTTCCAGCGCCTCCATGTGTCCTTGCCGGTCACACTTCGCAGGCAACTGGAATGCTCCCCTACCGATTTATCCGGGTGTTACCCCGGAAGTATCCCGCGGCTTCGGTGTGATGCTTGAGCCCCGTTACATTTTCGGCGCAGGTTCGCTTGACCAGTGAGCTGTTACGCTTTCTTTAAAGGATGGCTGCTTCTAAGCCAACCTCCTGGTTGTCTGGGCGCTCCCACATCCTTTCCCACTTAGCATCAACTTTGGGACCTTAGCCGGCGGTCTGGGCTGTTTCCCTTTCGACCACGGACCTTATCGCCCGTAGTCTGACTCCCGGATTAAGCTTGGCGGCATTCGGAGTTTGATTAGGTTTGGTATCCTGGTGAGGACCCTAGCCCATCCAGTGCTCTACCTCCGCCAGCCATCATCCGAGGCTATACCTCAATATATTTCGGGGAGAACCAGCTATCACGGAATTTGATTAGCCTTTCACCCCTACCCACAGTTCATCCGAGAAATTTTCAACTTTCACCGGTTCGGGCCGCCACGGCATTTTACTGCCGCTTTACCCTGACCATGGGTAGATCATCCCGCTTCGGGTCTACTCGACGCGACTAGTCGCCCTATTCGGACTCGCTTTCGCTACGGCTCCGCCTCTTTACGGCTTAACCTCGCCACCCCGAGTAAGTCGCAGACTCATTAAGCAAAAGGCACGCGGTCACCCGGAGTATGGATTGCTCCATCCTCACCTGGCTC
>CAWENP010000004.1:105000-206761 GCA_963810495.1 uncultured delta proteobacterium
ATGCCGGCGTCGGGCGCGCGCAATATCGCGCGCAACTCCTCGGCCGCGACGAGTTCGCGTTGCACCGTGGCGATCCCCGCGCGCTCGGACGCGACCTCGGTCTCCAGCCGCGAGACCCTCGAGCGCAGCGCCTCGGCGTGACGATGCATCCGGTCGGCGCGATAGGCCGCCTGGCCGGTGAACTCCAGCATCACGATAAGGCAGGCCAGCGCGAGCGATATCGCCATGCCGGCCAGCGCGCGCCAGAGCGCCGCCGCGTCGCGCCTGCGCGGCGCGGCTTCGCCAGTCCCCGGGCGCTGGAGTTGCCCCGTCGCGGCGTCGATCGGCGCCTCCTTGACCTGCTGCTCCATCATCCTCGCGCCAAAAGCACCTTTATTATCAGTCGCCCTTTCGGGTAAAGATATACGGTCGTCCGATGCAAAAAATTCAAGACCTGCACGTCATTACCACCGAAGCCCTGGTCGCGCCGCGCCTGCTCAAGGAGCAACTCGCAATCAACGACCGCATCGCTCGCATCGTGGTCGAGGCCCGCCAGACCGTGCGCCGCATCATCCGGGGCGAGGATTCGCGTCTGATGTGCATCGTGGGGCCCTGTTCGATCCACGACCCGGCCGCCGCGCTGGACTATGCCGGGCGCCTGGCACGCCTGCGCACGCAGCTTGAGGAGCGTCTGTTCATCGTGATGCGCGTGTACTTCGAAAAGCCGCGCACTACGGTGGGATGGAAGGGCATGATCAACGACCCGCACATGGACGATTCGTGCGACATGCGCGAGGGGCTTTTCCGCGCCCGCCGCCTGCTGCTCGACATCAACGCTCTCGGACTGCCCGCCGGGACCGAGATGCTCGACCCGATCACCCCGCAGTACATCGCCGACCTGGTCTCGTGGACCGCGATCGGCGCCCGCACCACTGAGTCGCAAACCCATCGCGAAATGGCGAGCGGGCTCTCGATGCCGGTCGGTTTCAAGAACAGCACCGAGGGCAACCTGCAGGTCGCGGTCAACGCGATCGAGTCGGCGCGCCGCCCGCACTCGTTTATCGGCATCACGCAGGACGGGATGACGGCGATCGTGCGCACCGCCGGCAATCCGGACACCCACGTGGTGCTCCGCGGGGGGCGCACGCCCAATTACGACGCGGTCAGTATCGACGAATGCTGCCGCATCCTGCGCAAGGCGGGCCTGGAGCCGCGCGTGATGGTCGATTGCTCGCACGCGCAGACCAGCAAGGACTATCGCAAGCAGCCTGAAGTGTTCGCCGCGCTGTGCGAACAGGTTCGCGCGGGCAGCCGCGCCATCATGGGCGTGATGCTCGAGAGCTTCATCAACGCCGGCAACCAGCCACTGGTGACCGACCGCTCCCAGCTCAAGTACGGAGTCTCGGTAACCGACCCCTGTATCGATTGGCCGGCAACTGAGCGATGCCTCCTCGAAGCGGCCGAAGCGCTGGCGCCTACAGGCCGCGTGTATGCCGCCGCGGCCGACCGCTGACCCAGCCATCTCCGGGAGCGTGCCGGCAAGCGCATGTCGGTAGTGCCGGTGATGACCGCCGATTCGCGCCCGCCAAGGATCCTCGCGGCGACCGCCGGAGCCTTCACCAGCCGGCCGCGCCTGGCCGCGCTGCTCCTCTACCTGGGCTTCTCGGCCACCCTGTTCGTGCGCGCCGCCGCGCCGCACTTCACCACCATCTACCTGGGACGCGGGATCGATCAGGCCTTCCTCATCTGGTGCCTGGTCTGGTGGCCGTACGCGATCGCGCATCATCTCAATCCATTCGTCAGCAAGCTCATCTTTGCGCCCGCCGGCTTCAACCTGGCCTGGTCGACTTCGATTCCCCTGCTCAGCCTGCTCGCCCTGCCGCTGACCGCGACGGTGGGGCCGATTGCGACCTTCAACCTGCTTTGCGTCGCCTGCCCGGCGCTCGCGGCGTGGACCGCGTTCCTGCTCTGCCACAGTCTCACCGAACGCTTTGGGCCCTCGCTGCTCGGAGGCTACATCTTCGGCTTCTCCTCCTACATGCTGGCGCAGATGTTCGGCGGGCATCTGAATCTGCTCGCGGCGTTTCTCCTCCCGCTCGCGGTCTATCTGGTGCTGGCGCGGCTGCAGGGGCGTATCGAACGGCGGGCCTTCACGCTGGGATTGCTCGCGCTCGCGACGGCGCAGTTTCTGATCACGACCGAGGTTCTCGCCACGATGACGATCTTCGGCGCGCTCGCGCTGGCGGCGGCATGGATGATGGGTGAGTCGGGTCTGCGCCGGCGTATCGCGGAGTTGGCGGCGCCGATTTTTCTCGCTTATCTGGGCATGGCGATACTTGTGAGTCCGTACCTCTACTATCTGTTCACCGGGTTTCGAGCGACTCCGATTTACTCGCCGAGCTGGCATTCGACCGATCTGCTGAACTTCGTGGTGCCCACCAGAACCGTCGCGCTCGGAGCGGCGATCGGTGTCTTTCGCCGCGTCTCAGCCGTCTTTACCAGCGGCGTCGCGGAGCAGGCCGCCTACGTTGGACTTCCGTTGCCGGCGATCGCCGTATGGTTCACGCTCGAGCGCCGGCGCACGCTAGAGGCGAGACTGCTCGCCGTGATGCTGATGGTTACGGCGGTGGCGGCGATGGGGCCGCGGCTCCACGTGGCCGGCAACAGCTATTTCAAGCTTCCGTGGTCGCTGCTCCATCGCGCACCGCTCATCGACCAGGCGCTCCCGCTGCGTTTCACGGTTTACCTGTTCCTGACGCTCGCGGCGCTAACCGCCATGTGGCTGGCCGAGCCGCAGCGCCGTGTGCGCACACGTACGATCGCCGGCGCGCTGGTGTTCGCGTCGCTCTTTCCCAACCCGTCGTCACACGTGTGGGCTGAGACCAACAGTGTCGCTCCGGCGCCCGGCTTTTTTACCACCGGGATGTACCGGCAATATCTTGCGCCGGGCGAGATCGTTGCAACGCTGCCGTATGCATGGGGCGAGGCCGACGCTTGCATGCTGTGGCAAGCGCTCAGCGGTATGTACTTTCGTTTGGCCGGTGGATACCCGGCACTCAGCCCCGTGTCCTTTCTGCGTTGGCCAATCGTTCGCTCCGCCAATCAGCTCGCGGTGATTCCAGACCCGGCCGATCAGTGGAAAGCCTTCGCCGCCAGCCATGAAGTGACCGCCGTGCTTCGCGGCAACAACCCCATGCCGGCCGATTTTCCCTCAATCGATCCGATCGTTGCGGCGCTGGGCGCACCTGTCGCCACGGGCGGCGGCGTCACGCTCTACCGGGTGGCGCCCGCGACGCTCGCGCCCTACCGCGGACTCGATTGGACGCGGATGGAGGCACTTGCCGACGCGCAGCGTTTCGACGCGCTGCTGACTGCCGCGCAAAGCTATCTCGCCGCGGGCGCCGACGCGTCTGGACTCTCGCCCTCGAGCGCCGCGAAGCTGAGACTCCTGCCCGCGGCATGGCTGACAATACCGTCGCGAGGAAGTGACTATCGACTATATATGCGCACTGAGTCCGACGGACTAATCACCGTCGGATTGATGGGAACGCGGGAGGGTTTGCGCCCGCTCGTCGATCGCTATGGTATTTACGCGCGCCGTATTTATTTTCCTGCCCGCTCGCGGCCGAGAAAACAAACCTCATCGTCTTCCGCGGGCGCATACTATTACCCACTTATGATGTCCTTCGATCGCCAGGAACTCGCTCGCGCCGCCGCATTGGCGCTCACAGAGCCACCGCGGCTCGATCTCGATTCCAAGTCTCACTTGGATTCATCCAAATCCACCATTGACGCGACACCTTTGGCTACTATGATATCGCGCTGATTCGCGATCCGTTCAATACGCACCGCATCGCATAGCGGCAGCGCTTGCGCGTTGTTAGCATCAATCGAGGTCGCTCGGAGTTTCTCGACGAGCAGATGTCGAACACAAAGCGCGCTTCAAACCTCTTCGACCGTCAGGCCGCGAGCGCTTTTATCCTCTACTTCGCGCTGTCAGTGCTCATTTTCGGACGCGCGATAGTCGGCCATCCGGCGAGCGTCTACGTCGGCCGCGGACCGGACCCTCAGCTGTATATATGGTTCATGGCCTGGTGGGCGTACGCGATCTCGCACGGCGTCAATCCTTTTTTGACCAGCGTCATCTGGGCCCCCTCGGGCGTCAATCTCGCCTGGACCGCCAACATGCCGCTCGCGGCCTGGCTCGTATATCCGATCACACGAGTCTGCGGGCCGATCGTCTCGTACAATCTGCTCTGCCTGCTATCGCCGGCGCTCGCGGGATGGAGCGCGTTCGTTCTGTGCCGTTACGTCGTGCGCAGTGGGTGGCCGGCGATGCTCGGCGGATTGCTCTTCGCTTTCTCGCCGTACGTGCTGAGCCGGATGCTCGGCAACATGGATTTGACCCTGGTGTGGCCGATACCGCTCGCCGCGTATGTGACGCTCCGTCGAATCGACGGCAATTTGGGCACGCGAGGTTTCGTCGCGGCACTCGCGATTCTTGTCGCCGCGCAGTTTTTGTCCTTCGCCGAGATCGTCGCCAGCGCGACGCTGTTTGGCGCGATCGCGCTTTTGCTCGCGGCGCCCGCGATGGCACCGCACGAGCGCCGGCGCCTGTTCGCGACCGCGGCGCTTACCGCCGCCGCATACGCCGTCGCGGCGGTTATCGTCTCGCCGTACCTCTATTACATGTTCGCATTCCCGACCGCGCCGGGAGCGATTTTTTCGCCCTGGCATTTCGCGATCGACCTCACGAGCCTGGTCATCCCGACTACGGTGAATCAGCTTGGCCGCGTGCCGTTTTTTGCTCCGATCGCGTATCAGTTCCGCGCCGAGATGGCCGAGACCGGCGCGTACCTCGGACTGCCGCTGTTCGCGATCGTGATTCTGTTCGCGCGCGAGCGATGGAACGCGCGGGGCGGCAGATTCCTCGTCCATCTGCTGGCGGTGATCTGCGTACTCGCGATGGGGCCGCGGCTCGAATTCGCCGGACGATTCGTGATCGGACTTCCGGGCTCCGCACTCGCCCGCGTGCCGCTGCTCGACAAGGCGCTGCCCGCGCGCTTCATGCTGTACGCGTACCTCGTGCTGACGGTGATGGTCGCGGCGTGGCTGGCCGAGGACCGCACAAGAAAAAAGTTGCGCTGGGCGTTAGCTCTCGCGATCATCCCGTTCATGCTGCCCAATCTGTCCGCGTCGTACTGGGCAACGCCGGCCGCGATTCCCGCCTTCTTCAGCACCGGCCTTTATCGCCAATACCTCGCCCCGGGCGAGACCGTTATCGTGCTGCCCTACGGAATACTCGGCGAGGGGATGCTGTGGCAGGCGGCGACCGGCATGTATTTCCGGATGGCGGAGGGCTACGTGACTTTCGCGCCGCCAGTGCCCGAGGAGCATAGCCACTGGCCGATTGTCGTGGGGCTTTATCAACTTAGAGGTGTGCCCGCGGCCGGCGAGCAATTGAAAGCATATCTGGCTAATCACGGCGTCGACGAAGTGATCGTCGGCCCGCGCCGCCAATACCGTGTCGGCGCGATCGACGGACGCCGCACCGCCACTACCTGGATGCGAGCGCCGACGCTGGCGTCCGAGCGCGACGCAGCTTCCGCGATGCTCGACTCGCTGGGCGTGCCAGCCGTCGAGGCCGGTGGCATCACGCTCTATCGGCTGACGCCGCAAGCGCTCGCGCCGTATCGCAAGCTGACAGCGCTCGCGATGGAGCAGCGCGCCGAGCGGGCGCGATTCGAAGCGCTGCTGCTCGCGGCGGAGCGCTATCTCGACGCGGGCGGCAACCTCGCATCGCTCGGCCCCCAGCGTGCGCAGCAACTCGGCCTGCTGCCGCAAGGCTGGTTCGGCGGAGCGTTCCTCAGAATCCGGCGACTCCAACCCGATCTTCCATTCGGACGTCGTGCTCCGTGCCGCCGGATCGAACGGTATAGCGGTGGGAATCGAGGGCTGGTACGATGCGCTCCAGCCGATTATGCGGAGCTATGGCGTCTATGCAACTCGAATCTATTTTCCTTACCCGGCTCCGCTCCTGGTCGGTTCTGCGCCGCGCGGCCCAGCGATGATGGTGATGACGTTCGACCGCGCCGGCCTCGCCCGCGCCGCCGCGTCGGCGGAGCGGAGTGAGTAAGCCGACATTGTTCTAACTGCGCCCGCGGGCGTAGTTGGGAGACGAACCTGAGCGGGTCCCGGGAAGTCGGGTCAATGAGGGGAGGAGGTTGGGACGGTGCCAGAACCGGAGCCAAGAGGGTCTCTCTGTGCGGATTCAAGAGCCCGCCTTACCAGTGTTCATATTAAAACGATTCTTGCAGTCTTTCTCATCTCGAGACTAGCTGCTTCTTGGGCCGGGCTCCGATTTATCGTCCGCCTCGATTTCCATCAGTTCCTCGAGCCCGCCCTGCTATCATCCCATCTGCTGCAGAGTATTTACTATCTTCACATGCAGCCGCCATTGTTAAATCTTCTGTTGGGGATTGCCATTAAGCTGTTCGGTCAGTCATCGGACATCTTCATCGCACCCATTTTCGTGGCTCTTGGGCTCGTGTTAGCAATTACCCTGTATTCCCTGATGACCGATCTAGGTGTGCCGCCCGCGATGAGTCTGGTGCTTACGCTGCTGTTCGAAATAAGCCCCGCGACCCTATTATTCGAAAACAATTTTTATGACACGTATCCAACAGCCGCGCTCTTATGTCTCGCAGCCTTCTCCTTAAACCGCTTCTTCCGTGATGCTAATCGCCATTACGGAACGACTTTTGTGATCGCGCTGGCGATTCCTGTCTTTCTAAATTCTTCTTTTCAAATAATATGGTTCGTCGGCGTCGGGGCGGTCCTCTGCTTCTTTGCTTTTGATCGGATGCGCGAGATTCTGCCGGCGGGTCTTATAGCGCTTGGTTTGATCCTGCTCCTTTACCTCAAGAACTTTCTCGTGTTCGGGACCCTCACCACCAGTTCAGCGTCCGGAATGGCCGTTTCGGCCATAACAACTTTGCAACTCTCTCACCAGGAGCGCGACGACCTGGTCCGGGCAGGCAAGCTTTCGCGGTTTTCAGCGGTGCCGCTCTTTTCCGTGGTTCACCTGCCCGAAACTGCTCCCAGCGGCATTCCCGCGCTGGACAGAGAGAGAAAGGCGGGTGACGGGGCCAACTGCAACAGCTTGGAATACCTTCAAATTGCGCGCACAGATATGCATGACGCTTTGTGGATAATAGTAAATCGGCCACAAATCTATGCGCGTGGAGTCAAGAGGGCGATCAAGAGCTACTTCGAGCCGGCCAGCGCAGACCTCCCCTTTCTGCAAAGAGAAAAGATTAAGAGATGGTGCGAACTCTATGAAGCATTCTTGCAGCCTCGCGGCCTGCCTCTGTTGGCGATCGATAAGAGAAATGATTTTATCGGGTTGACCATGCTTAGCCCTGGCGAGAAAGCACCTTCCACTGTTTTGCTGATCGCGTTGCCATTGTTGATTGTTTGCACGTGGGTGAGTGTCGTATGTGCGTGGATGAACAATCGACTGAAGAAGGCCGAGGACATCACACTCCTCTTCGTTATGTTGAGCATTCTGTACCTGACGCCTCTCGGCACGATGGTGACCTTTGGTGAGAACAACCGATATCGGTACATTCTTGATCCGTTCTATGTCGTGTTGGTTGGCTTGTTCATCGTTCGCAGCTGGAATTGGCTGATCACGCCACGATCACCTTCGCGATGACTGGCGCATCGCGCCCTGACCTCGGCAAGTGCAAGTTTCGTTAGCATGACCTCAAAGACCATTGGGAAGCGGCTGGCTCTGTCTTCCTAATGGCTCTTCGATTTTAACGAAGGCAATCGGTGGTCCAGGAGCAATGGAACCACGCGGAATTCAAATCGTGTTCCGCGGACGCTCAGTTCTTTACTTCTAAGCGCGCAATGAAATGTAGTGACCTTTCGAAGAGCCAGCGAACAAGCACAGGGTATAGTCCGAGCTTTGTACGATATTCTCTGACCGTCAGATTGAGTTGCGCAAAGGCTTCGCGCCAACGTCCCTCCGGCCAATAGTTGTAAGTTAGAATCACGCCGTGAGGTGCGTTGCCGACCCAATCCATGAGGCGCAGAGTCGGACCCGCAGCGAGTCCGGTGCGGTTATGATCCTTGATGAGAATGCATTGTCGCGCCACTCTCTGCGCCTCCCTGATTAGGATCGTTGGATTGACAGTATGATGCAGCACGTCCACGAACATTACCGTATCAAAACTTTTGTCGCGATGTGGAATGACGTTCCCGTCATAGCTCATTGCGGAGATATGTATGTTTGACCTGAGAGCGACGTCTATGCCTTCGAGCGATATATCAGGGCGGCTCTCAACGATCAATTTGTCGATCAACCCATCGCCGCACCCGACGTCGAGAACGGTCGCGCTCTGTGGAATCATTTTGGCAAGGTGCTCTCCGATTATCCTCACGCGGCGCTGAAAAACGTAACGACCGTGCAATTCGCCTATCATCGGAATATTACGCAAGCATTCTATGTGTCCCGACTCGACCGCGGTGCTTGGACTCGACTCACTGACACAACTAGAGGTTCATCGCCGACGCAGGTCAAGAATACTAAGGAGAAAGGCGGACAGAATGGTTTGAAACCCGAGGGCGGTGAGAGTGGCGCCTGGAATAACGATGCGTACCATGTGCGCATATTGTAAAGGCCCGAAGTCAGCTAAACGCCACTGATTCACTGCGACGGCAAGCAACGCCAACCCAACAAGCAGCGCTAACCCGGCTCCAAGCAGCGCCACTTCGAGATTGAAGGTTCTCACGAATTCTGAAATGCGTGGATCCTCGGGCAGGATGCCCTCTCTGGCTCCCAGCATCTTTGCGAATATCGCAAAGAAAATTGATTCGTAACCGCAGAGCATGGCGAGGCTGCCGAACAATAGTGTGTTGACGTCGAAACTTACTCCGCGCAGCGTTGCCTGGGGCAGCGCCAGCGTAAATGCGAGAAGGCCGAGCCCAATCAGAATTACGCCCGGTATCAAAAATAGCCAGCGCGGGCTGCAAACCAGATAGAAGCGCAGATGCCGCCAACCGTCGCTAAAGGTCTTCAGATGCGGACCGTGGGCCTTACGCCCATCAGGATATAGCGTGATTGGTATCTCGGCAGCCTTGCCTCCGAAGAGACTGGACTTGATTATCATCTCGGTGGCGAACTCCATGCCCGTGCACCGTTGTCCGATCTCCTCGTAATGCGCCTTGGTGAAGCCCCGCATGCCGCAGTGGACGTCATGAAGCCGTGACTTGAACCATCGTCGAGCCACTAGCGAGAAGAGGGGATTACCCAGCCATTTGTGCAGGACTGGCATCGCACCCGACATCACTGTTCCACCGCCCGACCGCAGGCGGCATCCCTGCACCAGATCGTAACCCTCCCTCAGCTTTTGCACGAACCGGGGAATCTCCACGAAGTCGTAACTTCCATCGGCATCGCCCATGATTACGTATCTACCTCGGGCAGCCGCTATCCCCCCCATCAACGCGCTTCCGTAGCCCTTAGCAGGCACGTGCACTAATCGGGCTCCCAGCCGTTTTGCGATTTCAATCGACCCGTCGGTGCTGCCATTGTCCGCAACAATGACTTCGCCGTCGATGTGCTGTTCCTGTATTGTGCGTAACGCGCTTTGGAGACAACCGGCTAGCGTGTCGGCCTCGTTCAGGCACGGAATCACCACGCTAAGTTCGATCTCTGGCTGCGCCTTGTTGCCGTTGGAGTGAAGGCTGACGCCAGGTACAGCGGCGTCAACGGTACGCTTCTCGAGCTCAGGCTGAGTCCGATCAGGTCCTGTCTGGAGGTCGCCCAGCTCAGAGGAATTTTCCAATTTCTTGCTCGGGAATCGCATAATCGCTTTCGGGCCTGGCGGCCCGGCTTTCGCACCGCCCAAGGCTATCTGTTGCTTCACTCGTCTGCTAGTATTTGAAGCCTTCTAGGTAGCCGATTTTATTTTAATACACACTATCGCCGCTTTCAAGAATTTTCGCCCTAGATTCGCTTCTCGACGGATTTTTCATGAACTTTGCTCTCCAATTAGGCGGGGGCTTCCCTTGAAGCTTGGCAGCATACCTGTCGGTCCAGAGGGCTGGTACGATGCGCTCGATCCGCGCGCGCTTTGCAGGTGCCGCGCGCGGCCCGGGGATGATGGTCGACCGAGTCTGGAGCGTGCCGGCGCGGTGGCAATGCGGCGAGATACCGCCGATCCGCCGATATGGCCCGCTGGCGCGGGCACGCGTCGCAGACAAGGTGAAGCGCGGTGTTTCGACGATGGAGGAGGCTGTGGGAGATGCGGTCGGGAGCGAAGCCGGTCGATGCGCCGGAGATGACTTCACGCATCGACGCGCCTGAAGCGAGCTCACGCTTGCAGCTCTTCGACCTCGAGGCCGCGAGCGCGTTCCTCTCATACCTGGCGTTCTCACTGCTGATCTTCGGACGCGGCTTGCTGGTCCATCCGGCGGCCTTCTATCTCGGCCGCGGACCTGACGCACTGGCGAACATCTGGTTTTTTGCCTGGTGGACCCACGCCATTGCGCACCATCTCAACCCTTTCGAGAGCACCGTGGTTTGGGCGCCCTCGGGTGTCAACCTGGCGTGGACTACCACCTTTCCGCTAGCAAGTTGCCTGCTTTATCCCGTTACGCGGTTATACGGGGCGATCGTCGCCTGCAACCTCGCACACCTGCTAGCCCCGCCGCTAGCCGGATGGTCTGCGTTCGTGCTCTGCCGCTACGTCGTGCGTCACTTTTGGCCGGCGTGGGTCGGCGGATGCCTGTTCGGCTTCTCGCCCTACGTACTGACCTCGATGATCGGTGGTGGGCTGTTCATGCTGGTGTTCTCGATTCCGCTCGCGGTTTGGGCGACGTTGCGCCGTCTCGCGGGCGAGTCGGAAGCTCGCACCTTCGTGGCCGGCATGGTGCTGCTGCTCGTCGCGCAATTTCTGCTGTCGGTCGAAATTTTCGCGAGCGCCACGCTCTTCGGCGCGATTGCGATCGCGTTTGCTGCGCGCTCGGCCTCCGCTGAAGAGTACGCGCGGATTGTCTCGGTGGTGTGGTCGATCGGCGCGGCCTACGCGATCAGTGCGGCGATCTTATCGCCTTACTTGTATTACATGCTGGCGCTCGGGAGTGCCGGAAGGGACGATTTTCTCGCCTAAAAACAACGCGGCCGATCTTCTTGAACTTCCTCGTCCCAACCGGCGTCAACGAACTTGGCCGTCTGCCGCTCGTTCGGGGCGATTGCGTCATACTTCCGCTGCGGATCTGTCAGAGAGCCGCGCTTACCTGGGGCTGCCGCTACTGGCGATCGTCGTGCTGTTCGCGCGCGAGCGCTGGCACGACCGCGATTGCAGGTTCGTCGTATACATGTTCGCCTGCGCCTGCATTCTCGCGATGGGGCCGTTCCTCGAAATCGCCGGCCGCATCATCATGCCGCTTCCGGGTGCGGCGCTTGCGGCCCTGCCGCTGATCGATAAGGCGCTGCCCGGGACGCTTCATGATGTACGCCTATCTTGCGGCGGCTGTCCTGCTGGCCATGTGGCTGGGGCAGGAGGATTGCCGTCGAACGCTGCGCTGGACGCTCGAGTCTCGCAATTATCCCGTTCATGCTGCCTAACCTGTCCCTGTCGTTGTGGGCCACGCCAACCGACACGCCCGCTTTCTTCAGCAGGGCCTCTATCGACAATATCTCGCGCCCGGCGCAGACCGTGATGGTGCTGCCCTATGGGTTTCAAGGCGAAGGGGATTCATGGCAGGTGGCGACCGAAATGTACTTCCGGATGGCGGGCGGGTATGTCGGCTACGCGCTGCCCATCCCCACTGAGCATAGCCGCTGGCCGATTATGGCGGGACTCTATGGTGTCGCCGGAGTGCCTGAGGCGGGCGATCAACTGAAAGCCTACCTCGCCAACCACGACGTAAGCGTCATCATAATTGGACCGCGCACCAACTACCTCGTCTCGCGTATGGGCGGCCGACGCATCATCGATACCTGGCTGCTATGGCCCACGATTGACCGGGAGCGTATCGCGACCGACAAGCTGCTCGCCTCGCTGAACGCCCAACCGATCGATATCGGGGGCGTCACGCTATATCGGATCGCTCCGCAGACCCTCGCGCCGTATCGCCAATTGACCGCGTCGGAGATGCAGCGCCGCATGGCTCGCGCGCGGTTCGAGGCGCTGCTGCTCGGAGCCGAGCGCTACCTGGCGCAAGGCGGCGACCCCGCGTCGCTCAGCCCCGAACGTGCGCAACAACTCGGCCTGCTGCCCCAGGACTGGTTCGGCGGCGCGGTATTCACGACCACCAACGCCAATCCTCGATACTTTCATTTCAAGGTGGTCCTCGGCCCGTCGGAGGCCGGCCGCATAGCGGTGGGAATCGAGGGCTGCTACGATTCGCTCGAGCCGGTGATCCAGCTCTACCGCGCGAATGCCAGTCAAATCTATTTCCCCTATCCTGTTTCATTTTCGCCCGCTTCGCCGCCGCGCGATCCGGCGATGATGGTGATGACGTTCGATCGCGCAGGATTGGAACGCGCCGCCGCGCTGGCGACGCAGCGCCAGACCGCTGGTTTGCATCCCGGGCCGCCGGCGCGCGACACCGGCAATGTGGTGGGGCTGTCCGATGACGGAGGGGGCAGGGACGATATGCGAGTAGGGCTAGCCCGCGCGCGGGGATGATTCAGCGCATCGACTCATCTGACATGAAACCCGCCGCGCAGCTCTTCGGCCGCCAGGCCGCCGGCGCGTTTTTGTCTTACCTGGCGTTGTCACTGCTGATCTTCGGACGCGGCGTACTCGCGCATCCTGCAACCGCCTATCTGGGCCGCGGGCCCGATCCTCAGCTTTACATCTGGTTTCAGGCCTGGTGGACCTACGCGATCTCGCATCATCTTAACCCATTTGTGACCACTGCGGTCTGGGCGCCCTCGGGTGTCAACCTAGCATGGACCACGGACTTTCCACTGGCGACGGTCTTGCTCTATCCGATTACACGGCTCCTCGGACCGATCGTCTCCTGCAATGTCTTGCATCTTATCGCTCCGCCGCTCGCGGGATGGTCCGCCTTCGTGCTTTGCCGCTATGCCGTGCGCAGCTTCTGGCCGGCGTGGATCGGCGGATGCCTCTTCGCCTTCTCGCCCTACATGCTCACCGGGATGGTGGACGGCGTACTCCTGATGCTGGTTTTTCCGCTGCCGATTGCGATTTGGGCGGTGCTACGTCATCTCGCGGGCGAACTCGAGGTGCGCCGCCTCGTAACGATCCTGGTGGTGTTGCTCGTGGTGCAGTTCCTGATGTCACCGGAGATCTATGCCCACGCGGCGCTCCTTGGCACGATCGCCCTAGCCCTCGCTTTGCGGATGGCGCCCGCGGAGGAACAGCCGCGGCTGCTCTCGTTGGGCACGTGGATCATCCTGGCCTACGCGGTCAGCGCGGTCCTCCTGCTGCCCTATCTCTACTACATGTTCGCGTTCGGAGTGCCGCACGGGGTGTTCTTTTCTCCCTGGCGCTCCTCGATTGATTTGGCGAACCTCTTTGTCCCGACCCTTGCCAATCAGTTCGGCAACCTGCCGGTTTTCGGCGCGATCACGTCCCAGTTCCGCAACTCGCTCCACGAGTGTGGCGGCTACATCGGCCTGCCGCTGATCGCTATCATCGTACTGTTCGCGCGCGAGCGCTGGCATGATCGCACGTGCAGGTTCATGGTCTATATGCTCGCGTCCGCCTACATCCTCGCGATGGGGCCGCTGCTCGAGATCGTAGGTTATCGCCTGCTGCCTCTTCCCGGCGCGGCACTGGCGACAATGCCGCTATTCGACAAATCAATACCTGCTCGCTTCATGCTGTACGCCTATCTGGCGCTGATTTTGATGGTCGCTATGTGGCTCGCCCCGGATCGGCAGAACGCCGGCGACGAACAAAAAACGCTCCACTGGGCGCTCGGCCTGGCGATCATTCCGTTCATGCTCCCAAACCTGTCCACATCGTTCTGGACCACGCCGGCTGAGATCCCTCCCTTCTTCAGTAGTGGTCTCTACCGGCAATACCTCACGCCCGGCGAGACCGTGATGGTGCTGCCCTATGGATTGTTCGGCGAGGGGATGCTGTGGCAGGCGGCGAGCGACATGTATTTTCGGACCGCGGGCGGATGGGGTTTCGAACCGCCAGTGCCTGAGGAGCATAGCGGCTGGCCGATCATGGCCGGGCTTTACAATATCGCCGGCGTTCCCGATGCGGCAGATCAGCTCAAGGCCTACCTGGCCAACCACGACGTAGGCGCGGTAATCCTTGGGCCACGTACTCAATATCTTGTTCTGCGCCTGGGCAGTATGCGTACCGCCACGGTTTGGCTGCGATTCCCGACGATTGAACGAGAGCGTGCCGCGACCCACAAGGTCCTTGCCTCGCTGGGTACGCCGCTCGAAGTGGGCGGCATCGCCCTATATCAACTAGCGCCGAAGGCGCTCGCGCCGTATCGCCAATTGACCGCGCTCGAGATGCAGCGGCGCGCCGCTCGCGCTCGCTTTGACGCCCTGCTGCTCGGGGCGCAGCGCTATCTCTCGCAAGGCCACTATCCGGCGCACCTGTCGCCGCAGGCGCTCGAGTCGCTGGGCCTTGTGCCGCTGGATTGGTTCGGCGGCGAGGCCTTTCCCAATCACGCCAACAGCGGCAATCCAATCTTCCATACCGATTCGATTCTCGCTGCGTCCGGTGGCAATGTTATCGAGGTGGGAATTATCGGAGGCTATCCGGCGCTGAAGCCGCTGATCGATCGCTACGGCGCGGAAACATCCGCGATCTATTTTCCCTACCCTGCACGCCTGGCACCGTCGGCGGCACGCTTGGCCGGCGATCCCGCGATGATGATGATGGAATTCGACCGGGCGGGACTGGCTCGCGCGGCGGCAGTGGCCGCATCCAGCGGCGAAGCAGGGAGATGACGTGGGACGGTTCGAGTAGAGAGGAAGTGGGAGGATGGGCGAGCAGGAGCGGAGCGGGCCGTTGCGCGAGCATGATTCGACACGTCCAACGCTTGACGTGACGCCGGACGCGCATTTGTTCGACCGCCAGAGCGCGAGCGCGTTCGCGTCCTATCTCGCGCTATCGCTTTTCTTCTTCGGGCGTGGACTGTTCGGAAATTTTTCCTCTTACGTCATCGGCAAGGGGCCGGATCCAGGAGTGTTCGTCTGGCTGATGGCCTGGTGGCCGCACGCGATCATTCATGGCCTGAATCCCTTGCTGGCACGGGTCGTGTTCGCGCCTGGCGGTGCAAACCTCGCGTGGGCGTTCCTCGATCCGCTGGCGATGTTGCTTGCGCTCCCACTCACACTGACAGCCGGCCCAATAGCGGCGCACAACGCGGTGATGCTGGTGGCGCCGGCGCTGGATGGATGGGCCGCGTTTGTTCTGTGCCGCTATCTGGCGAGGAGCTACTGGCCGGCGTGGCTTGGCGGGTACATCCTCAGCTTCTCCCCTTACATATTGGGCGGAATGCAGGGGCATGAGCATGTCCTGCTCGTCTTTCCGATTCCACTCATGGTGTGGCTCGCGCTGCGCCGCCTGGCCGGCGAGATCAGCGTAAGACGCCTGGTCGTCGGGATGGTGGTGCTGTTAATCGTCCAGTTCGGGTGTTTCATCGAGGCTCTCGCGACCGCTGCGCTGGCCGCGGCGATCGCTTTTGGCTTCGCACTGCTCTTCACCGAGGGCGATACAAAAAAGCGCCTGTGGTCGCTGGTTGCGCCTCTCGCCTTGGCCTGTGCGACTAGCGCCGCGCTGCTATCGTTTTTCCTGTACTTCATGTTCGCCTACGGCTTTCAGCGCGGCATCATTTATTCTCCATGGCTCTTCTCGGCGGATCTCTTCGGGTTCATCATCCCCTCTCCTCTCAACGCGCTTGGGCAACTGCATTTGCTGGCGACGTTTACCGCGAAGTTTCAAACCAATCTGTTCGAGGCGGGCGCTTATATCTCGCCTCCCCTGTTCCTGGTCGTCGCGCTCTATGCGCGTTCGCACTGGCGCACGCCCGTCGGCCGCCTACTCGTCGACCTCCTAATAATCATGTGCGTGCTGACGATGGGCCCGTGGCTGGAGATCGCCGGCCGGCTAACGATTGGATTGCCATGGCTGGTGTTGGGGAACCTGCCCCTGCTGAACAAGGCACTGCCAGCCCGGCTTTCCGTGTATGTCTTCCTGATTCTTGCGATCATCGTGTCAATCTGGTTTTCCTCGACCACCGCGCGGGCGGGGAGCAAAGGGCTCCTCGGAGCGGCGATCGTATTGCTTGGGCTGCCGAACCTGGCGGCGGGCTACTGGATACGGCCGGTATATCTGCCGTCGTTTTTCTCCACCGCCGCATATCGCCAATACCTGGCGCCCGGCGAGGTCGTGCTCGTGCTGCCCTTCGGATGGCAGGGCGACTGCATGCTGTGGCAGGCCAGCACCGACATGTATTTCAATCTGGCCGGCGGCTATGTCAGTTACGTGCCGCTGATGCCCTATGAATATACGCAATGGCCGATCACGATGGGCCTGTACAACATCGCGGGCGTTCCCGATCTCGGTGAACAACTGAAGGCTTTTCTCGCCAACCACTCCGTCAGCGCCATCATCGTTGGCGACCAAAGATACCAGCTGACGAAATTCGACGGCGGCCCGACTCTGGACGTGCCGATCCGCGTGGCAACAGGTCCGCGAGAGCGGGGCGAAATCGCGCAATTGCTGGAGACGCTCGGAATCGCACCGCTTGAGATCGGCGGCATCCGGCTCTACCGCATCCCACCGCAGATGCTCGCGCCATACCGCCAACTGACCGCGCTCGAGATGCAACAACGCGCCGCGCGCGGACGATTCGAGGCGTTGCTGCTCGCGGCGCAGCGATATCTCGCGCAAGGCCGCGACCCCGCGAAACTGACGCCGCAGGCGGTCCA
This sequence comes from uncultured delta proteobacterium, assembly GCA_963810495.1. GTDB lineage: Bacteria > Desulfobacterota > Binatia > Binatales > Binataceae > JAKAVN01. The sequence goes on from CAWENP010000004.1 coordinate 121,931, forward strand.
GGCGCTCGGACTGGTGCCACTGGATTGGTTTGGCGGCAAACCGTTTCCCAAGTATAGCGGCAATCCAGCCTTCAACACCGACTCGACTCTCGCCGTGTCCAAAAAGGACACGATCGAGATCGGAATCGAAGGCAGCTACCCGGCGTTGAAGCCGATAATCGATCGCTACGGCGACCAAGCGTCCGCGATCTATTTTCCCTACCCCTCGCGCCTGACGCCATCGGCGGCGAGCTTGACCGACGACGCCACGATGATGGTGCTGGAGTTCGACCGGACGGGACTGGCTCACGCGGCCGCAGGAGCTGCAACCGGAGGCGAAGAGCCGCACAAACCGGCGGCGGCGCCGCCGTCCGCGGCGCTCGTCCCGACCGTTCCTGCCCCCAAACCACCCAGGAGAACCGATGAAAATGAGTAAGGCGTCGTGAGTAACGGTCGGCCTCAAGCTGATTTGCAACTGACTACGACTCTGTTGGAAGGTCTGGTTCCCAACGGGCCAACTGATCCGATCGCGTACTACAAACGTCCGCTCATCGGGCGATTCTTTCGCGAACGGATCAACCTCGGACTGCGGATGATCGCCGATCGCCGCTACGCCAAGGCGCTCGAGGTCGGCTACGGCGCGGGCGCGGTGCTGCGCGCTATCGCTCCCAGCGTGGACGAACTATACGGCATCGACCTCGACGCCGACCCGGCCCTGGCGCAGGCGTGGCTCGGCAGCTACGGGCGCACCGCCAGGCTCATCAAAGGCAGTGTCTACGAACTGCCCTACGAGACCGCGGAGTTCGATCTCGCGCTCAGCTTCTCGGTCTTCGAGCACCTGCATCAGTACGAGCAGGGGCTGCGCGAGATCGCGCGCGTGCTCAAGCCGGGCGGCCGTTTTCTTCTCGGCATGCCGGCGGTGAACACGATGATGGAGTTGGGTTTTCTCGCGATTGGATTCAAGGGCATCAACGAACGTCACGTCACCACGCCGCGAGCTGTTGCCCGCGCCTTCGAGGGGGCGGGGCTACGGATCGCCGGTCATACGCGACTGCGCCTGATTCCCGGCCTCCCGCTGTATTACAACTGGCTGCTGGAGAAGGCCGCCTGATGAGCGTATCGCTCGACGCGCCAGCCTGTGGCGTCATCGGCTGGCAGCCGCGATGAAACGGGGGTCGGCTCGCGATCGCTACGGACTGGGCGCGCTCGGCGTCTACCTCGCGTTGTCTATGCTGTTCTTCGGACGCCGCCTCGTCGGACACTTCACCACTCGCCACGTGGGCAAGGCCGTGGGCGATCCTGCACTGGTCGCGTGGTTTTTGCAGTGGGTGGCGCATGCGGTCGTGCATCGCATAAATCCTTTCCATACGAACCTGCTATGGGCGCCGGCGACGTTCAACATGGCGTGGACGACCTGGATGCCGCTCGTCGGCCTGCTGCTGGCGCCGATCACCCGTGCGCTGGGGCCGGTCGCTTCCTTGAACGTGGTATTCCTGCTCGCGCTTCCGCTCAGCGCCTGGAGCGCCTTTGTGCTCTACCGCTATGTCACCGGATCGTGGTGGGCATCGCTAATTGGCGGATACTTGTTTGGTTTCTCGGGCTACATGATCCATTGGCTGTGGGAAGGTGACCCGCAGCTTCTGCTGCTTTTCCCGATCGCGCTGTCGCTGTGGCTCGTGCTGCGCGCGTTCAACGATGAAATAAGGCCGCTCGGCTTTGTCGGTGCGCTGGCATCCATGCTGGTCGTAGAATTTCTGATCTCGCTGGAAGTCTTCGCGATGGCCACGATTGTCAGCGGGATTGCATTCGCGCTTGCACTCGTGGTGTTCGAAAGCGATGCGCGGCGGCGCCTGCGCGCACTGATCATGCCGATTGTCATCAGTTACGCCATCGCGCTGGCCGTGGTCTCGCCCTACCTCTATTTCTTCTTCTCCACGGCGGCGCCCAGGGCCCCGATGTGGCAGCCGTTCCTGTTCAGCGCCGACCTGCTTTTCTTTGTGCTGCCCTCGTGGGTGAGCGAGTCCGCTCGGCCTCGGTATCGTGGCACGCGCATTCAGCACAATGTCCAATACCGTCCCCTACGTCGGCTTCTGCTATCTCGGCCCCGTTCTGCTCGCGATCGTCGCCGTCTTCACATGGCAACGGTGGCGCGAGACGCGTACCCGGCTCCTGCTGTGGATAATGCTGATCACCGCCATCCTTTCCTGTGGCCCATGGCTTAGTGTCGGCGGTCGCCGACTTTTGCAGATGCCGGGAGTGCTACTCGGCATGCTGCCGCTTATAGGCAACGCGATGCCCGTTCGCTTCACGCTCTATCGTGGCATTTCTCGCTGGACTAATCGTCGCGATGTGGCTTGCCTCGAGCCGCGCCGCCATCGCGCTTAAGTGCACGGTCGCGCTCGCCGCGGTCTTGTTCGCGATGCCGCGTCTGTCCTCAACATTCTGGGACACGCCGGTTGATACACCACCGTTTTTTTTAAGCGGTGCATACCGCGACTATCTGCAGCCCGCTGAAATCGTGCTGCCGGTGCCCTACGGATGGCGCGGCAATAGCCTGATGTGGCAGGCGCAGACCGACATGTACTTTCGCATGGCGGGAGCATGGACCGGACCGCCGCCAGCGGAGTTCGAGCGCTGGCCCGCGATGGTCGCGCTGTTCAACGGCAGATACCTCCCCGATCCGGAATTGCAGGTCAAGGCGTTCCTGGCGGCCCATCAGGTGAGCGCCGCGCTGCTCGACGCTTCCATCAAGGATAGTCCGGACGCACAGCAGCGCCAGCAGTACCGCACCGTGCTCGCCGCGCTGGGCCCCGCGCCGGCCACGACCGGCGGAATTATAATCTATCGCTTCACGCCTGCCGCGCTCGCCCCGTGGCGCGATCTGAAGCCGCTCGACCTCGAACGCCGCGTCGACCTGGCACGGTTCGCCGCGCTGCTCGACGCCGTCGATCGATACGTTCAGAGCGGCGCCGATCTGGCCCAACTCAGCCCAAAGCGCCTCGTGCAGGCGGGCTTCATCCGCGATGACTGGCTGGGCGGTCCCAGCATCCGCATCTCCGACGGGCTGTGGGCGGAAAGCCATCGCGACAGCACAATCGACGTCGGGACTTTCGGCTCGCACGGTGCGCTCGCCGCCTTGAGCGCGATGTATCGTGACGACGCGCTAAGAATCCGCGCGACACCGATCGTAACCGCCGAAAATCCGGGTGGCGAACAGGAACTGGAACTGATGGTGATGACGTTCGATCGCGGCGGACTCGCCCGCGCCGCTCGCCAGGCGCGCGCCTTCGCAAGTTCCGGCTCCGCGCCGGATGCCACCGACGGCGGGCGAACCCCGTCGAGCGCGCCACGCTGATCCGTCACGAACGCTGATGGCTGCAACGATGGCAGAAACGATTCGCCGCCCGCGCTCGGCGTTCGACCTTCGAGGCATCTCGGCACTTGCCATCTACCTCGCGCTGGCGGTGCTGTTTTTCGCTCGCGGCCTTGCCGGGCGCTCGACGACCGCTTATATCGGCAAGGGCTTTGATCCGCCTCAGTCGATGTGGCTGATGGCGTGGTGGCCGCATGCTCTGGCGCATGACCTCAATCCGCTCTTCACCGACGCGATTTGGGCTCCGCACGGCCTCAACCTGGCCTGGGCCACCTCGATGCCGCTCGCGAGCCTGATTACGGCCCTGCCCATCGCCATCGCGGGGCCGCTTCCAACCTACAACCTGCTTTGCCCGCTCGCGCTGGCGCTGGCGGCGTGGACCGCATTTGTGCTGTGTCGCTATCTGACGGGCACGTACTGCGCGTCGCTGACTGGCGGCTACGTTTTCGGCTTTTCCGCCTACATGCTCGGCCAGACCCTCGCCCACCTCGACCTGCTGCTGGTCTTTCCGATCCCGCTGTTCACGTTGTTGCTGATTCGAGGCTTCCGTGCGGACATCTCGTGGCGCGCGCTGGTCGCCGGATTGGCGCTCGTGTTGACCGCGCAGTTTTTGATGTTTAGCGAGTTGTTCGCGACGATGACGCTGTTCGTGGGCATCGCCCTTATCGTGATGCTGATGGCCGGTTCGACCGCCGAAAAAACGCGGGCCGTGAACCTTCTGCCGACCGTCGCGGTCAGCTACGCGATTGTACTGGCGGCTTTGAGCCCGCTCCTCTACTACATGGTGGCTATGAGCTACGAACCCGGCGCGCCTCATCCCCCGCTGCTCTACTCGAACGACCTGCTCAACCTGGTGATCCCAACTTCCACGATGGAGCTTGGCCGCGCGATTTCCCTGCGAACGGTCACGCAGCACTTTCTCGGCTTTATCTTCGAGGCCGGCGGTTATATCGGCCTTCCGGTAATGCTGGTCGCCGTGGCGTTCGCGCGTCGCAATTGGAGCGAAGGATGGGCCCGCTCGGTTGTGCTCGTCCTGATCGTCGCAGTCGTTCTCTCGCTCGGGCCGTTCCTGGTCGTGGGCGGGCGGCCGATTATTCCACTTCCGGGCCTGGTCGTCGGCGCACTGCCGCTTATCGGCAAAGCGCTGCCGGGGCGCCTGATGCTGTACGCCTTCCTGGCGCTGGCGATCATCATCGCGCTATGGCTCGGCAGCGGTGACACACCGCGATGGGTGCGCGTACTGGCCGCTCTTGTCGTCGTCGCATCGATGCTGCCGAATCTGTCTGCGAGCTTCTGGACCTCCGAGATCGACGTACCGCCCTTCTTCCGTGAAGGACTCTACACGAGATATCTCTCGCCCAAAGACACGGTCGTGGTGTTGCCTTACGGCATCAACGGCAACAGCATGATGTGGCAACTCGAAAGCCGCTGGTACTTCAGGATGGCGGGGGGCTATGCGGGCAACCCGCCGCTTGAGTTTCGTCAATGGCCGATGGTGCGGGTTTTTTATCGCGTCGCCACCGTCGCGCTTCCTGCCGCCGGCGATCAGCTTAAGGCCTTCCTCGCCACGCATCGCGCCACCGCCGTCCTGGTCGACGATCGCGAAGCCGAGATATGGCGTCCGCTGATGGCGACGCTCGGCGCGGCGCCGATCGAAGCGGGCGGGATGACGATCTACCGCGCAACGCCAGAGGAACTCGCGCCATGGCGGGACTCGACAGCACTCGCGATGGAGACGCGCCTGGCCAAGGCGCGCTTCGCGGCGCTCGTGCTCGCGGCCGAGAATTATCTGCACGACGGCCATCCGCCAGCCGCGCTAACTCCCGCCGGAGTCCAAAAGCTGGGACTGATGCCGCCCGGATGGATCGTCGTACCGAAAAAGGCCGAGCCGCCGTGGGATCAGGGCGGGATGAATCTGCCGCGCCATCCGAGCGATCCGCATCAGCTTAACGACTTGTGGCTCGCCGTCGACGAGCAGGGCCGTATCGAGGTCGGCGTGACCGGCTGGTATCCGGCGTTGCGCGCAGTATTGAGCGAGTATCGCGCCGATGCGCTCGGCTTTGTGCCGCGCGATCTAAACGAGCCGGCGCGCGGCGGGGAAGACGATCTTCGCGGACGCCTCGTTATGACCTTCAGCGCAGACGGCCTCGCGCGCGCCGCGGCGCGGGCGCGCAGCGAAGCTTCTTCCGCGGCGGCAGCTGAAGGCGCGTCGCGATGAGCGCGTCGAGCACGGCGGTCGAGCGCGGCGGGCACGACGGCGGCGGGCACCGCGGCGGCGGGCACCTCGGGATGGCGCGGCGTCACCGCTGCGCTTCTCATCTACCTGGGACTCTCGATACTCTTTTTCGGCCGCGCGCTTGGCGGCGGCCTGTCCTCGTTCTATGTCGGCGTCGGCCCCGACCCGCCGCAGTCGATCTGGTTCCTGGTTTGGTGGGCGCGCGCGTTGGCCAATCGCCTCAACCCGCTTTTCACGCACGCGGTATGGGCGCCCGGCGGCTTCAACCTCGCCTGGACGACCAACATCCCGCTCGCGGCGTGGCTGATGCTTCCGGTAACCCACACGCTCGGCGCGGTGGCCGCTTACAACATTCTCTGCCTGCTCTGCCCCGCGATGGTTGGATGGGCGGCGTTCGTGATGTGCCGCCACGTCGTGCGCGAGTTCGCGCCGGCGCTGTTCGGCGGCTTCGTCTTCGGTTTTTCGCCGTACCTGATTTGCAAGCTGCTCGGCAATATCGATCTTGCCCTGGTCCCGATGCTGCCGCTGGCTGTGTACCTCACGTTGCGCGCGCTGGACGGAACCATGCGCAGGCGGAGCTTCATCGTGCTGCTCGCGCTGGTGCTCTGCGTGCAATTTTTGCTCTTCATCGAGACCTTCGCGACGATGACGATGAGCGCCGCGATTGCGATCGCGATCGCGCTGCTGGTGACTGACGAGAGCGATCGCAGCCGTGTCCGCGCCCTCATCGCACCGATCGCGCTCAGCTACGCGCTCGCGATGCTCCTGCTCGCGCCCTATCTCTACTATTTATTCGCCTTCGGTTTCCCGCATGGCACGATCTGGTCGACCAACAGTGGCTCGATCGATTTGCTCAACTTCCTGGTGCCCGTGTCCACCAATGCGCTTGGCCGCCTCGACGCGATGCGCACCATTTCGGGTAACTTTCGCGCCGGCATCTACGACGCCGACGCCTACCTCGGCCTGACGCTGGTGGTCGCGATCGCGATGGGGTGGCGGCGATGGCGTGAGCCCGCGGTGCGGATGTTGATCCTATTTGCCACGGCGATCGGCGTGTTCGCGATGGGATCGTGGATGCAGGTGGGCGGACATTTTATCGTGCCGATGCCCTGGATGATCGTGTCGACGCTGCCGCTCATCGCCAAAGCGATGCCGGCGCGCCTAGCGGTATACATGTTCCTCGCGATCTCGATTCTGTGCGCGATGTGGATGAGCGCGTCGCCGCGCGGCGCATCGGATCGCGCACCTCTTAGATGGCTCGTGGGGGTGCTGATCGCGATTTCGCTCCTGCCTAGCCTCGACGCTTCGTTCTGGACCACGACGCTGGCGACGCCCGAGTTCTTCTCCACCGGGCTCTATCGACAGTATCTTCAGCCGGACGAGACGGTGGTCATCCTGCCGTACGGGTTCGAGGGCGATGGGATGCTGTGGCAGGCGCTCTCTGGGTTTTACTTCCGGATGGCGGGCGGGTACACCGGATTTGCGCCGCCGATTCCCGCCGAGTACGAGCGATGGCCGATTGTTGACGCACTTTACGACGTTGCGCCGATCCCCGATGCGGGCAGCCAGTTCAAGGCGTTTCTGAAGAGCCACGACGTGGGCGCGGTGATCTTCGCTGGCGAGGGCGATCACTCGATCGAGGTCAGCCATGCCGGCGGGCCGGGCATCTGGCATCGCGGGCCGATCGCGCCGCGCGACCGCGAGGTGTGGAACGTGATTCTTGGCGGCCTTGACGTCGCTGCGCAAAATGTCGGCGGCGTCACGCTCTACCAACTGCCCGCGCAAGTGCGCGGTCAATGGCCCAACGAGGATCCGGTCGCGCTTCAGGCGCGCGCCGCAGCCGTCCGCTTCCATACGCTGCTCGCCGCCGCCTACGGTTTTGTCACCAGTGGCCGAAGTCTCAGCGAATTGTCTCCTCTCGCCGTCCAGCAGGCGGGTTTGCTGCCGCCCAACTGGGTCGGAGGCCCGTTGCTGCGCAGCTCTCCAACGCCGGGCCAGTTGCTGAACGGTTTGATGCTCGCGCCCGCGCAATCGCATCGCGCAGCGCTCGGGGTCCAGGGCTCGTACCCCGCGATCAAGCCGATCATCGACAAGTACCGCCCCTACGCGGCCGCGATTTATTTTCCTTATCCGCATGTGCTCTCCGCGACGCCGCCACAGGGCGACGAACCGGCATTGATGACGATGGTATTCGACGTCGACCAGCTTGCGCGCGCGGCTCACGCGGCGGCCCCGTCGCTCGCGTTGCCACACGCCGCGCCGCCGCCGAACCTGCCGGCGACTCCCGTGCCGTCGAGACCCTAACGCGCCGCGATGCGCGCGGCCGAAATCGCGACTCCGCGCTCAGCGCTTGCGGACTTCAACCAGCCGCAACCGCCCGACGACCAGCGGGTCGCAATCCCGGAGTGCCGCGAGTTGCGCGGGCGCGAGCAGTTGCGCGCCGCTCAGAACTAGTACGCGTTGGCTCATTTCGCATTGCCCACCGGCCTCCACGACGCTTGCCCGCCGCTCTACTGGCAGGTAGTAGCGCACCACGTTCACCGCGTAGCCGGGCATCACGGCGATTGTGCCGCCTGCGGGAGCGGCCGCGAGCGCAAGCGCACTCGCCTCGCGCCATTGAACATACTGCGGCTTGATGAAGTCGCGGCGCACATGGTCGAGTGATAGCACCACGACCAGCACGAGCAACCCAAGACGCGGCCGCGCATCATCGATCGCCGCGAGCCCGATCCCCGCCAGGATAAAGAACGCGGCCACGCTCGAAATCACGTAGCGCATCTCCTCGAACGGAGTGAACGCGTAGGAGACGGCCATCACGAGCGCCACCGGTGCAAGCATCCACCACAGCACGAAGCCAAGCGCCGCGCCGCCGCCGCGGGCCATCCGCCATCCGCCATACATCGCCAGGGGCAGCAGAAGCATGAATGGCGCTTTGCCCGAAGCGCTGCGCAGCATCTCAAGCGGCCACCAGGGCGGCCGCAAATGAGACCAGTTCAGTACGCCGGCGTGCACGACGGCGATCGAGGTGCGGCCCGCCATCGGCGCCATTCGCCCCAGCAGCGCAATCCCGGAGCAAAGCGCCAGCGCCGGCGACAGCAGATGGAGTTCGCCGAGGGCGCTCGCGCGAGCGCGGGCGCGTCTGCGTAGCGCGGCCCATCCGAGCCACATCGCTTCGGCGGCGATGAGCAGGGCGGCGGTGAAGTTCGAGGCGGTTGCGAGGGCGCTGAAAATTGCGATGCCGGCGAGGCTCGCGACACGTGCCAGACCTCGTGCGCGAGTAGACGCCGCCCGCAGGAAGCAGATGACTTGCAAAAGCTCGAGCACCAGCGTCAGCGGATACATCCGCACCGTGCGCGCCTGGTCCACCAATGTGAGATTGAGCGCGGCTACCAGCGCCGCGAGCGCGGCGCCAAGCTCGGCGCGTGGGATTTCAGCCACGCCGCCGAGATCCAGCATCAGCTCGCGCGTCGCCGCGAACACCAGCACGATCGCGATCGTGCCGAGCACCGCCGAAAACGCGCGCATCGATTCGACGCCATCGCCGCCAAGCGCGATCCATCCGTGCAGCGCGGCGTCATAGAGCGCGAGTTTACCCGGATCGAGCGATCGCTCGCGCTCGATAACCGCGCGAAGATCGGGCGCTGCCGCGCCCGCCCACGAGGCGGCCTCGTCAGCGCTGAGATCGGCCGCCCCCAAGCGGTAAAAGCGCAGGCCGGCACCGAGCATCAACGCAAGAGCGAGCAGCGCAAGCGCCTGCGTCCGGGCCATCAGCGTGCGCGAACCTCCACCAATAGCAAACGCGCGACGAGGCGCGGGTAACACTTCTCCATCGCGGCGATCTGGTCTGCGCCCAGGATATATCGGCCGCTCAGAATCAGCACTCGCGGCGGTCCGCAAGTGTCCTCTCCCTGCACGGCGCCGCGGCGCTCGGGGCTGAGATAGTAGCGCACCACATTTTTGCAGTACTCGGGAAATACCGCGATCGGTTCGTCAGGCGCGGTCTGCCCGGCGGCGATCTCCGTCGCCTGGCGCCAGGCCGCCTCGTACGGATGTTTGATCGCATGATGCGTCCGGCCGAGTGAAAGGCCGACTATTGCCGCGGCAAGCGCGAGGTGCACGGCACCCCTGCGCAGCGACGCCGCGCCGAAGGCGGCCATCGCGAACATCCCGACGAACGCGATCAGCGCGTAGCGCGGAAATTCCAGCGGGTGAACCAGATAGGTTACCGCCATCAGGCCCAGGATCGGCCCCGCCGTCCACACGGCGAAAAAGCCCGCGGCCAGAGGTGCCGTGCGCCAGTGCCGCCAAATCCCAAAGCCTGCCAGCGCCGCGAAGCTCCAGAAGAGCACGCGTCCGCCGGCCGCATTCAACAGCACCTGGTAGGGCCAGGTGATCGGCCGCATCTTTATCCAGCTGATCGCGCCCATCGCCACGGCCTGATGGGAAGAGGCGAACGCCGCGGGCAGCAGCGGCGCCAGCAATGCAACCCCCGCGGCCAGCGCCAGGCCTGGACGGAAAATCGCGAGGCCTTCCGCCCGCGCTCCCAGCGCCTTCGCCGCCAGCAGACATCCAAACCACAGGCCCTCGGCCAGCAGCAGAAAGCACGCGGTGAAATTGGAGGCGATCAATGCCGCGGTAAAAATCGCCGCGCCGGCGTAGTTGAGCCTACCGCCCAGGCGCTGTGCGCGAACCAGGAAGAAAATCTGCGCGAGCTCCGCGCTCATCGCCACCGGATACATCCGCACCGTGCGATCCGACGTTACCATCATGAAGTTGACGGCGTAGGCGAGCGCGGTGAAGCCGCCCGTCAAATCGCCGATCGCGGCGCCCGCTTCCCCGCCCAATGAGCGGCAGACTTCGCGCACCGCGGCGAAGACCAGCACTATCGCGATCGTACCCAGCACGGCCGACATCCCGCGCATCGCGGTCACTCTGTCACCGAAGACGCGAATCCATCCATGTAGCAAGAGATCGTAGAGCGGCAGCTTGCCCGGATCGAGCTGATGCTCCATCGCCACCACCTCGCTCACGCCGGCGGCGGAAGCGGCCGCCCACGAGGCGCCTTCATCGGCGCTGAGATCCGTCAATCCCAAATGCTGAAATCGCAGGACCGCGCCGAGCACCAGCGCGAGCGCCAGCAGTCCCAGCGCGAGCGCCCGTGGAGAGCGCGCGGCGCGCATCGCCGCTTGCCTCGCGCTGTACGCCGCGATCCGATCGAAGCCGGCCACGTCGTGCCTCATCCAATTTGACGCGCGCGCACTTCGAGATGGCGCAACCCGGCCATCGCGCTCAGCGTTGGCGGCGGCCGGCGCGCAGCTTCTCGCTGATCAGAAGCGCGTTAAGCGCGGCGCTTGGACGCACCGGGAAGGCGTCGGGACGGTCGATATCCTTGTAGCGAGGTTCGAGCCGGGAGAAAGCTTCCAGGAAGCGCTCGCGCGCTTCGCTAAGCCGGGGCCGCGCGCCGATTCGATGGCCGTCGGCGAACACGCGTTCGAGCATCGGATGGATCGATCCGGGCGCCGGACGAAACTCGCGCTCCAGGTTGTCCGGGCTCTCCTCGAACAGTCCGACCAGGTCGGCGTAAAATCCACCGGCGGTGTTGCGCGCGCGGAAGACCTGTTTGCGACCGGGCAGCGTGACCTTTTCGCTCGAGGTCTTCAACCGTGGCTCGCCGCGATATTCGACCAGCTTGTAGGCCACGTCGAGCGCGGGCGCGTCCGCGCTCACCACCATCGCGGTGCCGACTCCGAAGGCGTCGATCGGCGCGCCAGCCTTGACCAACTCGGCGATCCGGTATTCATCGAGGTTGCCGCTGGCGAAAATCGGCACGTCGGAGAGCCCGCGCCGATCGAGCAGGCGGCGCGCGCGTTTGCTCAGCTCGAGCAGGTCGCCGCTGTCGAGCCGGATGCCTTGAAGCTTTACCCCTTTCTCGCGCAACTCCAGCGCCACCGTGGCCGCGTTCTCGACCCCGCGCAGCGTGTCGTAGGTGTCGACCAGCAAGGTGCTGAGGCGCGGGAAGACCTTCACGTAACTGTCAAATGCCTCGCGCTCCTGCTCGTGCGCCATCACGTAGCTGTGCGCCATCGTGCCGTACAGCGGAATCCCGTAGCGCATCCCGGCCAGCACGTTGGAGGTGCCGGCGAAACCGGCCAGATAGCTGGAACGCGCGGCGATCAGGCCCGCGTCGGCGCCCTGACTGCGGCGCAGCCCGAAATCGACCAGCCGCCGCCCACCGGCCGCCGCCAGGCAGCGCGCCGCCTTGCTCGCGATGAGCGAACCCAGGCCGGCCTGGTTGAGGACCAGGGTCTCTAGCAACTGCGCCTCGATGAGCGGCGCGCGTATTTCCAGGATCGGCTCGCTGGCGAAGAAGATCGTGCCTTCGGGCATCGCCCACACTTCGCCGCTGAAGCGCAGTCCGCCGAGGAAGCCCAGGAATTCGGAAGTGAACAGCCGCAGCGATTCGAGATATTCGAGCATCCGCGGCGCGAAGTGGAACTGTTCGAGCGCCTCGAGCAGCCGCTCCAGCCCGGCCGCCACCAGGAAGCCGCGCCGCGGCGGCATCCGGCGCGTGAACATGCTGAAGCAGGCGGCGTCGTTGTTGCCGCTGGCGAAGTACGCCGCGGCCATCGTGAGCGAGTAGAAGTCGGTGAGCAGCGAGACTTCGTCGGCGTCCAGGCGGAGATCGATCGGCATCTCAGACTCAGCGTGGCGGGCCCGGCGGCGTTGGCGGCGGCGGCCCCGGCGCGGGCGACGGACCAGCCGCCAGCGCTCGGCTCTCCTCGGGCGGGCGGCGCTCGCGCAGGATGTCTGACATCCGGTGCAGGCGGGCGTTCACGAGATGGTTGATGGTGCCCGGCTGCTCCAGCGTACCCGCGCGCACGCCGGTCAAAATCTCGATTCCGTGATCGATAGAATCGACCGGGTAAATGTGGAAGCGGCCGTTCGCTACCGCTTCGACCGTCTCCGAGTCGAGCATCAGGTTGACCACGTTGGCGCGCGGCAGCAGCACGCCCTGCGTGCCGCTAAGGCCGGTCGCTTTGCACACGCGGTAGAAGCCTTCGATCTTCTCGTTGGCGCCGCCGATCGCCTGGACCGTGCCGTACTGGTCGACCGAGCCGGTCACGGCCAGATCCTGGCGCAGCGGCACGCCGCTCAGCGCCGAGAGCAGCACGTAGAGTTCGGTCGAACTAGCGCTATCGCCGTCGATCCCAGAGTAGGACTGCTCGAACGCGATGCTCGCGGTCATCGCGGCCGGCAGTTGCTGGCCGAAACGCTGACGGAAGAATCCGCTCAGAATCATTATGCCCTTGTCGTGCGTCGATCCCGACAACCGCGCCTCGCGTTCGATGTTGATCACGCCGGCCTGGCCGAGCGCGACCGTCGCGGTGATGCGCGAGGGGCGGCCGAAGCTGTAGCCGCCGACGTCGAGCACCGCGAGTCCGTTGACCTGGCCCACCTGGCGGCCCTCGAGATGCACGATGAGCGTGCCCTCGGCGATGAGCCGGCGGATCTCTTCTTCGATGAAATTGAGCCGCAGGATACGCTCGTTGAGCGCGCGATCGACGTGGCGCGCACTCACTTGTTTGTCGTTCGCCTCGCGCGCGTAATACGCAGCCTCGCGCGCGAGGTCGTCGATCGGCTCCATCACGCTCAACAGCCGTTTGCGGTCGCCCGCCTGGCGCATCCCGAACTCCACCACCCGTGCGAGCGCGCTGCCGTCGAACTCGGGCAGCCCCTCGGTCTTCGCCAGCGCGGCCACGCGTGAGGCATAGTGGCGCGCCGCCTCCGCGTCGGCGTCCACCACCGGGCGCAACTCGGCCTTGACCTTGAACAGCTCGGCGAATTCGGGGTCGTAAAAGTACAGCACGTTGTAGAGGTAGGGGCTGCCGGTGACGATCACCTTGGTCGCCACTTCGATCGGCTCGGGTTTGAGCCCGCTCACCATGAAAAACGGGAACGGCTCGAGCGTTTCCAGCGTCATGCGGCCGGTCTTGAGCGTGCGCTTGAGCGTTTTCCACACGCCCGGCTCGACGATCGCGTCGTCGAGATCGAAGAGCAAAAAGCCGCCGTGCGCCTTGACCAGCGAGCCGCCGATGATGCGGGTGAAGTTGGTCGCGCTGCGGCCGGTCGGATCGACCCAACGTTCGATGGTGCCGAAGAGGTTGCGATAGGTCGGCGCGTCTTCGGCGATCACCGGCGCGCCGCTGCGCCCGGCGTTATCGACTACCACGTTGACCTGGTACTCGAAGAATCGGCCCTCCTCGGGGCCGTCGGGGCGCGGCGCCACCGGAGGACGCGCCGTGCCATCGGGCCCTGTCTCCGCAGCCTCGCGGAAGCGATCGAGATGGTCGAGCATGTGCTCGGCAACCTGGTCGAGGTAGGCCGATACGGCCTTGCTCTCGAAGCGCGCCTTGAGCGCGGCGATGGCGGGTGCGATGAGGCGCGCGGCGAAGGTGCGTTCGATCTGGCGGATCTCCCCAACCAGCTCGCGCATCAGCTCCTGCTGATGCATCGCCATGGTCGCGAACAGGTCGGCAAGCTCGCTCTGCTCCTTGCCCAGCCGTTCGCGCTCTGCCTCGGGAAGCTCCTGCATCTTGCGATTGAGGTCCTCGGGCGACTCGGGCGCCTTGCCGCCGATGAGCGGGATGAACACGACCTGGCCGGTGGGCGTGCCTTGGATCGTGAAGCCGCGTTGGCGCGCGGCGGTCTCGAGCTGGGTGAACAGCTCCTGGGCGCGGCGGTTATATTTCTCGCGCAAGGCCTTGCGCTCCTGGTCGAAGTCTTCGCGGCGAAAGGCCTTGGGCAGCTGCTCGATGAGGAAGCTGACGAGATCGCGCATCCCGTCGCGCAGCTCGGCGCCCTGCCCGCCACGCAGGTAGATCGCGGCCGGCGACTCGGGACTCTTGAAGTTGTTGACGTAGACCCAGTCGCCCGGCGTCGGCATCGCCGCCGCCCGCTGCTGGAGGATGCGGATTATCGATTCGCGCTCGCGTCGCGAGCTCGCGCGGCTAACGAAAACGTTGTAGCCGGGCGCGCCGATACCGATCGCCATCCGCACCGCGTCGAGCGCACGCTGCTGCCCAAGCAGCTCGTGAGCGCCGTCGCGCCCCGCCCGCACCAACTCATCGGGGCCGAGCGGAGAGTGGCCGCGCAACTCGTCCGCGCGGAGTTCAACCGGCGGGGGCGCGGCCTGCGGCGCCTGTTCCTGGGGCGCCGGCGCGGCCTTGTTGTCGTCCCCCTCGGCCATTGTCGCTTCCTTTTTGTCGGGTTAAAGTTTGTCCGGTTATTGCACTTTGACGCGACGGCCGCGCAGCTTGGGCAGCACGATCGTCAGCATCCCGCCCGCCCAGCGCGCCGTTGTGCGCTCGCGATCGACCGGTTGCGCAAATGTCATCCTGCGCTCGACCGCCGGATGCGCGCCGGCCGGAATTCGTACGATTAAGCCCGCCTCGCTGACCTCGACATCGATCACTTCCGGGTCCTCGACGGCCGCCTCGACCCGCACCTCGTACTCTTCGCCGCGGTCGACCACTACCGCGCCTCCCGAAGCTATCGGGATGGCCCCGCCGTGCCATCGCCCGAGCCACTCGTCGAAGAGTTCGTCGCAGGCGCGCTCGAAGTCGCGCAACGCTATCATGTCAGAGCGTTTCATCTATGATGCCGATTTTAGTGCGCGGCGGCACTCAGAATCCACCCCACTGGGCACTTGCCCAACGCGCCGTCACAAGCGTATCGTCTGGCAGCTGTGCCTGAACTCAACAAGATTCTATTCGCCACCGATTTCTCCGACGACTCGCTCAACGCGCAGCGCTTTGCCGAAGAGCTGGCGCGCAAGTTCGGCTCCGAAATAGTCGTGCTGCATGTCGACCAGCCGCTGCCGCCCGTGATGGTGAGCGAATTGGGCCCTGCCTTCGACGTAAGCGCGATGAATCAGATCGCCGAGGAGCAGAGGCTGGCGGCACAGCGCGAGATCGACAAGATTGTCACCCAGCTGCGCGACTCGCAAATCAAGGCGCGCAGCCTGCTGCGTGTGGGCGCCCCGTTCCTCGAGATCATTCACGCCGCACAGACCGAGAGCGCCGACCTGATCGTGCTCGGAACGCACGGCCGCACCGGACTTGCGCACGTGCTGCTCGGCAGCGTGGCCGAGCGCGTGGTGCAGAAGGCCGGATGCGCGGTGCTGACCGTGCGCCATCCCGACCGCCGCTTCAAGCATCCGCTCGACAAGTAAGCTACAAACGAACGCAAGCGAACGATTGAGGCGCGCGCCGATGCTCGCGCGCCCTGTTCTAGCGCCCGACGAAGCGCGCAGCGCGCTTCTCCTGGAAGGCGCGGATGCCCTCCTTGAAATCCTCCGAGTGCGTCATGACCGCGATCGATTCGTTCTCTTCGGCGAGCGCAGTGCCCAGGTCGGTCGACAGATGGTGATAAATGAGCCGCTTGGCATGCGCGACTCCCAGCGGCGAGCAGTTGGTCGCGATCTCGCCCGCCATCTCCAGCGCCGTCGGCATCAACTGCTCATGCGCGACGACCCTGCTCACCAGGCCGATTCGCAGCGCTTCCTCCGCGTCGAGCAGCCTCCCGCTTAGCGCGAGGTCGAGCGCGTTGGAGAGCCCCACGATCCGCGGCAGGAGCCAGCTCGCACCGTGCTCGATCCCAAGCCCGCGGCGCACGAAGATCAGCCCCATCCGCGCGCGCTCCGAGGCGATCCGGATGTCGTGATAGAGCGCGGTGGTGAAGCCCATCCCGACGCACGCGCCGTTGATCGCGCCGATCACGGGCTTACGCAAGCCGGCGATCCACGAAAAGCGCTGGCGGAAGTCCGCGCGCGTCTCGCTGGTGCCGGCGACCTCGCCCGAAACCGCCTGCACCGCCGAGGTCGTGCCATCGGCGACGCGGTTGAGCGCGCCCATGTCGGCGCCCGCGCAATAGGCCTTGCCCGCGCCGGTAATCACGATCGCGCCGACCTTGTCGTCATGCTCGGAATCCAGCAGAGCCTCGCGCAGTTCGGATTCCATCTTGCCGGTCCAGGCGTTGAGCCGTGCGGGGCGGTTGAGCGTGATCACTGCAACGCGGTTGGCTTTTTCGTAGATGATTTCGTCGAATCCCATTGGCATGTCCTCTTAAATTAAAGCTGGATCTCTTAAACCTGGGTCTCCTGCCTGGCCTGCGCGGCGCGGCACCGCGCGCTTGCGATGGGGCGCGATGAGGTGGCAGCGATCAAAGCACTTCGCGCGCGCAAAATCTAACCGGCCGAGCCCCGATCCTGGAGCCGATCTTCGCGCCGCCGTCGGCGACGCGCCAGCTTTCCTTGGGCCAATGACGCTGTTACAAAGGCGGGTGATGTTTTCGGTAAAAGTTTGGCTCTCCGCCGCCGCGGCGAGGCGCCGCGCGCACGCGTTCATCGGACGCCAGGGACGTGCGGGATGCGCCGCGCTAGCCATTGTCGCGCTTTGCGCCGCGTCCGTTCCGGCCCGCGCCACCGAAGCGCATCGCGCGATGGTGGTGGCGGAAAACGCGCTCGCCGCGAGCGCCGGAGTCGAAATCCTGGGCCGCGGCGGCAACGCGGTCGACGCCGCCGCCGCAACCGCGCTCGCCGTGGGCGTGACCAACCCGGCCTCGTGCGGGATCGGCGGCGGCGGCTTCATGCTCATCTACCTCGCCCACACGCACAGCTTCTACGCGCTCGACTATCGCGAGAGCGCGCCGATGGGCGCCAGTGCCACGATGTACGTGCGAAATGGCAAAGTCGACGAGGAACTGGCGCGTTCGGGTCCGCTGGCGGTCGCAGTGCCGGGCGAGATCGCGGGGCTCGACGCAGCGCTCCGACGCTTCGGCACGATGAAATTCTCCGCGGTCGCGGCGCCGGCCGTCCGGCTCGCCGAGCAGGGCTTTCCTGCCACCGAGCACCTGGTACGGGACATCATCGGAACCACGGCGCAGCTGGCCGCCGACCCGGGGCTGAAGGCGACCTACCTCACGCCGGCGGGCGCGCCGCCCAAGCCCGGCGACCTCCTGCACGAGAAGGTGCTCGGCGCGACGCTGCGCTCGCTCGGCGACGATCCGGTCACGCGCTTTTACCACGGCGACATCGCTCGCACCGTGGCCGAGTGGATGAAAGCGCACGGCGGGCTGGTGACCGCCGAAGACCTCGCGCAATACCGGCCGATGTGGCGCACGCCGCTCCATCGCGCCTACCGCAGCTACGAAGTCTGGACGATGCCACCGCCGTCGTCGGGCGGCGTGGTGCTGGAAATCCTCGGGATGCTCGCGGGCGCGCCGATTTCCGGCCTCGGCGTCGACTCGCCGCCCTACCTGGCGCGGCTTATCGAGGTGATGCGTCAAGGCTTCATCGATCGCGCGCAGTATGCCGATCCGGACTTCGTCCACGTGCCGGTCGACGTACTGCTCTCGCAGCGCCATATCGACGAAGCGCTCCAGCGCGCGCTGCATCGCGGCGCACCCGCGCACCTCGCGCCGGCCTCCGACCACGGCACTTCCAATCTGCTGGTGGTCGACAAGGACGGCAACGTGGTCGCCGTCACCACCACCATCAATACGATATTCGGCGCCAAGATGATGGTCGCGAGTCTCGGCCTGGTGCTCAATGATGAGATGGACGACTTTGCCGCCGCGCCGGGCGTGCCCAACGTGTTCAAGCTCGAGGGCGCGGTGGCGAACGAGATCGCACCAGGCAAGCGCCCGCTGTCGAGCATGTCGCCGATAATCGTGATGCGCCGCGGCCATCCGGCGCTGACGGCCGGCGCCTCGGGCGGCCCGACGATCATCAGCGGCGTTTTGCAGGTCGCGGTCAACGTACTCGACTTCCATCTCAGAACGGAGGCGGCTGTTGCCGAGCCGCGGGTGCATGAGCAGGCCGCGCCTGACGTGGTGTTCGTCGAATCCGCGATGCCGGCGGCCACACGCAGCGCGCTGGCGCAGATGGGCTACCGGCTCAAGGAGGTGCCGTCGCTGGGCGCGGTCGGCGCGATCACGATTGCGCCGGGCGATCTGAATGGCGCTTTCGACCCGCGCAAGGGCGGCGGCGCCGCCGGCCTGTAGCGCGAGCGCGCGAAGCCGCGCTCGCGCATGGCTGCGCAGACGCGGTCCGCACGCTACACTTGGGCGTCGTGTCTGAGCCCGCGCCTATCGAGCCTCCCTTCGCATCCGCCGCCGCACCCGCGCCAGCGGCGCCGGCCGCGCCCTGGCGTTCACCCGCGATCGAGGTGCTCGCGCTCCTTCCGCTCGCGTCCGCGGTCTTCTTCTTCCATCTCGGCAGCTACGGCCTGTGGGAGCCCGACGAGGCGCGCTACGCCGAGATCGCGCGTGAGATGCTGGCAACGCGCAACTTTATCGTACCGCACCTCAATTACGTCGCTTACGTCGAGAAGCCGCCGCTGCTGTACTGGCTCGGCGCGATGTGGATGGCGCTCTTCGGCGTCAACGAATTCGCCGCGCGTCTGACGCCGGCGCTCGCCGCGCTCGCCGGTGTGCTGATGACCTGGCTCTTCGTGCGGCGCACGATGGGCCGCGGGCGGGCGCTGCTGGCTGGCGCGATTCTCACCACCTCGACGCTGTATGCGGTGATGGCGCAGGTGCTGACCACCGACATGCTGCTCGCGGCGGCGGTCACGATCGCGCTGTTCGCGCTTTACCTGCACTGGAGCGAGGGCGGACGCTGGTGCTGGCTCGGCTACGCGGCGATCGCGATGGGCCTGCTCGCCAAGGGCCCGGTGGCCGTGGCAATTCCAATCCTTACGCTCGCGATCTTTCTCTGGTGGCAGGGCGAGTTGCCGGGCGCGATCGGCCGCTTCCATGCGATCGCCGGCGGCGCGATGGTGGGGCTTATCGCCGCGCCATGGTTCATCGCGGTCGCGATGCGCGAGCCCGGCTTCGTCGACTTCTATTTCATCGGCGAGCATCTGCGACGCTTCTTCGAGTCCAGCTACAGCCACGGCGAGCCCTTCTACTACTACCTGCCGGTTTTGGCGGCCGGGATGATGCCGTGGACGCTGATGGCGCCGTTTATCGCGTGGCGCGCGCTCGCACGCACGCCGGCGGGGCGCTTCTGTATCGTCGCCGCCGCGGTCGTGATCATGATGTTCTCGGCGGCCAGCGCCAAGCTCATCCCGTACGTCCTGCCGGCGGCCGCCCCGATCGCGGTGCTGCTGGCCGACGGAATTTATTCGCGTGCGTTCCCGGCCGGCGCGCATGCCGGCGCCGAACCGCCCGGGGTGCGCGCCCGCTTCGCCGCGGTGGGCGTTATCCTGAGCCTGTTAGGAGTGGCGATGCTGGTGGCGGCGATGACGGCGCCGCTGTTCAGCAGCCCCTACGTGGTCGCCGCGCGGCCGGCGCTCTACGCGCTCGGTCTTATCGGCGCGGCCGGCGGCGCGCTGGTGACAGAAATCTTTCGCCACTGGCGGCTCGACGCGGGACTGGCGGCGATGGTGCTGGTGGCGGCGATTGCATTGGGCGCCGGAAGCTACGTCCGCCTGGAGGCGGAGCCGTTGCGGTCATACGCGGCGCTTGCGCGCACGGTACAGGCGCGCGCGCCGGACGCGATGCTTATCTGCTATCCGCGCTACGTCCAGGCGCTGCCGTTTTACACGCGGCGCCGCGTGATCCTGGTCGGCGCACCGACCGAACTCGCTTTCGGCGAAACGCACGCGGCCGACGGCAGCCGCTATTTCTTCCGCTCGGAGGACGACATGGTGCGGCTATGGAATATGCCGGGGCCGGTGGTCTTGGTGATCGACGAACGCGAGCTTAAAAAACTGCGCGAACGGTTGGGGGAATTTACCGTGATCGGATCCGAATGGCACAAGCGCGCGATCCTCAAAGCCACTGAGCCTCGCTATGCAAGCTGAACCGGCAATCGACGCGTCGCGCGCACCACCGCCCGCCTCGCCTCCCGCTCGCAAGGGTCATCCTGTGCTGGGCTTCGCGCTGCGCGCGGGCGCGGGACTGCTGATCGTCACGCTGCTCTTGTGGCATTACGACGTGCGCCCGGTGCTACATCAGCTTGCCCGCGAGCGGCTCGCGTTTTTCCTCACGGCGGTGGGACTGTACGTGGCCGGGCAGGTGATGTCGGCGTGGCGATGGAGCCTGCTCGGTGCGATCCTGAAAATCCCCGCGCCGTTCATCGACTACCTCAGCTACGCCTTCATCGGAATGTTCACCAACGTCTTTGTGCCGGGGCTGATCGGCGGCGACGCCTTGCGCGCGGTCTATCTTGGCCGGCGCCATCAGCGCCTCGCCGACGCGATCGCCTCGGTCGCCGCCGACCGTATCGTAGGACTGATCGGGCTGTTCTGGATGGCCGCCGTCGCGGCCGCGGCTTTGAGCGTCAAGCTGCCGCGCTCGGTGACGCTGCCGACGATCGCGGTCGGCCTGATTTCGCTGGCCGGCTTCGCCGCGTTACCGCTCATCGCCAAGCTGGCCGCGCGGATGCAGGCACGAATCGCCGCCGTCGCGGCGACCATCGCGCCGTACCTCAACCGTCCGCTCGCGATGACACCGGCGATCGGGCTCTCGATCGCGCTGCAACTCGGGCTCGCGATATGTCAATGGATCCTGGCGCGCGGGCTTGGACTCTCGGCGCCGCTGACGCTGTTCGTGCTGTGCGTGCCGATCGCCAACGTGTTTGCGAGCCTGCCGGTCACGCTCAATGGGTTGGGCGTGCGCGAGACGGCTTATCTGATGCTGTTCGGGATGGCTGGAATGGCGAAGGCGGACGCGATCGCGCTGGGGTTGTTATGGTTCGCAGCGACCGCGCTCGGCAATCTGACCGGCGTGGTGGCCTTCGTGTTGACCGAGACGCCCCCGCTGCGCGCGTCGTCCGAAGAGCCGTGAATTAATAGGAATAGCTATTCGCTATCGCGCTGCGATTCGCAAATCCCAACCCAGTGCGATTTGATCTGCTCGACGCTCATCCCCGGATGCCCGTACGCGTAGACCACCTCGCGATTGAACACGGTCTCGATCGGTCTTATACATGGCTTTGGAACGTGATGCTCGGCGGCGCTGCGCTCGAAGTTGCTGTCGATATCCTGCTGCTGACGTTTCTCGGAGACGCCCTGGTCGCGAAAGGTCGCGGCCAAATGCGCGTAGATTCCGACGAACTCGCACGGCTTGCCGGTGTCACCCTTGATCGCTCTCATCTCGACGAGAAAATTCGCCACCGCCGAAACGTCTGAGCCGCCGCCCTACGGCGCGGCCCTCCCCCTGCCGCCGCTGCTCTCCTTTCCGCCCGAGGGCAACTGCTTCCAGTCATCATCCGCGCGGCCAAAATGCGGCGCGAGCAGAATCGCCATCAGGCACGCCGCGGCTATCGCGCCTTTCATGGCACTTTTCCTCCGCCTCACGCGTCTCACATACTCATCCGGGTGACGGAGTGGTCGCCGGGGCGGCAGTCCCCTCGTCGCCGCTCTCCGGATTGCCACAGGTCTGACGCGCACGATCGCCGAGTTGCGCGGGCGTCATCTCGCGATGCTCATAGACGTACGCGATCTCGCGATGGATCCCGGCGCGCAGCGTACCCGCGGTATCCGCGGACAGCATATTGCCGATCGTCAGCTGGTAAAGCTTGCCGCCCGGCTGGTCGATACTGGCGAATTGGGATTTCTCGGTCACGCCCTGGTCGCGCATCTTCGCCGCTTGCTGGACGAGCCCTCCCACCAGCATGCACGCCATCGCACTCTTGTCGCCCGCCGGCGCCTTGACCGCGCCGCGGCCCTCGGTGGCCGCGCCCTGGCCGGAATCGGACGGCACCTTCTCCCATTCGTCGCTCTGCGCGAACGCCTGCGCCGCCAGCAGCGCCAGCGCCAATCCTGCAATTGCGGTTGCTGTCGCACGCATTTCAGGCACCCTATCGCGCGGGCGTCGAGCGGGCAATTGCGGCCGGCCAGCGAGGCATCAGGGGACGGGCTCGACGCCTGGGGCGTTTCGGATCCGCTCCTGCCTCCCGCTCTTCGTGCGAAACTTGTGCATCACGCGATGAACGATCGGAGCGAGCAACAGCCCCGCGATGCTGATGATCGCGAGGCCGCTGTATGGCGCGTAGAACGAGGCGAACGGCTCGCTGGCCTTGTACGAGCTTAGGACGATCGGACGAGGCCATACACCCGACCGGCCAGTTCTTCGCCAACAATTCGTCTGGGAGCCTATCTTGCCTGTGCTCTTCGCGGTTTGTATAGTCGCACTAACCAGTCGGACAGGCTCGTGGAGACGACCAGAATATGGACGTGATGAAGACGCTTTTCCTCAATCCTCCTTCCTATGAGGACTTTGACGGTGGTGCGGGATCGCGCTACCAGGCCACGCGCGAGGTCTGGTCGTTCTGGTATCCGACCTGGCTAGCCTATCCGGCCGGGATGATTCCGGGAGCTCGTCTGCTCGACGCTCCGCCCCACGGTTACGACCTCAAACGCACGGTTGAGGAAGCCAAGGACTACGACTTCGTGGTGCTACATACTTCGACGCCGTCGCTGCGGATGGACGCGCGTACGGCCGAGGCGATCAAAGCCGCCAATCCCGATTGCATCATTGCCTTTGTCGGCGGCCATCCCACCGCCCAGCCCGAGGAGACGCTCAAGATTTCTTCCGCGATCGACATCGCAGGGCGGCGCGAGTTCGACCACTCGATGGTCGAAGTCGCGCAGGGCTGGGACTGGAGCAAAGTAGGTGGAATCTCGTATCGCAAGGACGGCGCGATTCATCACAACCCCGATCGCGCGCAGCTCACCAACGAGGAACTGGACAAGCTGCCGTTCGTCACCGAGGTCTACCAGAACAACCTCGACTACCTGAAATACAACAGCCCCTATTGCCAATATCCGTACGTTTCGATGTACACGGGGCGCGGATGCCCGGCACGATGCACTTTTTGCCTATGGCCGCAGGTCACGCAGGGCCATCGCTACCGCGTGCGCAGTCCCGAGAACGTTTACGAAGAAGTGGTCGCGATGAAGAGCAAGTTCCCCAGGATGAAGGAACTGTTCTTCGACGACGACACGTTCACCGCCGATCCGGGGCGGGCGCGCAAGATTGCGCAGCTTATCAAGCCGCTCGGCATCACCTGGTCGACCAACTCGCGCGCCAACGTCGATTACGAAACCCTCAAGGTGCTCAAGGACGGCGGCCTGCGGCTGTTCGTGGTCGGCTACGAAAGCGGCAATGACCAGATTCTCAAGAACATCAAGAAGGGCGTGCGGCTCGATCGCGCGCGGCGCTTCACCCGCGACTGCCACGAAATCGGCATCCTGATCCATGGCACCTTCATCCTCGGCCTGCCCGGCGAGACCCGCGAGACGATCCAGGAAACGATGCGCTTCGCGCGCGAGATGGATTGCGAAACCATCCAGGTCTCGCTCGCTTCGCCCTACCCAGGCACCGAGCTTTACAACTACGTGGTCAAAAACGGTTACCTGGCGGTCGATCCGCTGCTCGACGAGTCGGGCTACCAGAAGTGCACGATCAAATATCCGGGGCTGAGCAACGACGAGATTTACGGCGCGGTCGAGCGCTTCTACCGCAGCTTCTACTTTCGCCCGCGCTATATCTTCAAGGCGGTGCGCAAGATGATGGGTTCGCGCGAGGAATGCAAGCGGTTGCTCAAAGAGGGCGGACAGTTTCTGTCCACGATGCGCCAGCGGCGCGCGCAGACCTCCGCAGCCGCGGCCGAGCAGGTTTCGGCGTAGCCGCGCCGGACGTGCGCGCGGGAACGATAACCTCCGAGTTCCGCTCGTCCGCTCGCCGGCGCTTCGGCGCGCCGGGCGAGGCGAACGCGCCGCTGCCCGGTGCGTTTGCTTTGTATGGCGTGCCGCCACACCTTCCCGCCGCCGCGAAAGTTCCGTGACTATCCTGCTGCTCTCGCTCGCGACGCTCGGTGTCGCGTGTTCGCTGGTCTACTACGCGGTCTCGCTGATAGTCGCGATGCGTTTTGCTGCGCGCTCCTCTGACCCGGCCCCGCCGCTCCCCAAGCCGCCGCCGCGCATCGCCGTGCTGAAGCCGCTTTCCGGGCTCACTTCCAGTCTGCTCGCCAACCTCGCAAGCTACCTCGAAAGCGGTTATCCGCGCGCCGACTTCTTCTTCGCCGTCCCGAGCTACGAGGATCGCGCCGCCGAGGCGCCGGTCGCGTTGCGCTCGCAGTACCCTTACGCCAGCATCACGCTCATAGTCGGCGACGAAGCCGGCGTCACCAACCGCAAGATCGCCAAGGTCATCCGCATGGCCGAGCGGGCCGAGCGCGCCGACGCCTTCGTGCTGAGCGACGCCGATATCTCGGTTGAGCGTGGCCATCTGGACCACCTCATCGGTGAACTCTTCGCCGATGAGCGCGTTGGGCTGGTGACCTGCGCCTACCGCGCGCGGCCGACCGGCTCGTTTGCCTCGCGTCTGGCCGCGCTTTTCATCAACACCGACTTCGCGCCGATGGTGATGGTGGCGGTCGCGATCGAGCCTCTGCGCTATGCCTTCGGCGCGACGATCGCGGTGCGCCGTACGGCTCTGGAAGCCGCCGGCGGCATGCGCCCGCTCGGCGACAAGCTTGCCGACGACTTCGAGCTGGGCCGCGCGGTGGTCGAAAGCGGATGGGAGATCAGGCTCTCGCGCTCGCTCGTCACCTCGGCCTGCGAGGAGAGCACCTTCGGCGAATTCTGGCAACGCAAGCTGCGCTGGGCCCGAACTTACCGCACCATGCGTCCGCTGAGCCTGCTCACCATCCTGATCAACGGACCTTTGTGGGCGCTCGTGATGCTGGCCGTGACCCGCGGCCGCCCCGCCGCGATCGCCGTTTGCGCGGCCGTAATCGCCGCGCGCCTGGCGAGTTCGGCGCTGATCCTCGCCCGCACGCTCAAGCTGCCGGAGCTGATGCGCGACGTGTGGCTGTTGCCGCTGAAAGACCTGGTGATGGCCGCAATCTGGGCCGCGAGCCTGGTTGGCCATAAAGTGGCATGGGGCGGGCGGCGCTTCACCATCTCGCGCGACGGCGTGATGCGCGAAATCACCGATGGCTAGCGCACGCGGCGCGCTCGCGCAGAGTCTCGCACTCGGGGTCGTCGCTGACCTGCTGCTCGCATGCGGGCTGATGATGATGAAAATCCGCGCGGACGCGCTGCCGATTGCGCGCGGGCGCGCCACGCTCGGCGCAGTGATGGCGTGGATTCGCGACCCGATTTGGATTGGCGGACTCGCGGTGCAAGCCGCCGGCTATGCGCTGTATATGGTCGCGCTCGCTAGCGCGCCGGTTTCGATGATGGCGATTGCGATGCAGGGCGGGATCGCGCTGTTCGTGGTGCTCGCGGTGGTCCTGCTCGGCGAGCAAGCGCGCATCTGGGAATGGCTCGGGATTGGCACGTTCCTGATAGCCGCGCTGATGCTCGTCGGTTCGCTCGATGCGGGTGCGGTTCAAAGTTCGGTCGACACCGGCGTGCTCGCGATAGCTTCAGTGGGCGCGGTCGCGATCACGCTGATGCTGCTGATCCCGCCAGTGTTGCGGCAAAACGGCGCGGCCACCGCAATCGCGTCAGGAATCGCGCTGGGGTTCGCTAGCCTCTACACCAAGCCGCTCGCCGACCGCCTGGCCGGCGCCGCGGAC
This sequence comes from uncultured delta proteobacterium, assembly GCA_963810495.1. Classification (GTDB taxonomy): domain Bacteria; phylum Desulfobacterota; class Binatia; order Binatales; family Binataceae; genus JAKAVN01. The sequence goes on from CAWENP010000004.1 coordinate 148,115, forward strand.
TTTGCCGCGTTCGCGGCGGTACTGCTCGGGAGCCCTTATACCTATCTGACGATCGTGACCAACGTGGCGGGGCTGGTGATGTTGCAAAACTCGTTCGCGATGGGCCGCGGAATCATCGCGATGCCGCTCTCGTCCGCGATCTCCAACGTTATACCGATCGCGGGCGGAATCGTTGCCTTCGGCGAACGGCTTCCGGACGACTCGTTTGCCGCGGCGATGCGCGCGGGCGCGTTCGTACTGACCATCGTGGCCAGCGCGGCGCTCGCTGCTGGCGATCTCGGCGCCGGCGCCTCCCGCTAGCCGATCGTCTTGGCGGCGCGCAGCGCCGCGATTTCGCGCTCGGCGTAGCCAGCGGCGCGCAGCACTTCGTCGGTATGCTCGCCCAGTAGCGGCGCCATCGAGCGCAGCACCGCCTTCTCGCCGTTGACATTCACCGCGACGTCGACGATCTCGAAATTGGGCACACGAAAGCCATCGATCCGTTTGATCATCCCGGTCGCGTTGACCTGCGGGTCGTCGTGCACCTGATCGAGGCGGTTTATCGGGCTGCACGGCACGCCAACCTCGCGCAGCGCCGCGACCCAATGTTCGGTTGGACGCGGCCGCATGCGCTGTTCGAGAATCGCGTGCAGCTCGGCGCGTCGCGGCACACGCGCAGCGTTGCTCCTGAAGCGGTCATCCTCGGCGAGCTCCGGGATGCCCAACAACTCGCACAGCCGGCCGAACAGCCGATCGTTGCCGGCCGCGATCATGATCCATCCATCCGCGGTCTCGAACGCCTCGTAAGGCGCCGCCGCCGGTGACGCCGAGCCGGTGCGTTCGGGCACCTCGCCGGTCGCCATGTAGTTGCTCATGTGCAGTGTGGTCCACGCAACGCCGGTCTCGAGCAGGCTCACGCCGACTCTGGCTCCGCGCCCGGTCTTGCCGCGCTCGATAATCGCCGCGAGCACTCCGGAGAACAGCCACAGCCCCGAGCCCATATCGATGATCGGAACGACGACGCGTGCCGGCGGCGCGCCGGGATGGCCGGTCACACTGATCACGCCCGAGTGAGCCTGGCCGAGCGGGTCGTAGCCGGGCAGGTTGCGCATCGGGCCGCTCTCGCCGAAGCCGCTGATTGCGGCATAGATGAGCCGCGGGTTGAGCGGCTTCAGATCGTCGTAGCCCAGCCCGCGCGCCTCGGCGCTGCCGGGTTTGAGCGCATGCACGAAAATGTCGGCGCTGGCCGCGAGCCGGCGCACGATCTCCACGCCCGCGGGATGGTCGAGATCGACGCACACGCTTTTCTTGTTGCGGTTGTAGGCCAGAAACGCGGTCGAGTCGCCGGGCTCAGCCCCGCCGCCGTGCCATGCGGGGGCGTAGCGGCGCGAGTCGTCGCCGCTTCCTGGACGCTCGATCTTGATGATCGTGGCGCCGAAGTCGCCGAGGAGCTGGGTGCAATACGGACCGGCAACGTTCTGCGTGAGGTCGACTGCGACTATTCCATCGAGGGTATTGGGCATTCGTTGGGCGCCAACTGCGGTTTACGGGCGGGCCGGCGCGGATTCGGGATCCGCGCCGGCGCTCGCACAAGCTACTAGATATCCTTGAGACACTTCTTGATCGCTTCGAGGTCGGGGACCTGGCGCGCGTCTTCGAGCACCTCGCGGTAGCGGACTTTGCCCTGGCCGTCGATCACATAGGCCGAGCGCTTGCACACGCCCTTGAAGCCCAGCAGCTCGGCGTACATCGAATCGTAGGCCGGCGACACTTCTTTGTTGTAGTCGCTGAGCAGTGGGAATTGGTAATTCTGCTCGCGCGCCCATGAGTCGAGCGCGAACGGGCTATCAGTGGAAATTCCGAACACCTTGCATCCGAGCTGTTCGAACTCTCCCAGCGTGTCACGCACGCTGCAGAATTCCTTGGTTCAAGTGCCGGTGAACGCCAGCGGCACGAACAGCAACAGAACTTTGCTGCCGCGCAGCTCGGAGAGTTTCACGTCCTTCATCTTGTTCGACTTCATCGTGAAGTCGGGCGCCTGCTGCCCCACCTGTAGAGCCATCCGCGTCTCCTTCTATAAATTTTCCCGCCAATCGGTATCAACGGCGCTTTCGTGATTTAAAACCGTGCCTGCGGCACTGCCAAGCCTGGAACGTCCGCGCGCATCCTGAAGATCGTCCCCTTGCGGCTCGAGTCCTCGGTGTTGTCGGCCGTGACCACGTACAGGTCCATCATGTCGGCGCCGCCGAAACAGAGGCTCGTCACCATCTCGGCCGGCATCTTGATCCTCCGCTCCATCGTGCCGTTGGCTTTGAAGCGTACGACCTCGCCGTGGCGCACGACCGCGACCCACACTCCACCCTCGACGTCGACCGCCATCCCGTCCGGCCATCCCTCGGGCAATTTGCCGAAGACGCGGCGGTCCTTGAGCCGGCGATCGGCGGTAACGTCATAGGCCCACACCGCCTTGGTGGTCGAATCACAATGATACAGCAGCCGCGCGTCCGGGCTGAAGCCCATCCCGTTGGTTACTTCGATCCCCTCCCACAGCTTGGTGACCGTGTTGGGAGGGTCGACGCGAAATACATTGCCGGGGATCGGCTTGTCAGTGCTAAGCGCGTCGAACTCGAGCGATCCGACGAAGACGCTGCCCTGCGCGTCGACGGTGAGATCGTTGAGCCCGCGCAGCGCGCGGCCTTCCCATTCGGTGAACAGGTCGCGGCTTTGCTTGGTCGCCTCGTCCCAGCAGATCAGGCTGCGGCCGCTACATACGATTCCGCCGGCCGCGTTAAGCGCGATTCCGCCCACGCCGCGACGGCGCGGAATGAGAGTCTCGATGACGCCGTCGGGACTACGCCGGTAGACGCCGCCGTTGGGCACGTCGCTGAAGTAGAGCCGGTTGCGTTCGTCGACGCGCGGCCCCTCGATAAGACCGTAGCCGTGGGCCAGGGTTTCAAGCTGCATCGTTGGAATCCTCCACTGCCCGTTTAGCACGGCGCGGGGCCGCGCCGCGAGCAGCGCGCCGATCTCGCGCTGCCGCCGATCAGCGTCTCTGCTAGGCGTGCCGCGCGACTGGTGGCGGCGTGTCTTCGAGGCGCAGCCGGCGATGGCAAAGATAGATGAGCACCGGCTGGAGGATGCGGGTCAGCAGCAGGATCGCGAGCGCGCCGCCGATCACCACGATCGCCAGCGGACGCTGGGTCTGCGCGCCGATCCGGGTCGAGAGCGCAGCCGGCAGCAACCCGAACGCGTCGACCATGTCGGTCATCATCGTGGCACGCAGCCTCCGGTCCGAGCCCATGATGATCGCCTCGCGGAACGGATGCCCTTCCTGCCAGAGCTGGCGGATGTAGAAGCTCAGCAGGATTCCGTCCATCACGGCGATGCCGAAGATCGAGATGAAACCGACCGCGGCCGAGACGCTGAACGGCGTCCCGGTCAGGTACAGGCCGAGTATGCCGCCCATGCAGGCGACGGGAATCTGCGCCATGATGATGAAGGTGTCGATGAGCGAAGTGGTCGCGGCGTAGAGCACGCCGGCTATCAGCACGAGCGCGAACGGCACCACGATCATCAAGCGGCGATTGGCCTCCTGCAGCTCTCCATACTCGCCGGCCCATTCCAGGTGAACTCCTTCGGGGACCTTTATCTCGCGCGCGACCGTCCGCTTGGCGGTCTCGACCGTGCTCTGGAGGTCGCGTCCGCGCACGGCAAAGCGCACCGGCACGTAGCGCTCGAGACCTTCGCGGTAGATGAATGACGCGCCTTCGTCGGTGCGGACCTGGGCGATCTGGGCGAGCGGAATCTCGGCGCCGGTGGGCGTGGCGACGCGGATGCTCCGGATGGCGTCAAGGCTCTGGCGGTACTGCGGCTTCCATCGCACGACCAGGTCGAAGCGCTGGTCACCCTCGAAAACCTGGGTCACGGCCTGGCCGCCGATCGCCGCTTGCACGATCGCGGCTACGTCGGAGACGTTCAGCCCGTAGCGCGCGGCGGCCGCACGGTCGGGTTTGATCACCAGGTTGGGCTGGCCGAGCGAGCGATATACCGCGAGATCGACCACGCCGCGCACCTTGCCCATCACCTCGACCAGTTGATTGGCTATACGCTCGTCCACGGCAAGATCGCGGCCGAACACCTTGACCGAGTTGGTGCCTTTGACTCCCGAGAGCGCCTCATCGATATTGTCCTGGATGTTCTGCGAGTAGCCGAAGCTCACGCCGGGGAACTCGCGCTGGAGCCGGTCGTCCATCCGCTTGACGAGGTCAGGCTTCTCGAGCCCCGCGGGCCACTCCGACTTCGGCTTGAGGTCGACGGAGAACTCGATATTGAAGAAGCCGGTGGTCTCGGTGCCATCGTCGGGCCGGCCAAGCTGCGAGACCACGGTCGTCACTTCAGGAAACGACAGGAAAACGCGGCGCATCCGCGTCGTCAAACTGGCGCCGCGGTCAAGCGAGATCGTGAGCGGCATCGTGGCGCGCGCCCAGATATTGCCCTCCTCGAGCTTGGGCAGGAACTCGCCGCCCAGCCGTGGATAGGTCGAGGCCGCCACCGCGGCCAGGACCAGCACCAGCACCAGCGTCAGGCGCGGCCATCGCAGCACGCCCACGAACAGGCTGTGGTAAAAGCGGGTGATCGCGTACCACACGGGATTGTAGACGTCGTGCAGGCCACGCGCGAAAGCGAACGAGCCTAGTACGGGCGTGAGCGTAACGGCAAGCAAGATGGCGCTCCCCAGCGCGTATGCGTAGGTGTGCGACATAGGTGAGAAGATCGCGCCCTCGACCCCGCGCATCGTGAACAGCGGCAGAAACGCGATCACGAAGATCAGGGTCGAAAAGAGCATCGGACCGCCGACCTCCTGCGCGGCGCGCAGGATTCGCCCGCGCGGGGATTCGTGAGCGAACTCGTCCGAGCTCAGATGGCGGTTGATGTTCTCCATCACGATCACGGTGGTGTCGATGATAATGCCGAAGTCGATCGCGCCGAGCGAAATCAGGTTGGCTGGCGTCTCGCTCACCCTCATCAGGATAAACGCGCCGCATAGCGCGAGCGGGATATTGATCGCGGCGATTATCGCCGCCTTCAGATTGCCCAGGAAAAAGATCAGCACCAAGAAGACCAGCGCCATCCCGATGGTCAGGTTCTCCAGCACCGTGTGCAGGGTGGTCTGGACCAGCGAGGTGCGATCGTAGTACGGCACGATATGGTAGCCGTGCGGCAGCATCCCCGAGCTGTTGAGCTGCTTTACCTTTGCCTCCACGCCGCGCAGCGTCTTGAGCGTGTTGCCATACTTGCGCATCAGGACGATGCCTTCGCTCACCTCGTCGCGGTTGTTCATCCCGACGATGCCCAGGCGCGGCGCGTAGCCGACCGAGACCTCGGCCACGTTGCCGACGGTGATCGGTGTCGACTTGTTGACCGACAGCAGGGTGTTGCGGATGTCGTCGAGCGATTCGATGAAGCCCAGGCCACGCACGTCGAAGGCCTGCTCGCCGACGTCCAGGTAGTTGCCGCCTGAGCTGATGTTGGCGTTGGTCAGCGCGCTGGTCAGGGCGGAAAGCGGAACGTGATAGTAGTCCAGTTTCTGCGGGTCAACGTCGACATGATACTGCTTGGTGAGCCCGCCGAAAGTGCTATCGCCGATCACGCCCGGCACGGTGCTGAGCTGGCGCGAGACAATCCAGTCGTTGACGGTCTTCTCGTTAAGCAGATCGTGGTCAGGGCTCTCGACCGTGTAGCGGTAGATCTCGCCGATCGCATTTTCGGGCGAGATACCCGCCGTGATACCCGTCGGAAGGCTGACAAACTGGAGCTGGTTGATGGTCTCGGCGTTGTCCCAGTAGTAGTCGCTGTCCCACGAGAAATAGCAGCGGATGTCAGAGAGGCCGAACAGCGAAATCGAGCGCATCGCCTCCAGGTTGCGCGTCGTGCTGAGCGTGTACTCCAGGGGCACCGTGACCAACCGCTCGACCTCTTCGGCGCTGAGCCCGGTGGGCAGCGTCAACAGCTCGATCATCGGCTGTACCGGGTCGGGATACGCCTCGATGTCAATCTGGGAGAAGGCGTAGATGCCGGACAACAGCAGCGCGATAGCCAGGCCGATGATCACGGCGCGGCCCTTGAGCGCGATCTGCATTAACGAGCGGATCACCGGCGGCTCCTACCCCTGACCGTGGGCCTCGCGCCACAGCTCGTCAACCTGCAACGAGCCGGCCACGATCACGGTGTCTCCGGGGCTCAGTCCGGAGACCACGCGGGCGTAACCTTTTTCGTTCCACGACGTGATCACGACCTTGCGCCGCGCCACCGCGTTGGGCGTTACCCGCACATAGGCGAAATAGGAATCGGTGTCGAAAACCAGCGCTTGCTGCGGCACTACCAGCGCCTGACCCGGCCGCGTCACGATCCGCACCCGCGCGAGCATCTGTGGCTTGAGCTTGAGGCCCGGATTGGCGACGGTGCATCGTATCTGCGCGGTAAAGGTAGTGGGATCGATGCCGGGGCTGATTCGCGAGATGACCCCTTTGAAGACGTCATCGGGATAGGCGGTGGTCACTGCCGCGAGGTCCTGGCCTTCGTGCACGCGCGCGAGATCATCTTCGTAGATATTGGCCGTGATCCAGACATCGTTGAGCGTGCCAAGGGTATAGAGAACGTCGCCCGGAGAGACTGCTGCGCCGCGCGTGGCCTTGTTGTCGATCACCGTGCCGCCGATTGGCGCGCGCATCCAAACCGTCGGATTGGGCGCGCTGATCGCGCGGATGTCTGCCGGTTCCATGCCGAGCAGTTCCAGCTTGCGCTCGGCCGCATCCTCCATCGAAGCCGCCAACCCCGCGGTAGAGGCAATTCCGGGCGCGCTACTCAGATGCGCGGTCTGTTTCGCTTGCAAGTACTCGGCCTCGGCGGTCATGAAGTCGGGGCTGTAGAGTGCGACGATCGGCTCACCGCGCCGCACGTTGTCCCATTGCGAAACGCGCACCTGTTCGATTCGTCCGGCGACCCGCGAGACGATGCTCGAGACGCGGCGGTCGTCGAACGTCACCTGTCCGTTGGCCTCGAGCACCGAGGGCAATTCGACCTCGCGCACTTCGCCGAACGTCGCGCCCGGTACACGCGCGGGGTCCAATTGAAGCAGCTCCTCGCCGTTGGTTTGGTGGACGATTTGCGGAACCGGCGCAGGCGGCGTCTCGACCGCGGCGCTGCCGGGCGATGAGCCTTCGCATCCATTTAGGGCTGCGAGGGCCACGAGCGCCGCGAACGCACACAGTGACATCGCGGCCGTCTTAAGTCTCATCATTGGCCCAGTGGCGCGCCGATCGCCTGCTCGAGCGCGACGCGATTAGCTACAAACTGGTTCGCGCCCTGCAGATAGCTTACCCGAGCATCGTAACCGCGGCGCAGAGCCTCCGCCAGCGCCACGAAAGGGATCTTGCCCGATTGGTATGCGGTCAGCGCGACCTCGAAATCCTCGTTGGCCAGCGGAATCAGCGACTGCCGATACAGGATCGCCGTCTGATAGCCATATTGGGCCGAGCGATAGAGCGAGGTGACCGTCGCTGCAGTCTGGTTCTTCACCGACACCAGATCGTAGCGCGAGGCTTCAAGATTCGCGCGGGCGCGCGCGACGTCCTCGTTCTGTTTAAGCCAGAAGAAGATCGGCATGTTGGCGCCGATGACCCACGAATGGTCCTGGGTGCGGTTGGGCGCCGGTGCGGCACTGGCAAGCAGGTAGTGGTCGAAGAAGTAGCTCACGGTGAAATCGGGCAGATATTCCATCTTCGCAAGCTGAAGGGCGGTATCGGAATTACGCTCGTTGAGCGACGCCTCGAGGATCTCCTGGCGCAAACTTTCCGCGCGGCCGATCAGCGTGTCGAGCGGGGTTTTGAGCGCCTCGAAATTGAGCGTGCGCTCGAAGTCGAGCGGCGCGCCGGGTGGGCGGCTCAGAAGCTGATTCAGCGCGGTCTCGTCGTTCTCGATGTTGGTCTTGTACTGAAGCTGCAATTGCCTGGCTGCGGCTAGGTCGAACTCGGCGCTCACGAAATCGGTTTGCGTCACCTGGTTGGCGGAGTAGGCGACTTGCGTCACCTTGAGCACCTGTTCGAGATTCTGCACGTTCTCGGCGTTGACGTCGGCGAGCGCACTATCCAGTACGAGTTGGTAGTAGGCGGTCTCGACCGCGGCCCGGGTATCGCGAACCGTGGCCTGGTACGTCAGCCGCGCGATCTCCGCCGAACGCCTCGCCTGGGTGCCCTGCAACAGCGCTTTGCCGGGGAACTGGAAAGCCTCGGTTACCAGCAAAGTGTGAAACGATGACCGGTTAAAGCCGTTGCCCGCGCTATCGCCGTTGGTATACGAAATCTGCGGATCATTCGGCGCGTATGCCTGCTTGATCGAATGCTCGGCCGACTCCCATTGCGCGCGCGCCGCACGCACCTGCGGATTCACTTCAAGGGCGACCTGCACCAGTTGCGTCACGTCCAGCGCCTGACTCCCCGCACGGCCTCCCGAGGCAGTCTGTGCCATCCTGGGAAACATTGTCACCAGCGCCGCTGCCGCCATGACGGCAGCAGCGGCCGCCTTGCTCGCCTGAATCCGCATATTCCCGGCCCCCTTCAATCGCAAGGTTGTAGATGTAGACGTTGCCGTCCGTCTCGAGGTTGCAGGTATCGACGTTGACCCGGCCGTCCCGGATTCGTTCCGAGCAACGGGCCGCGTCCGACGCGCCCGCTCGACTGAGCGAAATCAATTAGACCGCCTCGGGCGGGCTTACGGAAGAGGCGCCGGTCGCGCCTATGCGCCCTGGTACTGCCGCTTAACCTGGCCGTAACACGCGTGGGCCGCGGCACCGCCTTAGCGCTGCGAGGTCATCCGGCGCGCCGCGGGCTGCCCGGACGCATGCCCGCCGTGTGCTGCCGCGATGCGCGGCAGCACACGGCATGTTCCCCCGATCGCGCAGAGCGCCGACCCGCGACGCGGGCCGGCGCTCTGCGCGGCGGGGAGATGCGCCGGCGGCAACCGCCGCGCGCTTTCGCGCGCGGCGGTTGCCGCCGGATTTTCGATGCGGCCGCCGTGGGCCGCCACTTCGGACGCGACTACTTCGCAGCCGTCTTCTGATCGCTCGCCGAGCCCTGCGCCTGGAGCTGCCGCACGTACATCACTACATCCCAGCGCTCGTTGGAGTTCATCGCGTCCCCATATGAGGGCATATGAATTCCGCCGTCGCGGATGTAGCCGTAGATGTAGCCGTCGGGCAGATTCTTGGTCACGCCGGTCACGAGATTCTTCGGATCGAAGCCGTGGGCGTGCAGCAGATGGGCCACCGGGCCGTCACCGTGTCCGCCCGCACCATGGCACGGCATGCAATCGTTGTCGTAGAGGTCTTTGCCGTGAGCGATATTTTCCGCCGTCGGCTTGAGCGGGTTATGCGCCTTGATCGTCGCCTGCTCGAGGTCCTGCGGCGGCGAACCGCTATCGGTAGGCAGTGTTCCCTCCGGCATCACGCGCGGCGAAACCTCCAGCGGCTGAATCGCCGGGCCGCGGAACATGTCGATACTCCAGGGGAAAGACCAGGCCGCGCTCGCTCCCGCGACGACGAACGCCGCCATTGCGGCTACGATCACCGCCAGCCTCGGCTGCACGGCGCGCGCTGCGATTCGAGAGACGCCCGCGGCGCGGATGGACTGATTCGGCACGATCTTGCTCGGCACGATCACGATCGACTCCTTTTCGGCTCGGCACAATAGCCTAACCTCACCCCACCCGGCAACGCCTTCGGGGCCGGCTTCGCGCTCCTTATTTGACCACCACGACGCCGACCATGTGGTCCTTTTCGTGCGGCAAACAGAGGTACTTGTAGGTGCCCGGGACGGTGAACGTATAGCTCCATTTCGCCCCCGGCGTCATGAAGCCCGAGTCGAACGGCTTAGCGCCCGCCGGTGCCGAAACGTCCTTGGGGTCCTGCGCGACCGCCGGGTTGGTAGTCACGGAGTGCAGCGAAGCCGCGTTGTTGATCCACTCGACGGTGTCGCCCTTCTGGATCGTGACCGTCAGAGGCACGAACTTGGGTGGCGTGTCGGTCATTTTGACTTCGACCGTCTTGGCCGCCGCGATCGACGGGACGGCGCCAGCAACCAGAATCAGCGCGGCCAGTGCTGCGCCGGCGCGGCGAAAAGCGGTCCGAACTGTCAGTTCACGCATGGTTTGCGGCTCCTCATACAGCGGGCCCAGGGTTTGCCCGCTGCCTCCTCTTACCGATGGTCTGCCCGGGTCTGCCGGGGTTCGGGCTAATATCGCGTATCTGGATAATTAAGTCCAGCTAACATTCTAGCGCCGCCCGCGCGGTCGTCCAATGCTAGCGGAGGGCTTCGACAGCGAGATCATCTGGCGATGACGGCGCCTGCTTAAGACGTGCGGCGGCGATATTCTATTTGGCCTGGACCAGGCCGCCGACTCGCACCCGCGCCGGCGCCACGCAAAGGAATGAAGCGACGGCGCCTATGAATGCGACCAACGCGCAGACCTCGAATGACACGGTATAGGAGCCGGTAACGTCCGCGAGCTTGCCGACTATCGGAGGGCCCATCATCGCGCCCAAGGTAAACGTTATCCCGAGAAGCCCGGCAATTGAGCCATAGCGCTTGAGTCCCAGCGTCTCGACCTGCACCAGCGGACCCAACGCGATCGGCGCCGAACCGGTGAGGCCACCCACGACGGTAAAGATCACCAGGACCCAGAACATCCGCGCGAGCAGGAGGAAAGCGGTATTCGCGGCGCTGAGCAACAAACAAAGCGCGAGCGCGTTCTTGCCGCCGATCCGGTCACCCAGCACGCCCATCGCCGGCTTACCGATCAGCGCCAGTCCCAACGAGAAGCCGACTACCATCGTCCCCGCTCCCAGCGTGTAGCCGATGCTGATCAGGTACTGCACGAGATGGATAAAGCTGCCGCCGACCGCGAACGTGAAGCAGAACTGGAGCACCACCAGCATCCAGAAGGCTCGCGTGCGCAGCGCCTCGTTCAACTCCAGGCCGGGCAGTGAAGACATGAACTCGGTGGCGCTTGGTTTGGCGATGCTCGCGCTCTGCGCTGGCTGCTCGGGACGCGTCCGCACGAAGATCAGGTAAAGCGGCGCGACGATCACAACCAGTGGAATCGCCAGCACCGCATAAGCGAAGCGCCATCCATAGACCGCGTCGAGGTGTCCCGCCACGATCGCAATTACCATCCCACCCAACTCCATTCCGGCCGTCGTGAGGCCCAGCGCTGTGCCGCGCCGCTCGCCGAACCAGTTTGATATGACCATCGTTGCGGGCAAAATGGTTGACGCGCTCAATCCGACCCCGGTTACGACTGACCCGACGAGCACGCCATGGAACGAGCCGGCCCGGGCCATCATCACGATTCCGATCGCGGTCAGCACGGCGCCGACGCTCATCACGATTTGCGCCGGGATCCGATCGAGCAGCCAGCCGACCAGCGGCCCGACCACGAGGGCTGCTAGCGCCTGAGCCGCCGGCACGTTTCCGATTTGCTCCTTGCTCAGATGAAATTGCCTGAGCACCGAGGGCAGAAGGATCGGAAAGCAGTCGTACGCGACTCCCCAGATGAAGAAGAGCGCGAGGAAAAGCGCGCCGGCGAGCATCCAGGCTGTGCGGTCTTGCTTGGTCATCACCGGTTCTCCTCGGCGCGCGACCGATATCCGGCCGATGCTCATCGCGCTGGCGCCCGGGCGCCGCGCGAATTGTGGCGCATCGGCAGCTCTTGTGCAAAGACGTGCCGCGCGGTGCTTCAAACAAAAAAAAGGGATGCGACCAGTCGCATCCCCTGACTTACCGATTCAGCGCGGGCGGAACGGGTGGGATTACGCGGCGGCGGCCTTGGCGGTCGGCTCTTTCACCTCGAAGCTCAGTCCGCGCGGCCCCGCGTCGACCACGACCCTGGAGCCGTCACGCACTTCACCAGCCAGAATCTTGCGGGCGAGCGCGGTCTCGAGGTCGTGCTGCACCAGGCGCTTGAGCGGCCGTGCTCCATATGACGGATCGTACCCGCGTTCTGCGAAATAATCAGTCGCCTTGTCGGTAAGGTCGAGCTCGATCTTGCGCTCCTCGAGCCGCCTCTGCAGTCCGCGGATCTGGATACTGACGATCTGGCGCAGTTCGTCGCGCGTGAGCGGATGGAACACCACGATCTCGTCGACCCGGTTGAGAAACTCCGGACGGAAGCTCTTGCGCAGCACGTCCAGCGCTTCCTCCTTCATCCTGTCGTAGTCCTTGCCCCGGTAAGCAAGGATGAGGTCGCTCGCAATGTTCGAGGTCATGATCACGACGGCGTTCTTGAAGTCCACCGTCCGCCCCTGCCCGTCCGTGAGCCGTCCGTCGTCGAGCAGTTGCAGCAGCACGTTGAAAACGTCGTGATGGGCTTTCTCGATCTCGTCGAACAGGATGACCGAGTAGGGGCGCCGGCGCACGGCCTCGGTCAACTGGCCGCCTTCCTCGAATCCGACGTAGCCCGGCGGCGCGCCAATCAGCCGCGAAACCGTGTGCTTCTCCATGTACTCCGACATGTCGATCCGCACCATCGCGGCCTCGTCGTCGAACAGGAACTCGGCGAGCGCGCGCGCGAGTTCGGTCTTGCCGACGCCGGTCGGGCCGAGGAATATGAACGATCCGATCGGACGGTTGGGATCCTGAAGCCCGGCGCGGGCCCGCACCACCGCGTCGGCCACCGCCTTGACCGCCTCGTCCTGCCCGATAACGCGCTTGTGCAGGTGCTCCTCGAGATGGGAAAGTTTCTGGATCTCGCCCTCCATGAGGCGGGAGACGGGAACGCCGGTCCATCGTGCGACGACCTCGGCGATATCCTCTTCGTCGACTTCTTCCTTGATCAGCCGGGCAGCCCCGCCCGACGGCGCGTTGCGCGCCTCGGCCTCGGCAAGTTCCTTCTCCAGCGCGGCGAGCGTTCCGTATTGCAGTTCGGCGACCTTGTTCAAGTCGTACTCGCGCTTGGCTTTTTCGATCTCGAGCCGGGTCTGCTCGATCTTCGCCTTGATGGCGGCGAGCTTTTCGACCGCGCTCTTTTCGCTCTGCCATTGCGCCTGCAAGGCGTCGCGCTTGTCGCGGGCCTCGGCTAGTTCCTTCTCCAGCCGCTCCAGCCGGTCGCGCGAGGCCGCGTCGGTCTCGCGCTTGAGAGCCTCGCGCTCGATCTCGAGCTGCATTACGCGGCGGTTGACCTCGTCCAACTCAACCGGCATCGATTCCTTCTCGGTGCGCAGCTTGGCCGCCGCCTCGTCGACCAGGTCGATCGCCTTGTCGGGAAGGAAACGGTCGGTGATGTAGCGTTTGGAGAGAATCGCCGCCGTCACCAGGGCGGCGTCCTTGATGCGGATGCCGTGATGGACCTCGTAGCGTTCCTTGAGTCCGCGCAGGATGGAGATCGTGTCCTCGATGCTCGGCTCATCGACCATCACCGGCTGGAAGCGGCGCTCCAGCGCGGCGTCTTTCTCGATATGCTTGCGGTACTCGTCGAGCGTGGTCGCGCCGATACAGTGGAGCTCGCCCCGCGCCAGCGCCGGCTTCAGCAGGTTGGACGCATCCATCGCGCCCTCGGCAGCGCCCGCGCCTACCACCGTGTGCAGTTCGTCGATGAACAGGATGACCTGGCCGGAGGCCTCCTGCACTTCCTTGAGCACGGCCTTGAGCCGCTCCTCGAACTCACCCCGGAATTTGGCGCCCGCGACCAGCGCGCCCATGTCGAGCGCGACCAGGCGGCGGTCCTTGAGTCCCTCGGGCACGTCGCCGGCGACGATACGCTGGGCGAGGCCCTCGACGATCGCGGTCTTGCCTACGCCGGGCTCGCCGATCAGCACCGGGTTGTTCTTGGTGCGCCGCGAGAGCACCTGTATCACGCGGCGGACTTCCTCGTCGCGGCCGATAACCGGGTCGAGTTTGCCCGCCGCGGCCATCTTGGTGAGGTCGCGTCCGTAGCGCTCGAGGGCCTGGTAGGTCGCTTCAGGATTGGCCGAAGTTACGCGCTGGTTGCCGCGCACCTTCTGCAGCGTCTCCATCAGCTTGTCGTGGGTCATCCCGGCCTCGCGCAAGATTCGCGAGGCGGCGCCCGGCTCGTCGAGCATCGCGATCAGCACGTGCTCGACCGAGATGTAATCGTCCTTGAGCTTGCCCGCTTCTTGCTCGGCGCGCGCGAGCACCCGGCCGAGCCGCTGCGTGGCGTACACCTGGCTCGAATCGGTTCCGCCGCCGGTGACGTGCGGAACCTTGGCCAGCTCGTCGGCCAGCTTGCGCCGCACGCTGGCGCGGTCCACGCCGCTCAGCTTAAGCACGGACGATACGAGGCCCTCGTCGTCCTCGAGCAGCGCGGCGAGCAGATGCTCGACGTCGACGGCCTGATTGTGAGCGCTCAGCGCCGCATTTTGCGCGCGCCCCAGCGCCTCCTGGAGCTTTTCGGTAAAACGCGATGGACTGCTCATGGAAATTGGCCTTTTTCGGGATGACTTTTTTGAATTTAACCACTTTCCGTTGGCCGACAAGCGCGGCATGCTGGCAAGCGGCCGTCGGACAGGTGGCTTTCAGTTTGGCCGGTCGCACCTCATTTGCTAAGCACAGAGTGCTTAAGGACGGAATTAGACTATGCGCTTGACGCTGACAATCAACAACCAACGGCGCGAGGATTACGTCGAGCCCCGGATGCTGCTGGTGCACTACCTGCGCGACGTCGCGGGCCTGACCGGCACCCACGTCGGCTGCGAGACATCACTATGCGGCGCGTGCACGGTGCTGGTTGACGGCAACGCGGTCAAGTCGTGCACGATGCTCGCGGTGCAGGCGGACGGCGCCGAGATCATCACGGTCGAAGGGCTCGTCCACGACGGCCAACTCCATCCGGTGCAGGAGGGCTTCTGGGAAGAACACGGCTTGCAATGCGGCTACTGCACGCCGGGCATGATCATGGCCTCAGTCGATCTGCTGAGCCGTAACTCCAACCCGTCGGAGGCCGAGATTCGCCATGCGCTCGAGGGCAATCTCTGCCGATGCACCGGCTACCAGCACATCATCAAGGCGGTCCAGTACGCGGCCAACAAGATGCGCTCGGGCAAGGCGGCGGCCTGACGACGCTAGCGCAAACCATGTTCCCATCAGAATTCGAATATCATCGCGCCGCTTCCGTGAAGGAAGCGCTCGGACTGATCCAGCAATACGGCGACGAGGCCAGGCTGCTCTCGGGCGGCCACAGCCTGTTGCCGATCCTGAAGCTGCGCCTGGCGCAGCCGCGCCACCTGGTCGACATCGCACGCATCGCCGAGCTTGGCCAGATCGCCGAGGAGGGCGGCCGGATAAGCGTCGGCGCCGCGGTGCGCCACCATCAGGTCCACACCTCCGACCTGCTGCACAACAAGCTCGGATTGCTCGCCGAATGCGCCGGCAATATCGGCGACGTTCAGGTGCGCAACCGCGGCACGATCGGCGGCAGCCTCGCCCATTCTGACCCGGCGGCCGACTATCCGGCGGCGGTGCTCGCGCTGGAGGGCGAGGTGCGGCTGGAGAACGCCGCCGGCACGCGCACGGTCAAGGCCGAGGATTTTTTCATCGACCTGATGACGACGGCGATCAAGGCGGGCGAGATCCTGACCGCGGTCAGCTTCGCGCCGATGCCGGCAGGCGCGGGCTTCGCGTATTTCAAGCATCGCCAGCCCGCCTCGGGATTCGCGATAGTCGGTGTCGCGGCGTGCCTCACGCTCGACAAGGGCGGCACGTGCCAGGGCGCGCGCGTCGGGATGACAGGTCTGGGAGCCAAGGCGTTTCGCGCGAAGGCGGTCGAGAACGCGCTCAACGGCAAGGCGCCCGACGCCAAGGCTCTCGCGGATGCGGCCGTGCATGCCGCCGACGGCATCGATCCGCTCTCCGACATTCATGCTTCGGCTGATTTTCGCGCCGAACTGGCGCGCGTGTACACGCGCCGTGCGCTGGAGAGCGCGGTCGCGCGCGCCAGGCACTGATCGGCGCGGGCGGCAGAGCCACCGATTTTTGATTCGACATGAAGATCGCGGGAGAACAAACGCTCTCAGCGCCGCGCGCCCGCGTGTGGGCGCTGTTCAACGATCCAGAGCGGCTCTCGCGCCTGATTCCTGGATGCGAGAAGCTCGACGTCATCAGCCCCACCGAATTCGCCGGCACGCTCAACGTCGGTATCGCCGCCGTCAAAGGCGTCTACACCGGCAAGCTCAAGCTCGACGAAGTCCGTCCGCCCGAGCATTACAAGATGTCGGTCGACGGCAAAGGCAAGCAGGGCTTCATGCGCGGCTCGGGCACGCTCGATCTCGTGGCCAGGAGTCCCAATCAGACCGTGGTGACTTACGGCGGCGATATCCAAATCGGCGGGCCGCTGATGCAGGTTGGCCAGCGCGTGATCGACAGTGCGGCCAAGATGATGATCGGGCAGTTCTTCGCCGCCGCCGAGGCGGAACTCAAGGCCGAGGCGGCGGGCACGGTCGCGCGCCAGGGCTTCCTGCTTAATTTCTGGCGCTACCTGGTGCGACTAGCGCGCTCGCTTTTCGCGCGCGGCTGAAGCGCGGCGCTGGCAGCGCGGGCGTATTGCGGGACTCATTCGCCCGCAATCATCATCTCGGAAATCTTGAGCGTCGGCGCGACCGTCGAAGATCGCCAGGCGAGATCGTTGCCGATCATCTCGATCGACATGAACATATCTTTGAGATTGCCGGCGATCGTGATCTCCTGCACCGGGTAGGCAAGCTCGCCGTCCTCGATCCACATCCCGCCCGCCCCGCGTGAGTAGTCGCCGGTGACCGAGTTGACGCCGAAGCCGATAAGCTCGGTCACATAGAGGCCGCGCTTGACGGTGCGGATTATCTCCTCGGGAGAATAGACGCCGGGCTGCAGGTAAAGGTTGGTCGGGCTGACCGAGGGCGCGTCGCCGACCGAGCGCGCGGCGTTGCCGGTCGAGGCAAGGCCGAGCCGGCGCGCGGAGTACGAGTCGAGCAGATAGGTCTTGAGCACGCCGCGCTCGACCAGGTTTTTGCGCGTGATCGGCAAACCCTCGCCGTCGAACGGCTTGGATCCGAGGCCCCCGCGCATCGTGCCGTCGTCGATAATCGTCACTCCAGCGTTGGCGATTTCCGTGCCCAGCCGGCCGACCAGGAACGACGCGCCGCGATAGAGCGAGGGCCCCGAGGCCGCACCCGCCAGCGCGCGCAGCAAGCCGGCGGCCATGTCGGGATCGAACACGATCGGCGCGCGTGTGGTTTTGATCTTGCGCGCTCCGAGCTTTCTGAGCGCGCGGCGGGCCGAGGTCAGCCCCACCGAAGCGGCATCCTCGAGGCCGTCGAAGCGGCGGTTCTGCGTGTACCAGTGCCCGGTCTGCATCGCGCCGTTTTCTTCCGCGATCGGCGCGACCGCGAGACTGTAGCTCGTGCCGGCATACTCGCCGGCAAAGCCCTGGTTGTTGGCGAAGACCACGCGGTAACGGCCCGAGTCGAACTCCGCGCCCTCGGAATTTTTGATTCTGCTATCGGCCCCGAGCGCGGCGCGCTCGGCCGTGCGCGCGATTTCCAGTGCGCGGTCGGCGTCGATTATTCCGCTCGAAGGATCGGAGAGTTCGAGCTCTGGCACGACCTGCGGATGAAGCGCCGGGTCGGGCAAGCCGGACCACTGGTCGGGCGCGGTCAGACGGGCGAGGCGCACCGTGTCGGCGACGAATTCGGCCAGCGCCTTGCGCTCGAACTCGGCGGTCGACGCGGTGGCCGAGGATTTTCCGACAAACACGCGCACGCCAAGGCGGCGCTCGCGCGAACTCTTGAGCTTCTCTACCTCGCCCATGCGCACACCGGCGCTGAGCGACTCGCCGCTCACGATCAAAACCTCAGCGGCGTCGGCGCCCGCGGCGCGCGCCTGCTCCAGGCTCCACTGCGCGAGATCGACGCCCGGTTCAACTGATGACATCTGCGATATTTCTCCGGCTGCGATAGGCCCGCGTCAGGAGCGCGTTCCGCCGACCGTGATTGCGTCGATCCTAATCGTCGGCAACCCTACGCCCACCGGTACCGATTGGCCGTCCTTGCCGCACGTGCCGACGCCCGGATCGAGTTCAAGATCGTTGCCGACCATCGTGACCCGAGTGAGCACGTCGGGACCGTTGCCGATGAGCGTCGCGCCCTTGACCGGACGGGTCACCTTGCCGTCCTCGATCAGGTAGGCCTCAGAGGCCGAAAAGACGAACTTGCCGTTGGTGATATCGACCTGGCCGCCGCCAAAGTTGACCGCGTAGAGGCCGTTGCGCACCGAACTGATAATTTCTTCCCGGGTGGATTCGCCGGGCAGCATGAAAGTGTTGGTCATGCGGGGCATCGGGCTGTGCGCGAAGCTCTCGCGCCGCCCGTTGCCGGTCGGCTCCATCTTCATCAGCCGCGCATTGAGGCGGTCCTGCAGGTAGCCGCGCAGGATGCCCTTTTCGATCAGCACCGTGCGCGAGGTCGGCGTGCCTTCGTCGTCGATATTGAGACTGCCGCGGCGGTTGGGGATCGTGCCGTCGTCGACCACGGTGCAGAATTCACTCGCGACGCGCTCGCCGATGCGCCCGGAAAACGCGGACGTGCGTTTGCGGTTGAAATCGCCCTCCAGCCCGTGGCCAATCGCCTCGTGCAGCAGGATTCCGGGCCATCCCGGCCCCAACACCACCATCATCTCGCCGGCCGGGGCGTCGACCGCGTCGAGGTTGGTGATCGCCTGGCGCGCCGCCGTGAGCGCGTGCTCACGCCATCGGTCGCCCTCGAAGAAAAAGCTCCACTCCACCCGTCCGCCGCCGCCCGAACTGCCGGACTGGCGGCCCTTGTCGTCCTCCGCGATCACCATCACGCTGAGGCGGCAGAGCGGCTGCACGTCAGCCGCGACTCGCCCCTCGCTGTTGACCACCATCACGATTTTGCGCTCGGCCGCAAACGACGCCATCACGCTCTTGACCCGCGGGTCGAATTCGCGCGCGACGCGATCGATTTCGTTGAGCAGCTTGGCGCGCTCCTCCAGCGGCACCTCGAGCGGCGTGCTCTCGAGCTCGTAGAGCTCATGGCGCACAACCGGACGGCCCACCTGTACCGCCGCGGGCGCGTCGCCGGCGCTGTGCGCGATCGCGCGGGCGGCCTCGGCCGCAAGCCGCATCCGGTCTACCGTGACCTCGTCGGAGTAGGCGTAGCCGGTCCGGTCTTCGGCACACACACGCACGCCGACGCCGTGGCTTAAGCTCTTGCTGGTGCGGTTGACGATCGAGTCTTCGAGGCTAAGCCCCTCGGCGCTCCGGTACTCGAAGTAGAGATCGGCGTAGTCCGCCTTGCGCTCCAGCGCGGCGCCCAGAGTTCGCTCGAGCGCGCTCTCGGTCATCCCGAAGCGGCTCAGGAAAAACTTGTCAGGCTGAATCAATTCGTTAGCCATTCATCCACTCCGGCGATGTACGATCGCGATTTGCGATCGAGTTTATCAGAGCGCTCGTGGGTTCGGCACGAGGGGCCCGAGGTTTGCCGGCGACGATTGGTTTCGCTCCGCCTTCGGATGGTTTTCGACGCTTTGAAGCGTTTTCCGCGAACCCTGCAGGCGAGGCAAGGAGCCGCACCGCTCGCTAGCGACCTCGCACGAAACAGCGGCGAAGCCGGAGCGCCGCGCCCACCAATGCCCTGGCGCTACGACAATTCGCGCCGGCGATTCTAGCCGGCGGCGGCTGCCGCGCGACGCTCGCCGTGCTGATGCTCGCGCGTCTCGGTCTTGCGCCGCTTCTTGCGTGGCGCGGCGGTCTCGGAAGCGCCGGTGAATTCGATGACCGAGATCGGCGCGGCATCGCCACGGCGCACGCCGTACTTGATGACCCTGGTGTAGCCGCCCGGACGCTCCTTGAAGCGCGGCGCGATCTCGTCGAACAGCTTCTTGACCGCGCCGTGGGATCCCAGGAAGGCGTAGGCGCGCCGATGCGCGGCGAGGTCGCCGCGCTTGCCCAGCGTCACCATCCGGTCAGCCCAGCGCCGCAGCTCCTTGGCCTTGGCGTCAGTGGTCTTGAGCCGGCCGTACTGGATAAGGCTCAACACCAGGTTGCGCATCAGGGCCTTGCGATGGGCCGAGGTGCGATTGAGCTTGCGGCCCGAGTTAAGGTGACGCATCGATAGTGGCTCCCGCGGTACGCCGCGCCGCGCTCAGGGCGACTCGCGCCGCTCCTGCTCGGCCCACATGCGGTCGAGCTCGTTGCGAGGCGGCAGGTTGTCCAGGCGCATCCCGAGCGAGAGGCCCATGTCGGTGAGGACCTCCTTGATCTCGTTGAGCGACTTGCGGCCGAAGTTTTTGATTTTGAGCATGTCCTGCTCGGTGCGCTGGACCAGCTCTCCGATGTACTTGATGTCGGCGTTCTGCAGCCCGTTGAAGGCGCGTACCGAAATCGGCAGCCCCTCGACCGGGCGGTAGAGATACTCGTTGAGCATCGGACGCTGCTCGCCATTCTCGATCGCAATCGGCGTCTCGGCCTCTTCCTCGACGCCGGCGAAGATCGTCATCTGATCGCGCGCCACGCGCGCCGCATAGGTCAGCGCGTCGCGCGGCGAGATCGAGCCGTCGGTCCAGATTTCCAACGCCAGGCGGTCGTAGTCGGTGCGCTGGCCGACGCGCGCGTTGGTCACGGTGAAGTTGACTTTTTTGATCGGCGAGTAAACCGCGTCGAGCCGGATCGTGCCAATCGGCTCTTCGTCCTCGGTGCGCTCGGCCGGCGCATAGCCGCGCCCGCGCCGGATCACCAGTTCCATCTCCAGTTCGGCGCCCTTCTCTAGCGTCGCGATGTGCTGGTCGGGCGTGAGCACTTCGAGGCTGGGACCGCCGGTGACGTCGCGCGCGCTCACCGTGCCCTCCCCGCGCGCCTTGAGCGTGGCCGTCAAATGCTCGCCCTCGTGGAGGCGCAAACGCACCTCTTTCAAGTTGAGGACGACGTCGGTCACGTCCTCCTTGACGCCGGGCATGGTGGAAAACTCGTGCAGGACGTTTTTCATCCGCACTGCCGTAATCGCAAAGCCGGGCAGCGAGGACAACAGGATACGGCGCAAGCCATTGCCGATCGTGATGCCGTAGCCACGCTCCAGCGGTTCGGCGAAGAACCGTCCGTAGGTCGGGGTTAGTTCTTTTTCGTCGAACTCGACAGCCTTCGGCTTAATTAAATCGCGCCAATCATTGTGCATATCCGATCGCTCTTCTCCGGAAGTTTTTTCGCCCCCACCTTCGCCCCCGCACCCCGCCCGGTCGCGCGCAGCCTCAGCGCGAGTAGTGCTCGACGATCAGCTTCTCGCTGACCGGCATCGTCAGGTCGGCGCGCGCCGGCAGCGCGCGCATCGAGCCGCGGAACTGATCGCGCTCCAGCGCGATCCACGACGGCGCGCCGCGCCGCTGCGACATCTCGATCGCCTCGACGATCACCTTCTTGGTCCGGCTGCGGCCGGCCACGCTCACCACCTCGCCCACGTCGAGCAGGTAGGACGGCACCGTCACCGGCTTGTTGTCGACTTCGATATGGCCGTGGCGCACGATCTGGCGCGCCTGGGCGAGCGAACTGGCGAAGCCGAGCCGATAGACCATCGAGTCGAGCCGGCGCTCGAGCAGCACCAGCAGATTCTCGCCGGTGATCCCGGGCATCCCCTCCGCCATCTCGAAGTAGTGCTTGAACTGAGTCTCCATTAAACCATAAATCCGCCTGACTTTCTGCTTCTCGCGCAGGCGAATCGCAAACTCCGAAAAACGCGTGCGTGCCTGGCCGTGCGCGCCGGGCGGGTAGTTGCGCCGTTCGATCGCGCACTTGTCCGTGTAACAGCGCTCGCCCTTGAGAAAGAGCTTGAGCCCTTCGCGCCGGCACAACCGGCATACCGGTCCTAGATACCTTGCCACCTTGTTCTGCTCTCCTAAACGCGGCGCCGCTTGGGCGGCCGGCATCCGTTGTGCGGGATTGGCGTTACGTCCTTGATCGAAATGACCGAAAGCCCCGCCGCCTGCAGCGCACGCACCGCGGATTCGCGCCCGCCGCCCGGACCCTTGACGTACACCACCACCGCGCGCATCCCAACGTCGCTAACCTTGCGCGCCGCCGCTTCCGCAGCCATCTGCGCGGCGAACGGCGTGCCCTTGCGCGAGCCCTTGAAGCCGACCGATCCGGCGCTCGCCCACGCCACCACCAGGCCCTGCTGGTCCGTGATGGTGACGATGGTGTTATTGAAAGTCGCATGCACGTGCGCGACACCCTCGGGCACCGTGCGCCGCACGCGTCGGCGCCGCGGTGCGGGCGCCGCTCCGGCCGCGCCGGGCGCTGCAGCAGCCGCCGCAGGCGCTCCGCCAGCGGCGGCCGCGGCTTTCTCACCGCCCTGGCCGCCCTGCGCTTTGCCCGCCGCGGGCTTGGTTTCCTTGTTCTCGTCAGCCATTAGGCTTGCGTTCTCTCCTGCGCTGCGGCCGTTGTTTCAGATCGATAAGTTCGACGACAAGTTTTCGCGACAAGCTTCCGCGACAAATTTTCGATCGACGTATGCCGCCCTACGTCCGAGCCATCCTAGCCCTTGGGCGGCGACTGCTTCTTGCCCGCGACGACCTTGCGCGGACCCTTGCGAGTGCGCGCGTTGGTGTGCGTGCGCTGGCCACGCACCGGCAGTCCGCGACGATGACGGATACCGCGGTAGCATCCGAGGTCCATCAACCGTTTGATCGACTGCTGCACCTCGCGCCGCAAATCGCCCTCGACCTTGAACTTCTCGTCGATGACGTTGCGGATATGGACCTGCTCCTCGGGAGTCAGCTCGTCGCTGTTGCGCGCCGGGTCGACCTTGGCCTCGGCAAGGATCTTCTGCGCCGCGCTGCGCCCGATTCCATAGATGTAAGTCAGCGCGATTTCCATCCGCTTGTGATGCGGCAGTTCGACTCCGGCGATGCGTGCCATGCGGCGACTCTCCTTATTCCCGGTCTTCCTATCGTGGCTGCCCTGGCTCAGCCCTGGCGCTGCTTGTGACGCGGGTTGGAACAGAGGATGCGCACCACGCCTTCGCGGCGAACAACCTTGCAATTCTTGCAGATCTTTTTCACTGATGCTCTGACCTTCATCGTATTTCATCCGCTCTGCGGTGTTCTGTTTCCTGATTTCTACCCAGTCTTCCTATCTCATCTAATCCTGCTCGTATCCTGACCGCAGCCCCGGCGCCTCAGCGCATCCGGTAGGTTATCCGTCCGCGAGTCAGATCGTACGGCGACAATTCCACCGTGACCCGGTCACCTGGGAGGATTTTGATGTAATGCATCCGCATCTTGCCCGAAATATGCGCCAACACCCGATGCCCGTTCTCCAGCGACACCCGGAACATCGCGTTGGGCAGCGCTTCGAGCACAGTGCCCTGTACCTCGATGGCGTCGCCCTTAGACATTTGCCACTTCGCTCAAAATTCGCGGCCCGCCGGCCGTAATCGCAATCGAGTGCTCGAAATGCGCCGACAGTTTGCCGTCGGCGGTCACCGCCGTCCAGCCGTCGTCGAGGATACGCAGTTCGGGCACTCCTTCGTTGATCATCGGCTCGATCGCGAGCGCCATCCCCTCCTGCAGGCGTGGATTCGGCATCCCGCGCCGCACGTAGTTTGGCACCTGCGGATCCTCGTGCAGGCTCCGCCCGATGCCATGTCCGGCGAACTCGGTCACGACCGAGAAGCCTGCGCTCTCGGCGGTCTGCTGCACGGCGCGCGCGATATCGCTAATCCGGTTACCGACCTGCGCCTGCTCGATTCCTGCGTAGAGCGCCGCGCGGGTGACCCGCAACAAACGCTCCGCGCGATCCGATATTTTACCCACCGGCACGGTGCGCGCCGCGTCGCCGTAAAAGCCCTGGTAGACCACGCCGAAGTCCAGCCCTACGATATCGCCCGGCCGCAGACGGCGCCCCGACGGAATTCCGTGGACGATCTCTTCGTTCACCGAGACGCACAGCGTCTTGGGATAAACCACGTCGTGCGGCTTGTAGCCCTTGAACGCCGGCCGCGCACCCTTGCGATAGGTCAGCTCCTCTGCGAGCCGATCCAGCTCTTCAGTCGTGATGCCGGGTTTGACGGCGGCCGCCAGCTCGTCGAGGATTTCGGCCACGATCATGCTCGCTCTATGCATCAGCGCGATTTCTTCGGGACTCTTGAGCAGGATCACGCGGGTTTACCCTTCGCCGCCGCCGCGCCAGCGGGGCCCAGGGCCTCCACGATGCGCTGCTGAATTTCCTCGGGCCGCCCGATCCCGTCGATCTGCTTCAGCAGTCCCGCCCGTTCGTAATACTCCAGCAACGGCCGCATCGTCGCCGCGTAAACTTCCAGGCGCATCCGCACGGTATCCTCGGCATCGTCGTCGCGCTGGTAAAGCTCGCCGTTGCAGCTATTGCACAGATTGTGATTGCGCGGCGGATCGTAAATCAGATGATACATCGCGCCGCAATTCTTGCAGGTGCGCCGGCCGGAGATGCGCTTAACGATCTCCTCATCCGGCACCATTATAGCAATTACCTTGTCGAGCTGCCGGGACCCGCGCCCCTTGAGCATCGCGCTCAGCGTCTCGGCCTGCGCCACCGTGCGCGGGAAGCCGTCCAGGATGAAGCCGGATTCAGCGTCGGGCTGGCTCAGCCGCTCCTCGATGAACTTGAGCACCAGATCGTCGGGCACCAGCGCACCCTTGTCCATGTAGCGCTTGGCTTCCACGCCCAGCTTGGTGCGCTTGCGCACGGCCGTGCGCAGGAGGTCGCCGCTCGCCACTTGAGGCACGCCCAGGCGCTTCTCGAGCATCCTCGCCTGCGTGCCCTTACCCGCTCCGGGCGGGCCCAGCAAAACCAGCCGCACTGGCGCTTACCCTCCCCTGCGGGACTTGATACGGCCGCGCCGCATGAAGCCCTCGTAGTTGCGGGTCAGCAGATGGGTTTCCATCTGGGCGACCGTGTCCAGCGCCACGCCGACCACGATCAACAGCGCGGTGCCGCCAAAATAGAAGGGCACGTTGAAGCGCTGGATCAGGAGCGTCGGCAGGACGCATACGATGCTCACGTAGATGGCGCCGAACAGGGTTATCCGCGAAAGCACCCGATCGATGTACTCGGCGGTGAAGCGTCCGGGCCGGATGCCCGGGATGAAGCCGCCGTACTTCTTGAGATTGTCGGCGACGTCGACGGGATTGAAGGTGACCGCCGTGTAAAAGTAGCAGAAGAAAACGATCAGGGCGACGTACACGACGTCGTAAACCCATCCGCCCGGCGTTAGCAGCGCCGAATAATTCTTGGCCGCCGGCAGGAAGGTCGCCACGGTGGCCGGAAAGACCAGGATCGACGAGGCGAAGATCGGCGGGATGACACCGGCGGTGTTGATCTTGAGCGGCAAGTGCGAGCTCTGCCCGCCATAGACCCGCCGTCCCACCACGCGCCGCGCGTACTGGATCGGGATCCGGCGCTGGCTGGTCTCGACGTAAACGATTCCGCCGGTGACGCCGACCACGATCAGCAGGATCAGGATCAGCACGAACAGGCTCATCTCGCCCTCGCGCACGAACTGGAACGTGGTCGACAGCGCGCTCGGCAGGCGCGCGACGATCCCGGCCATGATGATCAACGAGATGCCGTTGCCGATCCCGCGTTCGGTTATCTGCTCGCCGATCCACATCACGAACATCGAGCCCGCGGTGACCGTGAGCACGGTGATGATGCGGAAGCTCCAGCCCGGAGCGTAGACCACCGAGCCGCCGCCCGGCGCCTGGATATGCTCGAGCGAAACCGCGATCATGAGGCCCTGCACCACCGACAGCATCACTGTCCCGTAGCGTGTGTACTGGCTGATCTTGCGCCGCCCCGCCTCGCCTTCCTTGTACAGTTCGTCGAGGTAGGGCCACGCGACCTTGAGCAGGTCCAGGATGATCGCGACCGAAATGTAAGGCATGATGCCCAGGGCGAAAACTGAAAATCGCTCCAGCGCGCCGCCCGAGAATAGATTGACCCATCCGAACAGCGTGCTCGACGCCGCGTCGAAAAACGCGGCGAGCGCCTGCCCGTCGATTCCCGGCGTGGGCACGGCTACGCCCATGCGGTAAACGACCAGCATCATGGCCGTAAACCACAGCCGGCGGCGCAACTCGGGGATGCGCGACGCGTTTGAGAACCCGTCAAGCATTAAGCTTTGGGTTATCCTCGATTAACTCCGCCACTCCTCCGGCCGCCGCGATCTTCTCTTTCGCGCTCGACGAAAAGGCATGCGCGCGGATGGTTATCCGTCCCGCCAGCGCACCGTCGCCGAGCACCTTGACCTTGTCCGCGGCGCGGATAATTCCGCGCTCTGCCATCAGCGCCGGATCGACCGTCTCGACGCCCAACGCGGCCAGCCGCTTGAGGTTGACCACTACGAATCCTTCACGCCGGTCCTCGGTCTTCTGCAGGCGGCGAAATCCGCGCTTGGGCACCCGCCTCTTAAGCGGCATCTGGCCGCCCTCGTAACCCGGCGGCGTGTTGCCGCCCGAGCGCGAGCCCTTGCCCTTGTGGCCGCGTCCCGCGGTCTTGCCGCTGCCGGAGCCGATTCCGCGGCCCACGCGCGCGGCGCGGCGCTTGGAGCCCGCGGCCGGCTTGAGCGTATGTAGATCGATAGCCATTACTTCTTCACTTCGGCGACCAGGTGCGACACCCGGCGCAACATGCCATCGACCGACGGACTGCGCACGAGCTCGCTCTCGCTGCCCACCCGGCGAAGACCAAGACCCTTAAGCGTCTGGCGCACGCGCTGGTTGGTCCCGATGGGGCTCCGCACCAGCTTGATTCTGATTGGCTCCGACATCGCGTGCGTTTCTCCTTAGCTCGACCTTCCTTCGTTCAAACTTGCTGCCGCGTCAGGCCGCGGCCGGACGCTTGGGGCCATGCTCGCGCGTGCGCAGGATGTCCTGAGGGCTGCGCAACT
Source organism: uncultured delta proteobacterium (assembly GCA_963810495.1). Lineage (GTDB taxonomy): Bacteria > Desulfobacterota > Binatia > Binatales > Binataceae > JAKAVN01. The sequence continues at coordinate 175,065 of CAWENP010000004.1, forward strand.
CGGCGAGCGCCTCCAGCGTGGCCTTCACCAGGTTGTGCGGGTTGGACGAGCCGAGCCGTTTGGTCAGGATATTGCGGATACCCGCCAACTCCACCACCGCACGCACGCCGCCCGCCGCGATGACTCCGGTGCCTTCCGAGGCCGGCTTGAGAATCACCTTGCCCGCGCCGAAGCGTCCGAGCACCTCGTGCGGAATCGTCCCTTCCTGCAGCGGCACCCGCATCAGGCTCTTCTTCGCGCGCTCGACGCCCTTGCGAATCGCCTCGGGCACTTCGTTGGCCTTGCCCAGGCCAAAACCGACCAAGCCGTTCTGATCGCCGGCGACCACGAGCGCGCTGAAGCTGAAGCGCCGGCCGCCCTTGACGACCTTGGCCACCCGGTTGATGTGGACGACCTTTTCCTTGATGTCGAGCCCTTGCGTTTCTATCCGCTGTGCCACGGTGCTCCCGTTTGCGAAAAGGCTTGCGCCCCTTAAAACTTCAGTCCCGCCTCGCGCGCCGCGTCGGCCAACGCCTTCACGCGGCCATGATAAAGAAAGCCGTTGCGGTCGAAGATGACCTGGCTGATTCCCTTGCTGAGACAGCGCTCGGCGATCGTCTTCCCCACCACCTTGGCGGCCTGCACGTTGCGTCTGCTCTTGAGCCCCTCGCGCAACTCGGCGGTGAGCGTCGAGGCGGCCACCAGCGTCTGGCCCGAATCGTCGGACACCACCTGCGCATAAATATGATTGAGCGAGCGGTACACCGAAAGCCGCGGCCGCTCGTCGCTGCCCCGCACACGCCGCCGCACGCGCCGGCGCCGCTCCATCCGCTTTGCAAATCGCTCCGCAGCCATCGTGATCCGCTCCCGCGGCGCTAGCCCGCCGCCGCTCCGGCCGCCGCCTTGCCGGCCTTGCGGCGAATCTTCTCGGTTGCGTACTTGATACCCTTGCCCTTATACGGCTCGGGCGGCCTGAGCTCGCGCACTTGCGCGGCGACCGACCCGATCAACTGGCGGTCCGCACTCTCCAGCGTGATCGTCACCTGCTTCTCGACCTTGGCCGTCACACCGGGCGGCAACTGGTACACGATCGGATGCGAGTAACCCAGGGTGAAATGAATATTGCTGCCGCGGACCTCGGCCCGGTAGCCGACGCCGTTGATCTCGAGCACCCGGGTGAATCCCTTGCCCACGCCTTCGGCCATGTTGGCGACGAGCTTGCGCACCAGGCCGTGCAACGAGCGCTCCAGCTGCGTGTCGCCGGAGCGCTTCACTTCGATCCGCGAATCGCTCATCTCCAGGGCGAAGCCCGCCGGTATCCTGAGTTCGAGCTTGCCCTTGGGACCCTCGACCTTGAGCAGGTCGCCCGCGAGTTGAGCCTTCACGCCTTTTTCCAGGGTCACCGGCAATCTGCCTATGCGCGACATCGCCCCGTTCTCCCTACCAAATCCTCAGCAGGACTTCGCCGCCGACTTTTTTGCGCCGCGCCTCGCGATCGGTCATCACGCCGAGCGGCGTCGTCACTACCTGCACGCCCATCCCGTGCGGCACGCGCGGCATCGAATTCGCCCCCGCGTAGCGGCGGATGCTCGGCCGGCTGACGCGTTCGATTCCGCGGATCACAGGCTCACGCTCGCCCGAGTAGCGCAGACCCACGATCAGTTTCTTCTTGGGTATTTCGCCGGCCACTTCGACGCCGCCCAAAAAGCCCTCGGCCGACAGCGTGCGGCAAATCGCCTCGCGCATGCGCGAATGCGGGACTTCGACCTGGTTGTAACGCGCATGCATGGCGTTGCGAATCCGGGTCAGCAACTCAGCGATGGGGTCGGTCTGCGACATTAACCCTCTTTGATCCTTTTACCCGTCGATCCCCGGAGCGATCCGCTCAAGCGGCCGCCGCTACCAACTCGCCTTGACCACTCCGGGCAGCGCGCCGCGGAGCGCATTCTTGCGTAGACACAGCCGGCACATCTTGAAGCGCCGATAGAACGCGCGCGAGCGCCCGCACAGCGGACAACGGTTGTGCTGGCGCGTCTTGAACTTGGGCTTGCGCAGCGCCTTTACCCGAAGACAGGTCTTCGCCATCTGTTGTAACCCTACGCCGCCCGCGCCGCGGCCTCGCGCTCGAGCGCGCCGCGAAACGGCATCCCCAGCGCGCGCAGAAGGGTGTAACCCTCGAAGTCGCTGCGCGCGGTCGTGTTGATCGTCACCGTCAGCCCCTTCACGCGCTCGACCTTGTCCAGGTTGAGCTCGGGGAAAATCGTATGCTCGCGCAGGCCCAGCGAGTAGTTGCCGCGTCCGTCGAAGGCTTTGTCGCTCACGCCGCGGAAGTCGCGCACACGGGCGAGCGACACGTTGACCAGCCGGTCGAAGAACTCGTACATCCGCTCGCGCCTGAGCGTCACCATCGCGCCAATCGGCATGCCCTCGCGCAGCTTGAAATTCGAGATCGCCTTGCGCGCCTTGGTGATGACCGGCTTCTGGCCCGTCACCACTTTGAGCTCTTCGACCGCGGCGTCGAGAATCTTGGCGTTGTCGCGCGCCTCGCTGAGCGACATGTTGATCACGATCTTGTCGAGCCGCGGCGCGCGCATCGGGTTTTCGATCTTGAGCTCGCGCATCAGCGTCGCCCTAATCTCCTGCTCGTAGCGCACCCGCAGGCGCGCCGGCACCTTGGGCTCGGGCTCGCGCGGCTTGGCCTCGGCCTTGGGCTCGGCCGCCGCAGGCGCGCCGCCGCCGGCGCCCTTTTTGCCTTGGCGCTCGCCCTTCGGCTCTTTTTTGGGCTTTTGCGATTTGTCCTTTTCGTCCGCCATTACTCGTTACCCAACGCTTCGCCGCATCGGCGGCATACGCGCGAGCGCGCGCCGTCGGACGCGGCCTTCTTTACCCCCACGCGCACCGGCGCGTTGCAGCGCTCGCAGAACACCATCACGTTGGAAATCGCGATTGGCGCCTCTTTCTCGACGATACCACCGGGACTGGCCGCGCCGCGCGGCTTGGAATGGCGCTTCACGATGTTCAGCCGCTCGATAATCACGCGGCCCGACGCGGGGATCACTTTGAGCACCTTGCCGGTCTTGCCGCGCTCGCGCCCAGTGATCACCATCACCATGTCGTTCTTCTTGACCGGATACTTGGCCGCGGTGCGTTCCGAAGCCATCAGAGCACCTCCGGCGCCAGCGAAATAATCTTGAGAAAGCGCTTGGCGCGCAATTCGCGAGCCACAGGGCCGAAAATGCGCGTGCCGATCGGCTCGTGCTGATTGTCGACCAGCACCGCCGAGTTGTCGTCGAAACGGATGTAACTGCCGTCGTTGCGGCTGATTTCCTTGCTGGTGCGCACGATCACGGCGCGGGCTACGTCGCCCTTTTTTACCTTGGCATTCGGGATCGCCTCGCGAATCGCGACCACGATAATGTCGCCGACGGTGGCGTAACGCCGGCGCGAGCCGCCGAGCACCTTGATGCACATCACCTTGCGCGCGCCCGAATTGTCGGCCACGTCCAGCACCGTTCGCATCTGCACCATGACGCCCGCGCTCCCTTAGCCGGCCGCCCGCGTCAGCACTTTGCTGACGCGCCAGCGCTTGCGTCGTGAAATCGGCGGCGATTCGATAATCAGCACGCGGTCGCCCTCGTGACACTCGCCGCGTTCGTCGTGCGCCATGAAGCGCGTGCGCTGACGGATCCGTTTGCCGTAGAGCGGATGCTGGACCAGCCGGTCCACCCGCACCACCACGGTCTTGGCCGCCTTGGCCGAGACCACGACACCCACGCGCTGTTTAACTCGCTCCCGCATCGCTCGCCTTACGTCCGTGCGGCGGGGTCCGCGCCCGCCGGTCCGTTCTTCTGCCGCAGCAGGGTCATGATGCGCGCCAGTTCCTTGCGCGCGCGCCGATAGTTCGACGGATTGTCGAGCTGATTGGTGCGCAGCTTGAGCTTGAGGCGGAAGATTTCCTCGCGCGCTTCGCGTTCCTTCAGCCGCAAGTCACCGGCGTTCATCTGCCGGAGTTCGTCAAGCTCCATGGCTCTCGCCCTCCCGCTCGACCACGATCGTCTTGACCGGCAGCTTGTGCGCCGCCAGACGCATCGCCTCGTGAGCGGTCGCCCGGTCGACACCTTCCATCTCGAATAAAATGCGTCCGGGCCGCACCACCGCGGTCCAGCCCTCGGGGCCGCCCTTACCCTTGCCCATGCGGGTTTCGGCCGGTTTCTTGGTAAACGGCTTGTCGGGAAAAACGCGGAGCCACACGCGGCCGCCGCGCTTGATATGGCGGGTGAGCGCGATACGCGCGGCCTCGAGCGCGCGCGTGTCGACGCGGGCGGTCTCGACGCTTTTCAGCCCGTAGTCGCCAAAGGCCAGCTCCAGGCCGCGCGACTCGGCGCCGCGCACCCGGCCCTTCTGGATTTTGCGATATTTAACTTTCTTGGGCTGAAGCATTATGCAATCCCGCTAGCGCCCTTTCTCCCGTTACTGCTGATGGGCTCCGCTAAGCCCGGAGCGCCGGATGTCTTCTTCTTTGCGGGTCAGAACCTCGCCGCGGAAGATCCACACTTTCACGCCGATCTGGCCGTAGGTGGTACGCGCCTCGGCGAAACCGTAGGCCACGTCCGCGCGCAGCGTTTGCAGCGGCACGCGTCCCTCGCGATACCACTCAACGCGCGCGATTTCAGCGCCGCCGAGGCGTCCCGCGACATGGACTTTGACCCCCTGCGCGCCCATCCGCATCGCGCGCAGCACCGCCTCCTTCATCGCGCGGCGAAAAGCCACGCGCCGCTCCAGTTGCAGCGCGATATTCTCGGCCACCAGTTGCGGATCGAGGTCGGGGCGGCGCACTTCATGAATATTGATGAACGCCTCCTTGCCCTTCATCAGCTTCTGGATATCGCCTTTGAGCTTATCGATCTCCGCGCCCTTCTTGCCGATCACGATTCCGGGACGCGCGGTATGGATGTTGATCTTGGCCTTGTTGGCCATCCGCTCGATCTCGATGCGCGAGATGCCGGCGTGGTACAGCCGGCGCTTGATAAAGTCGCGCAGCTTCAAATCCTCGTGCAGCAGTGTCGCGTAATTGTGCGACGCGTACCACTTGGAATCCCAACCCTCGATGATGCCGAGCCGCAGCCCGCGCGGATGCGATTTCTGTCCCATGGGGCTCCCTACGAGGCGCGCTCGTCGACCACCACCGTCAGATGGCTGGTGCGCTTGAGGATCGGCGTTGAATGCATGTGCGCGCGCGCCAGCGACCGTTTCCAGGTCGGTCCGGTGTCGGCGGTGGCGCGTTTGACGTACAGGCGGTCCTCGTCGACGTTCTGCTGGTCGCGCGCGTTGGCCACCGCCGCGAGCAGCGTTTTGGACACGACCTTGGCGCTGCGCTTGGGCGTGAACTCGAGCACCGAGAGCGCGAGATCGATCTTCTTGCCCACGATAAGCTCACACACCAGCCGCAGCTTCTGCGGCGAGATGCGTACGTGGCGGGTTCTGGCAACCGATTCCATCGCGAAAAAACCTCTCTCAGCCCCCCGCCGCCGGCTTGGCCGCCGCGGCAGGCTGAGGTGCAGCGGCCGGCGCACCGCCGCCCGCGCTCTTGACCTCGCCCTTGCGGTCGCCCGCATGGCCGTGGAAGGTGCGCGTGGGAGAGAATTCGCCCAGCTTATGACCGACCATGTTCTCGGTGCAGTAGACCGGGATGAACTTGTGGCCGTTATGCACCGCGAACGTCAGCCCCACCATGTCCGGCACCACCATCGAGCGCCGCGACCAGGTCCGGATGATCCGCTTGTCGCCCGAGGCGAGCGCGGCCGCGACCTTGCGTTCGAGATGGCCATCGATGAACGGACCTTTTTTGAGCGACCTCATTATAAATTCTGCCTGACGCTTAAGCTCTGCCTAACGCTTGCCCTTGGGCCGGCGGCTCACGATGTAGTGGTCAGAGGGCTTCTTGCCGCGCGTCTTGTATCCCTTGGCCGGCTGTCCCCACGGCGATTGCGGATGATTGCCCTTGGAGCGTCCCTCGCCGCCGCCGTGCGGATGATCGACCGGATTCATCGCCATCCCGCGCACGTGCGGGCGCTTGCCCAGATGGCGGCTGCGGCCGGCCTTGCCAATCGAAATATTTTCGTGGTCCAGGTTGCCGACCTGGCCGATAGTCGCGCGGCACTCGGCCTGCACCATCCGCTGCTCGCCCGAGGGCAGCTTGAGCAGCGCGAACTTGCCTTCCTTGGCCATCAACTGCGCCGCCGTCCCCGCGCCGCGCACCAGTTGCGCGCCCGCACCGGGCTTGAGTTCCACGCCATGCACCATCGTGCCGAGCGGGATGTTCTTGAGCGCCAGCGCGTTGCCCGGCTTGATATCGGCCTGCGGTCCCGACTCGACCTTGTCGCCCTGCTTGAGGCCCTCGGGCGCCAGGATGTAGCGCTTCTCGCCGTCGGCGTAGTGGAGCAGCGCGATATTGGCCGAGCGGTTGGGATCGTATTCGAGCGCGGCGACGATGGCCGGCACGCCATCGTGATTGCGCTTGAAATCGACGAGGCGCAGGCGGCGCTTATGGCCGCCGCCGCGATGGCGCGTGGTCATCCGGCCGCGGTTGTTGCGCCCGCCCGAATGTTTGAGCGGCGCGAGCAGACGCTTCTCGGGCGGCTTGGCGGTGAGCCCCGAAAAATCCGCCAGCTGCATGAAGCGCTGACCCGGTGTCCGCGGATTGAGTTGTATTACCGCCATCGCAAAATCACCCGGCTGACCAAATCACCCGACTTCCAATCTCACCCGGAGCGTCCTAGACGCCCTCGAAGAATTCGATCCGGTCGCCCTCTTTCAGCGTCACGTAAGCCTTTTTCCAGTCCGAACACGCGCCGACGATCCGTCCGCGACGGCGCTTTTTGCCGAGCACCCGTAGCGTCCGCACCTTGAGCACGGTGACCTTGAACATGCGTTCAACCACGTCGCGAATCGCGTCCTTGCTCGCCTCCGGCCGCACCCGGAACACGACCTGGTTGCCTTCCTCGCCGACTGCTGTCCCTTTCTCGGTGATGAGCGGCGAGAGAATCAAATTCTCGCCGGTCATCGCACCTCTCCTTTGGGTGCCTCTCCTTTAGACGTCTCTCCTCTAAGCCGGGCCTCGATCGCGCGCGCCACCGGCTCACTCATCAGCAGTTCGTCGTAGTTGAGCACGTCGTAAACGTTAAGCCCCGCCACCAGCAGCACCTTATGCGCGGCCAGGTTGCGCGCGGCGCGGAAAAAAGTCTCTTCGCCCTCGCCCAGCACGATCAGCGCGTGCTTGAGGCCCAGCGCCTCGAGCATCGCCTTGGCCGCCTTGGTCTTGGGCTCGGCCAGCTCCAGCGACTGGGTCACCACCAGCTTGCCGTTGGCCGCGCGGTCCGAGAGCGCGAGGCAAAGCGCGCGGCGCCACGCCTGCTTGGGCATCTTGTATGAGTAATCCCGGGGCTGCGGCCCGAAGATCGTCCCGCCGTGACGCCAGATGGGCGAGCGAATCGAGCCGGCACGCGCGCGGCCGGTGCCCTTTTGCCGCCACGGCTTTTTGCCGCCGCCCGAGATGAACCCGCGGGTCTTGGTCGACGCGGTTCCCGAGCGCCGGTTGGCCATCTGCATTTTAACCGCTTCGTGCAGAATCGATTTGTCGCCCGTGCGGCCGAAAACCGCGCCCGCGACTTCGATTTCGCCCACGCGCTCGCGCGCCGCCGAGAATAGCGGCACCTTCACCGCCTCGGGCGCTTTCACAGCCTCGCGATGCTTGCGCTCAGCCATTGGCCGACCCCGCCTGGCGGACGCGCTCCTTGGCCGAGTGATAGACCACCACCACCGTGCCGTCGGCGCCGGGCACCGCGCCGGAGATCAGGATCGCGTTGTCGTCGGGCAAAATCTCAAGCACCCGCAAATTGAGCACCGTGGCGCTCTCGTTACCCAACTGTCCCGCCATCCGCATCCCCTTGCGCACGCGGCCGGGATAGGAGCGGTTACCGATCGAGCCGCCGTGGCGGAAATACTCGTGCGTACCGCGCGAGCCGGGAAAGCCGGCGAAGTGATGGCGCCGGATGACGCCGGCGTAGCCGCGTCCCTTGGAAGTCCCCGAGACGTCGACCAGGTCGCCCGCCTTGAAGACGTCGGCGGCGGCGATATTCTGGCCCGGCTTGAGTTCGTTTTCGCCGCGGCGGTCGAACTCGCCCAACTTGATCCCCGGCGCAACCTCGGCCTTGGCGTAATGGCCGCGGAGCGGCGCCGAGACGCGCGAGACCCGCCGACGCCCGAAACTTATCTGCACCGCGTCATAGCCGTCGGTGGCGGCGGTCTTGATCTGCGTCACCGCGCATGGACCGAGCTGAATAACCGTCGCCGCCCGCACCGTGCCAGTCGCCTCGGTCACCTGGGTCATGCCCAGCTTTTTTCCGATGAGTCCGCTTAGCACGGTGCGCTACTCGAGTTTGATTTCAACGTCGACGCCCGCGGCAAGGTCGAGCTTGCCGAGCGCGTCGATGGTTTGCTGGGTCGGTTCGAGCACGTCGAGCAGCCGCTTGTGCGTGCGGATCTCGAAGTGCTCGCGCGACTTCTTGTCGACGTGGGGTGAGCGGTTGACGCAGAAACGCTCAATCCGCGTGGGCAGCGGGATCGGTCCCGCCACGCGCCCGCCGGTGCGCCGGATCGTATCCACGATCTCGCGCACCGATTGGTCGAGCAGCCGGTAGTCGTACGCTTTAAGGCGTATGCGGATCTTATCGTTCATCCTCTAAGCCAGATTCCCAAGAGCCGCCTTAACCGGCACTCCCGCGCCTCCCCGTCCCCCTCGTCGCCATCGTTTTTAATTCAGAGCCTTTACTTCAGGACCAATCCTTACTTCAGCACTTTGGAAACCACGCCCGCGCCGACCGTGCGGCCGCCCTCGCGGATCGCGAAGCGCAACCCCTCGTCCATCGCGACCGGCGTGATCAGCTCGCCGGTGATCTTGATGTTGTCGCCAGGCATCACCATCTCGGTGCCTTCGGGCAGATTGAGCACGCCCGTCACGTCGGTGGTGCGGAAGTAGAACTGCGGCCGGTAGCCGGTAAAGAACGGCGTGTGCCGTCCGCCCTCTTCCTTGGTCAGGATGTAAGCCTCGGCCTCGAAGTTGGTGTGCGGGGTGATGCTGCCCGGGCGGGCCAGCACCTGTCCGCGCTCGACGTCTTCGCGCTTGAGTCCGCGCAGGAGCACGCCGATATTGTCGCCCGCCTGTCCTTCGTCGAGAATCTTGCGGAACATCTCGACCCCGGTCACGACAGTCTTGGAGGTGTCGCGGAAGCCGACGATCTCGACTTCCTCGCCGACCTTGACCTTGCCGCGCTCGACGCGACCGGTTACCACCGTCCCGCGGCCTGAGATCGAGAACACGTCCTCGACCGGCATCAGGAAGGGCTTCTCGATCTCGCGCACGGGCTGCGGGATGTAGGCGTCGACCGCCGCCATCAGATCGAGGATCGGCTTGCAGTTGGGGCAATCGTCCTTGCCGCAGCCGCAGTTGAGCGCCTTCAGCGCGCTCCCGCGGATGACCGGCACGTCGTCGCCGGGAAATTCGTATTTCTTGAGCAGGTCGCGCACTTCGAGCTCGACCAGGTCGAGCAATTCGGGATCGTCAACCATGTCGACCTTGTTCATGAAGACCACGATCGACGGCACGCCAACCTGGCGCGCGAGCAGGATATGCTCACGGGTCTGCGGCATCGGCCCGTCGTTGGCGCCGACCACCAGAATAGCGCCGTCCATCTGGGCGGCGCCGGTGATCATGTTCTTGATGTAGTCGGCGTGGCCAGGACAATCGACGTGCGCGTAGTGACGTTTGGCGGTCTCGTACTCGACGTGCGCGATCGCGATCGTGATGCCGCGCTCGCGTTCCTCGGGCGCCTTGTCGATTTGATCGAAAGCGACGAACTGGGCAAGTTTCTTCGCGGAGAGCACCTTGGTGATCGCCGCGGTTAGCGTGGTCTTGCCGTGGTCGATATGGCCGATGGTGCCCACATTCGCGTGCGGCTTGTTGCGTTCGAATTTAGCCTTGCCCATGATTCGTCCTCCGGTGTGACCCTCCCTGGCTGCTTGCGTTAAGCACGCGGGCGATCGTCATTGTCGCCGCTGCGCTCCATCAACTCTGCGTATATCTGCTGCGGCACCGGTTCGTAGGCGCCGAACTGCATCGTGTAAGTCGCCCGTCCCTGCGTCATCGAACGCAGGCGGGTCGCGTAACCGAACATCGTGGCCAGCGGCACGCGCGCTTCGACCACCTGGGCGCCGGCGCGGTTCTCCATGTTGAGAATCTTGCCGCGCCGCCCGTTGAGGTCGCCGATTACCTCGCCCATGAATTCCTGCGGCATCACCACTTCGACCTCCATCACCGGCTCGAGCAGCACCGGGTCGGCCCTGCCGACCGCCTCGCGAAAACCCATCGAGGCCGCAATCTTGAACGCCAGCTCCGAGGAGTCGACCTCGTGGTACTTGCCGTCGAGCAGGCTCACGCGCACGTCGACCATCGGATAACCCGCCAGCACCCCGGTCTCCATCGCTTCCTTCACGCCGTCTTCGACCGACGGGATGAAGTTGCGCGGGATCGAGCCGCCTTTGGTCGCGTCGACGAACTCGAATCCGCCGCCCTTCTCGAGCGGCTCGATGCGCAGGTCGACCACGCCGAACTGGCCATGGCCGCCGCTCTGGCGCACGAAACGGCCCTCGGCTTCCGCGGGCTTGCGGATAGTCTCGCGGTAGGCCACCTGCGGCTTGCCGACATTGGCGTCGACTTTGAATTCGCGCAGCAGGCGATCGACGATGATCTCCAGGTGCAACTCGCCCATCCCGGAAATCAGCGTCTGGCTGGTTTCGCGGTTGACGCTAACGCGGAAGGACGGATCCTCGCGCGCGAGCTTGGCCAGCGACTCGCCCAGGCGGTCCTGGTCGGCCTTGGTCTTGGGCTCGATCGCAATCTGGATGACCGGATCGGGAAATTCGATCGACTCGAGCACGATCGGATGCGCCGGGTCGCACAGCGTGTCGCCGGTGGTGGTATCACGGAGCCCAACCGCGCAGATGTCGCCGGCGAAGACCTCGGTAATTTCCTCGCGCTTGTTGGCGTGCATCTTGACTAGCCGCCCGATGCGCTCGCGCTTCTGCTTGGTCGAGTTGAGCACCGACGATCCGCTCTCCAGCCGTCCCGAGTAGACGCGCAAGAAGGTCAGCGTGCCGACATACGGGTCGGTCATGATCTTGAACGCGAGCGCGCTGAACGGCGCGTCGTCGCGCGGCCAGCGCTCTTCGAGCTTGTCGCCGACCTTGCCCATCACCGGCGGAACGTCGAGCGGGGAGGGCAGATAGTCGACCACTGCGTCGAGCATCGGCTGCACGCCCTTGTTGCGGAAGGCCGAGCCCATCAGGACCGGTATAGCCTCGATGTTGAGCGTGGCGAGGCGGATGGCCTTGCGGATCTGTTCCGGCGACGGCTCTTCCTTGCCCTCGAGGAACATCTCCATGATGCGCTCGTCGTGATCGGCGAGCGTCTCGATCATCTTCTCGCGCCAGCCGCGCGCGCTTTCCTTGAGCTCGGCCGGGATTTCCTCGACCCGATAATTGGCGCCGAGACGATCCTCGTCCCAGATGAGCGCGCGGTTCTCGACCAGGTCGATTACGCCGGTGAACTTTTCCTCGGCTCCGATCGGAAGCTGGAGCACCAGCGGCTTGGCCTTGAGCTTGTCGCGGATTTCCCCGACCACGCGCTCGAAGTCGGCGCCCACGCGGTCCATCTTGTTGATGAACGCGATACGCGGAACGCGATACTTGTCGGCCTGGCGCCACACGGTCTCGGATTGCGGCTCGACGCCGCCGACCGCGCAGAACACGGCCACCGCGCCGTCGAGCACGCGGAGGCTCCGCTCGACCTCGATCGTGAAATCGACGTGTCCGGGCGTGTCGATGATATTGATCCGATGGTCGCGCCAGAAACAGGTGGTCGCCGCCGACGTGATCGTGATGCCGCGCTCCTGCTCCTGCACCATCCAGTCCATCGTGGCCGTGCCTTCGTGCACCTCACCGATCTTGTAATTGATCCCGGTGTAGTACAGCACCCGCTCGGTCGTGGTGGTCTTGCCGGCGTCGATATGCGCCATGATGCCGATATTGCGCACATCTTCTATGGGAGTTTCACGCGCCATCTTGCTACTTCTTCCGCTACTTCCGATTCGTCCGCTTTCCGATCAACCCTTTCGATAGCCCCCGAAGGGGACGTGATTTTTTCTTCTTTGACTTACCAGCGGTAATGGGCGAAGGCCTTGTTGGCCTCGGCCATCCGATGAGTATCCTCGCGCTTCTTGACCGCGCCGCCGCGATTGCCGGCCGCTTCCAGAATCTCGACCGCCAGCCGCTCTTCCATCGACTTCTCGCCGCGCGCCCGCGCCGCCGTCACCAGCCAGCGCATCGCGAGCGAGTTGCGCCGCACCGGCCGCACTTCGACCGGCACCTGGTAGTTCGCGCCGCCCACGCGCCGCGAGCGCACTTCAACCGCGGGGCGGATATTGTCCAGCGCGCGTTTGAAAACCACCAGCCCATCCTCCTTGGAACGCTCGGCAATCGTGTCGAGCGCGCGATAGAGGATCTGCTCGGCGAGCGACTTCTTTCCCTGCACCATCACCACGTTCACGAACTTGGCGAGCGTGCGGTCGTGAAACTTTGGGTCCGGGGTAACTTCCCGGACGCGGGCCTGACCCTTGCGCGACATGGCTGTATGCTACTTCGGCTTCTTGGAGCCGTACTTGGAGCGGCCCTTGCGCCGTTCTTGGACGCCGATCGAATCGAGCGTGCCGCGGATTACGTGGTAGCGCACCCCGGGCAGATCCTTGACTCGGCCGCCGCGGATCAGCACCACCGAGTGTTCCTGCAGATTGTGTCCGACGCCCGGGATGTACGTGTTGACCTCGTAGCCGTTGGACAGCCGCACGCGCGCGACCTTGCGCAGCGCCGAGTTGGGCTTCTTGGGCGTAGTGGTCTTGACCTGCGTGCACACGCCGCGTTTCTGCGGCGAGCCTTGCAGGGCCGGCGCGCTCATCTTGTAGCGCTTCTTGATGCGCGCCTGGCGAATCAGCTGGTTGATGGTCGGCACGTCGTCTCTCGGGACTGCATCGCGCCGGGGTAGCGTCCCTCACCCCCCGGCCTATACAAACCTGTCGAAAAAACCCGGCCCGGAGCGTCTCTCCGAGCCGGCTCCCACCCGCCCTGATGGACGGGAAACCGCTCTTCAAACAAACCCCCCAAGGGCGGACTCGCCCTTGGGGTGAACATATTTATTTAAAGCATCCAGGCCAAACTGTCAATCTCCCGCCGCTGCGGAGGCTTCCGCCAGCTCGCCCTTTTCGGCCTCTTCGCCGGCCGGCAGCGCCTCGGCCGCCACTTCTACCCGGTTGTAGGTCGGCAAGCCCGTCCCGGCCGGGATCAGCCGGCCCATAATGACGTTCTCTTTGAGCCCGACCAGCCGGTCGACCTTGCCATTGATCGCCGCCTCGGTCAGCACCCGGGTGGTCTCCTGGAACGACGCCGCCGAGATGAAGCTCTCGGTCGAGAGCGACGCCTTGGTGATACCCAGGAGCAGCGGCTCGGCGATTGCCGGCTCGCCGCCCTTGGTCAGGACGCGGCCGTTCTCCTCGTCGAAGCGCCACTTCTCGGTCTGGTCGCCGACCAGGAAATCGGTGTCGCCGACCTCCTTGATCCGCACCCGGCGCAGCATCTGGCGCACGATGACCTCGATATGTTTGTCGTTGATGCGCACGCCCTGGAGCCGGTAAATCTCCTGGATTTCGTCGACCAGGTATTTTGCCAGCGCCTTCTCGCCCAGGATGGTCAGGATATCGTGCGGGTTGGACGAACCTTCCATCAACGGCTCGCCCGCGCGGACCATGTCGCCCTCGTGCACGCCGATATGCTTGCCCTTGGCGATCAGATACTCGCGCGCATCGCCGACTTCGGGCGTAACCACGACCTTGCGCTTGCCCTTGGTGTCCTTGCCGAAGGAGACCTGGCCGTCGATTTCCGAGATGACCGCGAACTCCTTGGGCTTGCGCGCCTCGAACAATTCGGCGACGCGCGGCAGTCCGCCCGTGATGTCCTTGGTCTTGGTGGTTTCGCGCGGGATCTTGGCGATCACGTCGCCGGCGTGCACCACCGTGCCCTCGGGCACGTTGATGTAGGAGCCGACCGGCAGGTAGTAGCGCGCGAACTGCTCGTTGGAGGTCAGGCGCGAGGTCTTGCCGCTCTCATCCTTGATCGAGATGCGCGGCCGCACGTCGAGATCCTTGGTCGCTTCGACGATGACGTTGGAACGCGCGCCGGTGCGCTCGTCCACCCGCTCTTCCATCGTCTTGCCCTCGATGATGTCGCCGTACTTAACCGTGCCCTCGACCTCGGTGATGATCGGCGTGGTGTAAGGATCCCACTCGGCGATCAGCTCGTTGCCCTTGACGCGCTCACCGTCGGCCTTGCGCAGCTTGGCGCCGTAGACCAGCGGATAGCGTTCACGTTCGCGCTCGCGCACCGCGCTGCTATCGCTCCCCGTGACCTGGGTCACGATCGCGACTTCGCCGTGACGCGACATCACGATCAGGCTGCCGTCGCGGCTCGGCACGGTCTTGACGTTGTGCAGGCGCACGATACCGTCGTTGCGCGCCTCCAGCGTGGTCTGCTCGGCGCGCCGGCTGGCGGTGCCGCCGATATGAAACGTGCGCATCGTAAGCTGCGTGCCCGGCTCGCCGATCGACTGCGCCGCCATGATCCCGATGGCCTCGCCCATGTTGACCTGATGTCCGCGGCCGAGGTCGCGTCCGTAGCACTTGACGCATACGCCCTGGCGCGACTGGCAGGTCAGCACCGAGCGGATCTTGACCCGCTCCAGGCCGGCCTCCTCGATCTCGGCGACTTTGTCCTCGTCGATCATTTCGTTGGCGCGGACCAGGACCTTGTTGTTGAACGGATCGTGGATGTCCTCCAGCGCCACCCGTCCGAGCACCCGGTCACCCAGCCCCTCGATCACCTCGCCGCCTTCGACCAGCGGCGTCATCTCGATTCCGTCGAGCGTTCCGCAATCGTCCTCGGTGATGATCGAATCCTGCGCGACGTCGACCAGGCGGCGCGTCAGATAGCCCGAGTTGGCGGTCTTGAGCGCCGTGTCGGCCAATCCCTTGCGCGCGCCGTGGGTCGAGATGAAGTACTGCAACACGGTCAGCCCTTCGCGGAAATTGGCCGTGATCGGAGTCTCGATAATCTCGCCCGACGGCTTGGCCATCAGGCCGCGCAAGCCCGCGAGCTGGCGAATCTGCTGTTCGGAGCCGCGCGCACCGGAGTCGGCCATGATGAAAATCGGGTTGAACGACGGTCCCACGACTTCCTTGCCGTCCTTGTCCTTGCCGAAGACCTGGGTCGACAGCCCCTTGAGCACGGCCGATCCGATCTGGTCCTGGACCTCGGCCCAGATGTCGACCACCTTGTTGTAGCGCTCGCCATCGGTGATGACGCCGTTGTTGTATTGCTTCTGGATCTCGCTGACTTCCTTCTGCGCCTTGTCCAGCAGCTCGGCCTTCTTGGCCGGGATTGTCATGTCCTTGATCGAAATCGAAATTCCGGCGCGCGTCGCGAAATCGAAGCCGACGTCCTTCAACCTGTCTGCAAAGATGACCGTCGATTTGTTGCCGGCCCGGCGGTAAGTCAGATCGATCAGGTTGCCGAGCTCCTTCTTCTTCATGGTCTTGTTGACTTCGGCAAACGGCACCACCGGCGGCACGATCTCGTAGAGCAGCACGCGCCCGACCGTGGTCTCGACCCGCTCATAGTTGGCCGACTCCCCGGCCGACGACATCGAGGGCCCCGCGCCGCGCCGATGCTCGTCCTCTTCGTCGACCGCCTGCGTCGCTGCCATCCGCACCACCGGCATCCGCACCGTGATGCGCGCGTGCAAGTCAACTTCGCCGTGGTCGTAGGCGATACGCACTTCGGCGGGGCTGGCGAAACGCTTGCCTTCGCCAAGCGCCAGCGGCCGTTCGCGCGTCATGTAGTACAGCCCCAGCACCATGTCCTGGGTGGGCACGATGATCGGCTTGCCGCTGGCGGGCGAGAGGATGTTGTTGGTCGACATCATCAGCGCGCGCGACTCGACCTGCGCCTCGATCGACAGCGGCACGTGCACCGCCATCTGGTCGCCGTCGAAATCTGCGTTGTAGGCGACGCAGACCAGCGGATGGAGCTGAATCGCCTTGCCTTCGATCAGCACCGGCTCGAAGGCCTGGATGCCGAGCCGATGGAGCGTCGGCGCGCGGTTGAGCAGCACCGGATGCTCGCGGATCACGTCGTCGAGGATGTCCCAGACATCCTTGCCTTCCTTCTCGACCATCTTCTTGGCGCTCTTGATGGTCGTGACGTAGCCCTTCTCCTCGAGCTTGGAATAGATGAACGGCTTGAACAGCTCGAGCGCCATCTTCTTGGGCAATCCGCACTGGTGCAGGCGCAGCTCCGGGCCGACCACGATAACCGAGCGGCCCGAGTAGTCCACGCGCTTGCCGAGCAGGTTCTGCCGAAAACGCCCGGACTTGCCCTTGAGCATGTCGCTCAGCGATTTCAGCGGCCGCTTGGCCGGCCCTGTGATCGCGCGGCCGCGCCGGCCGTTGTCGAACAGCGCGTCGACCGCCTCCTGCAGCATCCGCTTCTCGTTGCGCACGATGATGTCGGGCGCGTTGAGCTCGATGAGCCGTTTGAGGCGGTTGTTGCGGTTGATCACGCGCCGATAGAGATCGTTGAGGTCGGAGGTCGCAAAGCGTCCGCCGTCCAGCGGCACCAGCGGCCGCAGGTCGGGCGGGATGACCGGCAGGATGGTCAGGATCATCCATTCGGGCCGGTTGCCCGAGTCGCGAAAGGCGTTGACCACCTTCAGGCGCTTGGCCACCTTCTTGCGCCGCGCCTCGCTCGCCGTGGCTTTCATCTCGACCCGCAGTTCCTCGGCCAGCTTCTCCAGATCGAGCCCGGAGAGCAGCGTGCGAATCGCCTCGGCGCCCATCTCGGCCCTGAAACCGTCGGCGTACTGCTCGCGCGCCTCGCGATACTTGCGCTCGGTCAGCAATTCCTTGTGCTGGAGCGGAGTCTCGCCCGGGTCAAGCACCACGTAGCTCTCGAAGTACAGCACCTTCTCGAGCTCCTTGAGCGTCATGTCGACCAGCGTGCCGATGCGCGAGGGCAGCGAGCGCAGAAACCAGATGTGAGCGACCGGCGCGGCGAGATCGATATGGCCCATCCGCTCGCGCCGCACCTTGGACTGGATCACTTCGACGCCGCACTTCTCGCACACCACACCGCGATGGCGCATGCGCTTGTACTTGCCGCAGTTGCACTCGTAGTCCTTGGTCGGACCGAAAATCTTGGCGCAGAAGAGCCCATCCCGCTCCGGCTTGAAGGTGCGGTAGTTGATGGTCTCCGGTTTCTTGACCTCGCCGTGCGACCACGACCGGATCATCTCCGGCGACGCGATCGAGATGCGAATGGCATTGAACGCCAGCGGGTTCTTGGGCTTTTCAAAAATTCCGAAAAGGTCTTCCATACCCGATTACTCCTTCTACCGCGCTATGGGCGGGGCTGTTGCTCGAGCAGTTCAACGTTGAGGCAGAGCGATTGCAGCTCCTTGACCATCACGTTGAACGACTCCGGCAGGCCCGGCTCCAGCGTGTTCTCGCCCTTGACGATAGCTTCGTACATGCGCGTGCGCCCGGCCACGTCGTCGGACTTCACCGTCAGCATCTCCTGCAGCGTGTAGGCCGCGCCGTACGCCTCCAGCGCCCACACTTCCATCTCGCCCAGGCGCTGGCCGCCGAACTGCGCCTTGCCGCCCAGCGGCTGCTGAGTGACCAGGCTGTAGGGTCCGGTCGAGCGCGCGTGGATTTTGTCCTCGACCAGGTGATGCAGCTTCAGCATGTACATCACGCCGACCGTGACCGGTTGCTCGAACTTAAGCCCGGTGCGCCCGTCGTAGAGCGTGCACTGGCCGGTCTCGGAAAGCTCCGCGCGCTTGAGCAGCGCGAAAATCTCCTCTTCGCGCGCGCCGTCGAACACCGGCGAGGCCACATGCACGCCGGCGCGGCATTTGCCCGCCAGCTTCAGCACCTCGGTGTCGGGCAGCTGGTCGACGAATTCCTGGCTCTCGTGGTCGTTGTAGAACTCGCGCAGCCGCTTGCGCATCTGCGCCGGGGTCGCGCCCGCCTTGAGCTCGGCGTCGATCTTGTGGCCGATCTCGCGCGCGGCCCATCCCAGATGGGTCTCCAGGATCTGCCCGACGTTCATCCGCGACGGAACGCCCAGCGGATTGAGCACCATGTCGACCGGGGTGCCGTCTTCCATCCGCGGCATGTCCTCTTCGGGCAGGATGCGCGAGAGCACGCCCTTGTTGCCGTGACGGCCCGCCATCTTGTCGCCCACCTGCAGTCTGCGTTTGATAGCGACGAAAACCTTGATCATCTTGATCACGCCGGGCGCGAGTTCGTCGCCGCCGCGCAGCCGTTCCTGCTTGGCGCCGTAGAACCCGGCTACCGCCTCGACGCTCGCGCGCATCGCGGCCACCGCCGCGGCAGCCTCTGCGGTTGCGGTTTCGTTCTCGACCCGCAACTGCTCCCAAGTGGGCGGCTGCAGCTCGTCGAGCGCCTCGCTGGTGAGTGTGTCGCCCTTGGCCAGCAGCACGCTGCGGTCATCCGCGATGACCCGCGAGGCGAGCTTCTTGCCAACCAGCGCGCGCTTGAGCTTGCGCAGCGTCTCCTGGCGGATGATGCGGATTTCCTCGCTCTCGTCCTGCTTGAGCCGATCGATCTCCAGGCCGTGAATTTCCTGGCTCCGATCGTCGCGGGTCACGCCGCGCCGCGCGAACACGCGCGCGCCGATAACCGCCCCTTCGACGCCCGGCGGCACGCGCAGCGAGGTGTCGCGCACCTCGCCCGCCTTCTCGCCAAAAATCGCACGCAGCAGTTTTTCTTCGGGGCTCAGCTGCGTTTCTCCCTTGGGCGTGATCTTGCCGACCAGGATGTCGCCCGGACGGACCTCGGCGCCGATGCGGATGATGCCCGAGGCGTCGAGGTCGCGCAGCGCCTCCTCGCCCACGTTGGGGATATCGCGCGTGATCTCCTCCGGCCCGAGCTTGGTGTCGCGCGCCACGCACTCGAACTCCTCGATATGGACTGAGGTGAAGAGGTCGTCCTTGACCACCCGCTCGGAGATCAGGATGGAGTCCTCGAAGTTGTAGCCGCCCCACGGCATGAAGGCGACCAGCACGTTGCGTCCCAGCGCCAGCTCGCCGACGTCGGTCGACGGTCCGTCGGCCAGCACGTCGCCCGTGTTGACACGCTCTCCGCGGATCACCACCGGCTTCTGATTGATACAGGTGTTTTGGTTGGAGCGCTGGTACTTGATCAGGTTGTAGATGTCCACGCCTGCGTCGCGCGGGTCCTTGCTCGGCTTGTCGGCGCGGACCACCACGCGCTCGGCGTCGACGCTTTCGATCACACCGTCGCGCCTGGCGATAACCGTCACGCCCGAATCGCGGCCGACCGTGCGCTCAAGCCCGGTGCCGACCAGCGGCGCGTCGGTCTTGAGCAGGGGCACCGCCTGGCGCTGCATGTTCGAGCCCATCAGCGCGCGGTTGGCGTCGTCGTTTTCCAGAAACGGGATCAGCGAGGCCGCCACCGAAACGAGCTGGTTGGGCGAGACGTCCATGAATTGCACGTCTTCGGCGCGGACCACCGTGAACTCGCCGCCGATACGCGCCGAGACCGACTCGTTGGTGAACTTGCCGTGCGTATCGAGCGGCGCGTTGGCCTGCGCGATGACCTTGTCCTCTTCGTCGAGCGCCGAGAGATAAACGATCCGATCGCTGACCCGGCTGTTGTCGACCACCCGGTAGGGCGTCTCGATAAAACCAAAGTCGTTCACGCGCGCGTAGGTCGAGAGCGCCGCGATGAGCCCGATGTTGGGGCCCTCGGGAGTCTCGATCGGACAGACGCGTCCGTAGTGCGTGGGATGAACGTCGCGGACCTCGAAGCCCGCGCGCTCGCGCGTAAGGCCCCCCGGACCGAGCGCCGAAAGCCGGCGCTTGTGCGCGATCTCGGAGAGCGGGTTGGTCTGATCCATGAACTGCGAAAGCTGGGAGGAGCCGAAGAACTCCTTGATCACGGCGGAGGCCGGCTTGTAGTTGACCAGCTCCTGCGGCATCAGGGTCTCGATGTCCTGCAGGCTCATCCGCTCCTTGATCGCGCGCTCCATCCGCACCAGCCCGATGCGGAACTGGTTCTCGACCAGCTCACCGACCGCGCGCACGCGGCGGTTGCCGAGATGGTCGATGTCGTCGATCTGGCCATTGCCGTTCTTAAGCTCGATGAGATAACGGACGACTTCGAGGATGTCCTCGCGGCGCAGCGTGCCCTGCTCCAGCGGTACGTCGAGCTTGAGCTTGTGGTTGAGCTTCAGCCGGCCGACCTTGGACAGATCGTAGCGCTCGGGATTGAAGAACAGGTTGTTGAAGAAGGTGGTCGCGGTTTCCGGCGTCGGCGGATCGCCCGGGCGCAGCTTCTTGTAGATGTCGATGATCGCCTCGTTGGGCGTCTCGAGCTTGTCCAGCGCGAGCGTGAGCCTAAGCGGCCCGCCGCCCGGCTGATCCTCGGTGTAGAGCACCTCGAGCTTCTTGATCCCGTGGGCGCGGAGCTTCTCCAGCGCTTCCTCGCTCAGCTCCTCGTTGGTCTGTACGAGCACTTCGCCGGTCTGCGGATCGGCCACGTCGTGGGCCGAGATGCGTCCGACCACTTCGTCAAGCGCAATCGGAATCTCGCTGACCTTGGCCGCCTCCAGCGCGCGCACGATCGCCTTGTTGAACTTGCGGCCCTCGCGCCCCAGGACCTCGCCCGACTTGGGATCCTTAACGTCGCGGCCGATCTTGGTGCCGAGCAACTGGTCGGGCTTGAACTGCTTGGCGAGCTGTTTCGGATCGAGGATTAGAACGTCCTTGCGATAGTAGTAGTTGAGCAGGTCCTCGGTGGTCATCCCGAGCGCACGTAGCAGCACCGTGGCGGGAAACTTGCGTCGCCGATCGATCCGCACGTAGAGCACGTCGCGCGGATCGAACTCGAAATCGATCCAGCTCCCGCGATACGGAATGATCCGCGCCGAGTAGAGCAGCTTACCGGTGGAATGCGTACGCCCCTTGTCGTGCTCGAAGAACACGCCGGGCGAGCGATGGAGCTGCGAGACGATGACTCGCTCGGTGCCGTTCACCATGAAGGTCCCGTTGCCGGTCATCAGCGGAATCTCGCCGAAGTAAACTTCCTGCTCCTTGACGTTCTTGATCGAACGCCGCCCGTTCTCGACGTCCCAGATGACCAACTGGATCTTGACCTTCAGCGGCGCCGCGTAGGTCATCCCGCGCTGATGGCATTCCTCGACGTCGTACTTGGGTTCGCCGAGCTCGTAGGTGACGAATTCCAGCGACGCGGTCTCGTTGAAGTCCTTGATCGGAAAGACCGACTTGAACACCGCCTGCAAGCCGGTGTCGGTGCGCTGATCGGAGGCGACGCCGGCCTGGAGGAATTCCTCATACGAGCGCTTCTGAATCTCGATCAGATTTGGAATGTCGATAATCTTCTTGATCTTGCCGAAACTGCGGCGCAGACGAAGATTACTCGTCACCTGGGACAACTGGGCCATCGCTACCTCGCTTGGCGCTGGATCGAGTGCGCCATGCTCAACGTCGAACAGGCGCCAGGGCCGGCTTGATTTATGCCGTGCCCCGCGCCTTCTGTCGCAGCCCAACCGGGCCGTCCGGCGCGGTCATTTGCCGCTGCCGCCAGCCCGATTGCGCAAAATTCAAATTGCACTGAATACGTGAACCTACTTCAGCTCCACTGTGGCGCCCGCCTCCACCAGCTTCTTCTGCACCTCTTCCGCTTCGGCCTTGCTGACGCCTTCCTTGACTGCCTTGGGAGCGCCGTCGACCAAATCCTTGGCCTCCTTGAGGCCGAGCCCGGTGAGCTCGCGCACGACTTTGATCACCTGGATCTTCTTTTCGCCCGACCCGGTCAGCATCACCGTGAATTCGTCTTTCTCCGGGGCTGGCGCCGCCGCGCCGGCCGCCGGACCCGCCGCTGCAACCGCGACCGGCGCCGCCGCCGACACGCCGAGCTCCGTTTCGAGCTCCTTTACCAGGGCCGCCGCTTCCATCAGGCTCATGTTCTTCAAAAAATCCTTGACCTGGTCGCGGCTGATCTGTGCTGCTTCTGACATCTCAGGATCCCTCTCTACTTTATTTCGTCACGCGCGGCCGCCGGAAGGGGTGTTTGTGGGAGCGCCTCACCCGGGAGCCTTTTTTTCACTCTTAACTTGGACTTAGTCTAATCTTCCCGTTCGAACCCGCTTCGCTCAACCCTCGCTCGGCGCCGCATCGCTCGGCGCGGCATCCGTCGGTGTCGCATCGGTCGGAGCCGCGGCGGCAGGCGCCGCACTGCCGGCTGCCGGCGCCGCATCGCCATTCTTTTTGCCGATCGCGTCAATCACTCGCGCCAGCGCCGATCCGGGCTCGTTGAGGAGGCGGACAACCTGCGTCGCCGGCGCCATGAGGAGCCCGAGCAACTGCGCCAGAATAACTTCGCGCGGCGGTAGCGCCGCCAGCGCTTGAATTTCTTCGCCGCTGAGCGGCTTGCCGTCGAGCACGCCGCCGCGCACCTTGAACTTCTCCCCCAGCTCGCGCATCCCGGTCACGGTCTTGGCCAGTTCGACCGGGTCGGCGAAGCTCAGGATCAGGCCCACCGGGCCGCCAAGCTGTCCGTCGAGCTGCGAAAAGGCGGTGTCCTTGATCGCGCGACGGATGAGCGTGTTCTTGGCAACGCGCAACTCGCCGCGCACCGCGCGCAGCTTGCGGCGCACTTCGGTCGCCTCGCCGGCGGTCATCCCGCGATACTCGGAGACCATCGCAATACTCGCGCGGCCCAGCCCCTCAGCGATTTCCGCCACCAGCGCGGTCTTCTGTTCCTTGCGCATGCTCTTCAGATTCTCCCTACGCCGCGGCCGCCACGCTGCGCGCCGCGCCGGGATCGACCTTAACGCCGGGCCCCATGGTCGAGGACACCGACACGCTCTGTACGTAGTTGCCCTTGGCGCTGGCCGGCTTGGCGCGTGCGATCGCGTTCAGCAGCGCATGCGCGTTCTCCGCCAGCTTGGCCTCGCCGAAGCTGACCTTGCCGATGCGCGCGTGGATCACTCCGGCCTTGTCGACCCGGTAGTCCACCTTGCCCGCCTTGACCTCGCCGACCGCCTTGGCGACGTCGAAGGTCACAGTGCCGACGCGCGGATTAGGCATCAGGCCGCGCGGTCCCAGGATTTTGCCGATCCGGCCGACCGCGCCCATGATGTCGGGGGTCGCGATGACGCGGTCGAAGTCGAGCCAGCTCTCCTCCTGGATGCGCTTGATGAGGTCTTCGCCACCGACGAAATCGGCGCCCGCTTCGCGCGCCTCGCGTTCCTTGTCGCCCTTGGCCAGCACCAGCACGCGTGACACCTTGCCGGTGCCGTTGGGCAGCACCACGGTGCCGCGCACGTTCTGATCGGCCTGGCGCGGATCGACGTTGAGCCGCACCGCGAGTTCGACCGTCTCGTCGAACTTCGCGACCTTGTTGGCGGCTACCATCCTGAGCGCTTCCTCGAGCGTATAGCGCTTCTCGGGATCGATCTGCTTGGCCGCCTCGCGGTATTTCTTCCCTGCCATCGCGTCTCTCTATTTCCTACTCGCCTGTCCGACTCGCCTTACTCGGCTGCTTCGCTATTCAAACTACGTCGATACCCACTATTCGACTGCGTCGATACCCCGTTACTCGACTACGTCGATACCCATAGACCGCGCGGTACCGGCCACCGTGCGCGACGCCGCCTCGATACTGGCGGCGGTCAAATCCTTGACCTTGGTCTTGGCGATCTCCTCGACCTGCTTGCGCGTCACCTTGCCGACCTTGTTCTTGTTCGGCATCGGTGATCCTTTCTCGACCCCGGCCGCACGCAACAGCAGGATGGAAGCCGGCGGGCTCTTGGTCACGAAGGTGAACGAGCGGTCGGCATAGACCGTGACAATCACCGGGATGACCAGTCCCTGCATCGCCTGAGTCTGCGCATTGAAGGCCTTGCAGAACTCCATGATATTGACGCCGCGCTGGCCGAGCGCGGGCCCCACCGGAGGAGAAGGATTGGCCGCTCCCGCCGGAATCTGCAACTTTATCTGGCCGACGACTTTCTTCGCCATCTAATCAATATCCGTCCCAGTACCCGTGAGCCTCTCTCAACGCCCTTGAATCTCTGATCGTAGTGAAAGAAGCGGGTTCAAGCCGCCGCCATTCGGCGCCGGCCCCGGCCGCGCTCTCTATGATTTCTCTACCTGCACGAAATCGAGCTCGACCGGCGTAGCGCGTCCGAAGATCGAAATCAGCACGCGAACCTTGCCCTTCTCGGGCCGCACTTCCTCGACCGTCCCATTGAAATCCTGGAACGGACCGTCGACCACCTTGACCGCCTCGCCTACCTCGAACAGCACCTTGGGCTTGGGCCTGAGCGCGCCCTCCTGCATCTGCTCGGTTATCTGGCGCACCTCGGATTCCGGCACTTCGGGCGGTGCGGTCGCATGGCCGACGAAGCCGGTAATCTTGGGCGTATCCTTGATTACGTGCCAGGTTTCGTCGTTCAACTCCATGTTGACGAAGATGTAGCCGGGGAAGAACTTGCGGCTCGAGATCTTGCGCTGCCCACCCTTGCCCAATTCCTGCACGCGCTCGACCGGCACCAGGACTTCGCCGATCTTCTCCTCCATCCCCATCGCGCGCACCCGCTCCTCGAGCGCGGCCTTGGCCTTCTGCTCGTAGCCGGAATAGGTGTGCACCACGTACCACTTCCAGTTCGGGTGGCTGACGGCCTTCTTGGCGTCGGTCGCGCTGGCCGCTGTGGATGCTGCTGCGTCTGCCATATTCAAAGTGCCGAGCCCCGGGCGATTGCGCCCTGAGGCCGAATCGCGAAAGCCGTATCGCCTGGGCGCTCGCCGGCGCCGTTTGCGATACGTATAACGAGCGTTGCGCCTAGCCCAATAGCTGGCGGACTATACGGGTCGCGGCGAAATCGGCCAGCCCCAGCCACATCGCCATCACCAGCGTCAGTATCACCACTACGAAGGTCGCCTGTGCCGTCTCCCGGGGCGTAGGAAAATGGACTTTCGTGAGTTCTGTCCACGCCTCTTGGACAAAACTGACTGACCGATCGAGGTAACTTTTCAGACTATCCATAATAGTCGATTATTTCAAGCGCCTTCATAATAAGATGAAGTGATGGCGGGCCAGGCAGGATTCGAACCTGCAACCCTCGGATTTGGAGTCCGATGCTCTAGCCAGTTAGAGCTACTGACCCTCCGTGAAGCCATGCTTATATCATACCTAAGCCAGCCATAAGGCCAAATACCCCGCCGGCATCCGGCTTCGTGGCCGGTCTTTATTCGATGTACGAACGCTTCCCCTCGGCAGGTAACGGACGCCGCTCTAGACCTTGGTCTCGCGATGGGCGGTGTGCGAGCGGCAGGAAGGACAGAACTTCTTGATCACGAACTTCTCGGTCTGCTTCTTCTTGTTCTTGCTGGTCGTATAGTTGCGTCTTTTGCAGCTATCGCAAGCCAATCCAATCAAATCTCGCATCGTCCCTCTCTACTTCTCGGCCCCTGGGGACCAACTTTGTCAGTCCGGACGAACCAAATCTTCTGTATCTCGCGTGGCATGCGGCGTGTCCGTCAGATTCTGCAAGCCCACGACGGGATTCGAACCCGTGACCTCTTCCTTACCAAGGAAGTGCTCTACCGACTGAGCTACATGGGCCCAATTTCATCCCGCGCCCGCGCGCCGAAGCCCATCGGCCCGCGGCACGATAGGGCTTATGGAGCGGGAAACGGGATTCGAACCCGCGACCCCGAGCTTGGAAGGCTCGCGCTCTACCAACTGAGCTATTCCCGCCCACCCAGGCGCTAACACCCCTGCGATCACTGGTGGAGAGGGGAGGATTCGAACCTCCGAAGGCATAAGCCGGCAGATTTACAGTCTGCTCCCTTTGGCCGCTCGGGAACCTCTCCGCTCCGAAAATAAAAAAATCTCGTAACTTGAGCCGATGGGTGAATTTGAACTATCAAGTTACTGATTTACAAATTCGACCCGCCCATGTCCATCGGCGTCCAAACGGTTAGTTGTAGCAGTATGACCTTGGAGATTTCAACGCGCGTCTGTCCGTGATATGCGTCCGCCCTTGTACAAGCTCTTGGCTGTCAGCGTGGCATCAGGCACCAGGAATCCCACAACGGGGATCGAGCGTCGTCACGCGCTGCGCAATGATCGCAGGTTCGTGGTTCGCTACTGCGGGGGCGGAAGGCACGGCAGCTGGTGCACAGCGGAGTAACGATACACACGGCCATTCGAGCGGAAGCTCCCAAACTCTGGTCCAAACGCCGAATTGAGCGCCTTAAGTTGACCCTGTTCCGTCGCGTCGCGCGCGTCGGCGGGTGCGTAGGCTACATAGGTCACCGAACCAGGCGTAAGTGCATGCTGGAGCGGCGGCTCAAAATCCATTTTGACGAAATTCCCCGCCTGTATCCAACCGGTGGCATCAGCATGCTGGTTCGGCACGGGAACCCATTGCGGATCGACTTCCGTGCCGCCGAGTCCTAGATCACGATAGCGGGTCGTGCCCGCCTTATCGGTTCGGAGCTCGACCAGCGACGGAACCTCGGAGGCAAACTCAGAGGCGAGATTATCACAGACCCCTGTTTCCCGTAGGGTCTGTGGATCTTCGCCGTTGAAAACCATCGAAAGAAACCCACATCCCCAGGTCGCGAGGGTGAGGCCGCCGCACAGCAGTGCGAGCTGGATCAATGGGAAACAGCGCGATATGCCGGCAACGCGAAGTCCGCGTAAAGATCGCGCGCAGCCGCTCACGTGCTGGGGCGGTCGTCGTAAACGCATGCTCAGTCCCTTCTCACGATACAGTCAGTAGACAACCTCATCCAGGGTTTACGCTGTCCGCGCGAGGCCGGGTTTGATGCGGTTATTCTTTGCGACGGCGCCCGGTCAAACTCAAGTCCCCGGTCAAGCTCAAGCCCGTCGAGCGCAACTCCCTTATGGGCCGGAGGTCCAAGTACGACACTTTGAATTCGTATTCGTATTCGTAGCTGACGTTCGGCTCCGCACTCTTCAGTCCGAGCAAGCTTCGCAGTTCGTCCCGGAACCCCCGAGCCTTCGGAATATACTCTTTGGCCAGAACAACATCACCGGTCCAATAGTTGATGGAACCAACCTTCTTGGTTTCAGACCACATCTGACCTTCGCCATTGTCCCGAATACCGAAGTTGCTGTCTGTGTTCGGGAGACCGTAAATCCGCACTGTCCCTGGAGTGATGTGCTTTCGCATAGACGGGCTTGAAGGCGGCCGGGCAACTTCCGGCACCGTGAACCTCCAACAGTTCCGCTATTGTTCGCGGGTCGCTACATGAAGGGGTTTCACAAGAAGTGAATCAAGTTCTGCCACCATTAGACGCTTCATGACGCGCCCTCCCTCCGCCTAACGATATTTTGAGATGTTCGATGGTGCTACGCAAGCGCCTCCGGCTGAGCGCGCCGCCGATTCATAGCCGGATCTAAATCTGTTGAAGATTTGACGGAGCCGATGGGCGGATTTGAACCGTCAACCTACTGATTACAAATAGCCCATCGGATCAGAAACACGCCGATCCAGCCCGCAGCACCGTCAAAGAAATCCGCATGAAGCCGATGGCTATCAACTCGATGGCGGGATCATGGTGCGGCTGCGTTCGGCTGGTTTTGGCACTCGGTTGGCACCGGTTTGGCGCCGATTCCGCGTCGATTGATGGCGCGTCGATAGGGATCTACCCGCTGACTAATAGTCAGTCTCTCGACGAAACAGCTAATGATTTCAATGGGTTATGCGATACGGTGCCAACGCGGTGCCACAAAATCGTGATCGCGACAAGGGAATTATCGGGCAATTTCGCCCGCTTTAACCGGGCTCTAGGGGAGTAACGACGATGAGAGAGTCAAACAAGTCCGAGGCATTCAAGCTGGTGCGCGCGCTCAACAGCGACGGCGACCACGAGGCGCTCGACGACGCGACGCTCGAAGACCTTTGGGCGCGATTCCGCATCGGCGAATTGCCCGAGCCGCTCGACGCGATAGTCCTGCAATGCTTCGCCGCGCTGCCCGCGACAGTCGCGGTGCGGCTGATGCAAGTCGCGGCCTACCACGAGCCGGTAAACGGCCAGCTCGACGATGCCACGATGGCCGCTGTAGACCGGATGCGCTCCGTCGGCATCGAGGAGTTGATCCTACTCGCGCAGGCTGGGTACGTGATCGGGCGCGCGGACCACGAGATGTGTGGCCTGGATTTGGGCGCCGGGTTGGGCCGCGTCGCGATGTGCACTCGATTTCTCGAAGACTGGGCGATGGCAAACAGGATCAGCGTACCGCTGCACGCGGTATAGCGTCGGTTGCGGGGCTTGCCGGCTCGCACGCTAACCGAGCCGGCTACACGAGCGCGCGTCGTTCCTGAGGCGCGCCTTGGGGCGGCGCGGGCCATTGCTGACGCCGATGGCAGGCGTCGAGGAGGGCAGCGTCGAGGAGGGCGCCCAACGCGCTGCAATTAGCGGCACGTTTCTTGTCTACGCGCGGAGGGCGTCGCGATGCCTTAGCTTAGTGGCATGAATTTTGTTTTTGCCCGAACTTGCTATAGGGCGCGATGGGACTCCGGTCGATTTTAGCGACAGCACCTTTACTCGCAATCCAAAGAGCGCTGGCAGATCGCGCCACGACGCAGAGGAGGTTAAGTCGATGAATCATAGCCCCGCACCGAGTACACCGTCGGATTCGGCTTGGGACGCCCTGATCGAGCATTACCTTGATCGCATGCGGGTCGAGCGCGGCTTCGCCGACAATTCGATGGAGGCATACGCGCACGATCTCCGCGAGTTTCAGCAGCACTGTCGCGACCATGAAGTCGAGCCTTCGGCGTTACAGGAGCGTACTGTCAGCGGCTACCTGGAGGCGATGGGGCGGCGCGGGATGTCGGTGGCGAGCCAGCGCCGCCATCTGATGAGCATTCGCGGTCTGGCGCGCGAGATGGTCGAGCAGAAGATCATCGAGCGCGACCCGGCCATCACGGTCAAGCTGCGCCCGCATCCGCGTCCGCTGCCGCGCGTGCTCTCCAGGCGCGAGGTTGAGATGCTGTTCGAACGCGATCGACACCAAGATACTTCGCGGCAAGCGCGACCGCGCGATGCTCGAACTGGTGTACGGATGCGGCCTGCGCGTATCGGAGCTAATCACGCTGCGTCCCGGTCAATCAGCTTGGCGGAGCGCGTCATGGTCGTACGCGGGAAGGGCGATAAGGAGCGCGTCATTCCCCTGGGCGACGCGGCGATGCAGGCGTTGCGCGTCTATCTCGCCGCGCGTGAAGCGGACATGCGCGAACGCGGGCGCACGATCAAGCCCGGCGCGCCGCTTTTCCCGCGTCGCTTCACCGGCATCGGAAACTCGTGCCGCCCGATGACCAGGCAAGGCTTCTGGCGAATCATGAAGCGTCTGATCGCGAACGAGCCGCGCCTCAATGGTGTTCATCCGCATACGCTCCGCCACTGTTTCGCGACACACTTGCTGGAAGGCGGCGCCGACCTGCGCTCGATACAGGAGATGCTGGGTCATAGCGACATCTCGACTACCCAAATCTATACGCATCTGTCCAAGAGCCATCTGCGCGAGGTTCATCGCACGTTTCATCCGCGCGCGCTGCGCGAGGTGGAGTGATGGTAATCGGCGTGGCCGACGAGACGATGCGCTGCTGGTGCACGAGCGCCCAAGGGTTACTGCGTGCGATGCTCCCTACGCGATCCGTTCATTCAACGACAGCCTCGACGACTCACGGAAGTTGTTCGCTCATCGCTTCATCGTCGATGTTGGTTACTCGCTACAGCCTGCGCACGTCGGCGAAAGCGTCTCAGACGCGGAGCGCGCGTGCGCACGTGGCTCATGGCGGGCGTCACGGCGCCAGGCGCCGATAAGCTTATCGTCGAGTTGGGCGCGATCGCCGTGGCACGCGCGCTGTTGATGCTGCGCGATCTAATTCAACGACTCACGCACCCGCCCGCGTGCATCGTCGAAAAGGTCCCGAACTCGCTGGAGGCTAAATAAAAGAGATGCTTGTCGCGGCGGTGGGCGAGGCAGGTTGTCGCAACGGAAATGATCGCAACGGAAAAACGACACGACGCAATGGAACGGGCCGAACTTCATATGCTGACAGCGCGAAATAACGCGCGCCCGGCGCGCTCGGTACACGATGGGAGTTTTTATGATGTAACCGGATACTACTAAGTGCGAATGCGGCAAGCTCGCCACTAAGGCAATGGCGTTTTGGGCGGCGCCGCGCTGCTTGTGCTCGCAGTGCTATGACGAAATAAGTCGCTGCGTGCGAGCGTCTCAGGGAGTGGTTCCTGATGGATCGCTCGCGAGTGGATCGCTCAAGCCGGCGATCGCGCGGCTAAGGGCTTCGTCGAGGACCATCACTGCGCGCGACGGACTTCAGACGCGATGAACAGAGATGGCAAGCGGGTCCTCGTTGATTGGGACGGCCTCGCCGGCGTCCTGCGGGAACGAGGCTGGCGTTCGCGATGACACGCGAAGTTTTGGCCTGCGTCGACACTGTGCGCCCAGAGATTACGCCGCTCTCGCGCCTGGTTGCTGTTGGCGACGATCGTAGGCGAGGAAATCGATCCTAATGCACTCGATCTTCATCGAAACTTCCATCGTCGAAGCTTCCTCAACCCTCCGCGGGCCGCTTACCTTCGCATTTCGCGTTGACGGCAAGGACATGGGACTGGCGTGATTGACGGCGGACCCAGGACGAAGCCGCAATGCCCGACGAGGTGAAGACGGTGCTCGTCGAAATCGTGGGTGAGGCGGGAAACTGAGCCGCCCGCGCAATAGCAACAAGGAGATCACGATGCCCTACTGTACGTATTGCGGTATAGCGAACATCGCCGACGCCAAATTCTGCAAGTCGTGCGCAGCACGCATCGGCGTCCCGATCATCAACATCATTGCGCCCGATGCGCCCGTCGCCTCTGCCGCGCCCGTCGTACCAGTGGCGACGGTGACGCAGGCGATGGCAGCGACGGCGCGCTTGCCGCTGAAGTCGCCGCTGGGTGCCGCGTTGCTGTCCTGGATGTGGCCCGGACTCGGGCACTGCTACGCCCTGCCGGGTTGGAGTCGGAGTCGCGTTGGCGGTCTTCGTGCCCGTGCTCGACTTCCTGCTGATACTCATCGCGGCGTTCACGGTCGAGCCGCTGCCGCTAATCGGGATACTCATAGTCGCGATAATGATGGCCCGCAGCGCAGCGAATGACGCACGCCAAGTAAACGCGATAGGGACGAACGCGAAGGGGCGCGCGAGGTCGGCACGCGGCGCTGGCTATGCATCGCCGTCATGATCGAGCTTGAGGGGCGCGGCGCCAGCGCGTCGAGCTGGCGGTCGCCGACGACGGCAGCCCCGTCGTGGCCCCCTCAACGACGAGAAGGGTAAGATCATCTGGAGCGCGCCGTGAAAAAAAAATGCGCGCCTTGCTGGAGGGC